>NZ_KB905948.1 GCF_000381125.1 Caldimonas manganoxidans ATCC BAA-369
GTCAGTGCAGGCCCAGGGGACTGCCTTCGCCATCGGTGTTCCTCCGCATATCTACGCATTTCACTGCTACACGCGGAATTCCATCCCCCTCTGCCGCACTCTAGCCGTGCAGTCACAAATGCAGTTCCCAGGTTAAGCCCGGGGATTTCACATCTGTCTTGCACAACCGCCTGCGCACGCTTTACGCCCAGCAATTCCGATTAACGCTCGCACCCTACGTATTACCGCGGCTGCTGGCACGTAGTTAGCCGGTGCTTATTCTTCAGGTACCGTCATCACTCCGAGGTATTAGCCCAGAGCTTTTCTTCCCTGACAAAAGCGGTTTACAACCCGAAGGCCTTCTTCCCGCACGCGGCATGGCTGGATCAGGCTTGCGCCCATTGTCCAAAATTCCCCACTGCTGCCTCCCGTAGGAGTCTGGGCCGTGTCTCAGTCCCAGTGTGGCTGGCCGTCCTCTCAGACCAGCTACGGATCGTCGCCTTGGTAAGCCTTTACCCCACCAACTAGCTAATCCGACATCGGCCGCTCCAATCGCGCGAGGCCTTGCGGTCCCCCGCTTTCACCCTCAGGTCGTATGCGGTATTAGCTACTCTTTCGAGTAGTTATCCCCCACGACTGGGTACGTTCCGATGCATTACTCACCCGTTCGCCACTCGCCGGCATCCCGAAGGACCCGCTGCCGTTCGACTTGCATGTGTAAAGCATGCCGCCAGCGTTCAATCTGAGCCAGGATCAAACTCTTCAGTTCGATCTCTAAAACTCATCCGGAATTGAAGTGAACTTCACTTCTGCTTCCGTGAGCGTTCAGGAAAGTCTTTCAACTTCCCCACAAGGCATCCGCCTCAAACGCCCACGCTTATCGGCTGTATCTTGTTAAAGAACCCACACCACAAACAAAACCTTCGCTTCGTTTGCGTCGCCAATCAGTGATCAGCGAAGACCGAGATTATTGCAAGATTCTTATTTCCTTGTCAAGTGCTCGGTTATTTCGTCTGCTTTGCTTCACTTGAACTTGCGCCACCGGGACTCTTCGTCGCCTCGGCGCGCTGCTCAGTTGTCCGTATCGCAGCGAAGACAGAAACTTTAGCACACTTTCGAGTGGTCGTGCCAGCCCCCCAGGCTCCCACCCGGTGACGCGGCACGGCCTTCAGTGGGCGAGGGTGTGCTCGCGGACAAGCTCGGGCCGCAGCAGCTGTCCGCAGGTTTCCTGCGGGTTCTCGCTGGCCAGCACGGTCTGCACGTGTTGCGCCAGACGACGCGTGTCCACACGCAGGATGCGCTGCTTGATGGTGGCGATTTGCGAGGGATGCATCGAGAAGCTGCGCAAGCCCATGCCCAGCAACAAGGCCGTGAACGCAGGATCGCCGGCCATCTCGCCGCAAATGCTCACGGCTTTGCCCGCGGCCCGAGCGCAGGCGATGGTGTCGGCCACCAGACGCAGTACCGCAGGATGCCAAGGATCGTATAGGTGCGCCACGGCCTCGTCGGCGCGGTCGATGGCCAACGTGTACTGGATGAGGTCGTTGGTGCCCAAGGAGACGAAGTCGAAATATCGCAAGAAGCGCTCGACCTGCAAGGCCGCCCCGGGCACCTCGATCATGGCCCCCACTTCGACATCGGTGTAGGGCTGACCCGCGTCGCTGAGTTGCTGCTTGGCCCGCGCCAGGGCCTCGAAGGTCTGACGCACCTCACCCAGATGGGTGAGCATGGGAATCAACAAGCGCACCTTGCCGTACGCACTGGCTCGCAGGATGGCGCGCAACTGCATGCGAAACATGCTGGGTTCGGACAAACTCCAGCGGATCGCGCGCAAGCCCATCGCTGGGTTGAGGGTGTGTTCGTGGCGCAACTCGTTGTGAGACATGCGCTCCAGGGGCTTGTCGGCGCCGATGTCGATCGTGCGTATGGTCACGGGCAGCCCTTGCATGGCCTGCACGACGGCCCGGTAGGCCTCGAACTGTTCGTCTTCACCGGGCAAAGCGCCGTTGCGGTTCATGAAGAGAAACTCGGTGCGGAACAGCCCCACGCCGACGGCGCCGGCTTGCAACGCGCTGGGCGCATCTTGCGGCAGCTCGATGTTGGCCAGCAGCTCGACGCGCTCACCGTCGAGCGTGACGGCCGGCGTGTGCCGCAAGCGCGCCAAACGCTCGCGTTCGAGTTCGCTTTGGCGCTGACGAAAGCGGTATTCCTCCAGGATGATGGGCGACGGATCGACGATGACCACCCCGGCGTCGCCATCGATGATGACCCAGTCGTCCTGACGGATGAGATGGCTGGCTTCTCGAGCACCGACCACGGCGGGGATGCCCATGCTGCGCGCGACGATGGCGGTGTGCGAGGTCTTACCCCCCACGTCGGTGACGAAGCCCTGAAAGACGCTGCGCTTGAACTGCAGCATATCGGCCGGCGCAATGTCATTGGCGATGAGCACGAGGGGGTCCTCCCCTCCCCAGTCGTGCGGGGCGGGCGCCGGCGGGGCCGCCAATACCGAGCCGTTGCGCCCGAGCACGCGCAGCAAGCGTTCGACGACCTGCTCGATGTCGGCTTTGCGCTCGCGCAGGTAGTCATCTTCCATTTCGTCGAATTGGCGCGCCAGGACTTCGAGCTGGGCCGACAGGGCCCATTCGGCGTTGTAATGACGCTCGACGATCCATTGTTTGGTGGCCCCGGTCAGCGCCTCGTCGTGTAACAGCATCAGGTGGACATCGAGCAAGGCCGCCAACTCAGTCGGCGCATCGGCGGGCATGTCGCGTTTGAGACCGGCCAGCTCTTCGGCCACGGCATCGCGAGCCTGGCGCAGCCGGTCGATCTCCGCCTCGACACGGTCAGGGCTGATGAAGTAGTGGGCCACGTCCACTCGGCTGGAGGCCACCAGGACCGCTTTACCGATGGCCACACCGCGCGCAACGGGCAATCCGAAGACTTGGAGGGTCATGCCCAGATGCTAGCAGCGCTGCCTGCAGCGGTCATGAGGGTTGACCGCGGCCCGGCCGCTTGCAGCCGGTCCGCATAGCGCACCGCCGTCCTTGCAGGAGCCGGCCTGCATCGGTCAGACTCGGGGGCAAGTGCAGCGCCTGTCAGCGGCGCATCTCTCATGCATGACCCAGCTTGTGGAGGACCACATCATGTCAGGGCTTGCGGGCCTGATCGAGCAGAAACTGGAAGGTTTGCCACGTCCGGTGGCGCTGCAGTGGCCCGGCGGCAGCGCCGGCGCCCGCGATGCAGCGGTACGGCTGAAGCTCCATGAGCCGCGCTGGTTGGCCGCCTTGGCGCGCGGACAGATCGGCGCGATGGCCGACGCGTATGTGATGGGCCAGCTCGACATCGACGGCCACATGCGTGACTTGATGGCCGTGGCAGCCGCTTTGGTGGGCAACCCGGTCGCACGAGGGCAGCCGGGTTGGTGGCAGCGTTGGTGGCGATCGGTGCGCTCGCGCTGGCGCCACCACAAGGCGCGCGACGCGCGGCAGATCGAGTTTCACTACGATGTGTCGGACGATTTCTACGCGCTGTGGCTGGATCCGAGGCGGGTGTATTCCTGCGCGTATTTCCGTGAGTCGGACATGACGCTGGCCCAGGCGCAGGAGGCCAAGCTCGATCACATCTGCCGCAAGCTGCGGCTCGGGCCCGGTCAGCGCTTTTTGGACATCGGCGCGGGCTGGGGCGGCTTGCTGTTATGGGCGGCTCAACACTACGATGTGAAGGCCGAGGGGATCACGCTGTCGCGCAATCAGCATGCGTATGTCAACCGGCTGATCGACGAACTGGGCTTGCGCGGACGGGTGCAAATGCATTTGCGGGATTACCGCGACGTGCCGGAAGACACTCCCTATGATCGCATCGCCTCGGTGGGCATGTTCGAGCATGTCGGGCGGGCTCAGCTGGTGAGCTACTTCGACAAGATCCGCCGCCTGCTGATCCCGGGCGGCCTGGTGATGAATCACGGGATCACCGCCGCTGGACTGCACAATGCCCAGCTCGGCGCCGGCATGGGGGATTTCATCGAGAAGTACATTTTTCCCGGCGGCGAGCTGGAGCATGTCTCGGAGGTGACCCAAGCACTGAGCGCCGGGGGGCTGGAGCTCCTGGATGCGGAGAACCTTCGGCCTCACTACGCACGCACGTTGTGGGCCTGGTCCGATGCGCTGGAGGCCCAGCTGGAGCGGGCGCGCGCGCTCACCAACGACAAAACGGTGCGCGCCTATCGTCTGTATCTGGCGGGTTGCGCAATGAGTTTCGAGCAGGGGTGGATTTCGCTGTTCCAACTGTTGGCGGCGCGGCCCAGTGGGTCTGTGGACGAGGGCTCGATGCGCGGGGCGCAATCGGCCTATCCTTTCAACCGGGAATACATGTACCGTTGAGGCGGGACATCGATGCTGTACAAATTCAAGTCCAAGGCCGCCGCCGAGGTGATCATGACGTCTGCGCACGGGGACCATGTGATGCGCCTGATCGGCAAGCCCCCGGGGCAAAAGGGCATTCTCTTGCCGCAGGAGATGCCAGCCGCGTTGAGCGCGCTGGAGCAGGCCATCGCGCAGGAAGAACATGCCCGACGCCAAGCCGAGCAAGAGGCCCAGGCCGAAGGGCACAGCCTTCCGCCGCCCGAGGACGTGAGCCTGCGGCAGCGCTTGTGGCCCCTGATCGAGATGATCCGGCGCTGTCATGCCGCCGACAAGGAAATCGTCTGGGGGGTATGAAGCCCACCCTTGCCTGACAGGAGAGCAACATGAAACTGTGGAGCCAGAGCTGGAACGATGGACAAGCCATCCCCGAGCGCTACGCGGCCGGACGCCCGGATGCGCAGGGTGGCGTGACGTTCTCGGACAATCTCAACCCCCATTTGGCTTGGAGTGGGCTGCCCGCGGGCACGCAATCACTGGTGTTGATGTGTCACGATCCGGACGTGCCCAGCCGGGGCGAGGACGTCAATCAGCCCGACCGGGAAGTGCCAGCCGACCTGCCGCGGGTGGACTTTTTCCATTGGGTGATGGTCGATTTGCCGCCCACATTGAGCGAGATCGGCGAAGGCGAGTTCTCCAGAGGGTTCACGCCTCGGGGCAAGCCCGGACCGGCCACCCTGCATGGGGCGCGGCACGGCCTGAACGATTACACGGGTTGGTTTGCCAGCAATCCTGACATGGCGGGCTCGTATTTCGGCTATGACGGCCCCTTCCCTCCGTTCAATGATGCTCTCGTGCACCACTACGTGTTCACGCTGTTTGCATTGGATGTGGCTCGCTGCCCTGTCGAAGGAGCGTTCACCGGCGCGCAAGTGCGCCAAGCCATCACCGGGCATGTGCTAGGCTCGGCATCTTTCGTAGGCACCTACACGCTGAATCGGCGCCTGCGCGCTGGCTGACCGTCCCGCTGGACGGTCGGTGGCGTCGTTTCCAACGCCCCCCCCGCCCGCGTTGCGCCGTCCTGCGTCCTGTCTTGCATGTCCGATCCGCTCCCTACCCGCATCGTGGCCATCCGCCATGGCGAGACCGCCTGGAATGTCGATGCCCGAATCCAGGGTCACCTGGACATCCCGCTCAATGACACGGGACGGCGCCAGGCCGCGCGTTTGGCTCGGGCCCTGGTCGATGAAGGCTTGCACGCGCTGTACAGCAGCGATCTGAGCCGCGCTCGGCAGACGGCGCAGGCCGTGGCCGAGCTCACCGGTTTGCCGGTGCACGCCGTGCCGGGCTTGCGCGAGCGCGCCTTCGGTCATTTCGAGGGTCGGACCTTCCGCGAGATCGAGACGCAATGGCCCGAGCAAGCGCAGCGATGGCGGCAGCGCGACCCCGAGTTCCGTCCTCAAGGCGGTGAGAGTTTGGCCGGCTTTTACCGGCGGGTGGTCACACAGGCGGAAGCCTTGGCCCGCGCCCATCCCGGCCAAACGATTGCCTTGGTCGCCCACGGCGGCGTGCTCGACTGTCTGTATCGGGCGGCCACACGGATCGACCTGCGCGCGCCACGCACCTGGGAATTGGCCAACGCCAGCGTCAACCGGCTGCTGTACACGCGTGAGGGCTTCACGCTGGTGGGGTGGGCCGACACTCAGCATCTGCAAGATATGGCGCTGGACGAGTCCCTGGAGGGGCCTCGGGCTCGCTGAGGGTCTCCCCGTAGCCCGTGGTCACCCGTAGCTGCGCACAATGAGGATTTGTGCTTGGCTGCGGAAGGTCCTATGGAAGGTGCACAGATCATCGTTTTGGCCACCCCGGTTTTTCTGTTGTTGATCGCCGTGGAATACGGCGTCGGACGCTGGCGGGGACGCAACACCTACCGGCTCAATGATGCGCTCAGCAGCATCGGCCTGGGCATCATGAGTCAGGTGGTGGGGGTCTTGACCAAGGCTTGGACGGTCGGGATCTACACCGTGGCTTACCAGCATCTGGCCCTTTGGCACTTGCCGACCGACGCCCTCTGGGTCTGGGTGCTGGGCTTGCTGCTGTATGACCTGTGCTACTACTGGCACCATCGCCTGGGTCACGAGTGTGCGTTGTTTTGGGCGGCCCATGTGGTGCACCATCAAAGCGAGGACTACAACCTGTCCACCGCTTTGCGGCAAACCAGCTCCGGCTGGATGGGAGGCTGGCTGTTCTATCTGCCCATGGCCGTGCTGGGATTTCCTCCGCTGGTCTTCGGTGTGGTGGCGCTCATCGACCTGCTCTACCAATACTGGGTGCACACGCAGCAAGTCGGCAAACTGGGCTGGTTCGACCGGGTGTTTTGTTCTCCGAGCAATCACCGGGTGCACCATGCCGTCAATGACAAGTATTTGGACAAGAACTTTGGCGGCATTCTGATTTTGTGGGACCGCCTGTTTGGCACCTTCGAGGAAGAGGACGACCGCGAGCCCTGCGTTTACGGTACGCGCAGCCCGCTGCGCAGCTGGAATCCCGTCTGGGCGAACCTGCAGGTCTATCGCGACTTGGCGCTGGATTGCTGGCGCACGCGCCGCTGGAGCGACAAGCTGCGCGTGTGGTTCAAGCCACCGGGCTGGCGCCCGGCCGACGTGGCCGAGCGCTTTCCGAAGCCTCCCTTCGATCTGTCACGGGTGCACCGCTACGACCCGCCGATGCCGCGTTGGGCCCAATGGGCCGCCGCCACGCTGTTCTTGGCCTTGTTGGGAGCCACTGCCGCCTTCCTATGGCAGGCGCACACGCTCAGCCTGGGGGCGCAAGTCGGCGCCGCAGCGCTGATCGTGGCCGGGTTGTGGGGCGTGTCGGCCTTGTGCACCACCTCGGCGCCACAGCAGGCGCCTGCGGTGGGTCAAACCGCCTGAGACGCCCGCAGGCTCGTGCTATCCTTCTCCGGTTGGCCGAGTTTGCGGCAACTTCCTTGCGGCCCTCATCGTTTTGTCGTCGCGCGTTTGTCGTCCCCACCTGACCGTCCACGCATCTTGCATTTCGTCACCGGAGGCTTCTCGGGAGCCACTCAGGTGGCGATCGACCTCGTTGACGCTGCACTGTCCAGCGCGCGCACCGAACCCTTGCTGGTCTTGCGGCGCAAGCCTCAAACGCCACGCTCCCGTATCGACGCGCTGAAGGAGCGCGGCATGCCAGTGGCCACGGTGGCGTCTTGGCCCCACGCCCTGACGGTTTGGCAACTGGTGCGCCTGTGCCGCAAGTTTCGGCCCCAGGTACTGGTGGCACATGGGTTCAGCGAGCACCTCTGGGGACGGTATGCCGGCCTGTGGGCCAAGGTGCCGGCCTTGGTGCATGTGGAGCACAACTCGCGTGAGCGCTACACGCCTTGGCGTTTGGCGCAGGCGCGTTGGCTGGCCCGGCGCACTGCGCGCATCGTTGGTGTCTCCGAGGGTGTGCGCGAGCAACTGCTGAGACTGGGCTTCCCGCAAGATCGCACCGTGGCGATCCCCAATGGCATCCGGCTGGAGCGATTCGCGCAGGCCGACGAGCATCCCCTCGAAGCACGTGAGCCAGGCATCGTGATGGCGGCCCGCTTCGCCAAGCAAAAAGACCACGCCACCTTGCTACAGGCCATCGCGGTATTGAAGACTCGGGGGTGGACACCCCCGGTGTGGCTGGCCGGTGGCGGCAAGCCACGGCACCTCGAAGCAGCGCAGCAGTTGTGCCATCGCCTCGGACTGGACGGGCAAGTTCACTTTCTGGGGCACTGCAGCGACCTGCCCGGTCTGCTGATGAGCCAGCGCATCTGCGTTTTGTCCACTCACTATGAGGGGATGCCCTTGTCCCTGGTGGAAGGCATGGCCGCCGGCTGTGCCGTCGTGGGCACGGCCGTGCCGGGCGTTCGCGAACTCATCGACCACGGCCACAATGGCCTGCTCGTTCCCCATGAGGACCCCGTCGCGCTGGCCGATGCGCTGTGCGAGCTGCTGTCCGATGCGGCCAAAGCCAGTCGGCTGGCTCGACAAGGACGCCAGACGGCGCTGAACCGACATGGGCTGGACCTGATGCAGCGCCGCTATGAAACGCTGTTTCTGGCGCTGGCCGGTTCGACCTCTCCTCATGCCTGAGTCCCTTCATGGACACCTCTCCTTGGCTAAGCGTTCTCATTCCCGTCTACAACGTCGAGCTCTATTTGCAGGCCTGCGTGGAGTCGATCCTGATGCAGGCCGACGAGCAGGTGGAAATCGTCTTGCTCAACGATGCCTCCACCGACGGGTCTGTGCAGGTGATCTCGCGGCTGCAGCAGTCCTGGCCGGGACGGCTACGCGTCTTGCACCATGACCGCAACCGTGGGCTGAGTGCGGCACGCAATACGATGCTGGATGCGGCATGTGGGCGTTATGTGTGGTTCGTGGATTCGGACGATCTGATGGCCCCCGGCGCGATTGGTGAGCTGCGAGCCACCGTCGATCGTGACGCGCCGGACCTGGTGCTTTGCGATTTCAGCGTGCTGCGTGAGCGCCCTCGGCTGAAGCATCGGCTACGCGGAGAATCGCATCGACGCACCTTCATCGGTCCGTCTGGCCGCACGCTCACGGACCGATCCGTGTTGTTCGCCGGGGTGCTCGAGGGAGTGAATCTGCATGCGTGGTCCAAGATCGCCAAGCGCGATCTGTGGGCCGATGATCTGCGGTTCCCGCAGGGGCGCTACTTCGAAGACATGATGGTGATCCCTCGTCTGGTCCTGCGCGCCCAAAGCTTCCATCACGTGGCCCGCCCCTGGATCCGATACCGTCAGCGACAGGGCAGCATCCTGGCAACCATGTCCATGCAAAAGGCCCAGGACATGTCTCGTTCTTTGCTGGGAGTGCGTGAAGCGCTGGCCTCGGCGCCGTTTCAGCCAACGCCTCGAGCACAGTTCGCACTGGCTTACTTGGCGGCCCGAAACTACATCGGCGCCGCCCGGTATGTGGCCAAGCACCACCCTCAACACCAAGCCGCCAGGCTGCGCGAGTTTCGCCAGGATTTCATGCAAACGATTTCGCTGGACTTGCGTGAACTGCGCCAGGCCTACCTGAGTCGGGGTTGGATTTGGCGCTGGCTGCGTCTGCAGCATTGGCTGCAACAGGCCCCGCTTGGATCGAGCGAGGCGCGGTGACCCCAACGAGGCAGAACAACCGTTGTCAAGGCCGCCGCACGGAGCCCGCGGCATCGCGTGCAAGGTCGTCGATCGATTCTTCTCGGCGGCTGGATGCGTGCCGCACTGTGGCCGGACGATGTCGCTGACGATGCCTCTTCTCAAGGGCCAGTGTCGAACAGCCCGCCCTCGCCACTTTTGGGGGCCACCAAGCCCAGGTGCCGATAAGCCGTGGCCGTGGCGATGCGGCCGCGCGGGGTGCGTTGCAAGTAGCCCTGCTGGATGAGATAGGGCTCGATGACATCCTCGATGGTGTCGCGCTCTTCGCCAATGGCGGCAGCCAGGTTGTCCAGGCCCACCGGACCGCCGTCGAAGCGATGGATGACGGCTTCGAGCAGTTTGCGGTCCATCACGTCGAACCCCATGGGATCCACATCGAGCATGGCCAGGGCACGATCGGCGATCGCTTTGTCGATGTGGCCGTTGCCTTTGACCTCGGCATAGTCGCGCACGCGGCGCAGCAGGCGGTTGGCGATGCGCGGCGTGCCACGCGAACGTCGGGCGATTTCCATCGCGCCTTGCGGGTCGATGGAGGCATTGAGCAGGCCGGCAGACCGGGTGACGATGCGCGTGAGCTCCTCGGCGGTGTAAAACTCCAGCCGCGCCACGATGCCAAAGCGGTCACGCAAAGGGTTGGTGAGCATGCCCGCGCGGGTGGTGGCCCCCACCAGCGTGAAGGGCTGCAGGTCGAGTTTGATCGAGCGTGCAGCCGGGCCTTCGCCGATCATGATGTCGATCTGGTAGTCCTCCAACGCGGGATAGAGGATTTCCTCGACCACGGGGCTCAGACGATGAATTTCGTCGATGAAGAGCACGTCGTTGCGCTCGAGATTGGTCAGCAGGGCGGCCAGGTCTTTGGGTTTTTCGAGCACGGGCCCGGAGGTCTGGCGCAGGTTGACCCCAAGTTCGTGAGCGATGATGTGCGACAGCGTGGTCTTGCCCAGGCCCGGTGGACCGAACAGCAAGACGTGGTCCAGCGCTTCACCGCGCTTTTTGGCCGCGCCGATGAAGATTTCGAGCTGCTCGCGTGCCTTGGTTTGGCCCACATACTCGGCCAGGCCTTTGGGGCGCAGCGCGCGCTCCAGAGCTTCTTCCTGGGGCGAGGTGGGCGCCGCCGACACGACCCTGGCGCGTGGCGGTGGCGTGAAGTCGTCGGTTTGGATGCTCATGGGCGCCGGCTCACTTGGCAAGGGACTTCAACGCCAGTTTGATGCCCTCACTGACGCCCACGTCCTCGGGCACAGACTTGAGGGCCGCGGCGGCCTCCCGTTCGCTGTAGCCCAGGGCCACCAGGGCCTGCAGCACGTCGGCCTGCACTTCGTTTTTGACCGACACGGCCGCCACCCCCAGTTCCGCGCCGAGCTTGCCCTTGAGTTCGAGCAGCAATCGCTCGGCCGTCTTTTTGCCGATGCCGGGAATGCGCGTCAGGCGGTCTGCCTCTTGCACACTGATGGCCTGGGCCAGTTCGGCCACGCTCAGGCCTGACAGCAGCGACAGGGCCATGCGCGGCCCCACGCCCGAGACCTTGATGAGTTGGCGAAACGCATGGCGCTCGGCCGCCGTGCCGAAACCATAGAGCGTTTGCGCGTCTTCGCGCACGACGAAATGGGTCAGCAGCGTGGCCCGCTCACCCAGTGGGGGCAGGTGATAGAAGGTGCTCATCGGCACGTCGACTTCGTAGCCGACGCCGCCCACATCGATCAACACTTGCGGAGGGGCTTTCTCCGCGATGACGCCCGTCAAACGACCGATCATCCCGGCATTATCGCGGGGGTCGCGGGGGCGTCGCCGCCGACGGCCGCCTCGGGTTCATCGCGGGGTGCGCTTGAACAGGCCCAGGCGCTGCGCCTCCAAGGCCGCCTCGGCACGCGAGGACACATTGAGCTTGCGGTAGATCTGCTTGACGTAGTCGGCGATGGTGTGACGCGACAAGTTGAGTTGTTGTCCGATCTCGGGCAGCGTGAAGCCTTTGGCCACACGCAGCAGCACTTCGTTTTCACGCTCGGTGAGCGAGACGTCGGGCAGCAGCGGCGTCTCCTCTTGCTGCTGCCGCGCGTGGGATGCGAAGTAGGCGATCACCCGGCGAGCGATCGAGGGCGACAGCGGCGGCTCGCCCTGGGTGATGCGCTGCAGCTGCTCGGCCAGCATCTCGCGCGATTGCTCCTTGAGCAGGTAGCCGAACGCACCGGCTTGCAAGGCGGGAAAGAGGTGATCGTCGTCGTCATGGATGGTGACCACGACCGATTGGGCCTCCGGCTGCTGCTCGCGCAGGGCTGCGACCACCTCGACGCCCGAGCCGTCGGGCAGGCCCAGGTCGATCAGCGCAAGATCGAACCGCATGGCGGTGATCTGTTGCAGCGCATCGTGGACACGGGCGCTTTCGACGAGCCGCGCCTTGGGAAACACCTGGATCACCAGGGCTTTGAGCCATTGGCGGATCTCGGGCAAGTCTTCGAGCAGCAGGATGTGCATGGCGAGTCAGGGCACCGAGGCCGAAGCGCCCTTACGGGCGGGGGATGGGCAAATATTAGCAGGCCGGCCCGGCCTGCTACAGGGGCAGTGTGAGGCGGATCAGGGTGCCGAACCCTGGGCCGGATTCGACCAGGCACTGTCCGGCCAACTGTTTGGCGCGGCGTTTCATGCTGGCCATGCCATGGCCGCGGTCGAGGCGGCCATCGAGCTCCATGGGAATGCCTTTGCCGTTGTCCTGAATGACGAGATGAAAGTCGTTGTCGTCGATCACGCAGCGGATGGTGCAGGCATTGGCTCCACTGTGCTTGATGATGTTGCTGACAGCCTCGCGCAGGATGCGGGTGGTCTGCACGTAGGCGCGCGCCGAGAGGTTGCGTTCGTCCAGCTCGTGCGCGCTGACCCATTCGACCTGCACGGCCGCTTGGCTGAGCCGCGAGACGGTTTCGGCACGCCAGTCGGCCAAGGCATCGGCGATGCGCACCGGCTTGCCGGTGAGCCCGCGCACCGACAACCGCATTTCTTCCAGGGCTTCACGTGCCAAGGTGGCGATGCGCTCGTCGTGGCTGGTATGGACGATGGTCAGCAGCTTGGCGCCGAGGTCGTCGTGCGAGTCGCCGGCGATGCGCTTGCGCTCGGCCTCGGCCACCTGTTCGATGCGCAATTCGGCCAAGTGGGCGTAGCTGCGTTCGATTTCGACCGTGCGCTCGTGCACACGCCGTTCGAGTTCGTCGCGCATGGTCTCGGCCACGCGCAGCGCCTGCGCGAATTCGCGCAAGACCTGGACGGCAACGACCAACATCAGCACCGGCATGACGAAATGCACCAAGTGTCGGTTGGGCAAGTCCAGCCAGCCGCGTTGCAGCCCCAACTCAGCCACCGCGGCCAGCACCGCCAGGATCATCACCGCAGCCACACCGCGCCAGCTTGTGCGTTGGGCCCGCCGGGCCTGGATGAGATAGTCGACCGAGGCCACACCGACTTCGAGCGTGAAGATCGCAAACCACAGGTTCATGACCTCGAAAAGCCGCTGCCGACCCGCCAGCGCCAGGCTCAGCGGCACCAGCAGGCATTGCATCCACAGCGCGATGTCCACCCAGCGGTAGCGCAGCCCGGCGTGGCGCTGCAGGAACAAAATGGCAAATGCCGTCACCGGCGCGACCAGGCAACCGATCAGGACTTCGGCTGCGGCATGGGTCAGAGGAATGTCACTCCACCACACGCGGGCACTGACGAGGGACCAGCCGATCAACAGAGCGCCGAAGTAGAGGTACACCGGCTGGGATCGCCGGATCCAGCCCAGCCCGAGCATGAACAGGCCCATCACGGACAGCACGGCTGCACCGATTTGCAAAACGGTGACGTTCCAGAACAGCGCACGGTCGTGGCGCGCGCGCAACTGATCGTAGGAACCCACCTCGAGCACCGACAGCCCCCCGGCGCGTTGGCGCGCGGCGACCTCCCCGGCCGAGAACCCCACCACCCGCACATCGAGATGGTTGCGACCGGAGGGTTCCAACAAGCCCGACGGCAGTGCAAATAGAAAAGGACGGTAGCAATTGCGGGTGACGGGCTCACTCATGCGGCCGCCGCGACCAATGACGTGGCCGTTGAGGCGCACCTCGACATTGGTGCAGGCCCGCTCGATGTACAGCCCCAGCAAGCCATCGGGCACCACCAGCGTGTCCGCCCGCAGGTCGAAGCTGGCCGAATAGGTGAGCACCCCAGAGAAGTCCGGCTGCTCGCGTGCCCAGTCGTGAGGCAAGCTGACGTTGCGCAACACCGGCCGGCCGACACGGCCGTCCGGGTTCTCCTGCGTGACCAGCGCCTCGCGGATGACCAGGTTCTGGGCCTGCACCGGCACGCTGAGGCCCACCAGGGCCAGCATCCAGCCCAGCACCCACAGCCTGACGGCCACACCCACCCACGCTCCGCGCGATACGCCCATCGTTTCCATGGCGCGCATTCTGCGACGAAGGCCGACGGCTTCCCAGGCCCACGCTTCACTTTCCCCGAAGTCGGGGGACAATGCCGGCACTGGAGCTGCCCTGAATCGCCCGTGCCCGTGATCCTCCGCCACGCTTTCATCCCGCTGGACAACACCCGCCTGGCCCACCTGTGCGGCACCCTCGACGAGCATCTGCGCACCATCGAAGCCGCGCTGGATGTGAGCATCCGCCGGCGCAATGAGTCCTTCCGCATCGAAGGCACACGCCGGCAGGCCGAGCGGGCCGCCGCGTTGCTGCAGTCGCTCTACGAGCGCGCAGCCCAGCCGCTGCCGTCCGATGTGGTCCAGATGGCGGTGCTGCAAGCGGCCCGCGCCGACGAGCCGCCCGCGCCGGCTGGCGATGATGCGGCCGAGGACATCGTGCTGCGCACCCGGCGCGCCGATCTGGCAGGACGCACCCCGAACCAAGAGCTGTACCTGCGCAACATCCTCAGCCACGACATCACGTTCGGCATCGGTCCGGCCGGCACCGGCAAGACCTTCCTGGCCGTGGCCTGCGCGATCGACGCCCTGGAGCGTGCCGCCGTGCAGCGCATCGTGCTGACGCGGCCGGCCGTGGAAGCCGGCGAGCGCCTGGGCTTTTTGCCCGGCGATCTCACGCAAAAGGTGGACCCCTATCTGCGCCCGCTGTACGACGCGCTGTACGACCTGATGGGCTTCGACCGGGTCACCAAGGCTTTCGACAAGGGGCAGCTCGAGATTGCGCCATTGGCCTTCATGCGTGGACGCACGCTCAATCACGCCTTCGTGATCCTGGACGAAGCGCAGAACACCACGCCCGAACAAATGAAGATGTTCCTCACCCGCATCGGCTTTGGCTCCAAGGCGGTCATCACCGGCGACGTGAGCCAGATCGATCTGCCGCGCGGCACCCCCAGTGGCCTGATCGACGCCGAACGGGTGCTCAAGCGGGTGCGGGGCATTGCGATGACACGGTTCACCGCCGCCGACGTGGTGCGCCACCCGCTCGTGGCCCGCATCGTCGAAGCCTATGAGGCGGCCCGGCCCGCTCGAGGGGAGTGAACATGCGCCCGAGGCTGCAACTGTCCCTGCAGTTTGCCGATGCGCGCCATCGCGCGCTGTTGCCCCGGCACAAAGTCGCGCGTTGGATCCGTGCGGCCTTGGAAGCACCGGCCCAGATCACGGTACGCATCGTCGATGCCGAGGAAGGACGCGCGCTCAACCGCGATTATCGGCAGCGGGATTACGCCACCAATGTGCTGACCTTCGACTACCAGCACGCGCCGGTGGTGGTGGCCGACCTGGTCGTGTGCGCGCCGGTGGTCCAGCGCGAAGCCGCCGAGCTGGACAAGCCGCTGATCGAGCACTACGCGCATCTGCTCGTGCATGGTACTTTGCATGCACAAGGCTACGACCACGAAGCCGACGACGACGCCGAGGTGATGGAAGCGCGCGAATCGGCCGTGATGCGCGCGCTGGGTTTCTCAGACCCCTACGCGCGCGCCGTTTGACGGGCTCGGGCCCGGCCGCAGCTCAAAGCCGACCCTCCTCCACGGCGTGGCAGGCCACTTTGATGCCCTGCCTGTCTTGCAAGACCGGGCGCTCGCGCGAGCAGCGCGCATTGGCATGTGGGCAGCGCGGATGGAACGCACAGCCGCTGGGCGGGTTCAGTGGGTTGGGCACCTCGCCTTGCACCGGCGTGCGCGCGCGTCCGGTCATGTGGATGTCGGGGATCGCATCGAGCAGCATGCGGGTGTACGGGTGACGCGGGCGCCCGAACAGCTCGCGCTTGGGCGCCAGCTCCACCAGCCGGCCGAGGTACATCACGCCCACCTCGTCGGACACGTGGCGCACCACGGCCAGGTTGTGGGAGATGAACAGATAGGTCAGCCCGCGCTGGCGCTGCAAGTCCTTCATGATGTTGAGCACTTGCGCCTGCACCGAGACGTCCAGCGCCGAGGTCGGCTCGTCGCACACCAGGAACTCGGGCTGCGTGGCCAGGGCACGGGCGATCGAGATGCGTTGACGCTGCCCACCGGAAAACTGGTGGGGGAATTTGTCCATGTCGGCGCTGGACAGGCCCACCGACTGCAACAGCTCGCCCACACGCTGCTTGGCCTGCGCATCGGTGTCGACCAGACCGTGCTCGCGCAAGGGCTCGGCGATGATGTCCAGCACCTTCCAGCGCGGATTGAGGCTGGCATATGGGTCTTGAAAAATCATCTGCATGCGGCGATGCAGCGCTCGGCCTGCGGCCGTGCCGGCCACCGCCTGGGTGTCGATGCCGTCGAAGTACACGCTGCCACGGCTGGGCTTGTACAGCCCCACCAACAGACGCGCCACCGTGCTCTTGCCACAGCCGGACTCGCCCACCAAGGCCAGCGTGCGCCCGCGCTCGATTTGAAAGCTCACCCCGTCGACGGCATGCACGAATTCACGCGGCTTGCGTTCGATCACTCGGTTGAGCCAGGGGGCCGAGACATCGAAGGTCTTGGCCAGGTCTTTCACTTCCACCAAGGCAGTCATGCGGCACGTCTTTCTTGCGGTGAGTGCAGCCAGCACGCCGCACGGGTGCGGCCGGCATCCATCAGTTCAGGCCGCTCAATGCGGCAACGGTCGAAGGCTTGCGGGCAACGCGGGTTGAAGGCGCAGCCCTTGGGGATGGCCGTCAGGCGCGGCATTGCACCGTCGATTTGAGTGAGGCGATCGCGGTCCTCGTCCATCGAGGGAATGGAGCCCATCAGGCCCACGGTGTAGGGATGGGCCGGAGCGTGGATCACGTCTTGCACCGGGCCGATTTCGACGATGCGCCCGGCGTACATCACGGCCACACGATCGCAGGTCTCGGCAATCACGCCCATGTCGTGCGTCACCAGCATCACCGCGGCGCCCTTTTCCTTGCACAAGCGCTTGAGCAACGCGATGATCTGGGCCTGGATCGAGACATCCAGCGCCGTGGTGGGCTCGTCGGCCACGATGAGCTTGGGCTCGGCCGCCAGCGCCAGAGCGATCACCACGCGCTGGCGCATGCCGCCGGAGAACTGGTGCGGATAGTGGTCGATGCGCTGCTCGGCCGCCGGAATGCCCGTGTCCTTGAGCAGTTGGATGGCGCGCTGGCGGGCCTGCGCCGGGCTCATCGGCAGGTGGGTCAGGATGGTCTCGACGAGCTGCCGCCCCACGGTGTACAGCGGGTTCAGCGAAGTCAGCGGATCCTGGAAGATCGCGCCGATTTGCCGGCCGCGCACCTTGCGCATCTCCTCGTACGGCAGGTTGTCGATGCGCCGGCCGTCCAGCCGGATCTCTCCGGCGGCCACGCGGCCCGGCGGCTCCAGCAGACCGATGATGGCCGCTCCGGTGAGCGACTTGCCCGCACCGGACTCGCCGACCACGCCAAGGATCTCGCCAGCGGCGATGTCGAAGCTGATGTCGTCCAACGCCAGCAGCGTGCCGCGCCGGGTCGGAAATTCCACGCGCAGGTTCTTCACCTGCAGCAAAGGGGTTTCGTTCGTGTTCATCGTGGGCACTCCTGGCTCAGCGCAGGCGGGGGTTCAGCGCATCGCGCAGCCAGTCGCCCAGCAGGTTCACGCTCAAGGCGATCAGCACCAGCATGGCGCCGGGGAAAATGGTGATCCACCACTCGCCGGAAAACAGGAAATCATTGCCGATGCGAATCAAGGTGCCCAGCGAGGGCGAGGTGGGCGGCACCCCGACCCCCAGGAAGGACAACGTGGCCTCGATGATGATCGCTTGGGCCACCTGGATGGTGGCCAGCACCAGCACCGGCCCCAGCACATTGGGCAGCACGTGCTTGCGCATGATGCGCAAGGGACTGACACCGATCACCCGAGCGGCCTGCACATAGTCTTTGTTGCGCTCGATCAGCGTGGAGCCGCGCACCGTGCGGGCATAGTCCACCCACTTGGTCAGCGCAATGGCCAGGATCAGCACGCCGAAGGCCAGAGTCTCGTGTGCATTGGGAAACAGGGCCCGGCCCACGCCATCGATCAACAAGGCGATCAAGATGGCCGGAAAGGACAACATCACGTCACACACGCGCATGATGAAGGCATCGACCTTGCCCCCCACGAAGCCCGACAGCAGGCCCAGCGAGACGCCCAGCACCACCGACAGCACCACCGAGGCCAGCCCGACGAACAGCGAGATGCGCGCGCCATACATCAGGGCCGAGAGGATGTCGCGGCCCTGGTCGTCCGTGCCCAGCAAGTACTTGGTCGTGCCGCCCTCCATCCACGCTGGCGGCGAGCGTGAATCCGCCAACTCCAACGTGGCCAGATCGAAGGGATTGTGAGGCGCCACCCAGGGCGCGAACAGCGCGCAAAAGCCACAGAGAAACGCAATGGCCGCCGCGGCGATGGCCACTGGCGAGGTGCGAAAGCTGTACCAGAGGTCGCTGTCGAAGAAGCGTCGCCAGGCGCTGGGTGGAGCAGTCGTGGAGGTCGTCATCGGAATACGCAAAGGTCGTGTGCACCCGCCGTCGGCGCGCGCTCTCGTGAAGCGCAACCTCCCGGCGGGCTCGGGAGGGGCCCGCTTGGGCCCAGGCCGTCACTTCACATGGATGTACTTGAAAGGCATGAAGTTGTCGGCCAGCTGGACCAGGTCGATGTTGGACTTCATCGCCCAGGCCAGCGCCTGCTGGTGCAAGGGGATGTGCCCGACCTCGTCCTGGTGAATCTTGAAGGCTTCGGCAATCATGGCGTTGCGTTTGGCCGGATCGGTTTCGGACTGGATGCGCTGGGTCAACTCATCCACCCGGGGGTTGCTGTACCAGCCCAGATTGAACTGGCCTTGCCCCTTGTCGTTGGGCGTGGCCATCAGGGCCGACAGCGGGTTGTGGGAATCGTAGGTGCCAGGCGTCCAGCCCAACAGGTAGAAGCTGGTGTCGCGGCGCAGGATCTTGGGGAAATAGGTGGCCTTGGTTTCGGCCTGCAGGTTCACCTTCACCCCGATGCGAGCCAGGTTGGCAGCCACGGCCTGGCAGATCGCCGCATCGTTGACATAGCGGTCGTTCGGGCAGTTCATGCCCACCTCGAAGCCATTCGGATAGCCGGCTTCGGCCAGCAGTTTTTTGGCCGCATCGGGATCGTAGGGCAGGCGCTTGTTCAACTCAGGCACGAAGCCCTTGATGCCCGGGGCCACCATCAGCGCCGTGGGCGTGGCGGCCCCGCGCATCACACGGGTGCGAATGGTCTCGATGTCGATGGCCTGATAGAAGGCGCGGCGCACCCGCACGTCCTTGAACGGGTTCTTGCCCTTGACGTTGGAAAACAGCAGCTCGTCGCGCTTCTGGTCCATCCCCAAGAAGATGGTGCGCAGCTCGGGGCCTTGCAAGACCTTCAAGCCCGGGTTGGCCTTGAGCCGGTCCACGTCCTGCAGCGGCACGGGCTCCATCAGGTCGATCTCGCCAGACAGCAGCGCGGCCACGCGCGTGGCGTCGTTGCCGATCGGGGTGAAGATCACCTCGGTGACATT
This sequence comes from Caldimonas manganoxidans ATCC BAA-369, assembly GCF_000381125.1. GTDB lineage: Bacteria > Pseudomonadota > Gammaproteobacteria > Burkholderiales > Burkholderiaceae_C > Caldimonas > Caldimonas manganoxidans. The sequence continues at coordinate 19,484 of NZ_KB905948.1, forward strand.
GCCCTCGATCTTGCCCCAGTAGTTGGCATTGCGCACCAGCACCGTGCGCTGCCCCGGCTGACGCTCGCGCAGACGGAAAGGGCCCGTGCCATTGGCGCGGAAGCTGGCCGTGTTCTCGATGCCTTTGCGGCGGTCCACCGGCGTCTCGGCGCGGTTCTCCTCGCACCACTTCTTGCTCATGATGTAGACGAGGGTGATGACGTCCGGCAAGATGGGAAAGGGCGCGCTGGTTTCGATCTCGACCGTGTGGGCATCGAGCTTGCGCACTTCCTTGATCGCATTGGTGTAGCCACGCATGTCCGAGCCCTCGCCGGCGGCGCGCTTGAAGCTGAAGACCACGTCATCGGCGGTGAAAGGCGTGCCATCGTGGAAGCTGACGTTGCGGCGCAGCTCGAAACGCCACACGGTGGGAGACGTTTGCTTCCAGCTCGTGGCCAGGCCCGGCGTCAGGCCCAGGGTCTTGTCGCGCGCCACCAACGGTTCGTAGATGTTGCCGGTGAAGCTCAACTGCATCGACTCGTTGAGCGAATGAGGATCCATCGACTGGGCATCCCCCTGGTTGGCTACCCGCAGGGTCTTGGCAGCGGCCAGCCCGCAGCTCAGGGCCAGCGCCAGGGCCAGCAATGTGGGCTTGAACTTCATCGACAGCACTCCTTGATCAGTGGGGAGAAAGAGGCATGGCCTGTTCGACCAAAGCAGCGAACAAGGCCGCGCCCAGCGGCAAGATCTCGTCATTGAAGTCATAGCGGCTGCTGTGCAAGAAGCCGCTGGAATCGGCCACCTCGCGCCCCTGCCCGATGCGCAGATAGGCCCCGGGCTTGACCTGCAACATGAAGGCGAAGTCTTCGGCGCCCATGCTGGGCGGCAAGTGGCGCACCACATGGTCCTCGCCGACCAGCGAGGCGGCCACGTCGGCGGCGAACTGCGCCTCACGCGGCGAGTTGACCGTGGCCGGGTAGATGCGCTGATAGTCCAAGGTGGCCGAAGCCCCCAATCCCATGGCCACCGATTCCACCAAGCGCCCCAGGCGCTCCTCGATCATGTCTTGCACCTGCGAGCGGAAGCTGCGCACCGTGCCCACCAGCTTGACCTGGCGCGGGATCACGCTCATGGCGCCCACATCGCCGCCTTGCATCGCGCAGATGCTGACCACCGCCTGGTCGAAAGGGCTGACATTGCGCGAGACCAGACTTTGCGCCGCCGTGATGATGTGCGCGGCCACCAGCACCGGGTCCACGGCCAGATGCGGATGGGCGCCATGCCCCCCCTTGCCGGTGACGGTGATCTCGATGCGGTCGGCCGCCGCCATCATCGGCCCCGGCGCCACGCCCACATGCCCGGCCGGCAGATGCGGCCAGTTGTGCATGGCATAAACCGCTTGCGCCGGAAAGCGTTCGAACAGCCCCTCGTCGATCATGGCCTTGGCCCCACCGAAGCCCTCCTCGCCGGGTTGGAAGATCAGATAGGCCGTGCCATCGAAGCGGCGGGTTTCGGCCAAATAGCGCGCTGCGCCCACCAGCATGGTCGTGTGGCCGTCATGGCCGCAACCATGCATCAGCCCCGGCTTGGTCGAGCGCCAAGCGAAGTCGTTTTCCTCGCGCATCGGCAAGGCGTCCATGTCGCAGCGCAGGCCGATGGCGCGGCCGCTGTCATGCCGACGGCCCCGGATGACGGCCACCACCCCGGTTTTGGCAATGCCGGTGTGGATTTCGTCCACGCGCGCGAGCTTGAGCGCCTCGACCACGCGGGCCGAGGTGCGCACCTCCTCGAAGCCCAGCTCCGGGTGCGCATGCAAATCCCGGCGCAAGGCGGTGAGCTCGGCATGGAAAGGCACGATGTGGCGAAAGATGCCGTGATGCAGATCGAGCAACCGCATGATCCAGCCCCGCCCTCAGTGGGCACTGCCCGGACGCTCCACACGCAAGCGCGGATCGACCGCGAAATACAACAAGTCCACCGCCAAGTTGATGATCACGAAGATCAGGGCGATCAGACACAGGTAGGCCGCCATCACCGGGATGTCGGCAAAAGTCACGGCCTGGATGAACAGCAGGCCCATGCCTGGCCACTGGAACACCGTCTCGGTGATGATGGCAAAGGCAATCAGCCCGCCCAGCTGCAAGCCCGTGATCGTGATCACCGGCACCAAGGTGTTCTTCAGCGCATGGCCGAAATGCACCGCGCGGTTGCTCAAGCCCCGCGCCCGCGCGAACTTGATGTAATCGGTGCGCAGCACTTCCAGCATCTCGGCGCGCACCAAGCGCATGATGAGCGTGAGCTGGAAGATCGCCAAAGTCACCGCTGGCAAGATCAAATGTTTCCAGCCCGTGGCCGTGAGCCAGCCGGTGGTCCACACCTCACCGAGCTGGACCACCTCGCCACGCCCAAAGCTTGGCAGCCAGCCCAGCGTCACCGAAAACACCATGATCAGCAAAATGCCGATCAAGAAGGTGGGCAGCGACACCCCGAGCAACGAGAACGTCAGCATCAGCTGCGACAAAAAGGTGCCTCGGTTCAGCGCCGTGTAGACCCCCATCGGGATGCCCACCACCAAGGCGATGACGGCCGCGACGATCACCAGCTCCAGCGTGGCCGGGAAGCGCTCGAGCAACAAGGTGGACACCTTTTGTCCTTGACGCAGGCTGAGCCCGAACTCGCCCTGCACCGCATTGGCCACGAAACGGCCGAACTGCACGAAGAAGGGCTGGTCCAGCCCAAGATCGGCGCGCATCTGGTCACGCTGCTCGGGCGTGGCATCTTGCCCCAGGATGTTGGTGACCGGGTCGCCCACGTACTGAAACAGCATGAAGGCGATGAAAGCCACCGTGAGCATGACCACGACGGCCTGGGCCAGTCGACGAAGAATGAATGCAAGCATGAAGCCTGTTCCGGCCGGTTGCCAAGGCGCTCACTCGTGATGAGCACCTTCGGGAGTTTCGAGATACACAGAGCTGTGGACCAGCTCGCAAGGAGCGCGGGATCGTCCGCGCCGCATGCGCGCTGGCTCAGTCCGTCATGAGAGGCAAAGGCAGCGGCGACACCTCCTCAATTGACCTTCACCAAGCGCATGTCGATGCGGTTGTCGGCACGGTGCACCAAGTCGATGTTCTTCTTCATCGCCCAGGGGATCACCTGGTCGTGCAGGGGAATGTGCGCCACCAGATCGTTTTGCAGTTGCAAGGCCTCGGTCAGCATGCGCCGGCGCACCGGGGCGTCGGTTTCCACCTTGATGCGATCGACCAGATAGTCCATGCGCTCATTGGAGAAGCGGCCCACGTTGTAATTGCCGTCGCCACCCGTGCCCACGCTGCGCACCAGCGATTGCAGCGAATACAGCGCGTCGAAGGTCGGCACGCCCCAGCCCAGCATGTAGATGCTGGCCTCGTAGCGCTGGATCATCGGGAAATAGGTCACCAGCGGCATCGTGCGCAGCTTGGCCTTCACGCCGATGCGCGCCCACATCGCGGTGATGGCCTGGCAGATGGCCTCGTCGTTGATGTAACGGTTGTTCGGGCAGGCGAAATCCACCTCGAACCCGTCGGGATAGCCGGCCTCGGCCAGCAGCTTCTTGGCCGCTTCCACGTCATAGGGGTAGCGCTTGGCCACGCTTTCCGTCCAGCCGGCCACCTGCGGGGCCACCAGCGCGCCGGTGGGCTTGCCCAGGCCGCGCATGATGTTGCGCGAGATGGTGTCGATGTCGATGGCCTGGTACAGCGCCTTGCGCACCCGCAGGTCTTTCAGCGGGTTCTTGCCCTTGATGTTGGAGCCCGGCAACTCATCGCGGAACTGGTCCATGCCCAGGAAGATGGTGCGGTTCTCGACGCCGTCGACCACCTTCAGATTGGGGCTGGCGCGCAGACGCGGCAGGTCTTGGGGGGTGGGGTCGAGCACCAGATCGACCTCGCCGGACAGCAACGCGGCGATGCGGGTGGCGGCCGACTTGATCGGCGTGTAGACGATCTCGGTGACATTGCCCTCCATCTTGCCCCACCAGTTGGGATTGCGCTTGAACACCATGCGCTGGTCGGGCTGCCAAGATTCCAAGATGTACGGCCCCGTGCCGTTGGCATTGCGGTGGGCGAAGTTCTCCTCGGGCGTCTTGAGATCCTTGGGCGCCACCGAATTGTTCTTCTCGGCCCAGGCCTTGCTCATGATGCGCAGCTCGGTGAGCTGACGCAGCAGCACCGGATTGGGGTTCTTGAGGAAGATGTCGATGGTGTGGTTGTCGACCTTGACGACCTTGTCGATGCCCTGGGTGTAGATGCTGAAGTTGGACGTGGGGGCCATCGCCCGATTGAGCGAGAACACCACGTCGTCGGCGGTCATCGGCGACCCATCATGGAACTTCACGCCCTGGCGCAGACTGAAACGCACCTGCGTGGGGCTGATGTCGCGCCAGGCCGTGGCCAGCACCGGCTCGACCTCGAAGGTGCGGCTGTTGTAGTAAACCAGCGACTCGTACACATTGGCATGCAGGCCGTTTTGCAGCGCATTGTTCTGGGAATGGATGTCCCAGGTGGCGATTTCGCCCTGGCTGGCCCACTTGAACGTCTTGGCCTGGAGCGGCGAGCCCGTCAGCAATCCGGCGCAGACGACCGCCGCTGCGGCCGCCGCAGTGAGGGAGGAACGTTTGAACATTGGTTCACTCACGACAGGAGTATTGAAGCTGTGAATGATCAGCAAATCCTGTGCCGCTCGTCAAAGGGGGAAGTCCGGATGGGTGCACCGATCGCCGTCGCACAAAAAAAGCCGCCCGAAGGCGGCTTTTTGGACTTGCTGTTCCTTCGGCTCGCGCAAGGCGAGCGTCAGATCAGAAGTTGTGCTGGATACCGACGTCGAAACCAGTGCGGCGATTCGCGCCCGTTTCCTTGGCGGTGCCCAGGTCGGCGTAGACCTTGGTGCGCTTGGACAGGGGGTAGTGGTAGCCCACACCGAACTTCTTGATGTCGGTGTTGTTCAGGTCGTTGTCACGCACGGCAAACAGCGCACGCAGGTCGCCACCACCAACCGGGGCGTTGGCAAACAGGGTCCAGTTGTCGCGGTCAGCCACGTCGACACCACCGGCGTTTTCGGCCGTGCCGGTCGTGTAGGACAGACCCACGCGGGCGAAACCAAAGTTGTAGGCGCCGGTGGCCGTCCACACGCTGGTCTTCACAGCGCCCAGGGCCGCCGGGGTTTGGTTGCCGGCGTTTTCGTAGCCCAGACCCAGGTAGAGCGGGCCGGCCGAGTAAACGACGTTGGCGCCGAACGGGTTCTTCGTGCCGGCAGCGGTGGTTTCCTTGGCCGCCACTTGCACCAGGGCCGTCAAGCCGCCCAGATTGGGCGTCTTGTACGAGAAGGAGTTGCTGAAACGCACCGGCAGAATGCCCAGCTGGTTGTGCGCAGGACCGGCCTGCCCGATGGTTTCGTAGCCGAACGGATCGCCCGCCAGAGCCACCCAGAACAGCGGGGTGTAGTCACGCCCCAGGCGAATTTCACCGAAACCGCCCGACAGACCCACCCAAGCTTGCTGCCAGAAGTTGGCAGCAGTTTGGGCGCCGGTATCGTTGTTGAAACGATGCTCGATCAGGAAGTTGGCGCGCAGACCGCCGCCGAGGTCTTCGGTGCCACGGAAGCCCAAACGCGAGCCGGCTTGTTGGTCCAGACCCCAGGCGTCACTGGTGGAGGTCGCGCCGGCCAGCGTGGAGGTGCCGTCATTGGTCTTGGTCAGCGCCATGTCCAGCTTGCCGTAGATGGTCACGGACGACTGGGCGGCCGCAGCGCCAGCGAAGGCGCCCAGCACGGCGAGAGCGAGAAGAGATTTTTTCATTGCAACTATCTCCTAGGTTGAACAAGAGGTCTCGGTCGCCCGTTGTTGTGCAGGACCGGGCTGTCCGAGCCAACCTCCTCAGCGGAAGTTGGCGCTATTGCACCAGAGGGTCGCGGCGGCGGCCAGACTTGCGCGCAGAAAAGACCGGGGTTTGTTGTCTATGCGCAACAGGCCAGGCCGCCGAGGCCGGCCCCGCGGCGGCGGATGCCCCACCGAGACGCAGACCCGCGTGCCCCCCGAGGGGGCTGCCACGCCGGCCGGCCAGGCTCTATGCTTGGGGCTTGGTCGCTGCGAGAGTGTGTTGCGATGAATGCCCGCCCCCCCTTGTCTGCCCTGGATACCCTGCTCAGCGCCGCCGATGGCGCCTTGCGCACCGTGTTCGGCGCGCACCGTGCGGCCCGCCCCTGCCCGCAGCCGACGCCGCCCGCGCCGCAGGCTCCCTTGAGCGAGCCCGAGCGCCGGCTGTCGGGCGCGCTGATGCGCGTCAATCATGTGGGCGAGGTCTGCGCCCAGGCGCTGTACACCGCCCAGGCGCTGGCCACGCGCGATCCGGCGCTGCGGGCCCATTTCGAGGCCGCCGCCCGGGAGGAGGTGGATCACCTGGCTTGGACCGAGCAGCGTCTGGCCGAGCTGGGCGACCGCACGAGCTGGCTCAACCCGCTGTGGTACGCCGGCGCCTTCGGCATCGGCTGGGTGGCCGGGCGGCTGGCCGGCGACCGGGTCAGCCTGGGGTTCGTGGTGGAGACCGAGCGCCAAGTGGAACAGCACCTGCAAAGCCACCTGGAGCGTCTGCCGGCACAGGATGCCTCCTCACGCGCCATCGTGCAGCAGATGAAGGAGGACGAGGTCCGTCATGCCTTGGATGCCGAAGCCGCCGGTGCCGTGCCGCTGCCTGCGCCGGTGCAGTGGCTGATGCGCGCGGCCGCCAAGGTGATGACCACGACCGCCCATCGTGTCTGAGCGTCAGACCTCGACGATCTCGTAGCTGGTGGTGATCTCGGCCGTCTTGCCCAGCATGATGGTGGCCGAGCAGTATTTGTCGTGCGACAGCTCGATGGCGCGCCGCACGGCCGTCTCGGGCAGACCCTTGCCAGTCACCACGAAGTGCATCTGGATGCGGGTGAAGACCTTGGGGTCGGTGGGGGCACGCTCGGCGCTGAGCTTGACTTGGCAGCCGCGCACGTCGTGGCGTCCGCGCTTGAGGATGAGCACCACGTCATAGGCCGTGCAGCCGCCCGCACCGGCCAGCAGGGTTTCCATCGGGCGCGGGGCCAGGTTGCGCCCGCCGCCCTCGGGGGCGCCGTCCATGTTCAGCAAGTGTCCGCTGCCCGTTTCGGCCGAAAACGCCATGCCGTGTGCCGGCATCCAGTGGATGGTGCATTCCATGTCACGCAATCTTCAGGGTGGAAAGCCCCTCATTGTGGGCGCTGCGCGGTCGGCGTGCAGCCTGGAGGTCTGGAAAACGGCCTCTCACGCAAACCGTGAAAAATTTGTTGCGGCGCATCAAGGAATGGCGTTAAACTTCCGTTCATGTGATGCCTGCACTGTGCAGCATTGCAACGTTTGTCTCCTCCACCCTCCTCCTTTGGTGGATTCGGCCCAAGGCTTCACCGCCTTGGGCCTTTTTCTTGGTACAGCAGCCCCCTGCACCGGCTGCTGCACTGCAAAACGAGGGCGGGGCTCGCGTATATTCGACGGCTTCGCAGGAGGAGCCCCATGGCACGAGCCACCCCCAAGACCCCCCGTACCGCCGCCCCGGCGCGGCGCCGCAAGCCCTTGTCCTTGGCGGACTATCTCCAGAAGATTTTGACGGCGCGCGTCTATGACGTGGCGGTGGAGACCGAGCTGGAGCCAGCCAGCCAGCTGTCGCAGCGTTTGGGCAACCGCGTGTTGCTCAAGCGCGAGGACAATCAGCCCGTGTTCAGCTTCAAGCTGCGCGGGGCCTACAACAAGATGGCGCACTTGAGCCCAGCGCAGCTCAAGCGGGGGGTGATCTGCGCCTCGGCCGGCAACCATGCGCAAGGGGTGGCTTTGGGCGCGCGCCGTCTGGGCTGCCGCGCGGTGATCGTGATGCCGGTGACCACGCCGCAGGTGAAGGTGGATGCCGTGCGCTCGCTGGGCGGTGAGGTGGTGCTGTTTGGCGAGAGTTTTTCCGACGCCTATGCGCATGCGCGCGAGCTGGAGGCAAAGAAGGGCCTGACCTTCGTGCACCCTTTCGACGACCCGGACGTGATTGCCGGGCAGGGCACGATCGCGATGGAGATCTTGCGCCAGCACCAAGGGCCGATCGATGCGATTTTCGTGGCCATCGGCGGCGGTGGCCTGATTTCGGGCATCGCCAGCTACGTCAAAGCCGTGCGGCCAGAGATCCGCGTCATCGGCGTGCAGATGGAGGACTCCGATGCGATGCTGCGCTCGGTGCGCCAGGGCAAGCGAGTGCAGCTGTCGGATGTGGGCTTGTTTGCCGACGGCACGGCCGTCAAGCTGGTGGGCGAGGAAACCTACCGCCTGACGCGCCAGCTGGTGGACGACTATGTCGTGGTGGACACCGATGCAGTGTGCGCGGCGATCAAGGATGTGTTCCAGGACACGCGCAGCATCCTGGAGCCCTCCGGGGCCATGAGCGTGGCGGCCCTCAAGCAGTACGTGCAGACGCATCGCTGCAAGGGCAAGACCTTCGTGGCCATCACCTGCGGGGCGAACATGAATTTCGACCGGCTGCGCTTCGTGGCCGAGCGCGCCGAGGTGGGCGAGGAACGCGAGGCGCTGTTTGCGGTGACCATTCCCGAGGAGCGCGGCAGCTTCAAGCGCTTTTGCGCGTTGTTGGGCCAGCGCAGTGTCACCGAGTTCAACTACCGCATCTCTGGCGCCGACGAGGCGCACATCTTCGTGGGCCTGACGACGAGCCAGCATGGGGAGTCGGCGCGCATTGCGGCGCATTTCCAAAAGCATGGCTTCCCGACGCTGGACCTCACGCACGACGAGCTGGCCAAGCAGCACCTGCGCCACATGGTGGGCGGGCATTCCGAGCTGGCCCGCGATGAGCGGCTGTTTCGCTTCATCTTCCCGGAGCGGCCGGGCGCGTTGATGAAGTTCCTCTCGACCATGCACCCGGGGTGGAACATCAGTCTGTTCCATTACCGCAACCAAGGCGCCGACTATGGCCGCATCTTGGTGGGCATCCAGGTGCCCAAGGGGGACAAGAAGGCCTTCCGGGAGTTCCTGGACACGCTGGCCTATCCCTATGTGGAGGAAACCGACAACCCCGCCTATCGCTTGTTCTTGCGCTGAACCCTCGTTTGGGGGTGGGCCGCCCCATTGCAGCCAGAAGGTGCCACTGAAAGAATGGGGCGGCTTCGCACTGGCAGCGCCTCCCAGCGCCCCCCATGAGCCTGCATCGTTCGCTGATCGCCCCCACGTTCCATCCGCCGTTGCAGCAGGCGCTGCACGAGAAGCTGGCTGCGCGCAACACCGCCGCAGGCAGCCTGGGCGAACTCGAACCCCTGGCGGTGCGCCTGGGCCTGGTGCAAAACACCCTCAAGCCTCGGCTGCACACCCCACAGCTCGTGGTGTTCACCGGCGACCATGGCTTGGCGGTGGACGGCATCACCGCACCGGACACCACGCCCAGCACCGAGCAGGTGCAAGCCCTCATCACCTTGCGCACGCCGTTGGCCGTGTTCGCGCACATCCAAGGGCTGGGGCTCACCGTGGTCGATGCCGGGCTGGCCGAGCCGCTGGGGCGCCACCCGCTGTTGTTGTCGCGCAAGATCGCCCATGGCACGCGCAACTCTCGGGTGGGGGTGGCCATGTCCTTGGATCAGGCGCAGGCGGCGATCCGTGCCGGCATGGAAATCGCCAATGCGCTGCCGGGCAATGTGCTGGCCTGCGCAGGACTGGGCGTGGGCAGCGAGGCCAGTGCGGCGCTGTTGCTCTCGCGCCTGGCGCTGCTGCCGCTGCCTCAGCTCGTGCAGCCGGCCGCGCAGGCGTCGCCGCAGCTGCTGGGCCACCAGGTGGCGGTGTTGCAGGCCGTGTTGGAGCGCCACCGCAGTGTGAGCGAGCCGGTGGAAATGCTGGCTGCGATGGGGGGCTTCGAGATCGGCATGATGGTCGGTGCGATGCTGGTGGCCGCAGGCAAGCGCCATTTGATCATCGTCGATGGCCTGCCGGCCTGCGCGGCCCTGGCCGTGGCCTCGCGCATCGCCGCGCCGGTGGTGGACTATGCGGTCTTTGCCCGCAGCCACAGCCGCCCGGGGCTGAGTCTGGCCTTGGGCTACTTCCAGCAGGGGCCGCTGCTCGAGCTGGGGCTGGAAAGCACCGACGGCACCGGCGCCACGCTGGCTTGGCCGCTGATCCATGCGGCCGCGGCGCTGTTGACCGAGGTGGCCGAAGGCGAGGACCCGGGGCCCAGCCGGCCCATGGGGTTGTGAGGCGGGCTCAGCGCAAATAGTCCAGTTCCAGCCGCTGCTGCAGCCGCCGGGCCAAGCGAAAGGTTTCCTTGAGCATGCGGCGGTCGATGTCGTTGAGTTGGGCCACGTCGATGCGGTTGGGCTGCTCGGGCATTTCCTCGGCGCCGATCTGCACGCGCAAGCGCAGGGTTTGCAAGAATTCGAAGCCGGCGATCCAAGCCTGGCTCTCCTGCGGCTCCACGCCCATGGCCGGGGCAGCCTGCTCCAGGCGCGCGCGCGTGCCCGTGGCCGTGACGCCATGGGCCAGCGCATAGACACGGGCGGCCGCCACGAACAAGGCCGCGCCTTGCATCTTGAGGTCCAGCCACTGGTGGGGGCCGTCGCGGGTGGTGTCCAGCCCGCCCAACCAGTTCAGCGGCACGCGCAAGCGCAGCGCCAGCTCACTCATCTGGCGCAAAAAGCGCGGCACGGCACGGGCCCGGCGATGCACGAGCTGGCGCATGGGCTCCAGCAGCGCGGCTTGACCGGCCAGCGCTCGGAAGTCGAAAAAGATGCTGGCATGCAGCAAGTCCTCGGGGGCGCCGTGCTCGATCCAGTGGTCGAAGCGCGCACACCATTCGCGCGGGGTCAAGCACCACTGCGGGTTCATCGCCATCACCCCGCCCTTGCACAGCGGATAGCCGCAGGCCGCCAACCCTTCGTTGACGGCTTGGGCGAAGGCCAGCCAGCGCGCGCGCTCGCGCTCGGGCGCATCGCTGTGGAAGACCAGTCCGTTGTCCTGATCGGTGGCGATGGTCTGTTCGCCCCGACCTTCGGAGCCCAGCGCGATCCAGCAGGCTTGCTGCAGGTCCAGGCCATGCGCCTGGGCCATCAGTTGCACCAGGCGCGAGGTCAGCACGTCGTTGAGATGGCTGACGAGCTCGGTGAGCTGGCGCGCGCGCAGGCCCTGGGCCAGCAAGCTGCGCGCGAAGCGACGAATGTCGGGAGCCACCGACCGCAGCGCCGCCAGATCGCGGGCATGGCGCAGGTCGGCGCTGAGTTGTTTGAGCGACAGACGTTGCAGCGCGAAGAGGTCGCGCTCGCTGAGCAGGCCCACCAGTCGCTCGCCGTCGAGCACCGGCACATGGCGAATCCCATGACGGGACATGAGCAAGGCGGCATCTTGGGCCGTGTCGTGCGCGGCCAGGGTGTGCACCGGCCGGGTCATGACTTCAGCCACCGGCAAGGACAACGGCCGCTGCGCCAAGGCCACGCGGCTGAGCACATCCTGGCGGGTGAGGATGCCTTGCAGGCGGCCGCCGTCGTCGGTGATCAGCATCGCACCCAGACGCTGGTCGTGCATGGTGCGCAGCGCCTGCGCCAGCGGCGTGTCGGGCCGGCACGTGACGGGCTGGCGGCGCACCAGGTGCGCCAGCGCCGTCTCGAAGGACTGCTCGGCCAGGGTCTGGGATGCGGCATCGGCCTGGATGGCGCGACGCGACAGGGTGAGATATTGCAGGATGCGCCCGCTGAGGAAAGCGGCGAACGGCGGGCTGAGCGCGGCCACCGCATCGACGGCTGGGCGTGGGATCAGCAAACACCAGCCCGGCTCGGTGGCGGTGTAGGTGGCGGTCACGGGCCGGGCGCCCATCAAGGCCCCGACAGGAAAGACATCGCCGCGTTCGTATTGGAAACCCGTGGCTTCCAAATCGGCCAGCCCGCGTCGGCCGGTCACCGCGCCGGCCAGCACGACGTACAAGGTGTGGACCGGGCCATCCTCGGGACGGCGCAGCACCTGGCCGCTGGTGCAACGCAGCAAGGTCGCGGCTTCGAGGAGCTGCTCGACATGGACCGGCTGCATCTGTGAGAACGGTGGATGCGGCTGCAGCATGGCCAGCCATTGCGGCCGCCCGGGACGGGGGGTGGCAGTTGGGGCCGACGTGTCCATGGGCGGGCGACGCAGCCGGGGCCGGGCTCAGGACGTGCGGCCCTCGGGACGTGCCACCGGCAAGGTGCCGGTTTGAGGCGCCGGCAGCGCAGGCAGCTCCAGCGTGAGCGTGGCGGGCCCCTCGCGGGGTCCGAGGGATGCGCTGCGGTGGCTCAGGCCGAGCAACACGAGGTCGCCATCGACGACGCTGCCCAGCGCATAGGCGCGAGGGGTCTTGCCGTCCACCGCGATGAGCGCCGCGCCTGGCCCAGGGCTGCCGGGCGCAGGCGCCATCACGCCGACGAGTTTGAAGCGGCTGCTTTGTGCGCTGGGCGCCGGGGCCGCCGGGCCGGCTGGCTGGGGGCCACCGCCCAACAAGCGCAGCACGGAGACGGCGCTGCCGGACGAAGCCACCACCGTGCCGGCATGCGGCGGCACTGGCAGCGGTGCGCTGCCCAGGCGCAAGGCCCAGAACACCATGCTGGCGGCGGCCAAGGCCCAGATGACGAAGGCACCGAGTTGGGCGATCATGGTCCCATTATGATGGATGGCCGTCGGCAGTGGCGAGGTGGGCTGTCACCTGCGCGGCTCAGCGCTGGCGCTATGCTGCGCGCAGACGGCGGCCTGCTGCCGCTGTTTCGGTGGACCCTGAACCCGCGAAACCCATGACTTCGACCTCGACTTCTAGGCGGCCGCGCGCCGCCCGTCCTTGCCACCACGGCGGCTTCACGCTGATCGAGCTGATGGTGGTGCTGGTGGTGATCGGCATCCTGGCCGCGCTGATCGTGCCCAATGTGCTGGACCGCGCCGACGACGCCCGGGTGACGGCCGCGCGCACCGACGTGAACAATCTGATGCAGGCGCTCAAGCTGTATCGCCTGGACAATCAACGCTATCCCACGGCCGAGCAGGGCTTGCAGGCGCTGGTGGCCAAGCCGACCACGGCGCCGATTCCGCCGAATTGGCGGCCCTACCTCGACAAGCTGCCCAATGACCCCTGGGGACGCCCCTACCAATATCTGAACCCCGGTGTGCGCGGCGAGATCGACGTGTTCAGTTTCGGCGCCGACGGCCAGGCCGGCGGAGACGGCCTGAACGCGGACATCGGGTCTTGGCAGTGACCGCCCCGGGCCCGGTGGTGCCTGCGGTGTGCGTGTCATGGCCTCGTTCGGCCCCCTCGGCGCGGCCGGATCCGCCAGGTCGGTGCGAGGGTTGGCGATGATGCGGGCGGTTCCCAGGTGCGGCGACCGTGCCCTCGGTTGGGCGCGCCGGCGCGGCTTCACTCTGCTGGAACTGCTGATCGTGGTGAGCCTGATGGCCGTGGTGGTGGGCACCCTCAGCCTGGCGGTGCGCGATCCGCAGGCCACCGCGCTGGAACGCGAGGCCGAGCGCTTGGCCGCGCTGCTGGAATCGGCCCGGGTCGAGTCGCGGGCTTCGGGCGTGGGGGTGCGCTGGGTCCCGACCGAACAGGGTTTTCGCTTCGTCGGCCTGCCCGATGGCCTGGCGCTGCCCACGCACTGGTTGCATGAGGGGTTGCGTGCCGAGGTCTATGGGGCCGGTGGACTGACGCTCGGTCCGGACCCGCTGATCGGGGCGCAGCGCGTGACGCTGTTTTTGGAGGACCGGCGTCTGACCGTGGCCACCGATGGTCTGCAAGCCTTTGCGATCGTGCCATGAAGCCTGGGACACGAGGATTCACGCTGATCGAGGTGCTGGTGGCGCTGGCGGTGGTGGCGCTGGCCTTGTCCGCCGGCTTCAAAGCCGCCGGTGCGCTCAGCAGCAACGCGCAGCGTCTGAGCGACAACATGGCCGCGCAGTGGTGCGCGGAGAATCAGCTCGCCGGCCTGGTGCTGGCGCGGCAGTTCCCCTCGGTGGGGGACGCCAGCTTCGCCTGCGAGCAAGCCGGCCGGGCGTATGTGGGGCTGTTGCAGATCCGACCCACGCCCAACCCCAATTTCCGGCGCGTCGATGCCCGCGTCAGCACCCCCGAGGGGCTGCCGCTGGTGAGCCTGTCGACCATCCTGCCCCGGTACTGAAGATGCGGCCACGCCGAGGCTTCACACTCATCGAGGTGCTGGTCACCGTCAGCATCTTGGCCATCGTGGCAGCCATGGGTTGGCGCGGGGTGGACGGCATCGTGCGCACCAAGGACATCGCCGAGGCCCGGCTGGATCAGATGCTGCGGCTGAACACCGTGCTGGCGCAATGGGAAGCCGATTTGGCCGCGCTGCATGACACGCGGGTGGTGCCGGCCCTCAGCTTCGACGGCCGCGCCGCGCGGCTGACGCGACGCAGCGAGCAAGGCGTGCAGATGGTGGTGTGGAGCCTGCGCGCTCAGCAATGGCATCGCTGGAGCAGCGCGCCGGTGACGCGCAGCGCCGAATTGCAAGAGGCCTGGATGCGCTCGTTGCAGTTGCTGGACGGCGACGTGGGGGATCTGGCCGCCTTGCCCGGCGTGGCGCAGTGGCAACTTTATTTTTGGCGCAACAACGCCTGGACGAATCCCCAGTCCACGGGCGACCAGTCGGCCAACGACCCGCGCAGCCAAGCCCTGCCCCAGGGCGTGCGCCTGGTGCTGACGCTGACGCCGCAGTCGGGACTGTCCGGCGAGGTCACGCGCGATATCGTGTTGCGATTGAGGGCCGAATGAGAACCGCAGCCCGCCGCCGCCCCCGTGGAGCCGCGTTGCTGACGGCCATGATCATCGTGACCGTGGTGGCCACCTTGGCCAGCGGCATGCTGTGGCGGCAGTGGCGCTCGGTGCAGATCGAAGCGGCCGAGCGCAGCCGTGCGCAGGCGTCGTGGATCCTCACCGGCGCGCTGGACTGGGCCCGGCTGATCCTGCGCGAAGACCGGCGCTCCGGCTCGGTCGATCACCTGTCCGAGCCCTGGGCCACGCCGCTGGCCGAAGCACGTCTGTCCACCTTTCTGGCCGTCCAGCCCGGCGACGCGGAGGCCGCGCCGGATGCCTTTCTGGCCGGACGCATGAGCGACTTGCAAGGCCGCTTCAATCTCACCAATCTCGCGCAAGCCGCCGATGCCGCGCAGCCCCACCGGCAAGCGCTGCAGCGCTTGTGCGAGCTGGTCCATGTGGACCCGAGCACGGCCGATCGGCTCGCCGCCGGCTTTGCCGCGCCGCCCACCGGGCAAGACGCCGCCGCCGATCGCCCCCTCATGCCACCCACCCCGCAGTTGCTGGGCTGGCTCGGCTTGGATGCCGCCACGGTGCAGGCGCTGGCCCCTTATGTGGCCGTGCTGCCTCGGCCCACGCCGGTCAATCTGAACACCGCCTCGCGCGAGGTGCTGGCTGCGGTGCTCGGCGTGGACCTGGCCAGTGCCGACCGGCTGGTGCAGCATCGCCAGCGCTCACCGTTTCGCAGCCTGGCCGAAGCCGCCCCATTGTTGCCCCCAGGGACGAATTTGTCGGACCAGCAAGTCGGCGTCAGTTCGGACTTCTTCGAGGTGCTGGGGCAGTTGCGCATCGATCAGCGCGCCGTGCAGGAGCGCTCGCTGGTGGAGCGACGGGGGCTGCAGGTGGTGTCGCTGTGGCGCGAACGCAGCGCCCTGGTGCTTGGTCAGGGGCGCTGAAGCCCCCGGTCGGGCCGGCTGGCGATGTCCCCCCGGGGACATGGCCGCGACATTTCTTCACACCAGGGGTGAAGGGATGCGCATAATGTGTTGATTTGAAACGCCTTCCATGAGTGTGCTTGTCATCTCGCTGGCCCCCAGGCCGCGCCTGAGTGCGCACAGCGACTCCGCCGCAGAGTCGGCCGCCGCATTGCGCGCGCCGAGCGAGTACGACTATGTGTGGAGCCGCGACGGCCTGACGCCCCACCGGCACGGCCGTTGTGCGCCCGCCCTGCTGCCCCGGGCCGACAGCGTCGCAGCCGTGGTGGCCGCCGAAGATGTGTCTTGGCACCGCGTGACCTTGCCCAAAGCCCCGCAGGCGCGCCTGCGGGCCGCGTTGGTCGGGGTGCTGGAGGAGATGTTGCTCGAGGAGGCCGAGGACACCCATCTGGCAGTGGCTCCGGCCGCGCGGGCCGGGGAAGACACCTGGGTGATCGCGACCCACCGGGCCTGGTTGGTCGCGCAGCTGGCCGCGCTGGAGGCCGCTGGCGTCGTCGTCGATCGGGTCGTCCCGCCGGCCGAGCCCGGCGAGCCCAGCCGCGCGTATTTCTACCTCGACGACTCCGGCGAGGACGAACGTCTGCGGATGGTGTGGGCCCGCCCCGACGGGGTGCTGTCCCTGCAGCCGACGGGCACCTGGCTGCGCCAATGCCTCAGCGAGCTGCAATCGGGGGACTGGGGCGTGTCCTGGGCCGCCGAACCGGCGGCCGTGGCCGCTGCCGAGGCCATGCTGGGACAGCCCGTGGACGTGTGGCCGCGCCCCGAGGCAGCGCTGCAGGCGGCTCAATCGGCCTGGAACCTGCGCCAGTTCGAGCTGAGCAGTCGGCCGCGCGGTGTGCGCGCACTGCGCAAAGCCTGGAGCACCCTGCTTGGGCCGACGTGGCGTCCCGTGCGGCTGGGCCTGGCCGTGCTGCTGGGCGTGCAGCTCGTGGGGCTGAATGCCTGGGCCTGGAAACAGCGACAGGAGCTGCAAGCCTTGCGGGCCGAACAAGTGGCCTTGCTGCAGGCCACGTTTCCGCACGTGCGCGCGGTGCTCGACGCCCCCGTGCAGATGCAACGTGAAATCGAGCTGCTGCGTGCCCGTGCCGGCCGCCCGGGGGAGACCGATCTGGAGCCGATGCTGCAAGCGGTGGCCCGGGCCTGGCCGCCAGGCCGGGTGCTCGAAGGGCTGAGATTCGAGCCCGGGCAACTCACCCTGGCGGTGGGCGACTGGCCCGACGAGGCCATCGCCGAGCTGGCCCGGCAGCTCGCCCCCGAGGGCTGGGCCGTGGAGCGCAACGGCCCTCAAGTCACCGTGCGACGCTCCATGGGAGGGCGCTCATGACGCTGGAGGAACTGCGTCAGCACTGGCAGCAACGGCTGCGCTCGCGCTGGAGCGCGCTGGACGAGCGTGAACGCCGCCTCATCCGCGCCGCCGCCGCGATGGTGCTGCTTGCGCTGCTGTGGGCCGTGGGGCTGCAACCGGCGCTGCGCACCTTGCGCGACACCCCGGCGCGGCTGGCCGATGTCAGCACCCAATTGCAACACATGCAGCGCCTGGCCCAAGAGGCCCGCAGCCTGCGTGAAGCGCCCACGGTGGCCATGGTGCAGGCCACGCGGGCCCTGCAGGCCGCCGCCGAGCGGCTGGGCCCATCAGCCCGCTTGAATCTGCAGGGGCCGCAGGCCACCTTGGTCGTGCAAGGCGTGCCCGGCGACCTGCTGTGGACCTGGCTGGGCGAGGCCCGCAATGCGGCGCGGGCCCGTCCGGTGGATGTGCAGCTCACCCGCAGCGGCAATGGCTACAACGGCACCATCGTGCTGGTGCTCGGTGGAGACGCGCCATGAGCTGGCTGGCCACCCGCCTGGGCCGCTGGCGCGCTGGCCGCCGTCGGGCCGATGCACGGGATTCGCACTTTGCGGTCTCGCAGTTCGGACCGTCCCGCTTCGGCGCTTCGCGCTTCCCCGTGTCGCGCTTGGACTCAGCCGCCAGCGCCGCCGCCCGGGCCCGCCAAGCCCGTTTGCGCCGTTGGAGCTGGGCCGGCGCCCTCACCGGTGCGCTGCTGGCCGTGCTGTTGTACGCCCCGGCCACGTGGCTGGCCTCGGCCGTGGCAGCCGCCAGCGGCGAACGCGTGCTGCTGGCGCAGGCCCGGGGCACGGTCTGGAATGGCGATGCGGTGCTGGTGCTGTCTGGCGGCCCGGGCAGCCGCGACGCCGCGGCCCTGCCCGGGCGCCTGCACTGGAGGCTGCGGCCCGCCGGTCTGGGCGTCAGCGTGCGGCTGAGCCAGTCCTGTTGTCTCCATGGCGAGGTGGGACTGCGCGTGCGCGCCGGTTGGTCGCGCCTGTCGGTGCAACTGCAAGCCCCGCCGGACTGGGCGGCTCAGTGGCCCAGCGCCTTGCTGGGCGGCCTGGGCACGCCCTGGAACACGTTGCAGCTCGGCGGCGTGCTGCGCCTGTCCAGCCCGGGCCTGACGCTGGAAAGCGCCGCCGGCCGATGGCTGGTGCAAGGCCGCGCCGACCTGGACATCCTCGACGCGTCCTCGCCCCTGGTCACGCTCAGTCAGCTGGGAAGCTATCGCTTGAGCCTGTTCAGCAACGAGCAGGGCCAGGTGCAAATCGTGCTGTCCACCCGGGAAGGCGCGCTGCAGCTCAGTGGCGATGGCCTTTGGGGGCCCAGCGGCGTACGCTTCCGAGGCGAGGCCCGCGCCAGCGAAGGCTTCCAGGACGCGCTGGACAATCTTCTGAACATCATCGGGCGGCGTGATGGCGCGCGCTCGGTCATCTCGATCGGATGAGCATGGAACGCATTCTTTCGGCTCGACGTGGCCTGCAAGCCCTGCGAGCGGCCCTGGCCGCCGGCCTGCTGTGCCTGTGCACCCCTGTGGCGGTCTGGGCGCAGGCGCCAGCCGGCGACGCCAGCGGCCAAGTCACGCTGAATTTCGTCAATGCCGAGATCGACGGCGTGGCCCGCGCGATGGGCCTGATCCTGCGCCGCCAGTTCGTCATCGACCCGCGCGTCAAAGGGCAAATGACGCTGTACAGCGAGCAGCCCATGAGCCGTGCGGAGGCCTACATGAGCTTCCTGGCCGCGCTGCGCGGCCTGGGCTTTGCGGTGGTCGAGGTCGAGGGCCTGTACAAGATCGTGCCCGAAGCCGACGCCAAGCTGCAAACCGGCGTGGTGTCCGCCGGGCCGGGGGTGGCCGCACGCGGAGACACCATCCTCACCCAGATCTTCCGCATCCAACACGAAAACGCGAACAACCTCGTCACCATCCTGCGCCCGTTGATCAGCCCCAACAACACGATCAACGTCAACCCGGGCAACAACTCGCTGGTGATCACCGACTATGCCGACAACCTGCGGCGGCTGTCGCGCATCATCGCCGCGCTGGACCTGCCCAATGCCACCGATGTGGAAGTGATCCCGCTGCAACACGCGGTGGCGGCCGACGTGGCCGTGCTGGTGCAGCGCCTGGTCGATCAGCAAAGCACCGCCACGGCCGCCAGCAACGCCCCGGCCGCCGCCGCCCCAGGCGCCGCGCAAGCCGTGGCCGGCGGCAGCACCTCGGCCGGCGTGGTGCTGGCCGATTCACGCACCAATGCCTTGCTGGTGCGCGCCACCAACCCGGCCCGTTTGGCGCTGATCCGCTCGATCGTGGCCAAGCTCGACGTGCCCGGTGCTGCCGGCGCCGGCGGCAGCAACATCCACGTGGTCTATCTGAAGAACGCCGACGCGGTGCGGCTGGCCCAGGTGCTGCGCGCTGCCTTCCCCAGCGACGGGCGCGGCGGCAGCGCCAGCAGCGGCGGCAGCGGCACGCTCACCGGCGCGCCGGCCAGCGCCACCGGCGCCACGCTGGGCAGCGCCGCCGGCAGCAGCCTCGGCTCGACCCAGGCCACGGCCCCGGTGGCCGCCACGGCGCAGCCGTCCACCGGCGGCTTCATCCAGGCCGACCCGGCCACCAACTCGCTGATCATCACCGCCCCCGACCCGCTGTACCGCCAGTTGCGCGCGGTGATCGACCAACTCGACTCGCGACGCGCCCAGGTCTATGTCGAGACGATGATCGTCGAGGTCAATGCCACCAAGGCCGCCGACGTGGGCTTCCAGTGGCAAGGGCTGTTGGGCAAAGACGGCGACAAATGGGGGCTGATCGGCGGCACCAACTTCGGCAGCGGCGGCAACAACATCATCCAGCTGTCCTTGGCCGCGGCCACCGGCGGGCAAAGCGGCTCGCTGCCTTCGGCCGGCCTGAACGTGGGCATCGTGCGCAATTTCCTGGGCACCTACTCGCTGGCTGCGCTGGCGCGCTTCCTGGAGCAAAACGTGGACGGCAACATCCTGTCCACGCCCAATCTGGTGACGCTGGACAACGAGGAGGCCAAGATCACCATCGGCCAGAACGTGCCCTTCGTCACGGGCCAGTACGCCAACACCGGCAGCAGCGGCACGGTCAACCCGTTCCAAACCATCGAACGCAAGGACGTGGGCATCACCCTGCGCGTCAAGCCGCAAATCGGCGAAAACGGCACGGTGCGCCTGACGATCTATCAAGAAGTCTCCAGCGTGGTCAACCAAAACGTCTCGCAAGGCGTGGCCGATGCCACCGCGGGACTGGTCACCAACAAGCGCTCGATCGAATCGAGCGTGGTGGTCGATGACGGCCAGATCATCGTGCTGGGCGGGCTGATGCAAGACCAATTCACCGACAACCGCGACAAGGTGCCGGTGCTCGGTGACGTGCCGGTGCTTGGCGGACTGTTCCGCAGCGAGAACCGCTCGCGCGTGAAAACCAATCTGATGGTGTTTCTGCGTCCGGTGGTGATGCGCGATCAGGACGCCTCCAACCGCCTGTCTTGGGACCGCTACGACCACATGCGCGCTCAGCAGCTGGCCTCGCAGCCGGTGCCACGGGTGCTGCTGCCGGTCAACGAAGCCCCGGTGCTGCCTGCGCGCGAGCTGCCGCCACCGGCCGATGCCGCCACACCCCCAGTGCCGGCCCCTGCAGCGCCCCCGAACTGAAGAGGCCCACGTCGCGATGGCTGCCCGATACCCTTTGCCCTACGCCTTCGCCAAGGCCCACCACTTGCTGCTGGAAGACGATGGCCAACAGCTGACCTTGTGGGCCGACGCCCAGGCCGCCGCCCCGGCACTGTCCGAAGTGCTGCGCCATTTCCGGGTGGACCGCCTCGAACACGAGCCCCAGGCCAGCCTGGCCCCGCGCATCGCCGCGGCCTATGCCGGCGGCGAGTCCAGTGCCGCAGCGGTGGTGGGCGAGGTCGAAAGCGCCGTGGACCTGTCGCGCATGATGCAAGACCTGCCTGCGGTGGAGGATCTGCTGGAGGCCGCCAATGATGCGCCCATCATCCGCATGCTCAACGCCTTGCTCACCCAGGCGGCCAAGGACGGAGCCAGCGACATCCACATCGAGCCCTACGAGCGCAGCTCCTCGGTGCGCTTCCGTGTGGACGGCACCTTGCGCGAAGTGGTGCAGCCCAACAAGGCCCTGCATGCGGCGCTGATTTCCCGGCTGAAGATCATGGCCGAGCTCGACATCGCCGAAAAGCGTCTGCCGCAAGACGGGCGCATCTCGCTGCGCATTGGCGGCCGCGGGGTGGATGTGCGCGTCTCCACCCTGCCCTCGGCCCATGGCGAGCGGGCCGTGCTGCGCCTGCTGGACAAGGGCGACACCCGCTTCACACTGGAGAGCCTGGGCATGGGCGGCGACACCCTGGCGCGGTTTTCTCGGTTGATCGACCAGCCTCACGGCATCGTGCTGGTCACCGGCCCCACGGGCAGCGGCAAAACCACCACACTGTATGCCGCCCTGGGCCGCATCGACACCAGCACCAGCAATGTGCTGACGGTGGAAGACCCGATCGAATACGAACTGCCCGGCATCGGGCAGACCCAAGTCAACCCCAAGATCGACCTGACCTTCGCCAAGGCGCTACGCGCCATCTTGCGGCAAGACCCGGACGTGATCATGATCGGGGAAATCCGCGATTTCGAAACCGCGCAAATCGCCATCCAAGCCTCGCTGACCGGCCATTTGGTGCTGGCCACGCTGCACACCAACGATGCGCCTTCGGCCGTCACCCGGCTCATCGACATGGGCATCGAGCCCTTCTTGCTCAGCTCCAGCCTGTTGGGTGTGCTGGCCCAACGGCTGGTGCGCAAGCTGTGCCCACACTGCAAGCGCCAGGACGAATCCGGCCGCTGGCATCCGGTGGGCTGCAAGGAATGCGGCATGAGCGGCTACAAAGGCCGCACCGGCGTGTACGAGCTGATGGTGGCCGACGACAAGATCCGCGCGCTCATCCATGGCCGCGCGGCCGAATCGCAGATCTTCGTGGCTGCCGAACAAGGCGGCATGCGCACCATGCGCGAAGACGGCGAACGGCTGGTGCAAGCCGGCATCACCTCGCTGGAAGAGGTGCTGCGCGTGACGCGGGATTGAGCCCATGCCGGCCTACCGCTTTGAAGCCCTCGATGCTGCCGGACGCACCAGCACCGGCCTGATCGAAGCCGACAATCCCAAGGCCGCGCGTGCGCAATTGCGTGCGCAAAAGCTCGTGCCGCTGTCGGTAAGCCCCATCAGCGCCGTTGCCGACACGCCCGGTGCGGTGCGTCTGCGTGGACGGGTGTTCAGCACCACGGCCCTGACCATCTGGACCCGCCAGCTGGCCGGGCTGGTCGGCTCGGGGCTGCCGCTGGAGCGGGCCTTGACCGCGCTGGCTGACGAGGCCGAGGACCCGCGTCAACGCGAACTGGTGGCTCATCTGCGCAGCGAGGTCAATGCCGGCTCGTCCTTTGCCAAAGCCCTGGGCACGGCCCCACGCGAGTTCGACGAGATCTACCGGGCCGTGGTGGCCGCAGGCGAGCAAAGCGGCGGGCTGGGTCAGGTGCTCGAAAAGCTGGCCGACGACCTGGAGGAGCGCCAAGCCCTCAAGGCCCGACTCGTCGGTGCGGCGCTGTACCCGGCCATCGTCTCGCTGGTGGCCGTGGTCATCGTGGTCTTTCTGGTCACCTATGTGGTGCCCCAAGTGGCCTCGGTGTTCACCGGCAGCAAACGCGCCCTGCCCTGGTTGACGGTGGCCATGTTGGGCCTCAGCGACTTCGTGCGCCAGTGGGGCTGGCTGGCCGCGCTGGGCCTCACCGGCGCTGGCGTGCTGCTGGCCTATGCCTTGCGCCATGACGGCTTCCGTGAAAGTTTCGATGCGGCCTGGCTGCGCCTGCCCCTGCTGGGGCGGCTTTCGCGCGGGTACAACGCCGCTCGCTTTGCCGGCACTCTGGCCATGCTGGCCGGCGCGGGGGTGCCCATCCTGAAGGCCTTGCAAGCCGCAGCCGAGACGCTGAGCAATCGCGCACTGCGTGCCGATGCGCTGGACGCCCTGGTGCAGGTGCGCGAAGGAGCGCCCCTGGCCGCGGCACTGGCCAGCAAGAAACGCTTTCCCGGCTTGCTGGCGATGTTCATCCGCCTGGGCGAGCAAACCGGCACCTTGCCCACGATGTTGGCGCGGGCCTCGACCCAACTGGGCCAGGAGGTGCAACGCCGAGCCCTGCAACTGGCCACCGTGCTGGAGCCTGTGCTCATCGTGGGCATGGGCGTGATCGTCATGCTCATCGTGCTGGCGGTGTTGCTGCCCATCATCCAGCTCAACACCTGGGTGAAGTAGACCCCGGCAAGCCGCGCAGCCCCCCCGGCCCACCGCAGCCGCGGGGCGCACGGACGGGGCTCAAGCAGGGGAACAGGCGGGCCGCGGGAAGGCTCTCATGCGTCGATGCGCACGGTAGGTTGCGCAAAGCCCCCGAAGACCACTGGCTTTTGGCATGTGCGAATCTTCACGTGATGCGGCCCGGGCCGGGCTTCGGCCATCAACAGGCGGGGGTTTCCCCGTTTAATCGGGACATGCATCCCGCTAGGCTTTGCTGCAATGACCCCACCGGCCGCAGCAGTGGAGGTTGTCGATGAGCTCGCATGATCTGGTTCCCGTGAAAGACACCACCATTCCGATCGCGCACATGCGCAGCGTCTACCGCCTCAGCGACGTGGAGCGCCGGCTGGACAAGCTGCCGCAAAAAGAACATGAGCATTTGCGCGCCACTTATGAGCGCATGATCGAACGCGGCCCCGAGCGCTTCCAAGTCAAGCCCTCGGGCCTGCCGGCGATGGCTCCGCTGTACGAGGAGTTGCCCAATTTCACCGAAGTGCTCGACGACGTGAAGCGCCAACTCGCCCTGTGCGAGGACAGCCGCGACGCGCTGGAGATCACGCCGATGCTGCTGTTGGGCCCGCCCGGGGTGGGCAAGACACACTTTGCCCGGCGGCTGGCGCAGCTGCTGGGCACGGGCATGGGGTTCGTTGCGATGAGCTCCCTGACCGCCGGCTGGGTGCTCTCGGGCGCCTCATCGCAATGGAAGGGCGCGCGGGCCGGCAAGGTCTTCGAGACCTTGGTGGAAGGTCAGTATGCCAACCCGGTCATCGTGGTCGATGAAATCGACAAAGCCTCGGCCGATTCGACCTACGATCCGCTGGGCTCGCTGTACAGCCTGCTCGAACACGACACGGCCGGCAGCTTCACCGATGAGTTCGCCGAAGTCCCCATCGACGCCAGCCAAGTGATCTGGGTGGCCACGGCCAATGACGAGCGCGCCATCCCGGAGCCGATCCTGAACCGGATGAACGTCTACACCGTGCCCGCGCCGGACCGCGAGGCCGCGCGCAAGATCGCGCTGCGATTGTATGCCTCCATCCGCGCCGAGCACGATTGGGGCGCGCGCTTCGAGCCCGAGCCGCAGGAAGCCGTGCTGGACCGCTTGGCCGAGTTGGCCCCGCGCGAGATGCGCCGCGCCTGGATGACGGCCTTTGGCAACGCCAAGCTCGAGCGGCGCAGCCGCATCGAGGTGCGCGACCTGCCCGATCTGGGCACGCGTCGCAGCCCGATCGGGTTCGTGCACTGACCGGCGGTGCGAGGCCGGGCGGCCCCAACCCGTAAGCCCAAGTCAGCCGACCGGCTTTGGCGCGCCGCCACGGCGCGCTGCCAGGGGCTGAACGACAATGCGCCCCGTGATGCATCGACGCGACTTTCTGCGGCAGTGGCCCGCATGGGCCGCCGGATGGAGCGCCTGGCCGCTGATCCAAGCCCAAACAACCAGCCCCACCCCCAGTTCCATGATCGTCGGCGACGGCGACGATCCGGCCGTTGCCTTCTTTTATGGCCCGCAGCCGCCGCTGGATGCCTTGCGCTTGTACGACTGGGTCGTGCTCGAACCCGAGCACGCGCTGGCCGCGCGTGCCGACGTGGCCTCCTGGCTGGCGCCGCACAGCTTGGCCTTTGCCTATGTGTCTGTGGGCGAGGTCCACCCTCAGCGCCCCTATGCTGCGGCCCTGCCCTCGGCCTGGGTGCGCCAACGCAATGAAGCCTGGGGCTCCTGGGTGATCGACCAGAGCGCGCCGGGCTGGCCAGCCTTCTTCCTGGACCGGGTGATCGCGCCGCTGTGGAACGCTGGCTTTCGAGCCTTTTTCCTCGACACGCTCGACGCCTACCTGCTGTTCGCCACGGACGAGGCCAGCCGCGGCGCCCAAGCCCAAGCCCTGCGCGAGACCCTGCGCGCCATGGTGCGGCGCTGGCCGCAGGTGCGGCTGATGCTCAATCGTGGGTTCGAGCTCATCGACGACGAGCTGACCCCGCACGTGGTGGCCGTGGCCGCCGAATCCCTGTATCGGCGCTACGATGCCGCCAGCAACACCTATGTCGAGGTGCCCGAGGCCGATCGGCGCTGGCTGTTGCAGCGTTGGGCCGAACTGAAGCGCCGGGGCCTGCCCGGCATCGCCATCGACTACGTGCCCCTCGGCCAGCGCGGCCTGGCCCGGCAGACGGCGCAACGCATCGCCGCCCATGGATTGATCCCCTGGGTGGCCGATCCGGCGCTGGAGACACTCGGGGTGGGCGCCATCGAAGCCGTGCCGCGCGAGGTGCTGCTCCTGCACGATCCCGTCGACCCCCACCATCTGGAGCTCCGACAGCGTTCGGCCCATTTGTACGGCGCCTTGCCCTTGGAAGCCTTGGGCCTGGTGCCACGCTACCTCGCGGTCGATGCGCCGGCCCCGGTCGGCCCCCTGGCGGGCCGTTACGCCGGCGTGGTGCTCTACCTGGACAATGTGGCCCATGCCGACGCTGCCGTGCCGCTGTTGGACCGTGCCCGGTCGGAGGGCGTGCCGGTCGTGCTGCTGGGCCAAGTGCCCGCGGCCCTGCTGAGCCGCTGGGGCGCCACGCTGACCTCGGGCCGGCTGCAAGCGCCGGTGCAAGTGCGGCGCGCCCCGGACGTTCCAGCCGCCGAAGCCTTGCCCCGCGTGTTGCCCGAGGCTTCCGTGTTGCTGCGCGCAAACGCCCAGGCGCAAGTGTGGCTGTGGGCCGAAGACGACCAGGGGCGCCGCATGGACGGTGCGGCCATCACGCCTTGGGGCGGCTACGCCTTGCCAGGCTTTGCGCTGTACAACCTGCCCGGGGGGCTGGGCCACCGTTGGTGCGTGGAGCCGATCGAGTTCCTGCGCCGCGCCTTGAGGCGGGGGCCCGACCCCATGCCCGATGTCACCACCTGCGTGGGCCGCCGCGCCTTTTTCGTGCATTTCGACGGCGACGGCTGGCTCAATCGCTGCAACCTGCCTGGCACGCCCACGGCCGGCGAGTACCTGGTGCGCGAGTATTTGATGCGCTACCGGGTCCCCATCACGGCCTCGTTCATCGTGGGGGAACTCAGCGAGCAAGGGGTGTTTCCCGAGCAGGCTGCGCTGGCCCAGGAATGGGCGCGCCAAGCCCTGGCGCTGCCCCATGTGCAAGCCGCCAGCCACACCTGGTCGCATCCGTTTCACTGGGGCGAAGCCTCGGGCAAGGCCGATGCCTCCTACGAGTTGCGCTACGGTGTCCACCTGAAGCTGCCCGGCTACGTTTTCGACATGCGCACCGAAATCGTCGGGGCCAAGGAATGGATCGCCGATCGCCTCTGCCCCCCCGGCAAACCGGTGGAGATGTTGTTGTGGTCGGGGGATTGCAACCCGCCCCCCTCGGCCTTGGCACTGGCGCGGCAAGCCGGCCTGGGCACGCTCAACGGCGGCGGTGGCGCCATGAGCCGCCTGCGCCCCAGCCTGACCGCGCTGTGGCCCATGGGCCTGCCCAAAAAAGCCGAGTACCAGGTCTACGCCCCCGCATCCAATGAGATGGATTACACGAACAACTGGCAGCCCCCGTATACCGGCTACGAACACGTGGTCGATACCTTCACGATGACGGATGGGCCCTACCGACTCAAGCCAGTGAACATTTACTTTCACCCATATCTCGTGACCCAGCCGGCCGGCGCCAAGGCGCTGCATGCGGCATTTGCCTGGGCGCTGGACCAAGCCCTGCATCCGATCACCGCGCGTCAGTATCACGACACCGTGCATGCGTGGCGAGCCGCGGCAGTCGGACGGCGGCTGGACGGCAGCTGGCGCTTGAGCAGCCCTGCGCCGCTGCGGCAATGGCGACAGCCCCGCGCCGCCCAGCCGCCTTCGGTGAGTCGCAGCCGACAGGTGGCCGGCTGGCAGGACCATGGCCCGCTGCGCTATGTGCACCTCACGGCCGACCGGGCCGAGCTGCGCAGCGGCGCTGCGGCCGCTCGCATCGTCGATGCGAACGCCGCGATCGTGGAGTTTCGACAACGGCCCGACGGCGGCTGGCAGGCCCGGCTGCAAGGCCATGTGCCGGTGGAATTGCGCGTGGAATTGCCCGCCGGTTGGCGAGTGCTCACCTCTGCGCGCCTGCGGCGAGAGGGCCCGTTGGCCGTAATGCAAAGCGCCAGTTCTTGGCTCGAGGTGCAATGCCTGCCGGGTTGAACACGCCAGCCTCCACCGCCGAGGCTCCGCCCAGGGCCCCACTGCTGAGTGTGTCGCCCGACGACCCTCGCCGTAGCCGACTGCTACCGCGAGGCGCCTTGCTGGGCGTCGGCGGCGTGTGCCTGGCCGTCTTGGCCATCGTCTTTCCCGGCGAGGGCCTGATGCGCTTGGTCGAACGCTCGGCCAATCATGCCTTGGCCATCGACTACCTGCACAACCTCTTGCGTTTGCACCCGGGCGATGCACGGCTGCTGCGGCTGCTGGCCGAGCGCTATCTGGCCATCGGCGAGGTGCAGCGCGCCTGGGACGTGTTGCAAACCGTGGAGGACGCCTCGGCCCAGGCCCTGCGCGAGCGCGTGGCGCTGCAATCCTGGCGCGCCGCCCGCTCCGAAGGCCGTCTCGAAGAGGCAGAGCGCTGGCGGGGCTGGCTGCTGGGACACCTCGCCCAGCGCCGCCCCACCTCGGCAGAGGCCTGGATCGACACGCTGGAACGGCTGCACGAACTCGAGGCCCTGGAGGCCGAAAGCCCTTGGTTGAAGCAAGCCGGCACCTGGGGACGCCGTGCGCCCTCGCAAGCCCAGGCCTTGGCGCGCCGCTTGCTCGGGCTGGCGCGCCCACGGGCAGCGGCCGAGCTGCTCACCGAAGCCGCGCGAGCCAGCACGGCGGCGGCCCAACCGGCCTTGTGGCGCGCCGCCGTCCAGGCTTGGCTGAGCGCCAACGAACCCCCGCGGGCCTGGCACACCGCCCAGGCCTTGGCCGCGCGCACGCCGGTGCCACAGGCCGACGCCTGGCTGCTGGCCCGCTTGGCCTTGATGACCGATCAGCCGCAAACCGCCGCGCGCTGGCTGCGCCTGGCCCTGCGGCTGCACGAACCCGAGAGGCTGGGTACAGCCCCGACCCTCGATGAAGCCACCCTGGAAGAAGCCTGGGGGATCTTCGTCAGTGCAGGGGACCATGCCGCTGCTTTGGCCATCAGCGATCGAGCGCGCCGTCTCGCGCCCAACAGCACCGTGTGGGCCGAACGGCACGCCCGCGTGCTCGAATGGAGCGGCCGCCCCCAAGAGGCCCTGGCCTTGTGGGTGCAGCTGATGCGCGGCCCTGTCGCCCGTCTGGCGCAGCAAAGGGTGCGCGCCCTGGCTCCCGGCCTGTTCGATTGGAACGCTTTGATCGGCTACTGGCGCACGCGCGCGGCCACATCGACCTTGTCGGCCGAAGAGTGGCGCAGCTACATCGACTTGCTGCGCCAGCAAGGCCTGAGCGAGCAAGCCGTCGAAGTGGCACGACAGGCCGCGGCCCAGCACCCCGCGCTGGATCGCGTCTTGGCCGCCTTGCTGTGGAACGAAGGACACATCGACGACGCCCTGGCCGCATACCGGCGCGCCGCACGCGGCGGCTGGCTCGACACCGAAGCCCGCCTGGAAGCCGCCAGCGCCATGCTGATCGCCTTGCGCCTGGAAGAAGCCGCCGGCCTGCTCGCCCCCGATCCGCCGGCACCCACCCCTGCCGCGCTGCGCGAGAGCTATCTGGAATTGCGCGCCGATCTGGCCTGGGAACTGGGACGACACCAAGACGCCCGGCGCGACTACGAACGCTTGTACCGTGAAGCCCAAAGCAACGATGCCGAGATGAGTGACTATCGGGCCCAGCGTCTGCTGACCTTGACGCGACGCCTGGACGGCGCTGCAGCCGCCCTGCGCTTGGCCCCGGCGTTGTGGCTGCGCGGTGCCTCCGAAGGTTTGGCCGAGCTGTGGCTCGATGTCATTGCCGAGCAGCCCAGCGTGCACACCTTGCGTCAATGGGAACAGGCCATGGCCGAGACCGCCGTAGGGGCCTTGGTCCGACAGCGACCGAGCCTGCTGCAGCGCCAAGCCGCGGTGTGGCGGCTGTTGGGCCGCAGCGAGCGCGCCGAGCCCTTGCTGCGACGCGCCCACGCGCTGGCACCGCAAGACGTCTCCATCCTGACCGACTGGGTGAGTTGGCTGGTCGATCAGCGCCGCTGGGACGATTTGCGGCACACCTTGTCCGAGCATGCCCAGCGGCTCGAACGCGACCCCGAAGGGCGCCTGGTATTGACCGAAGCCGTGCGCGCGCTCGGCCACCCGGCCTGGGCGCTGCGGCTGATGCGTGCGCAGCTGGAGCAACGCCAGCACGACCCGCTGTGGCTGGCCGCCTATGCCGAGGTGCTCGAAGAACTCGGCCAGGAGGCTCAGGCCCGACACGCGCGTGAGCGCGCCTGGGCCTTGTTGCGAGCGCCTCGCTCCGGCACCGACGCACCAGCCGATGCGGCCCAGGCCGCGCGCGCTTTGCAAGCGCAGTTGTTGCAGCTGCGCCTGGCCACCGGGCGCATGTCCCCAGAGCAAGTACAAGCGCTGCTGGCCGGGCTGCGCGAGCGCCTGCGCCTGGGGGACCTCGACGCGGACAGCCAAACGCAAGTCGACGCCAGCCTGGTGCACGCCTTGTTGGCGATGGAGCTCGACTCCTGGGCCGATTGGTGGTTGGCCCGCCGCACCCTGAGCGGGGCCCTCGGCGCGGGCTTGCGCGTGCTGCGCGCCCTCGCGCACCGCGATGTCCAGGGCGTGCGCGACCATCTGGACCCCGGCCGCGCCGCGCTCAGCCCGGTGGACCAGGCCGAAGCCGCCTGGGCGATCGGCCAGCGCGGCAGCGCCCTGGCCGCGCTGGGCGCACAACTGGAAGCCGCCGCCGCGCGCGACGACGATCCGCAGCGCCTGCGCAGCATCGCCACCCTCACGGCCGAGCGGCAACGCGAGCAAGCGCATCAACTGCGCCTGGGGCAAACACAGGACACGCTGGCCGGCTTGTCGATACAACGCACCCAAGTGCAAGCCGACCTGGCCTGGGGCGAACGCTGGACCCTGCAAGCCCATCTAGGCCAAGAGCAGCTGAGGCGACGCACAGACTCGCTGCTGGCGCCCCTGCCCTCGGACCTTCGGATGGGGGGACTGAGCGCCACTTGGCATGATGAACGCTGGTCGCTGGGGGCTTGGTGGCGCACCCACGGACTGGGTGCGCGCCGCAACACCTGGGGGCTCGACACCGGCTACCGGCTCACCGACCGCCAGCGCCTGCAGCTGCATGTCGCACTGGATGCGCCTGTCTTGGACACCGAGCTGCTGCGCGTGGCAGCCCGCCGTCACCAGCTACAAGCCCAGTGGGAAGGCTCGCATGGACGTTTGTATGCCAGCACCCAGCTCAGCCTGGCGCGCTACCACACCGACGCCGGCGGCCGGCTCGGTCAGGCCAGCCAATGGCGCGCCGAGGCCGGATACTGGCTGCGCCGCACCGAACCGGTTCTGGCCGTGCGAGGGTATGCTGCGGTGCGGCGCGAACGGACCGACGACACCCCCCGCCCCGAGCTGGGCCGCTGGCTGGCCTCGGGCGACACCGGGCTGTCCGGCGCGCAAGTGATGCCCGGCTCGCAAGACGAAGTCGGACTGAGCGTGCGCTGGGGACAAGCCGACGGTCTGGCCTCGCGCCGCTGGTGGCCGCAGTTGGAACTGGGCCTGGCGCACTCCCGCCGCAACGGCTTGGTGCCCAGCGCATCCCTCGGCTGGCGCGGCCCTTTGCTGGGCGGTGATGAGTGGCAGTTGAGCGTGCAGCACAGTCAGTCCGACACCGGCCCCAGCCGATCCGTGCAATGGCAATACCGACATTGGTTCGATCGATGACCCCCTTCAAGCTGACCCACCCGACCAAGCACATGCCCAAGGAGCCTCGCCCATGAACGATTCGATGACCACGCGCCGCTGGTGGAGCGTCTGCTGGACGATCCTGCTGAGCCTGAGCCTGGGCGCCTGCGCGGTGCAAGCCCTGCCACCGCGCGCCTTCACGATCGCAGCGCAAGACACGCTGGCCGTCTTGCCCTTGCACAATGCCACCGAGGCGGCTTACGCCGACCGACGCGCCCAGGCCATCTTGCTGTCCCTGCTGCAACAGCGCGGCCTGAAAACCACGCTCTATCCCCAAGCCCCCACCGACAACCCGCTGCAGGCCAGTGTGCCGCCCAGCACGTCCGAAGCCCTGCAGTGGGCGCGGCGCGAAGGCGCCACCTGGGCCCTCACCGGCACGGTCACCGAATGGCGCTACAAAAGCGGCGTGGACGGTGAACCCGCCGTCGGTCTGACCCTGCAACTGATCGACCTGCGCAGCGGCGAGGTCGTCTGGTCGGCCACCGGCGCACGCACCGGTTGGGGTTATCAAGCCTTGGCCGCCGTGGGGCAAGCGCAAATCGAAGAGCTGTTGCGAGGCGTGCAAGTGCGCGCTGCCGGAACCAGCGAGGGCCCGCGCTGATGCTGTCCAAACGGGCCCGTAGCCGACTGCGCCGCCGTCGCTCCTGGCTGAGCCGGGTGTGGCGCCCGCGCGCGACCACCGCCGCCTGGTGGGCCTGGACCGAAAGCGCTTTGCTGCCGGTGATTGCGCTGGGGGTGGCCTGGCGCTTGAACCCGTCCGATCCGCTGGCGCTGCATGCCGCCTTTCCGTGGGTGTGGTTCGGCGCCTGGCTGGCGGCCGTGCGCTACGGGGCGGGCTATGGACTGGCCGGCGCGGCGCTGTATGCCATCGTGTGGTGGTGGCAACACGGCGCGCCCGTGGCCGGTGTGGCACTGTTCGGGCCCAGCGGGGGGCACTTTCCCGGCGAATTCTTTCTCGGCGGCACCTTGATGACGCTCGTGCTCGGCGAATTCGGCTCCGCGTATCGGCGCAGCGAACGCCTGCACCAAGAAACCGCCCGGGACTTGAGCGTGCGCCTGGAGCGCACCAAGCGCCGGCTGTTCATCGTCAAAGAAGCCTTGGCCACGCTGGAACAAGAACTGGTGGACCGCCCCTTGACGCTGCGGGATGCCTTGCTGGACTTTCGGCAACTGTGCGCGCAGTGGCAGCGCACCCACCCCGAGGCCGACGACGCCGAACGCATCCGTCTGCCGCAAGCCGTCGGGTTCTTGCAGTTGCTCAGCCAATCGTGCCGGGTCGTGGAGTCCGCGATCTTCGTGCGCGATCCCGCGCAACCGAGCGGTTGGCATCAGGCCGCGGTGCTCGGCCACGAGCTGCCCGAGCTCGACGACACCCATCCCCTGATCGCCACCGTGCTGGACAATGGCCATGCGGCCCACATCGCCCAGGAAGCCCTGGGCGATGTGGACACCAGCGACTGGGTGTATGCCGCGGTCTTGCGCAGCGACGAACAAGGCCAAGTGCAAGCCCTGCTGGTGGCCCACACCATGCCCTTCATGGCCTTCGAGCACACCAATCTGCAGCGCCTGCAAGTGCTGGTCGATGCCTATCGCGACTTCGTCGAACGGGAACAAGGCGTCGGTGAGCAGCGAGAAACCTGGCCCGAGGCCCCCATCGAGTTGCAACAAGAATGGACGGCGCTGGTCCGCCTGAGCCGACGCGCTCGGCTGCACAGCCATGCCGTGCTGTGGGCCTTGCCCAAAGACCTGCCAGCCGACGCGCGTGCCCGCATGGAGCAGGCCCAACCGGTGGAAAGCGAAAGCTGGCAATTGACCGGCCCCACGGGCCGCGTGGCCTGGGTGACCGTGCTGCCGCTCAGCAGTGCAGCCACCCTCGACGCGTATTTGCGACAAGCCCGCGAGGTCTTGCAAACCGCGCTGGCCGGCGAGTTCGAACCGTCGATCTACGACATCCAGGCCGCGCACAGCTTCGCGCAGCTGCGCGATGAGGTGCGACGCCATTTGCACACCACCGCTTGAGCCGCCATGGACACGACCAGCCTGAGCAAGTTGGCCAGTGGCGCAGTGGCGCTGGAAGCTGGCGCTTTGGCCCTGCTGTGGAGCCCCGATCCGGCGATGTACTGGGCCTTCTGGGCCGGCCACGCCGCAGCGGCCGCACCCACCGCCTTGCTGGGCTGGAAGCTCCTGCCGCCCCCTTTGCAACGGCCCAAGCGCTGGTCGCTGGCCCTGGCCTACACCGTGGCCTTGATGATGCCCGTGTTGGGGGTGGTGGGCGTGGTGCTGGCCGCTTGGCTGGCCCATGCGCTGCCAGCGCGCGTGCGCCGGCGCGACCATCTGCGCGAGGCGCCCACACTGGAGGTCTTTGCCATCAGCCTGGACATCGAACAACGCCCCGACGAATTGCCCGCGGGACAAGTCGCCCGCATGGCACGCGATCCGGGCCGCGCGCGCGCGCAACGCATCCGGGCCGTGCTGGCGTTGCGCGAGATGGCCCCGCGCGTGGCCGTGCCCACCCTGCGTGCGCTGCTGGCCGACCCCGACGAAGAAATCCGCTTGCTGGCCTACAGCATCGTCGAGGTCTGGGAGCGCGAGCTCACCGCCAAGCTGCAAGCCGCCCTGCGCGAGCTGCAGGCCTTGCGCGCGCAAGGCGCCCACGGCCCGGTGCTGTCGCGCGCAGCCCAGCAAGTGGCCGAGCTACAGCTCGAGTTCGTCTACCAAGGCTTGGCCCAAGGCGATTTGCGCGACTTCACGATGGATCAAGCCCGCACCTACTGCCGCATCGCCTTGGAAGCTACCCCCGAGGAGCCCAGCTTGTTGATGATGCACTTGCGCCTGAGTCTGGCCCAAGGGGCGCACGGCGAAGCACGCGACATGCTGCTGCGGCTGCGCGCCACCGATGCCAGCCCAACGATGTGGCGTCCCTATGCAGCCGAGCTGGCGTGGCAGGAACGACGCTACCAAGACGTGCGCGAGGTGCTGCGCCCGATGCACGCCGACCAAGTCGCCCCGCGCCTGCGCCCGGTGGTGCGTGTGTGGGCGCGCCCGCAGCGCGGCGAGCCACGCGTCTCGCGGCCCGCGCCCTTGAGCGATGCGCGCCCGCTGAGTGACATCACCGAGGCCCTGGTATGAGTCGCCCCCCACTGGACCGTGTGCCTGCCCCTGGCCAACGCATCGACGTGATGCTGCTGCTGGAAGGCACCTACCCCTATGTGTCCGGCGGCGTCTCCAGCTGGGTGCATCAAATCGTCAGCGGCTTTGCCGACCTGCGCTTTCACATCGTGTTCATCGGGTCGCGTCCCGAAGACTACGGCGCACCGCGCTACCAAATGCCGTCCAACGTGGTCGGCTTGACGCACCACTACCTGTTTGCCGAGTCGGCCTTGCCTGCGCCCAGAGAATGGCGTGGCCAGCGCCGCACGGCCGAGGTGGTGGAACGCTTGCACGAGGAGTTGCGCCGCAAGCAAGACGCCCATGCCCGGGCCGAACTGCTGGCGCGCAGCCTCAAGCTCATGCGCGAGGACATGACCCTGTCGTATCTGTTGCACTCGCATGAGGCCTGGCGGTACCTGACCGAGCAGTATCAGTTGCGTTGCACCGACCCGTCCTTCGTCGACTACTTTTGGACGGTGCGCACCATGCACACCCCGCTGTGGACCCTGGCCGATTTGGCCGAGCACCTGCCGCCGGCGCAGGTGTATCACACGGTCTCGACCGGCTATGCCGGCTATTTGGGCGCGGTGCTGGCACGCCGCCACGACCGGCCGCTGGTGCTGTCCGAGCATGGCATCTACACCAAAGAGCGCCGCATCGACCTGTTCTCGGCACAGTGGATCAGCGACAACTTGCCGGTGCTCGAACGCAGCGCGGGACAAACCGGCTATTTCCGTGAGCTGTGGATTCGCATGTTCGAGTCGCTGGGACAGATGTGCTACGACGCCGCCGACCCGGTCATCGCCCTGTACGAGGCCAATCGCCAGCGACAGATCGCCGACGGTGCCGACCCTCGCACCACCTGCAACATCGCCAATGGCATCAACATCACCCCATTGGCCGCCACCCGCGCGCAGCGCCCCGACCCCCCACCGCCGGTGATGTGCCTGATCGGGCGTGTCGTGCCGATCAAGGACGTCAAAACCTTCATTCGTGCCGTGCGCGTGGCCAGCAATCGCGTGCCCGGGCTGCAAGGCTGGATCGCCGGCCCCGAAGACGAAAACCCCGACTACGCCCGCGAATGTCACGAGCTGGTGCGCAGCTTGGAGCTGGAAGACAAGGTGCGCTTCCTCGGCTTTCAAAAGCTGGTGGAATTGATGCCGCGCATCGGGCTGGTGGTGTTGTCTTCGATCAGCGAAGCGCTGCCCTTGGTGCTGTTGGAAGGCTTTGCGGCCGGCGTGCCCGCGGTCACCACCGATGTCGGTTCATGCCGGCAATTGATCGAGGGCCTGGGGCCTGAGGACCAAGCCCTGGGAGCTGCCGGCCAAGTCGTCGGTATCG
Source organism: Caldimonas manganoxidans ATCC BAA-369 (assembly GCF_000381125.1). Classification (GTDB taxonomy): domain Bacteria; phylum Pseudomonadota; class Gammaproteobacteria; order Burkholderiales; family Burkholderiaceae_C; genus Caldimonas; species Caldimonas manganoxidans. Next base: position 55,285 of record NZ_KB905948.1, read on the forward strand.
CCGATGCGCAAGCGCTGGGCATGGCCTGCGCACGACTGCTCGGCGACCCCGGCGCCTACCGCAGCGCCCAAGCCGCCGGCATCGCCCGGGTCGAGCGCTACTACACCCAACCGCTCATGTTCGACAAGTACCGCCTGGTCTATGAAGATGCGCTGGCGCGCAGCCGCCAGCGAGCGCAAGGGCAGGCCGACGAGGTCGGCCGAGTCGCGGCCATCCTGCGTGGCGAAGCCCCCTGGCCAGACGCTGGAGGAGCCCACTGATGGCTGGCATCGGCTTCGAGCTGCGCAAACTGCTGCGCACCGAGTCCTACCTCGGGCTGCTGCGGGCCTATACCTACGCCTCCATCATCAGCTCCGGGCCGTGGGTGTTTTCCATCGTCGGCCTCATCGCCATCGGCGTGTTGTCGCTGGGCACGGTCTACCCCGATGTGCTGATCGTGCAATTCCAGGTGACGGTGACGCACCTCATCATGGGCTCGCTCATCTTCACCGGCGGCCTGCAGCTGGCATTCACCCGCTGGGTGGCCGACCGATTGTTCGAAAAACGCCCCCAGATGGTGGTGCCCAACTTCCTGGGGGTGACCTTGGTGACCACCGCCCTCAGCGGCACGCTGGCCTGGGTCGTGGCCTGGTTCGGTTTTCGCGAGGCCAGCCATCTGTACCGTGTGCTGCTGGTGTGCGGCTTTGCGCTGCTCAACAACATCTGGGTGGCCACGGTCTTGCTGTCGGGCTTGAAGCAGTATCGGGCGATCCTGTGGTTGTACGGTGGCGGATACGGCTTGTCGGTGGGCTTGGCATGGGCCTTGCGCCCCTTGGGCATGGAAGGCCTGTTCGCCGGCTTCCTGGGCGGGCAGTTCGCGCTGTGGTTCGGCATGGTGGCTCTCATCCTGCGCAACTTCCCGCTGCGCGAACCGATCTCGCTGGCCTGCTTCGGCCGACGCCAGATGTACCCCGAGCTGCTGTGGGCCGGGTTGTTCTACAACCTGGGTGTCTGGATCGACAAGCTGGTGTTTTGGTGGTCGGAGGCGACCTCGCAGCACATCATCGGCTGGATGCGCGCCTCGGTGATCTACGACTTGCCGGTGTTCCTCGCCTACTTGTGCGTGATCCCTGGCATGGGCATCTTCCTGGTCAAATTCGAAACCGACTTCGTGGAGTGGTACGACAAGTTCTACAACGCCGTGCGCGAAGGCGGCTCGCTGTACGACATCGCGCACTACCACGACCGCATGCAAGAAACCGTGCGCGAAGGCTTGTACCAGATCATGAAGGTGCAGACGATCACCTTGCTGGCCGTCTACACCTTCGTCCCGTCACTGTTCGACTGGATCGGCATCAGCGATCTGTACATTCCGCTATTCCTCGTGCAAGCAGCAGCCGCCAGCTTCCAGGTCATGCTGCTGGCCGTGCTGAACGTGCTGTACTACCTCGACCGGCGGCGCGAAGTGGTGGCCATCACGCTGAGCCTGGTCGTGCTCAACCTCGTGCTGTCTCGCTGGTCGATCGAGCTGGGGGCCGAGTTCTTCGGCTACGGCCTGGCCCTGGCCCTGCTGGGTGCGCTGCTGCTGGGCCTGACCCTGGTGCAGCGGCTGTTCCGAAAACTGGAATACCAGACCTTCATGCTGCAGTGAGGCCGGCACCGCGTCGTACGGGTCAAACCGCGCGACTCAGCACTCCAGCGGCAGCCCGACGTAGTTCTCGGCCAGGGCGGTGGAAGCCGCGCGCGAGCCGACCAGGTAGTCGAGTTCGGCCTCCTGGATCTTGCGGCCGAACTCGCCATGGTCCGGAAAGTGGTGCAACAGGCTGGTCATGTACCAGGAAAAGCGCTCGGCCTTCCAGACGCGGCGCAGGCATTTCTCGGAGTAGTGGTCGATGCCGGCGCTGCTGCGCTCCTGGTAGTACTCGATCAAAGCCCGCGAGAGGTAGCCCACGTCGGAGGCCGCCAGGTTCAGGCCTTTGGCGCCGGTGGGCGGCACGATATGGGCCGCATCGCCAGCCAGGAACAAGCGCCCAAAGCGCATGGGTTCGGCCACGAAGCTGCGCAGCGGGGCAATGCTTTTCTCGATCGAAGGCCCGGTCACCAGCGACTGCGCGGCTTGCGGATCCAACCGGCGGCGCAACTCGTCCCAGAAGCGCTCGTCGCTCCAGTCCTCCACCTTCTCGCCCAGCGGCACCTGCACATAGTGACGGCTGCGCGTGGGGCTGCGCATGCTGCACAGCGCAAAGCCGCGCTCGTGGTGGGTGTAGATCAGCTCGTCGCTGACCGGCGGGGTGTCCGACAAGATCCCCAGCCAGCCGAAGGGATAGATGCGCTCGAAGGTCTGGATCGCACCGGCCGGCACACTGGCGCGGCTCACCCCATGGTAGCCGTCACAGCCGGCGATGAAGTCGCACTCGATCTCATGCGTGGTGCCGTCTTTTTCATAGCGCACACGCGGCCGCTCGGTGTCGAAGTCGTGCAGGCTCACATGCGCCGCCTCGTACACCGTGGTCAGTCCCTCGGCGCGGCGCGCCTCCATCAAATCACGGGTGATCTCGGTCTGGCCGTACACCATCACCGATTTGCCGCCGGTCAAGCCGCTGAGATCGATGCGGTGACGTGCCCCTTTGAAACAGAGCTCGATGCCGTGGTGCACCAGGCCTTCACGGTGCATGCGCTGCCCCACCCCGGCCTGGTCCAGCAGGTCTTGGGTCACCTGCTCGATGATGCCGGCGCGGATGCGCCCCAGCACGTAGTCGGCGCTGCGCTGCTCCAAGATGATGGCGTCGATGCCGGCGCGGTACAGCAGCTGGCCCAGCAACAAGCCCGAGGGGCCGGCACCGATGATGGCGACTTGCACGCGCATGGCAATTCTCCTGACACATCGAGACGGGTTGACGAATCTCAAGCTTAGTGAGCCCCGGCCCACGCTGAAATGGACGTGGCGGACAATCACTTGCACAATCCGAACATCCCCGCCTGTTGTCAGCATGGTCACCCGGGTTCCCACCTACGCGCTGTACGGCGAGCAAGGCCAGCCTCTGATCCCAGAGAGCCTGCATGTGGAATCCATCGCCGAGCGCAGCCGACTCTACGATTGGGAAATTCGCCCCCATCGGCATGATCTTTTCGCACAGATCCTGTGCCTGCGCAGCGGCCGAGGCGAGGTGGTGTTCGACGATGAACGACAGCCCTACGAAGCGCCTTGTGTGGTCTTCGTGCCGGCGCTCACGGTGCACGGTTTTCGCTTCTCGACCGACACCGATGGCGTCGTGCTGACCGTGGTGGCCCAGCGCCTACAGGCCTTGCTGCAAGCCGAACCCGGGTTGGAGGCAAGGCTGTCGCATGCACGGTGTTTGCGCTTTGCTGCGCAGGCCCCGGCCTTCGAAGCGCTGGACGAGGCGATACGCACCTTGACCGCCGAAGCCCAAGGGCATGCCCCGTGGCGCCTGGCAGCGCTGACGGCGGCGCTCAGCCTGGTGCTGGTGCGCCTGGGCCGGGCGCTGGAGGCGGCCGACGCCCACGGAGCGCAAACGCCCTCGCGCAGCCTGCAACACGTGCAACGCTTCCGCGCCCTGGTCGAACAACACTACCGCGCGCAACCGCCCCTGTCCTTCTATGCCCGCCAGTTGGGCATCACGCCCGCGCAGCTCAATCGCGTCTGTCGCGAGGTGCTGCGCACTTCGGCCTTGGGCGCGGTGCACGAGCGGCTGTTGTTGGAGGCCAAGCGCGACCTTGCCTACACGCAGCTCAGCATCAAAGAGATTGCTTGGACCTTGGGCTTTACCGACGCCGCCTATTTCACGCGCTTTTTCACTCGACACACCGGCTGGTCGCCGCGCCGCTTTCGCGATCTGGCCCGACGCCAGCTGGCCGACCCGCGGCTGGGGCTCAGCGCGGAATCTCGATCCGCACCCGGCGCGGACTGATCGCCGGCTGCGGGAAGTCCCGCATCGCGGCCTCGAACAGCGTGCCACGCACCGCCTCGTCGGCCCAGCGCCCATCATGGCGGGCGCTGGTCTCGTACAGCACCTGCTGCGTGCGCGCATCGCGGATCAGCACCGACACGTCTTGCACATAGTAGGGCTGCGGCGCATAGAAGCTCAACCCCACGCTGGCGCCACGGTAGGCCCGTCCGCCATAGAAAAAGCCCGTGTTCCAGCCCCAAGGCCAGGGGTCGTCCCAGGGCGCGCGCTCAAAGCGGGTCAGCCGGCTGGCCACCTGGATCACGTACTGGGGCGAGGCATCGGCCGCAGCCAGCGTGAAACCCGCCTTTTGCAGCGCCGGCAAGGCCGCCGCCTCGATGGCCTCTTGCTGCGCGGCTTGGGCCTGTTGCGAGGGCAAACGCTCGAAGCGGAAGCTGCCGGGGCGTTGATCCGCCGGCCACTGCGAATGGCTGCTCACATCGCTTTCGATCAAACGCATGCTGGCGCAGCCGCCCAACACCAACAGAGCAGCCAGCGCCCACCCGCTCATCCAACGCATCGGTCGTCTCCCTGCCCGCCGCAGCGGGCCGCTCAGCGATCCCAGTGCCAACTCACCACCGCCGACGACGGCGGCGCGGCGCACGCCTCATCCTCGTCGAAGGCCTTGTCCCCCCCGGCCTCGGGCACCCCGGAGGCTTGGAGGCCGGCAAAGGGATACAGGTTCCGGTCCATCAGGTGCGAAGGCACGACGGTTTGCAAGGCCGAGAACATGTTCTCGATGCGGCCAGGATACTTCTTTTGCCACTCCCGCAGCATCGCCCCCACCTGCTTGCGCTGCAGGTTGTCCTGACTGCCGCACAGATCGCAAGGGATGATCGGGAACTGACGATGCTCGGCCCAGGCGGCCAGGTCGTGCTCGGGCACGTAGGCCAGCGGGCGGATCACGATGTGCTTGCCATCATCGCTCACCAGCTTGGGCGGCATGCCCTTGAGCTTGCCGCCAAAAAACATGTTGAGGAAGAAGGTCTGCAAAATGTCGTCGCGGTGATGGCCCAAAGCGATCTTGGTGGCCCCCAGCTCGCTGGCCACGCGGTAGAGAATGCCGCGGCGCAAGCGCGAGCACAGGCTGCATGTGGTCTTGCCCTCGGGGATGAGGCGCTTGACCACCGAATACGTGTCCTGCTCCTCGATGTGGAACGCCACCCCCCGGCTCTTGAGATACTCGGGCAGCACATGCGCCGGAAAGCCCGGCTGCTTCTGGTCGAGGTTGACGGCCACCAGATCGAAATGCACCGGCGCGCGCTGTTTCAAGTTGATCAGGATGTCCAGCAGGGCATGGCTGTCCTTGCCCCCGGACATGCACACCATGACCTTGTCCCCGGGCTCGATCATGTTGTAGTCGGCAATCGCCTGCCCCACCAGGCGGTGCAGCCGTTTGCTCAGCTTGTTGGCCTCGAAGGCTCGCTTGTCGGCCGCCGCCTTGCCACCGGGGCGCTCGTCCAGCGCGGTGCTCATACCGACTCCTTCATGCGGAAGACCTCGACGCCGACGGCATCGCAATCCGGATAGACATCGGGCTTCTCGGTGGACACCCGCGCGGCCTTGACCTGCGGATGCGCCATCATCAGCTCGATCACGTCATCGCACAAGGTTTCTTGCAAATGGATATGCCCTTGCGCCACCCGCTGGGCGATGGTGCGGCGGATGAAATCGTAATCGACCACCTCCTCCAGCCGATCGGCCTTGGGCGTGGTGGTGGCCAGCGGCACGTACAACTCCACATTGATCAACACACGCTGCTCGCCGCGCTTTTCGAAGTCGTGCACACCGATGTTGATCCAAACCTCGTAGTTGCGCAGAAAGAGCCGGCGGCAGTCCATCAGGCTCGGATGGTTCAACAGGGATTGCATGTCATTCCTTGGAAACGGCCAAGCCCTGGCGGGCGATGAACATCACGTCACGCGGCTGGGCATTCAGATGCTGGCCACCATCGACCAGCAAGGTCGTGCCGGTGATCGCCGGCGCATGCAACACGAAGCGCACGGCCTGAGCGATGTCTTGCGGCGTGGACGAGCGCTGCAGCGGCGTCATGCGAAACGAAGCGGCGAACTCGGCCTCGTTCATCGGCCCCGAGGGCAGGGTCACGCCTGGGGCCACGCCCACCACGCGCACCGCAGGCGCCAGCGCCTGGGCCAGCAAGGTGGTGGCCGACTCCAGCGCCGCCTTGGACAAGGTATAAGCGAAATAGTCAGGGTTGGGATTCCACAGCTTCTGGTCCAGCAGATTGACCACGCAGCCGCTGCGGCCGTCGCCCTTCAAATGATGGGCCAACGCCTGGGCCAGCAGCACCGGAGCTGCGGTGTTGACGCGCCAATGGCGCTCCATCGAAGCCAAGTCGGAGCTCAGCGCGTCGTCGTACTCGAACAACGACGCGTTGTTGACCACCGCATCGAGCCGCCCGAGCGCAGCCACCGCCTGCGGCACCAAGGCCCGGCAGGCGCGCTCGTCGGACAGATCGGCCGCCAGCACGGCCACACGCGCGCCGGCGTTGCGGCACTGAGCGGCCGTCTGTTCGGCCTCGGCCGCCGAGCGGCGGTGATGCAAGGCAATGTCCCAGCCCTGCGCCGCCAGCTCCAGGGCCATCGCGCGGCCCAGACGGCGCGCCGCCCCGGTGATCAAGACCACCGGCCGCGCGGCTTCGGCTGAGGACTTCAAGGGCTTTGGAGAAGCAGACATGGACGGCTACCTACAATGCCGCGATGCAGACCAACGAACCCCTCAGTGTAACGGCCGCCCTGTCCGAGCGCCTGCGCCAGGCCATCGTTGCCGAGGGCGGCTGGTGGGGCTTCGACCGCTTCATGGCCGCTGCCCTGTACACCCCGGACCTGGGTTATTACGCCAGCGGACGCCGCACCTTCGGGCTGCTGCCCGACAACGGCAGCGACTTCGTCACCGCCCCCGAGCTCAGCCCGCTGTTCGGCCAGACCCTGGCGCGGCAATTGCGTCAGGCCTTGGTGGCCAGCGGCACCGCAGACATCTGGGAGTTCGGCGCCGGCTCGGGCGCCCTGGCCAGCCAGATCCTGGGCGCACTGGGGCCGGCGGTGTCGGCCTATCACATCATCGAGCTGTCCGGCGCCTTGCGCGAGCGCCAACGCCAGCGCCTGGCCATCGAGCAACCCACGCATCTGCCGCGGGTGCACTGGCACGACCGCCTGCCCGAGACCATGCGCGGCGTGGTCATCGGCAATGAAGTGCTCGACGCCATGCCGGTGCAGTTGTTGCATTTCGACGGGCAACAGTGGTTCGAGCGGGGCGTGGGCGTGGACGGCTCGCGTTTCGTCTGGCGCGACCGTCCCACCGCGCTGCGCCCGCCGGTGCCTGCGGCCTTCGTGCCCGGCACCGTCACCGAAATCCATCCCCAGGCCGAAGCCTTCGTGCGCACCTTGGCCGGCTGCCTGACCCGCGGCGTGGTGTTCCTGATCGACTACGGCTTTCCCGAGGACGAGTACTACCTGCCCCAGCGCCATGGCGGCACGCTGATGTGCCACCGCGCCCACCGCGCCGATCCCGACCCTTTGGTCGACGTGGGCGACAAAGACATCACCGCCCACGTGAACTTCACCGGCATCGCGCTGGCCGGCCAGGAGGCCGGGTTGGAGGTGCTGGGTTACACCTCGCAGGGCCACTTCCTGCTCAATTGCGGGCTGTTGGAACTCATGCCGCCAAACGATCCACGAGCCGCCGCGGCCGTGAACAAACTCGTCAACGAGCACGAGATGGGCGAGCTCTTCAAGGTGATCGCCTTGGCTCGCGGCTTCGACCTGCAGCACTTCGAGCCCATCGGCTTCACCCACGGCGACCGCAGCCACAGACTTTGAGGTGCTGCATGCTGCGCTGGCTACTCATCATCCTCTTGGCGTTGATCGTCTTCAACGGTCTGAGCGCCTGGCTGCACCGCATCGGCCTGGGTCGCCTGCCCGGCGACTTTCATTTCAAGCTCGGCGGCCGGCAGTGGGACCTGCCCTTGACCAGCGCGGTGCTGTTGAGCCTTCTGGCAGCGCTGATCGGAAAATTCGTCTGAGTCACCGCCTTGGAACGCGCCGCGAAGGCCTTGGGCTGCGAGCCCCGAGGCGGAGCGCGCGGCGTTCAAGGGAACCAAATGTTCCACAGCCCCGCCGCCACGTGTCCCCAAATGAGGACATTGACGCCCAGCAGCGCAAACGTGCGGGTATAAGCCCACAAGGTACTGGCCCGGCGGGCCAGCACGTCATGGCCGGTGAAGGCATAGAGCAACATGCAAAGAGCCGACGGGACCAGGGTGCCCACGATGAGCACACCCATCACCCAGTAAAAAACAGTCATGGCGGAGAACGATGTCGAGTTCGTGGGCGCTCGCTTTCGCTGCACGCATCCCACAGATTACATCGCCTCCCAGAAAATGAAAGCCCCGTCGGCAGGGCTTCGGCCTGTGCGCTGCCGATGACGCTGGGCGCCAGCCGGCCCAGCGCCCCGCGTCACCGCATGCGAAGCATCCGAGGCGCCTCACAGGTCGAAGAACACCGTCTCCTGATCGCCTTGCATGTGGATGTCGAACTGATACACCACGCCAGCGGGCTGCACCTGCCGGCGCGCCAGCAACGTGCCGCGACGCTCGGCCGGCACCGATTGCAACACCGGATCCTGGGCGTTGGCCTGCGCTTCATCGTCGAAATAAATGCGAGTGAAGGCATGGCTGAGCATGCCGCGCATGAACACGATCACATCGATGTGCGGGGCCTGGCCATCGGCCGCGCCGGGCTTCACGGTGGTGAAGACAAAGCGGCATTGAGCATCGGTGCCGGTGCCACAGCGGCCAAAACCGGTGAAGCCCCAGGCCTGGGCCTGCTCGGCGCTGGTGACCTCGCGGCCTCGTGCATCCAGCTGGGCGATCTCGATCATCGCATCACTGACGGGCTGACCCGCGCCGTCGAGCACCCGGCCGATCACGGTGATGTGCTCACCCTCGGCATGCGGCTGAGCCAGCACCGGCGTGTACGCGCTGCCATGGTCATAGAAGTATTGGCGTGGCGTCAAGCCGTAGGCAAAGTAAGGCCCAACGGTTTGAGAGGGGGTTTGTGCAAGCAGGGTGCTCATCGCGGCGTCTCCATCGGCGTTTCATTCGGGCCACGCAAGACGATGTCGAAAACATAGCCCAGCGCAAAATCCGGTTCGGTCACCTCCAGCGAAAACTTCGAGATCAAGCGATCACGAGCGCGCTCGGGCGTGCCTTGGAAGATCGGGTCATGCGCCAGCAACGGGTCGCCCGGGAAATACATCTGCGTGACCAAGCGGCTGGCAAAGTACTCGCCAAACAACGAGAAGTGAATGTGATTCGGCCGCCAGGCATTCGGATGATTGCCCCAGGGATACGCCCCCGGCTTGACGGTGTAGAACTTGTAGCGGCCCTCGTTGTCGGTGAGCGTGCGGCCGGCGCCCAAGAAGTTGGGGTCCAGGGGGGCCTCATGCTGATCGACCTTGTGCACATAGCGCCCCGCGGCATTGGCCTGCCAAATCTCCACCAGCGCATGACGCACCGGACGGCCCCGCTCATCGAGCACCCGTCCGGTCACCACGATGCGCTCCCCCAGGGGCGCACCATTCTTCGCCGCATTGCGCGTGAGGTCATGATCCAGCGGGCCGATGGCGTCGTGCCCATACACCGGGGCGCGCAGCTGACGCAGCCGCTCTTTGATCGGCAACAGCGGCTTGGTCGGACCACGCAGCACGGTGGACTTGTAGTCGGGGTAGATGTAAGGCGGGTGGCTGTCCCAGTCTCGGGGACGCAGCGTCACGGTCTCGCTCATGGGGGACTCTCCTCGTGGGGCCGTCATGGATGATCAATGCCCACACTCTAAGCATCACCCAAGGTTATGTAAATTGAAGTTTCGTTCGATAATCAATTCTTTATAGTTATCGAATGAATCGCATCCAAGCTCATCGCCTCCAGCTGCGCCACTTGCACTGCTTTCTGGCCGTCGCACGACTGGGCCATCTGGGCCGAGCCGCGCAGGCGCTGTCCATCAGCCAACCCGCGGTGACCAAGACCCTGGCCGACCTGGAAGCCCTGCTGGGGCTGCGCCTGTTCGAACGCGGCCGCCGTGGTGCACGGCTCACACCGGCCGGGCAGGGCTTCTTGCGCCATGCCAGTCAAGTGATGGCCGCGCTGGATCAAGCGCTGGACAGCGTGGCCCCCGGCCAGGCGCCCACCGTGCTGCGCTTGGGGGCACTGCCCACCGTGGCCCATGCCATCGTGGCCGCCGGCCTGCGCTCACTGGGCCTGCCCGCTGGCACCACGGTTCACATCGAAACCGGCGCCAATCGCGAGCTGTTGGCGCGTCTGCAACAAGGCACCCTGGATGCCGTGGTCGGCCGCCTCTCGGAGCCCGAGTGGCTGCAAGGCCTGACCTTCGAACACCTGTATGCCGAGCCGCTGATCATTGCCGTCAGACCCGATCATCCCCTCCGACACAAGCGCCGCCTGAGTGCAGCACAACTGGCAGACTACGACTGGATCCTGCCCGTGGCCGACACGATCATCCGTCACAACGCCGACAGTTGGCTGCAAAGCCAGGCCGTCGTGCCGCGGGGCATGGTCTTCGAAACCCTGTCCGTCTCGCTGGGCCGAGAGTTGGCCGCCAGCAGTGATGCCCTGTGGTTCACACCTTCGGGCGCCATCGAGGCCGACCTCGAACGCGGCGTGCTGGCCCGACTGCCGCTGGCCTTGACCGGCACCGAAGAACCGGTGGGGTGGCTCATGCGCAGCGAGTCTGCCCCCTCACCCGCCTTGCAAGCAGTGCGCGCAGCGCTGCGCGAACAGGCCAAGCGAAGACATCGACGAGCCTGAGCCCCCCCGGCCGCAGCCGCCCCGTCTGCTTTCGCCCCACGACAACCGCCCACGCGGCCTCGGTCCGGTCAGCGACGCGCCACGCCGCCCTTGGCGGCGCCTGCCATCATCCACGACCGCATCTTGCTCAGCCTTGATGCCACACGCCCTGCCGCCAATGTTGTGCCGGCCGCATGGATGAGCAGCCCATGCTGACCGCGCGCATACAGCGGCTCCAGCCCCCACCCCATCGGTCGCCGGCTCACCAGCCCGCCCCCTTGCGCAGCGGCTTCCCGATGGCATCGCGCACGGCCTGCGGCCACTCATACACCCGCGAGGTGTGAGCCGCCAACCACAGCCCCGTGGCCTGGCCCCAGTTGACCGACAAGGGAATGTAGGGGGCCAGAAGAAAAATCGCCACAGCCGGGTCGTACCATTTGACATACATCACC
>NZ_KB905949.1 GCF_000381125.1 Caldimonas manganoxidans ATCC BAA-369
CGGTGGCCAAGGGCAGCTCAACTGGCAACTGGCCACCGGCGCATCCAGCGGCGATCTCGCGCCCGTGGTGGGCGAGGACTATGCGCCGCTGCTCACGCTCGATGCGGCACTGCCGGCGAGCGAGGCCGATGCGCTGGCCGTGCCGGTGACGGCCCTGGCCCAGCCCGAGCGCCTCACCATCGGCGACTACGCCTACCTGGTCGATGCGCTTGGTGCGATCCGCGAAGCCGTGGCGATCCTCGCCTTCGATGCCCCCGCGGGCACGGTGGATCTCGCCCGCGGGGTGCTCGACACCACGCCGCAGATGCATCCGGCCGGCACGCGGCTGGTGGGCGTGGGCGAGTGGCTCGCCGCCGAGACCACCGAACGCGCGCCGGGCGAGTCGGTGTTCGTCGCCGCCATTCCGCGCACCTCCACCGACCAGGGCGATGCCGTGCTCGCCGTCAACGGCCAGCCGCTGCTGCTCACCGGCCGCCAGGCACGGCCCTATCCGCCGGGGCGCATCCGCCTCAACGGCCAGACCGAGCCCGCCGTGGTCGCCGGCGACCTGACCCTCGCCTGGGCACACCGCGACCGCACCCAGCAGACCGCCTACCTCGTGCGCCAGGACGAGGGCGACATCGGCCCCGAGCCCGGCACCACCTACAGCGTGCGCCTGCGCGACCGCAACGGCGCGCTGGTGCGCACGCAGAGCGGCCTGGCCGGCACCACCTGGACTTGGGACGTGGCCAGCGCTGCGGCAGATGCGGGCAGCGCGGGCGATACCGTGACCATCGAAATCGAGTCCGAGCGCGACGGGCTGGCGAGTTGGCAGGCGCAGGTGCGCACCACCGAACGCGCCGGCTACGGCCTGCGCTGGGGGCAGTACTGGGGTGGGGTGTGATGCAAGCGCCCATCGACCTGCACCTCCAGCCGCGTATCGACGTGCACATGCTCACGCTCGATGAGCCGGCCGCATGGCGCGAAGCATGTCTTGCCAGCCTCGCAGAGGCCCCGATCCGTCTGCACGTGCTGCCGGGCATTCCGGGTCGGATCGGTGAGGCGCGCGCAGCCGGCTACGCGCGAGGGACATTGCCGCTGGTGTCCTTCGTCGATCCCGACGACGTGTACGAAGCCAGTGCCTTCACACACTTAGCCGATGCGCTGGAGGCCTGCCCGCAGGCCGTGATGGCCTACACCGACGAGGCGCTGATGGACGAGCAAGGCCGAGACGTCGGCGTGCGGCGGCTGGCCTACAGCGCCTTCCAGCACGCCCACTCGGCCAGCCATGTGCACGGGCTGATCGTGATGCGCCGCGCTGCGGTCGAGGCCGTGCTCGCTGCCACCACCGACATCCACCCCATGGCCGACTGGCTGTTGACCCGGCTGGTGGCCCAGCGCGGCCGTGTGCTGCACCTGCCCGTCGTCGGCCGGCACTGGCGGCAGCACCCACGGCAAGTCCATCGCACCGCGGACCTGAGCGTCATTCAGCGCATCCGTCAAACCATTCGGCAAACCTCGAATCCCTGGAGATAGACCATGCCATCGACCGATCCGAACCTGGGCCTTGCCTACGGCTGGACGTTGGGCGAATCCGGCTGGCACACCGACATGGATGCCAACCTCAAGCGCCTGGGCGCCATCGTCGGCCTGTCGGTCAAAGACCGCGACCTGACCACACCGCCGGCGAGCCCTACCGACGGAGACCGCTACATCGTGCCGGCCGGTGCCACCGGCGCCTGGGCCGGCAAGACCGACCAGATCGCCGTGCGCATCGCCGGTAGCTGGGAGTACCACGCGCCCCGGGTCGGGTGGCTCGCCTACGTCGAGGACGAGGCCAAGCTCTCGGCCTACAAGCCCACCGGCTGGAGCGCGGGCATCGCCATCTGACCCTCACACCGATCCGTCACCCCTGGACCCGCCCGCGTGGCGGGTTTCGCATTTTTGGGAGACCTGCAATGACCGAACCCGAACGACAACCCCCTGCGCTCGTCGAGAACATGCTGCTTCTGCGCCGTGAGGACTTCGACGAACTGCTCGACCGTGCCGCTGAACGAGGAGCCGAGCGTTGCCTTGCCCATCTCGGACTGGAGAACGGCAGTGCCGCCAAGGACATCCGCGAACTGCGCGACCTACTCGAAGCCTGGCGCGACGCCCGCCGCACGGCGTGGCAGACGACTGTAAAGGTCATCACCACCGGCATTCTGGCCGCGCTGCTGGTGGGGGCCGCGATCAAACTCAAGCTCATGGGAGGTGGCCAATGATCGAGACTCTGCTCGGCGGCCTCCTGGGAGGAGCCTTCCGTCTTGCGCCGGAGATCCTCAAGTGGCTCGACCGCAAGGGCGAGCGCAGCCATGAACTCGCGATGCAGGACAAGGCGCTGGAGTTCGAGAAGCTGCGTGGCGCGCAGCGCATGGCCGAGATCGGTGCGGCAGCGGATGCGGCGTGGAATACCGGGGCCATCGAAGCGTTGCGCGAGGCGGTGGCGGCGCAGGGGCGGCCCTCGGGGGTGAAGTGGGCCGATGCACTCTCCAGCAGCGTGCGGCCCGTCATCACCTACTGGTTCATGGCCCTCTACTGCGCCGCCAAGACCGCCGCCTTTGTGGGCACCGTCGATGCAGGTGCCGAGTGGATCCCGGCGATCCAGGCGGCCTGGACCGAGGCCGACCAGGCGCTGTGGGCCGGTGTCCTGAACTTCTGGTTCCTGGGCCGAGTCTTCGACCGGGTGCGGCCGTGATCGCAGTACCCCAGGCGGCCATCGACCTGGCCAAACGCTTCGAGGGCTTTCATCGCGTGCCGAAGCACGACCCCGGCCGCGCGCACCCGTACCTGTGCCCGGCCGGCTACTGGACGATCGGCTACGGTCACCTCTGCGATCCGGATCATCCGCCGATCACAGAAGCCGAAGCGGAAGTCTATCTGGCCCGTGACCTGCAGACGGCGCTTGCCGCCACACTGCGCTACTGCCCGGTGCTGGCGACCGAGCCCGAGGGGCGGCTGGCTGCCATCGTCGACTTCACCTTCAACCTCGGCGCGGGGCGACTACAGACGTCAACGCTACGGCGACGTGTCAACCAACGGGACTGGGTGGGCGCCGCGACGGAGCTGCGCCGCTGGATCTACGGCGGCGGGAGAGTGCTTCCGGGACTTGTGAGCAGGCGATTCGCTGAAAGCGATCTGATCCAGAGCCCGGACTCACACGCTCTGAAGCGCACGGCGTAGCGACGCTGAAACTTCCCAGACGTGAGATTGGCCGCCGAGGTACTTCGAGACCTTGATGTAGTTGTTGCTCTCCATCAGGTTGAGAACGAAGTCGACAAAGGCTACGGGCTTGTTCACCCTTGCAGCCAGTTCCTGATTCTGTCGAACGTCCTCGTTCACGAGCAGCGCGGCGATTTGATTCACCGTGCCTTGGTAGTCATCGACGTACGCTTCGGCGAACTTCAGGAAACCGAAGTCAGTCAGGACGACATGCGACAGCGGTGCTCCGATGACCTTGCCTACCTTGACGAAGTGGTGCTGCTCAAGAATCTGCAGCGAATCGAGCAGCTCTTGCTGCGGGACGTCTCGCAGAAGCGGTTCGGCTTTCAACCGATCCCACTCCACCAGTCCTGCGCCCTCGTCGATCTGTATCCGAGCAATTACACGGATGACCAGATCATCGACGCGCGACAGCCCTGCGATCAACGGCGCAGGACCGGCGAAGCGCGCTGGCGGTGCACCTAGCGCCGGCTTGTCGGTCACATCGAAGATGACCGACAAGATTCGTTGCAGGCTCGCGCCGTAGTCGTTGAGGTTATCGACCTTCTGCCAAACCGTGGATCGCAACGCCTCCGGAACCTCGCAGTCGTCGATGACGACGGGGATCAGCTTGGTCCCGCGGCTGAGCCGGTTGACTACGGATGCATTCAGCTCTTCCCGGACCCAGGGCTTCTGAACGCTCGTCGCGGACAAGACGATAACGACGGCACGTGCCTCCTTAAGCCCTTCCTCGAAGATCTTGTCTACAAGGCTGTCGCCTGGCTTCATCTCCCACTGGTCGAGCCACGCGTCTACGCCGTTCTCACGTAGGCGCCTTGCGAAGTCGACCACGAAGCGGGCTTTGTCCTCGCTCGCGTGGCTGACAAAGACCTTCGGAGCCGTCATTCTCCCGACTCGAACTCGGCGTTCTTGAACTTCAGCACGTTGCAGTTCTCCTTCACCACGCGCTGCAGGCCGTCATCGAATCCAGAGGGAGACTCGGCCTGGATCTCGATGGCGATCTTGACCTTTACATCGGGGCGCAAGGTGAATTGCTGGACCACCTCGTCCACCAGGTCTGCGAACTGCTTCTTGGCCAGGATGGGGTCGAGGTCGATGCTGCCGTAGAACTGCTTCTTGACGATCTGGCCGGCGGTCGCGCCACCGGCTTGGTAGCCCCCTTTGGCCGAGTCTTCGACGTGCGAGGTTTCGCCGCCGCCAGCCGGAGCCGTTGCGGTGCTTGCGCCCGTTCCGGCTTCAGCGGTCTTGGCACGCGAGGCCTCTTCAGACGCGCGCAGGGCTTCCATGTACGCGGCGGCCGTCAGCGGCTCGATCAGCAGCAGAGACGAGTCCATGATCAGGGACGTGCGCTTGCCGTAGCTGAAGCCGATGTAGCGCCCGTCTTCCTTGCCCTGCGCGAAGCCGAAGAACTCACGGCTCTCGGCGCCCGCTGCCATCGTGTTCTGGAACACGGTGTCGTCTTTTAGGCGGGGCAGGTAGAGCTGCTGGCAGCTCTGCTGCCAGACGGTAAGCGCCGGAACGTCCTTGACGTCATCCTTCCAGAACCAGTCCTTCAGCACCTTGGCCAGGTGGATCGGCGCCCACTCGGTGATGAGCAGCTCGTTCTCCTTGAGGACGCGTTCGATCTCCTGCGACCAGTTCTGCGCGCCGGGGTTGACTTGGAAGTGCTCCCATCGCAGCTCGGAAAGGCCTTTGCCGGGGCGCGCCTCCTGCATCGGCGCCACGAGCCACTTGTAGGTCTCGCGGATCATGCGGCGCACGGTCTCCTCGGCCTGCTCCAGGCTGGCGTTCGCCTGCTTGGCCATCAGGTTGTCGAGGACGATACGGTTGTCCTTGTAGTCGGCAACGATGCTGCGCCATGCCAGGAACGAGCGCACATGGTCCTTCAGCCGGCTCACGCTGTCGTAGTCGGCGGCCAGGAAGATCAGCCGGTTCTGCTTGAAGCGGGGCTGGTCGCCGCGCTTCTTCAAGATCTCGGTCGCGCGGTCGATGGCCAGGCTCTGGCCGCTCTTGCTGAAGGCGGCGTCTGGCGGTAGCACCACCAAACGCAGTGCCCAGTCGTCGGGCACGTCGCCGCTGTCCGTGAAGACGTGGATGCCGCCGAACACCCCGCTGGCGAAGCCGCGCTGGACGCGCTCGCGGACGGTCGGGAACACGTCTTCCTTGTCCTGGAACCGCCGCTTGCGCTCCTCCATCTCGCGCCGCAGGTTGGGCCGCGTGTCGAGCCAGAACCTGTTGTTGGCGTGGTTGAGGTAGTGCAGCCGGTCGGTGAGGCGCTTGAGCGCATCCTTGAACAAGCCGATCTGCTGGCCCGGTTGAATGACGCCGAGGATCACACGCTCTAGCTCAAGGCCCCGCACCAGCTGGTTCGTTGTGCTGGGCGCGCTGCCCAGGAACACCGCGCGTGCCGAACGACGGCAAGCCTGCACGCTGCCGAAGCGGGTGTCCTTGTTCTCGATCTCGGTGGTCTCGGCGCGCTCGCCGTCCACGTCACGCTCGATCACCGGGTCCCAGCCCGGGGGCAGGTAGTAAATGGCCTCATTGCGCACATCGGCGTCGTACAGCGGCAGGCTGCCTGGCAGTATCAAAAGATCATTGTTGCCATCTTTCCACAGCCGGTGAATGACTTTGGCCATCAATTTCAGCACGCCGCGGGTGCGCTGGAAGTTGTCCAGGGTCGACCAGTCTTTGTAGAGTCGTTCGAACACCTCGGGGTGGATCGGATAGGCGCGCACCAGCCGCTCGAAGTAGCGGCCCTCTTGCACCTCTTGCGGCAAGCCGTCGCGGTGGGCGGTGTAGAAGTCGGCAAAGGCGCGGCAGACCGACTCCATCGCCAGCTTGTCGTTGATCGAGGCGAACAGCCGCCGCCGCACGATCTCGAACGCCTCCTCGGTGGCCACCGGCTTCCACAGCGCCTGTACGCGGCCAAAGTAGTGTGCCAGCGCCTCCAGCGCCTTCACACCGCGCTGGCTGCCGGCTTCCTTGTCCGATTCGGGCAGGGATGCCAGCAGCACGGCGGTCGGCACGGCCTTCAGTGCCTCGGTAAGCGCCTGCACGAACGACAGGTTCGAGTCGAACGTTCCCCCGGTGAGCGTCTTGCCCTCCTCGAACTGGCGAACGTAGGCCACCAGTTCGTCAATCAGGATGACGCAGGGCGCACAGCGCGCGAGCAACGCCTCCAGCACCGCCTTGCCGGGCGAAGTACCCGAAGCATCAGCGTCAGCCACCAGGGCGTAGCCTTCGGCCCCCCCGAGTTGCCACGCTAGGTCGCCCCACAACGTGCGAATCGTCTGGCCCTCGCGCTTCACAGGCTGGTTGGGTGACGCCTTGATACCGTCGAGCACCGCAATGCGCGCGCGCGGCAATTCCATGATTCCGGCTGCATCGAGAATGGCGGAAATCCCCGGCAGATCACTCGGCGGTGCTTCGCCCTTGGCCAGGTGATACACCGCCAGCATGGTGTGCGTCTTGCCGCCGCCGAAGGCGGTTTGCAGCTGAATGACCGGGTCGCCGCCTTTACCGGCCAGGCGCTTGACCACCGAATCCAGCAGCAGGCGCATGCCCTCGGTGATGAAGGTGCGCTGGAAGAACAGCACCGGGTTCTGATACTCGCCGGTGGCGGTGCCTGCGTGCACGCGCGAAAGATCCGCCGCGAACTCGGCTTGCTGGAACGTGCCCTTGAGCACGTCTTCGTGTGGGACGGCGATCTCGCGCCAGGGTTTTACTGCCATCTATTTAGCCCCCGGTGATTTGTAGGTTACTGGCGACATAGCCGTGGTGTCTTGCCCCACCAAGGAAGACTGGTGGTGCGGTAAGCGTTTCAGGCATAGTTTCTGCGGTGCCACCGATTGCGACAGCCAACTGTGGGTAGACCGCCTTCAACTCAATCGGCATATCAGCCATCCAATCGGGCCGCGGGTCGACCGCCTCTCGAAGGATACGGTGCCCCTGCACGTCAATCAGTCCCTTGCCCAAAGCTTGCATCATCGGCAGGGGCGAACTGCCCCCTGTCAGGACAACCTTTAATCGGATGCCATCCGTAGCCAGCCAGCGAAGCCAGCTTTCATCAACAGCCTCCAGCGACTTCTTGAACCCAGCCTCCACTGCTTGAGTAAAGCGCTTCACCCTCTCGTCGGCAAGAAACTCGTCAAGGGTCACCTCGCCAGCGGTGCCATCTGCCAGAACGTACTCAAGCTTTCCCGTCTTAAAGAGGGTCTCTTTTAATCCGCGGATTCGACGATTTAGGTCTGCCAGGATCATGCGGCCCGAGTTGTCACTGGGATCGATCGACTCACGTCGGGCAATGAATCCGCGTAACAGACCATCCACCTTGTCACCGGCTTGCATCAGCCCCTGAATCGATGCGGGTACTTGGAATACGCGGAACTCGTCCTCACCAGGCCGACGCGTAGTGATAAACAGACCAAAGTCCGTGGTGCCAGCCCCAACGTCCACCACCATGAAGGCATCCCGCGCGTGCTCGCTTTCGGCAAGCGCACCAGCGGCAACGGCAACCGGTTCCGGAACCCCGTCATCGATCAAATACTCTGGCCGTTTGTTCAGAGCTTTGATCTGCTCTAGAGCAGACTTCAACTCGCCCACCGGAATGCCACCCTGCCATCGGCCTGTAAAGGTGTCCGCAAGGATCTGCGCTTCCGCCAACATCCTGCGCATCAAGCCATCTGCCCATTCAGTCTGCACCGGATCAGGCCAGCAAGGCCTAGCGAAGCGTCGCTTTGCGTACCTTGGCTGATCGACCCCTTGGTGGGCCAATGAGCTTTCCGCGATGTCTGTCAGGTAGGCCAGATAGATCCGTATCAAATCACCTTCAGTCAACCGATAGGGGGTCGGGTTCATTGCCGGCTTTAGCACACAGGCTTCGCCATCCAGGTTGCCCTCTCTTCGAAGGCTTAGCCAACTTTTGATGGAATCCAGCCGCTCACGACCTGAGTCAACCAAATCCTGACTTAGTTCAATGGCTTCGAAGCCAAAGTAGGCCTTTCCGTCTTCGGCAATAAAGATCGACGAGGGCAGCGTATACCCCTGACGTCCGGATTCTGTGCCCAATTCGAGATCCAGATATTTGTCCGGGAACACCGTCGCGAAGGCCTTAGACATTGCCGTTCCGAAGTCAAGGCACAGCAGCACCTTTGGATCGGTCACTTCATCGCGTTCGATAGACTCCAAAGCAAGCGCAACCCTAGGCAGCGCCGGTGCAGACAAGGTGGAGGCATCTTTGGTGTCAGCATCTATTGACTCTGTGGATGGCGGGAGTGACGTTGCGTCGCTGACAGCAGCTCCTGCCTCCCTTTGAGTGGTAGAGACAGGTCCAGCCTGCTTAATGGCCTCAGAGGCGGGAGAATTGACCTCCCTTTTCAAGGCAGCCAAGGCCATTTGCAGGGCCTCGCGCTCCAACGATGAAACCGCACCGATGGTCTGATCACGCTCGATGCGCTCCAGCAAGCTGGAGATTAAAATTGCAGCAATGTTCTTGTCCAAAGCTTCCTCCTTGAGGACTTGTCAACAAGCTGAGCGTGAGGCGCCTGTTACTCCACGAGCCCCTTGGTGACGACGTCACCTATGCCGCCATCAGGTCGCTTGCGAACAATGGCCGGCTGTTTGACCACCATTCGTTGCCGAGGTGTTCCGCCAACTACCGTAAAAAACTTCGTCGATATTTCGATCTCCTCCCCCGGCACACCATAAAGATCCAAACCTCGCAAGGCGGCTGCCTGCTCCACTTGAATAGCAAGCGCCTGAACGCTATCAAGCAGGGCCTGAGCGGACGACACCAGCCCAGGGTCATAAATTTCCAGATTCGACACCAACGAGACGCACAGGCTATCGCGAAGCGCCCGAGCCGTGCGTGCTGCTTGAAGGGCAAGGCCGATGCTTTCATCTGCAGTGCTGGCAGCAGCCTCGATTGCCGAGTTGCTGGCTTGTCTCAAGTTGCGAATCCGTCCATGTTCAAGCCAGTCTCGAACTTCCTCATTGAGCTCAGGATGGCGAGCGGCCAATTCACGCGCCAGAGCCCGAGCCCGCTCTGGGTGGTTGCAAAGCACCTCCAACTGTGACAACAGCGCTTGGTCGCGTTGACCCTGTCGTCCCAGCAGGACCAACGCCTCGGATACATCGGTGATCAACCGCTCCAGGGGCTTTTCCAATTCAGCAGGCCACGATCGTCTGCCACACAGACGGCGGCAGTAATCAACGACCCGGTACATGGTCGGATCTGCAACAACCGAAATACGGGTACGGGCGATGTCATGCACCAGCAATAATGCTTGGCGAATCAAGTCGATTTGTGCCTTCTCATCTTGTGGCTTGCCTGCAGCCATCAATGGCGCGCTGACCCACTCATACAGTGCCACCCCTAAGTCATTGCCCGCGTCAAGTTCACTGTCAAGGAGGGCCTCCCGCAATGCCTCGATGGCCCGTGCAAGGCGGCGTGCCATCGTGTCGCCTGGAGCTTGCGTGTCGGGACGGAAGGCCTCGAACGCAGTGGCCAAGCTGCGCAGCACGTCAGCCAGGTTGGCGGCTTGCGCCATCAAAGCCACCATCATCTCCAACCGGGCTTTTTCTGCCGTCGGCTCTTCGGCGATGGAACGAGCCAAATAGTTGGGCATCCAAGGCACTGGCATCTGAGCACAGGCTCGCGCCAGGTTCAATCGATCATCTCCGCTGGATAACAACTGCATACTGGGCAACGGCGCAGCAAAGGCAGGTCGTAACTGCTCCAGCATCTCTGGCGCCCAGCGCTTGACGATCTGTGTCAGGCGAATGCACTCAGCGATGGCCAATAACCGATGTTCAGGATTTTCGGCCGACCTCGATTGCCGCAACAGATGGTCCCGCCCAGACATGATGGCTGGATGGTCCGCATGTTTGGGCAAAACCTTAGTCGCGCTGAGGGTAGAAAGAGCTTCGCGCCGCTCTTCCGGTGAGGTCGACGCTTCTGAAAACGTCGTCAAAGCCGCGATAGCCTCTGGACTGAAAGATGTAGTCGTCGCCATGAAGCCTCCCTCAAATATCCAACGAGCTCTGCGAGCCGACGATGCCTGCCTCACCCGCTGCCTGCTCGATGCCGCTCCAGGCGGTGACCAGCTCGTTGTAGGCGCGGGCTTCCTCGGCCCAGCCCTTGCGCTCGCAGAGGGTGTAGAGGCGATAGGCCAGCGCACGAATGGGCTCGGCGCGGGCGGGCATGCGGGCGAGCAAGTTGCCTGCGGCCGATTCGCCGTCTTGATTCAGTGCTCGGATCAGTTGGTGCAGCGCCTCCCACACCGGGAGCCGCGCGTCGGACTCAGGCGACCAGTCGCGCGGCATCTCAGCCCACTTGAGCAGGCGCAGCTCCCCCTTGCCGGAGGCGACCACGCCCGACGCCTTTAGACCTTCGACGCTCGTGCCCTTGGCCTTGGAGAGCACCTCCGCTTCGCCATAGCGGCCAGTGGCCCAGCCGTGCGTCTCGAACCAATGCAGGCAGAACTGGGTGTCGTGATCGAAGTCGTCCTCGGCGAGAAAGCGGTTGATGAGCGCAAGCGCCGTGCGCACCGACATCGGCGTGCCGTCGGCTTCGAGCACCGCGGCGTACTGGCTGAAGATCGCCATGCCGGGGCCGATGATGGCCTGGGAGAGGTCCACGGGCGCGACGGGGGAATGGACGCCGCCGCGGGTCATCGCCTCCAGCGCCTCGGGCAGCGTCGCATTCAATTCGCGCACGAACTCGCGGCGGCTGACCACCGGCGCATCCGGCGCGCGCTGGCGGCAGACCAGCACGATGCTGGAGGCAAGTGCGTTGGTGCCTAGTCCGATTGAACGAGCGTCACGCTCGGTGCGCATGGGCCAGGTTCCAGTGATCGCAAAGCCGGCGCGAATCACCGCCTCTAGAAAGGTCTCCCAGCCGGTACTGGCGGTGCCGGCCTCGTCCGTGGTTTCGCTTTGCTTGAAGGCATAGTAGATGGTGATCGGAAAGGCCGGGTGCGCCTGCTTGGCCAAGTTGTGGATAGCGCGGGTCATGCCCTCAAGGAAGAACGCTTCGGCCTTTTCTTTGCTGCCATGGCGGTAAGGCGTAGCGACCAGCTCCTCGGCCTTGGGCACCGCCAGCGTGGCAAATAGGTTAGGGAAGATGGGCTTGAGGCTGCGGCGCAGCCAGACGTAAAAGAAGTCTGACAAATCAGCGTAGCCGATGTTGTCGTAGTAGGGCGGGTCCGTCGAAACTACTTTTTGTGCGCCTATATCTTGTGTTTGAGCATCAGCTTGCATGGCAGCGCCCTGCCAAAATGGCGCGAGGCTTGCGAAAGTCTCGCAGGCAGATTCAACGGTCGAGTACCAGGACCCCATTTTCGAGAATGGAGATAGCTCAACGTAGTCCCAATTCATGGGTATAGCCTGACGAGAGAACAGTGCCCTGACGTTCTGATTTGTGTTGTTCCATCCTGCGAGTGAGTTACTCATATCGCCCCACCGGGAGGTGGCAAGGCCAAGATAAACACCCACCGCCTGCGCATACGCCGTCGCCCCGGTGCCGCCGGCGTCGAGGCCGCGGCCGTCGTCGGGCATGCCGGCGGCCAGGGCATCGGCCCTGGCCTTGGCGATGGCTTCGCCCACGAGATCGGAGAAGGTGGTGAGCGCCACCAGTTGGCGGGGGGTGAAGAGGTCGCCGTAAACGTCCAAGCCATAGTTGGACACATTCACGCGGCATTTTCCGTGCAACTTGACATCGGGCCTCCACATCGGCTGCGCCTGATGAGCGATGGCTTCGTGTGCCTCGCTCGGCGGCAGATACACCCGGCCCCGTGCGCCTTCGGCGACGATGGCCATCAACCGCGCGCCCATGCGCCCAGCCTGTCCTTCGTTACGGATGTACTTGTAATCGATCGGTGACTTCGACAGCAGGCAATAGAAGCCACCCCGCTTGCCCGCAGCGGTGCCCGCTTTCGCCGCCTCGGTCGACTTGCCCACCTTCACCGTGAAGCGGTAACTATCTCCCTCCACCACCGGCTCCACATACGCCTCCTTGCCCGCCTTGCTGGAGAGCACGAAGGTCGAGGCCAGCGGCACCTCCACATGGCTGAATGCCGGGTTCGGGCTCTTCACCGTGCGTGCCCACAACCAGGCGATCACGGTGAGCTGTTGCCCCACCAGCGGCTTCAGGTCCGGACGCTCGGCCGCCATCTCGGCGGTGACGGTGATCTTCGGGTACAGGTGCCCGATGCGCTTCTCGGCCTCTGCGCGCATCCAGGCGCCGTAGCGGCGCACGTCTTCGGCCAGGCCGCGCGCGCCGCGCCAGTCCTCGTGCAGCTTGGCCTGCTTCTCGCCCGGGGGCAGAGGCCCCACCGGCGCGCGGCCGGCAAAACGCGGCGGGATTTCGATCATCGCCTTGTTGATCGTCACCGCCACGGGGTTGAGGTCAGACGCCCAGGCTTCCAGCCCCAGGCGCTGCGCCTCCAGCGGCAGCGCGCCGCCGCCGGCGAAGGGGTCGTGGAAGGCGGGGAGCTTCTCGGGGTTGAACAGCTCGGCGGCCTGCGGGTGGTGTTTGTTGAGTTCGCAGGTCTCGCGCCAGCTTTTGCGGATCTCTTCGCGGGCGCGCTCGAGCACGTCTTCGTTGTTGGTGTTCTCCCACTGCACCAGGTCTTCAATGATCTTGAACAGGCGCTCGCGCTCAGCGGCGGCCTTTTGCTTGTTGACGCCGCGGCCCAGGTGGCGTTCGTAGCCGGGGTCGTTGACCATCTGCGCAAAGATCACCGCCCGCGCCGCCGCCAGGGGCCGGCGCGCCCACCATATGTGAAGCGAGCGTGGGTGGCGCCTGGTAAATGGCTGCTTCTCAATTGCGCACGCTGCGTTAATGGCGTCGAGCGGTAGCGCCACTTCGATGAGTTTCTTGGGGGCTTTGATGCTGGTCATTCTTGAAGTCCTTCAGCGCCAGGTGGCAGGGCGTGCGAGCACGTAGCCATCGGGCTTGACGAGTTGTTCGGGCAGCTGGCTGGCGCGCAGCTTGTCTTCACCAATGTTGAGGTAGCCGTTGGCGCAGCGCTTGAGTTCGTTCGAATAACGACCGGGCGGAAAGGCAACGACAATGCGCTTTTGGGCAAAGCGCTCGCGCACCCTGCGGATGGGTGTCGTCAGATCGCTGTCGCCGGATATGACGAGCGCTGTGTCGAAGGCGTTGTCAAAGGCATCGCCGAGCAACTGAATGGCGATGTTCACGTCCGTCATCTTCTCTTCGTAGTCGGGCCAGTTCGCGCCGCACTGCCGGCACTGGCGTGTCTTCTGCAGGTAGTGGCCGAACTGGCAGCGCACGCCGCGCAGGGCCAGGGCTTCGAGGTAGTCGTTCTGCCGCTTCTGGTCAGCCGAGTTGCGGCCATTGGCGCGGATGCGGGCCGTGAAGTAGTGCGTGGCCAGCAGTTGCTGCCCAGGCTTGAGGAGGCTCTGTGCAAGCGCTGAGACGTCGAGCCAGTAGTAGCGCTTGAAGCTGGAATCCTTCAACCCGAAGTAGAGGTTGAAGCCGTCCACGTAGGCCATCACGCGCTGCATGGCTGGCCTCCGGAAACGCTGCTCGGCTTGACAGCAGAGCCTGGTCTGACGACAATATGGCGCATTAACCCCGCCGGAGATAGCATCTCCGGCCCGACGCCTCCCTCGGGAGGCGTCTCTTCTTGCAGCCCCGCCAAGGTGAGCAGCCCTGGCCCGACGCCCTCCCCGTGAGGGCGTTTCTGTTTCTGAGGGCAGCCCAGGCTCACAGCGAGCCCTCCGCGGTCGTGGCGCGCTCAAGCAGCGCATCCAGGTCCAGGTTGATGCTGGTCACCGCCCAGTCGGGCTCCTGGGTGAAGGGCTTGCGGATGTAGAACGGCCCGGCGTAGCCGTCGCCGTCCACGAGCACGATGGCCAGGATGAACTTGTCCGCCTGGTTGAGGCCATAGAGGATCTCGTTGCGGGTGACGGTGATCGTGGTCTGGCCTTTAGCGCGGCCCTTGACCTCGATGTGGCGCGAGGTGGGCAGACGGCCGTCGAGGGCTTTGGGGATGCTGGTGACGTCCCAGCCGCACTTCTGCGCCGAGACGTCGATGACCTCATGGCCCAGCGCGCGTTCGGCGTTCATCACCGCCTGCATGGCGATGTGCTCGATGCGGCTGCGCGCATCGGCATCCGCCGACCAGCCGGGCTCGCCCTTGCGTTGCATCAAGAGGCCCGCCGGGATCACCAATGCGCCGCCGACGATGACAGGCGTGGCGGAGATGACGTGGCGCATGGCCAGCAACTCCTTCTCGCGCGCTTCGCGCCGCGCGGTCAGGTCGTCGATGGTGCGGCGCACGTTCTCCAGCGTCAGGCGCACATCCTTGCCGGCAGCCAGGTCGTCTTGCAGCTTGATGTAACGGTCGGACCAGAAGTTGATTTCCTTCACCAGACGCTCATGTACGGCGGCCAGGGTTTTGTCCACCGCCTTCTCGCGGCGGGTGCGCACTTCATCGAAGTGTTCGGGCACAAGAGAGCTTCCGGCATGGGCCAAAGCCTGTTGCTCGAGGTCTTTGGCGATCCACGGGGCGGCCAGCACGTCTTCGATCAACTTGAGGTCGGCAGGCGCAATGGGCTCCAGGTCCAGGTGAGGCGCCCAACCGGCGTTGATCGCGTGTCCCTGCGGGTCGATCTCGACGAACTGCATGCGGCGCGAGACGATGCGCGCGGGGTCTGCCCCTTCCTTGACGGCGTGATCAACGACAAACATCACCTTCGGGGTGACGCCCATATCACTCGGGTCCACCAACACCGTGCCTTGCTTGAGCTTGTTGCGGTGAGCTTCCAGCACAAGGTCGGTGACCGCCTGCATCAAGGGGTGGCCGGGATGGATGAGGCTGGCCATCGGGGCGCCGACACGGTCGGTCAGCCGCACGTACTGCTTCTCGAAGCAGACGCGCTCGTAACGGCGTAGCACCGGGTCGGCATTGCGGCGGTCGCGGCCGGTGATTTGCCGGTCGCGCTCGCGGATGAGCGCCGGCACGTTGGTGATCTCGTAGCGCCCTTGCTCGCGCGGGCGCAGCTCGCCGCCGAATTGTTGGAAGGCCTGGTTGAAGAAAGCGCGGATGAAGAAGGGCTGCAGCTTGCGGGCCTCGGCCTTCTCCATCTCCTCCTTCACCGCGAACAGGCGCTTCTCGTCCATCACCTCTTCGCACAGCGCATTGCGCTTGATGATGTTCTCGAGGTGCTGGGTATCCAGCGCGCCTTCCACCTTCTTGAGCAGTCGGGCACGGACTTCGGGATCCGAGCCGTAGCGGATGGCCTCGATCAGCAGATCCTTGAGGGGCTTGTCCTCGAAGACCTCGCCCAGGATGTCGAACACGCGGCCGCCCAGGGCCTGGCGCTCCACCTCCAGCTTCTCGAACAGACGCTGGAAGACGTCGCCTTCGCGCGTTTCGATGGCCACCATGTTCCACAGGTGGCAGACCTCGGTCTGGCCGATGCGGTGGATGCGGCCAAAGCGCTGCTCCAGGCGGTTGGGGTTCCAAGGCAGGTCGTAATTGACCATCAGGTTGGCGTTTTGCAGGTTCACGCCTTCGCCAGCGGCGTCGGTGGCGATGAGTACGCGCACCGTGGGGTCGTTGCGGAATAGCTCCTGTACCTTGCGGCGTTCCTCGCGCTTCACACCACCGTGGATCATCACCACGGCTTCTTCACTGCCGAGCAGGCCGCGAATCTTGGTGGCCAGGTAGTTGAGCGTGTCGCGGTGCTCGGTGAAGAGGATTAGCTTGCGCTGCCGACCCGCCGCGTCGTGCATCTCAGGCGTGTCCTGCAGCAGGCGGGAGAGTTCGTCCCACTTGCGATCCTGCCCGGAATACACCACCTGGCGGGCCTGCTCCTCCAAGGCTTCGAGGATGATGATCTCGGCCTCGAGCTCCTGGATCGTCTGCGCGGCGGTGGCTTGGTCGACGACGGCTTCCTCGAAGTTCTCGAAGTCGTCGGGCGACATGGCGTCGGCCGATTCCCAAATGTCCTCAGGCACGCCGTTGGTGCCGGTGCCAGCCAACGTCTCGGCCAGTGCCTTGCCGCGCTGGCCCAGCTTTTCTTCCTCGACCCGACGCTTGAGTTTGTTGCGGCGGCGCTTGAGCGACTGGTAGATCGCCTCGGGGCTGGAGGCCAGCCTGCGCTGCAGCGAAGTCAGAGCGAACCCGACGGTGCCCTTGCGTCCGCCGTCGGCCAGCTGATCGGCCCTGGCGAACTCGGTCTTCACGTACTCGGTGACCGCGGCGTAGAGCGCGGCCTCCAGGTCGGACAGCTTGTAGTTGACGGTGTAGGCCCGGCGCTCAGGGAACAGCGGGGTGCCGTCGAACTTGAGCAAGTCTTCCTTGACCATGCGGCGCATCAGATCGGTGACGTCGACCTTGTGCGCGCCGTCGCGAAACTTTCCGTAGAAGCGGTCGGCGTCTAGCAGCGACATGAACAGCTGGAAGTCTTCCTCCTTGCCGTTGTGCGGCGTGGCCGTCATCAACAGGAAGTGCCGCGTGATCGAGCCCAGCAGCTCGCCCAGCTGGAAGCGCTTGGTTTTGTTGACCTTGTTGCCGAAGTAGCTGGCGGAGAGCTTGTGCGCTTCATCGACCACCACCAGGTCCCAGCGCGACAGGCGTAACTTCTCCTGGAGGTCGTCCGCGCGGGCCAGTTGATCGACGCGGGCAACCAGCAAATCGTGGTCGTCGAAGGGGTTGCCGCTGCGGGACTGCTCGACCTGCTCGCGCGAAAACAGCGAGAACGACAGGCCGAACTTCTCGAACATTTCGTCCTGCCATTGTTCAACCAGGCTGCCAGGGGCGACGATGAGCACGCGCTTGGCGTCCGCCCGCATCAGCAGCTCGCGGATGAAAAGGCCGGCCATGATGGTCTTGCCAGCGCCGGGGTCGTCGGCCAGCACGTAGCGCAGCGGCTGGCGCGGCAGCATGGACTCATAGACCGCGGTGATCTGATGCGGCAGCGGCTCTACGTTCGAGGTGTGCACCGCCATCATCGGATCGAACAGGTGGGCCAGGTTGATCCGGTAGGCCTCGGTGGCAAGTTTGAAGTCCTCGCCTGGGGCGTCGAAGGCCCATGGGCGGCCGGCTTCGGCCAACGACAGGTTGGCCTCGTCTGTGCGGAACAGCATCCGCTCGCGCAGCGAGCCGTCGGCGGTCTTGTAGTAGACGGTGAGGGCGTTGTCACCGACCGGCTCTGTCGTGACGATGCGCACGACCTGCCCGGGCTCCAAGCCCGAGATGGCCGCGTTCTTCTGGATCTGTTCGAGCTTCAGCACGGTGCGCCCCCTTGTTATTGCTTTCCGCCTCAGGGCTTGCGCCGGTTGTAGGGCGACTGGTTGGTAGGCTTGAGGGAGATGTTGTTCTCGCCCGCCTTGGCTCGCACCGCGTCCTCCGTGCGGCCCAGCTTCAGGCCGATAACCCGCGTGGGCGTGTTTTCTTGGGCGAGCTGCTTGAGCTGCTTGACCTCGGCAGGCGTCCATTGCTTGCCGTGGTTGGCGGGAGGCTTAGCCATGATGGGGCTCCTTTCGGCGGTGACGGTCGACGGAATTGCAGGTGGGGGTGATCGTCATGATTACCCTTACTTGCTGGATTCGCTGTAGCCCGGCGCGAGCACCAAGTTGGTGACGCCATAGAGGGCCTGGCGATTGCGGAGCCACAGGTGGTGCTCGCCACCCTTGAGGCTGTGATCTTCGGTGCAGTCCACGTTCCAGCGGCGCAACAGGTAGCCGGCCATCGCCGCACGGGTCCGCACCTTGAGCACGCCGCCGTCCATGCCGTACTCGGCCTCGATGGTGTCGGGGTGCTGCACGTTGGCCGGATGCGGTACGAGCTCGAGCTCGGTGATCCGGTTCCACTGGATGTCCTGATCGGGCTTCTCGTGGTCGGCCACAGGGCCAGGCAGGATGCGGGCGGCGTCGAGGCGGCCCAACACGAAGTCGCGGAACTCACCGCTGCGCCGGTCGAAGGCGCGGACGTGCCAACGAAGGCCGCTGTCGGCCAGTGCGAACGGGACGATCTCCCGGGTCGTCAGCCCGCTCGACAGTGCGCGATAGGCGACCTCAACAGCGGCGCCTTGGTGAATGGCGCGGGTCAGGACGGACAGCAGATCCAGATCAATCTTGCCCGGCAGGCTGGTGCCCTCCTGTGCCACGACACCCTTCCAGCGGATGGGCTCGCCGTCACCGTAGCCCTGGGACAACCAAGTGAGGATCCGCTCGGCGGGGAAGTCAAACAGGGGGCGGAACCAAGCGGCGCGGACGTAGACCTTGCCCTTGGTGTCGTACTCCATATTGCCTGGGGCCAGCTCCTTGTACTGGGCGATGTCCCGCGTGGCCGCCGCAGCCTGGATGCCGAAGCGCGTCACCAAGTCCTGCCGGCGGATCTCGCCGACGAACCGCAGGCGCAACTCGACGAACGCGAGCCGGTCGCGTTGCGCCTGGGTCATTTCCGGGAGTCGGTCGCTCGACATGGTTGTAGTGGCTCGGTTGTTTGGTGGTGAGCATACGAGCATCCAGATCGAACGTCAATACAGATGAAAACACGCCGTAAGTGCGTCGCAAAAAGATGATGATTTAACTATGCGAGGCGAGAGTTGGCTGGCTGGTAGCTGAGGGAGTCGTTCCGAGGCCCGAGCCGCGGCGCTCGGCCGATGGCCGTGGCCGATTCGTAGAAATGGCCGCCCTCAAGGGCGTTGGCTTACCATCGGACGCTATCGACGGACGCGGGTTCGGTTCCGTGTTCCGCCAGGAGCCGGTCCAGCACACCCCAGGTGAAGGCGCCATGGGCGCCGCCTCCCTGCAGCGCCAGATCGATGCGTCGGATGCGTCGCCGGCTCATGCCGTTCAGTCTACGGGTCGACCCCTGATCGACCAAACCAAAAACCGAGCGGCTTGAACGACAACGGCCCCCGAAGGGGCCGTTGTGTGCGAGGCGCAGGGGGCCGGGTCAGGCGTATTCGGCCAGGGCCTTGCGCATTTTCTTCATGGCGGCCGCCTCGATTTGGCGAATGCGTTCGGCGCTGACGCCGTATTCAGCGGCCAGCTCGTGCAGCGTCTTACCGCCAGTGCCGTTGTCATTCACCTTGAGCCAGCGCTCTTCGACGATGCGGCGGCTGCGAGGATCCAAGCTGTCCAGCGCCCGGGCGATGCCATCGGTGGCCAGCAGATCACGGCGCTGGGCTTCGATCACGCGGGTGGGCTCACGGCTTTCATCGGCCAGGTAGGCAATGGGCGCGAAGTTGTCTTCGCCGTCGTCGAGGCTGGGCTCCAGGGCCACGTCCCCACCGGACAGGCGGGTCTCCATCTCGATGACATCCTCACGCTTGACCTTGAGCTCGCGGGCCACCGCATCGATTTCCCGGTCGGACAGGGTGCTGCGGTGCGTGTCGACCTCGTCGGCTTCGCCTTTGAGGCTTTGCTTGAGGGAGCGCAAATTGAAGAACAGCTTGCGTTGGGCCTTGGTGGTGGCCACCTTGACCATGCGCCAGTTCCTCAAAATGAACTCATGGATCTCGGCCTTGATCCAGTGCAGGGCATAGCTGACCAGGCGCACGCCCTGGTCGGGGTCGAAGCGCTTGACGGCCTTCATCAAACCCACGTTGCCCTCCTGGATCAGGTCGCCATGCGGCAGGCCATAACCCAGGTACTGGCGCGAGACCGACACCACCAGTCGCAGGTGCGACAGCACCAGCTTCCCGGCGGCTTCCAGGTCGCGGTGATCTCGCCAGCGGCGCGCCAGCGTGGTTTCTTCTTCCTGCGTCAGCAGGGGCAAACGGTTGACGGCCGCGATGTAGGCATCCAGATTGCCCAGGGAGGGCACCAAGGCCCAGGGATCGCGGACGGTCAGGGCAGCGGTCGAGGTGTTCATGGTCGTCATAGACATCTCGAACCTCCTTTCAGTTCCCTTGATGTTAGCACTCGATGGCAGAGAGTGCTAATCCCTCCTCCGAGGGAACCCTTATGAATAGTAATAAACAATCGATTCGTTTGGGGTCATTTGGAAATTTCGAAGGCTTGGGCCAGCAGGGCATAAGACCGCCGGCGCACTGCCGGATCGTAGGCCCAGGTATTGATCACCAATTCGTCCAGGGCCAAGGCGTCGGCCAGGCGGCGCAGCTGCTCGGCCACCGTGGCGGCGCTGCCCACGAAGGCCTTGCGGCGCAGGGCGTCCACCGTGGGCCATTCCTCGGGGGTGAAACCGCGCTGGGCGATCTGGTCGGGGGGCTGCAGGGGACCGAGCCGCCCGTGCATGCGGTCCAGCCGCCAACGCTCCCGGCTGAGCGCATGGAAGCGGGCTTCTTCATCGGTGTCGGCGGCCAAGGCCCACACGCAGATCGTGGCTTGGGGCCTGGGGTGGCGTGGGCTGGGCCGGTAGAGGCGGCGGTAGAGGTCCAGGGCCTGTTCCACGCCCTGGCCATCCATGAAGAAATAGGCAAAGGCATAGGGCAGACCCAGGTGGGCCGCCAGCCGGGCGCCGTAGTCGGAGCTGCCCAGCACCCACACCGTGGGGATACGCGCCCAAGGGGCCTCGGGCGAGGGGGCGGGCGCACGGGGGTGGGCGACGATGCCTCGGTGCGGCTGGCCGGCCAGCCAGGCTTGCAGGTCCTGGATTTGTTCCGGGAAGCTTTCGGCCGCGGCATGGGCGTTCGGGTTGAGGGCCAGCGCCGTGCGCATGTCGGCACCCGGCGCACGGCCCACACCCAGGTCGATGCGGCCCGGGGCCAGGGCCTCGAGCACACGGAACTGCTCGGCCACTTTCAGCGCAGCGTAGTGGGGCAGCATGACTCCGGCACTGCCCAGGCGTATGCGTTGGGTGCGTGCGGCCATGGCGGCCAGCAAGATCTCAGGGGCGGTGCCGACGATGGTGGGCAGGCTGTGGTGCTCGCTCACCCAGAAGCGGTGATAGCCCAGGGCTTCGCAGTGAACGGCCATGTCGAGGGTATCGCGGATGGCAGCGTCTTCGCTGGCG
Source organism: Caldimonas manganoxidans ATCC BAA-369 (assembly GCF_000381125.1). Classification (GTDB taxonomy): domain Bacteria; phylum Pseudomonadota; class Gammaproteobacteria; order Burkholderiales; family Burkholderiaceae_C; genus Caldimonas; species Caldimonas manganoxidans. Next base: position 21,201 of record NZ_KB905949.1, read on the forward strand.
CCGGCCAGCCAGATCGATTGATCGAGGACGGAAAGCTTCATGGGGGGCATTGTCGGCGCGTTGGGGGCGCCGGGCGGATGTGCGGACATCCGGCGGCTGGCCCGCCCCGCCGGGCCCACTTGACGACCGGGTGAAGGCCGGATCGCCGCGGCCAAATACTGTATATTTATACAGTTACTGGTGACGCCATGCTTTCAAGGTCCTTGTCTTCCGAGGTGGCTGCCGCCGTCTGGCAGGGGGATGCCTTGCCCGGCGCCCATGAGCTGCCTGTGTGCCCGACCGGCTTTGCCGCGCTGGATGCCGTGCTGCCTGGCGGGGGCTGGCCGGTTCAGGGATTGAGCGAGATCCTGCTGCCGGCCTGGGGGCTGGCGGAATGCCGTCTGACCGCACCGGCCCTGTCTCGGGTGCTGGCCGACGAGGGGCCGGGCAAGGCCGTGCTCTTCATCGGCCCGCCCGCGCCGCCCCATGCGCCCGGTTGGCGTGCGGCGGGCCTGAACGCGGATTCGATGATTTGGGTGAATGTGGTCCAGCCCGAGCAGCGCCTGTGGGCGGCCGCACAGGCGCTGCACTGCGCGGAGGTGGCTGCCGTGTTGCTGTGGCTGCCCGTCCAGCGGGGGCAGGTGGCGGGCTTGCGGCGGCTGCAAGTGCGCAGCTTGCAGGGGCAGCGGCTGGTGTTCGTGTTTCGGCCGCTGGCGGTGCAGGTCGAGGCTTCGCCTGCGCCTTTGCGTCTGGCCGTGCAAGCCAGTCGGCCGTTGAGCTTGGTGTTGCGTTTGCTCAAGCGCCGGGGGCCGCCCCATGACAGGCCGATCGAGGTGCCTGCGGCGCCGCAAGACTTGGCGGAGGTGCTGTCTCATGCGTTGGCGGCCCGTGGGGGGGCCTCCGCCGTTTCCATGCAGCGGTTCGATGTTGGCCGGTCCTTGCTGGATGGCGTTGTGCCTTCGCACGACCTGCGGGCCGTCACCGGCTGAGGAGCCGGCGCCGTCGCTGGCGGCTACGCCCGAGGCCTTGGGGTGGTGGGCGCTGCAGTTCACCCCTCGGGTGTGTCGCCATGAGGAGGCGGTGCTCATGGAGGTGGGTGGCAGCCTGCGCTTGTTTGGCGGGCCCCAGGCTTTGCGTGCACGCATCGAGACCGCTGCGGCCGAGCTGGGCTGGAAGCATTGCGCTGCCGCACCCACCGCCCTGGGGGCGCTGGCCTTGGCGCGTGGCGGACAAGTGGGCGCCTGGGGCGGTGAGTTGAGTGCTTTGCTGGATGGGTTGCCGCTGGACAGCTTGCGCCAGGTGGCCCTGCAAGCGGCCTGGCTCAGCCGCCTGGGCTGCCGGTGTCTGGGCCAGGTGCGCGCGCTGCCTCGTGCGGGCTTGGCGCGTCGCGCGGGCCCCGATGTATTGCGAGAGCTGGACCAGGCATATGGCGAGGCGCCCTGGTCGGCCCCATGGATCACGCCGCCCGAGGTGTTCGAGGCCCGGCTGGAGTTGCCCGGGCGGGTGGAATCGGCCCCGGCCTTGATGCTGGGGGTCCGCCGCTTGCTGCTGCAGCTGTGCGGCTGGTTGGCGGCCCGCCAGGCCGGGCTGCGCTGCTTCGTGCTGCGCTGGCGATACGACGGCCACGGCCGCGACGATGCGTGGGGGGGCGAGCTGCCGGTGCGCACGGCCGAGCCCACTCGTCGGGTCGATCACTTGTTGCGCTTGTCGAGCGAGTGGTTGGCCCGGGTGCGGCTGGCCGCGCCGGTGGGAGAGCTGTCTTTGTGCTGCGACGAGATCGAACCGCTGGCCGAGACGGCGTCTTCGCTGCTGCCCGGGGCCGTCGAGATCACCAGGGGAGAAGGCCTGTTGCAGTTGCTGGAGCGCTTGTCGGCCCGTTTGGGCCCGGATCGGGTGTGCCGCCCGGTGCCACGTGCCGACCATCGCCCCGAGACTCAGCAGACGTGGCAGCCAGCCATGCAGGTCGACAAGGTCGCTATGCCGTCTGGTCTGCCGGGGCCGCAACCCGCCTGGCTGTGGCGTGAACCGCTGCTGCTGGACATTTGCCGGGAGCGACCGCAGCTGCAGGGCGATTTGAGGATCTTGGCCGGTCCGCACCGGCTCGAGGCCGGCTGGTGGGACACCCCGGGCACGGTGGCCGCGCGCGACTACTACGTGGCTTGGAATGAGCGCAGCGGGCTGGTGTGGATTTACCGCGAACGTCGCCTGCGAGACGGCGGCAGCTGGTTCCTGCATGGGGGGTTTGGATGAGGTCGGCCATGATGGTGCTGCCAGACTATGCCGAGCTGCATTGCCTGAGCTACTTCAGTTTCCAGCGCGGGGCCTCGTCGCCGAAGGAGCTGGTGGAGCGTGCGATCGCGCTGGACTATCACGCGCTGGCGATCACCGATGAGTGTTCGCTGGCCGGGGTGGTGCGGGCCCATCAAGCCTTGGCCGAGGCGTGCGAGGAGGCCAAGGCTGAAGGTCGTTGCAAGCCTCGTCTGCGCTTGCTGATCGGCAGCGAGTTTCGGGTGGAGGCTTCGCCGCCCTTCCGGCTCGTGGTTTTGGCTCGCGACCGCGGGGGCTACGCACGCCTGAGCCAGTTCATCACCGACCTGCGGCGCGCCAGTCCCAAAGGCCACTACCGCCTGGACGTGGGCGAGCTGTGCGCCGACCGCTTGGCGGGCAACGAGCTGCTGTGGGTGCCCAAGCGCGGTGCGGCGCTGGAAGCCCTGTGCGCTCAAGCCGCCGAGTTTCGACGGACTTTCGGCGCGGCGGCCTGGGGCGTGGTCGAGCTGTTCCACGAGATCGATGATGCGCTGTGGCTGCACACCTTGCGCCAGGTGTCGCGGCGCAGCGGGCTGCCGCTGGTGGCCGCTGGCGACGTGCACATGCATGTGCGTTCGCGCAAGCCCTTGCAGGATGTGCTCACTGCCATTGGTCTGGGCCGTCCGCTGGCTGAGTGCGGCACGGATTTGCAGTCGCATGGTGAGCGTCATCTGCGAGCGCGCGCCACGCTGGCACATCTCTACGGCGCCGAGCTGATGGCCGCCACGATCGAGGTCGCTGCACGCTGCCATTTCTGCTTGGATGAGCTGAAGTACGAGTATCCCGAGGAGGTGGTGCCGCCGGGCTGGCATCCGGCGGCTTGGTTGCGTCACCTCACTGAGCAAGGCGCCCGCCAGCGTTATCCCGCAGGCGTGCCCGAAGGCGTGCAAAGCCAGATCGACCAGGAGTTGGCGCTGATCAGCGCCAAGCACTACGAAAAGTACTTCTTGACGGTGCACGACATCGTGCAGTTCGCTCGCTCGCGCGGCATCCTTTGCCAGGGGCGTGGATCGGCGGCCAATTCGGCGGTGTGCTATTGCCTGCACATCACCGAGATCGACCCGGCGCGAGCGAACTTGTTGTTCGAGCGCTTCATCAGCATGGAGCGCGATGAGCCGCCGGACATCGATGTCGACTTCGAGCATCAGCGCCGCGAAGAGGTCATTCAGTATCTGTATGCCAAGTACGGTCGCCACCGCACGGCGCTGGTGGCCACCGTCATTGGCTATCGCACGCGCAGCGCCATTCGGGATGTGGGCAAAGCGCTGGGTTTCGAGCAGGCGCAGGTCGAGGCCCTGGCCAAGAGCCATTTCTGGTGGGATCAGCCGCAGGTGGTGTCCCAGCGTCTGGCCGAACTGGGGCTGGATGCCTCCGATCGCCGCGTGGCGCAGTGGATCGAGCTGGTCGAGCAGTTGCGCGGCTTTCCGCGCCACTTGAGCCAGCATGTGGGCGGTTTCGTGATCGCCAAGGGGGCGTTGTCGCACATCGTGCCCATCGAGAATGCCGCGATGCCCGAGCGCACCGTGATCCAGTGGGACAAGGACGACCTCGAAGCCTTGCGCTTGATGAAGGTCGATGTGCTGGCGCTGGGCATGCTCAGCGCGCTGCGCCGCGCGCTCGAGCTCGTCAGCCTTCGGCGCGGTGTGCCGTTTGGACTGCAAGACATTCCCGACGGGGACGAGGCCACCTACGCCATGATCCGCCGTGCCGATACCGTGGGCGTGTTCCAGATCGAAAGCCGCGCGCAGATGAGCATGCTGCCGCGTTTGCAGCCGCGCACCTACTACGACTTGGTGGTGCAAGTGGCCATCGTGCGCCCAGGCCCCATTCAAGGGGGCATGGTGCATCCCTACCTGAAGCAGCGCGAAAGACAGCGCGCCGGATGCGACGTGGTGGCCGAGTTGCCCACTCCGGCCTTGCGCAAAGCCCTGGGTCGCACCCTGGGCGTGCCAATCTTTCAAGAGCAGGTGATGCAGCTGTGCATGCTGTGTGCGGGCTTTACCGCTGGCGAGGCCGACCGCCTGCGCCGCGCGATGGCCGCTTGGAGGCGCCACGGCAACGTCCATCCGTTTCGTCAGCGCATCATCGATGGCATGACGGCACGGGGCTACGAGCGTGCCTATGCCGAACGGATCTTCCAGCAGATCGAAGGTTTCGGGGAGTACGGCTTTCCGGAAAGCCATGCCGCGTCATTTGCGCTGCTGGCCTACGACAGCGCCTGGCTGAAATGCCATGAGCCCGCTGCCTTTTTGGCCGCGCTGCTCGATGCGCAGCCCATGGGGTTTTACTCTCCCAGCCAGCTCGTGCAGGACGCGCGCCGCCATGGGGTGGAGGTGCGCCCGGTGGACGTGAGTCACAGCGAGGTCGAATCCACGCTGGAGGACCTCGCGCGCCAGCCGCAGCCGGCGGTGCGCTTGGGGCTGCAGCTGGTGGCCGGCCTGAGCATCGCAGCGGCCCGGCGCATCGTGCAAGCGCGTGCCGCAGGCCCGTTCATCGACGTACAAGACCTGGCACGCCGCGCTCGACTGCAGGCCCAAGATCTGCGTCACCTGGCCGCCGCCGATGCCTTGAGGAGCCTGGCAGGCCATCGCCGTCAGCAGGTTTGGCAGGCCACGGCCTGGATGCCTCTGCCAAACTTGCTGCAAGACGCGCGCATCGACGAGCCGCCTTTGCAACTGCCGCTGGCGGCCGAGGGCGAGGAAATCGTCTTCGACTACGCGGCATTGGGCCTGACGCTGCGCCGCCATCCGCTGGCTTTGTTGCGTGGGCAGCTGCGCCGCCGGGGCTTGCTCACGGCGCGTGAGATGCGCGACCTGCCGCACGGCCGGTGGGTGCGTGCCTGCGGGCTCGTCACGGTTCGCCAACGGCCTCAAACCGCCAAGGGCACCGTCTTCGTGTCCTTGGAGGACGAAAGCGGCATGGTCAATGTCATCGTCTGGCGCGATGTGCAAGAGCGCTTCGGCCGCGAGCTGTTGCTCTCGCGCCTGCTGGCCGTGCAGGGCTGGTGGCAGCGTGAGGGCGAGGTGCGCCACCTGGTGGCGCAGCGGCTGGAAGACCTCACGCCGCTGCTGGGCCGCTTGGCGCACGCAGGGCTGCAAAGCCGGGACTTTCATTGAGCCGTGGCCGCGGCCCGCTGCGGCCGCGCTACGCTTGCGTCTTCACCGATACGATGAATGATGATGATGACGAAGACGGCTTCCCTACACGTGGGCGTGCTCACCGGTGGAGGCGATTGTCCCGGCCTCAATGCCGTGATTCGCGCAGTCACCAAGTCCCTCATCAATGATTGCGGCGCGCGCGTCACCGGCATCGAGCGGGGCTTTCTCGGCCTGATCGAGCGTCGCGTGGTGGCGCTGGACCGCCGGGCCGTCAGTGGCATCCTGCACCAAGGCGGCACCATCCTCGGGGCGCACAACCAGGCCGATCCATTCGCTTGGTTCGGCGCCGGCGGGGCCGATGTCTCCGGTGCGGTGATGGACTACGTGCGCGAGCTCGGCCTGGACGCGCTGGTGGCCATCGGCGGCGATGGCACCATGGGCATTGCCCACCGTTTCCAGCAGCTGGGCTTGCCCGTGGTGGGCGTGCCCAAGACGATCGACAACGACCTGATGCACACCGAGCGCAGCTTTGGCTTCGACAGCGCGGTGGCCGTGGTCGCCGAGGCCCTGGCGCGGCTGGAAACCACGGCGCGCAGCCACGGCCGGGTGATGATCGTCGAGACCATGGGGCGCTATGCAGGCTGGATCGCGCTGGAAGGCGGCTTGGCTGGTGGGGCCGATGTGATCCTGCTGCCTGAGATTCCCTACGACCTGGAGGCCGTGGCAAGGCTGTGCCGCCAGCGCGAGGCCGCCCAGGGCTTCACGCTCATTTGCGTGGCCGAAGGCGCCCGGCCGGTGGGCGGCACCATGACCGTGTCGGCCCATTGGGCCGACCGCCCCGACCCCATCCGTCTGGGCGGTGTGGGCCACGTGCTGCGCGAGCAGTTGCAGCCGCACCTGCGCAGCGAGGTGCGCAGCACCTTGCTCGGTCATGTGCAGCGCGGCGGCTCGCCCACCCCCTACGACCGCGTGCTGGCCACCCGCTTGGGCTGCCATGCGGCCGCCATGGTGGCCCGTGGCGAGTTCGGCCGCATGGTCGTGTTGCGTGGCGATGCTTGCCACAGCGTGCCCCTGAGCGAGGTCGCCGGTCGCAACCGCACGGTGCCGCTGGATCACCCCTTGCTGAAAGCTGCACGGTCACTGGGCATTTCTCTGGGGGAGGGCCGAGCTTGAAAGCGCATCCACACCATCGATCTGGGGACCATGGGCACAGCCCCGCGCAGGCTGCTGCTTGGGCTGACGCGCAGCGCTTTGGCAAACCCGAGGCTGGCTGGCGACACAAGGCTTATGTGGTCATCTTCGAAGCCGATACCCGAGCCGGCAAGCGTTTCGACCAGTGGTTGATCGCGCTGATCCTGCTCAGCGTGTTGACCGTGGTGCTCGACAGTGTGGCCAGTGTGCGCGCCCAGCATGGCGCCATGCTGCGCGTGCTGGAATGGGGGTTCACGGCTGTCTTCACGGTCGAGTATCTCGCGCGCTTGGTGTGCGTGCGTCGCCCCTGGCGCTATGCCACGAGCTTCTTTGGCCTCATCGACTTGATCGCCATCTTGCCTTCATACATTGCGTTTTTCGTTCCCGAGGCCCATCTGTTGATCGATGTTCGCATCCTGCGGCTGTTGCGCGTCTTTCGCATCTTCAAGCTCACGGGGTATGTGGCCGAGTACACGGCCTTGGGGCAGGCCTTGAAGGCCAGCCGGCGCAAGATCGCGGTGTTTTTGTCTTTCGTGTTCATGGTGGTGCTGGTGATGGGCACCTTGATGTATGTGGTGGAAGGGCCGGAACATGGCTACACCAGCATTCCCGTGGCCATGTACTGGGCCATCACCACGATGAGCACCGTGGGCTTTGGTGACATCACACCGCAAACCGAGTTGGGCCGATTCATCGCCTCGGTGATGATGCTATTGGGCTGGGGGGTGCTGGCCGTGCCCACCGGCATCGTCACCACCGAGATGGCGGCGCAGCGCCTGCGACGGCCGACCACGACTCGAACCTGTCCGGAATGTCTGTCCGAGGGACATCTTCCCGATGCGAAGTTCTGTCGCGACTGTGGTGCGCGCCTGCCGCGCTACGCGCACGATCCGCAGGCCTGAGCGCCGAATCGCGAAGGTGGGACAATCGCCTCCATGAGCTCGACCTCTTTGACCTTCACCCGCCCGGACGACTGGCATTTGCATGTGCGCGACGGCGCCGCCATGGCCTCGGTCGTGCCGCACACGGCGCGACAGTTCGCTCGCGCCATCATCATGCCCAACCTCAAGCCGCCGGTGACCACGGCCGAGCAGGCATTGGCCTACCGGGCGCGCATCCGTGCGGCCGTGCCTCCGGGGCTGAGTTTCGAGCCGCTGATGACGCTGTACCTCACTGACAACCTGCCTGCCGAGGAGATCGAGCGGGCCAAGGATGCCGGGGTGGTGGCGGTCAAGCTGTATCCGGCCGGGGCCACCACCAACAGTGATGCTGGCGTCACCGACATCCGCAAGACCTACAAGACGCTGGAAGCCATGCAAAAGCATGGCTTGTTGCTGCTGGTGCATGGCGAGGTGACCGACCCCGAGATCGACCTCTTCGACCGCGAGAAGGCCTTCATCGACGACAAACTCATCCCGCTGCGCCGCGACTTTCCCGAGTTGAAGATCGTTTTTGAGCACATCACCACGAAGGAAGCCGCGCAGTACGTGGCCGAGGCCGATCGCTTCGTGGGCGCCACCATCACGGCGCATCACTTGCTCTACAACCGCAACGCGATCTTCCTGGGCGGCATCCGGCCGCACTACTACTGCCTGCCCGTGCTCAAGCGCGAGGAACACCGCCGCGCCCTGCTGGCTGCGGCCACCTCGGGCTCGCCGAAGTTCTTCCTCGGCACCGACAGTGCGCCGCATCCGGCCCACCTGAAAGAGCATGCCACTGGCTGCGCCGGCTGCTACACCGCGCTGTCGGCCTTGGAGCTTTATGCCGAGGCGTTCGAGGCAGCCGGTGCGCTGGACAAGCTGGAGGGGTTTGCCAGCTTTTTCGGTGCCGATTTCTACGGCCTGCCGCGCAACACTGGCACCGTGACGCTGAAAAAGACGCCTTGGCAACTGCCCGAGACCCTGCCTTTCGGCGAGGCCACGCTCAAGCCGTTGCGTGGTGGCGAGACCCTGGCGTGGCGCGTGATGGAGCGCTGAACCCGGCGATGACCTGGCCGGCTTTGGATTGGCGCAGGCCCTGGTGGGCGCCGTTGGCCCAGGTGGGGGCTTCGGTCGAAGCGCGGGTGCGTGCCGGCGCCAGCGTGGCCGACGCACTCAACACCGGTGGCGGCTCGGTGCGTTGCCCGGTGCGTTTCGTGCCTCAGGAGGCCTTGCCCGACGGCGAGCCCTATGAGGCCTTCATCTTCCGCACCGGTTGTGTGCCCACGCGCAACAACCTGCACGATTTCTTCAATGGCTTGATGTGGCTCGTGCGGCCTGCGCTGAAGCGCCGCTTGAATGAGCTGCAAGCCGCCGAAATCGCGCAGCGCGGGGTGGGCGCCACCCGTGGGCCGGTGCGTGATGCCTTGACGCTTTTCGACGAAAACGCCGCCTTGCTGCGCGCGCCGGTCGAGCTGGTCCAGGCGCTGCGCGAGCGACGCTGGCGCGCGCTCTTCATCGATCACCGTACGTTGTGGGCCCAGGCGCGCTTGGAGCTCTTTGGCCACGCGCTGCTGGAAAAGTTGGTCACCCCCTACAAAAGCCTCACCGCCCATGTGTGGGTGGTGGAAGAGGGTGCCGCGCCCGACCTCGGGCTTACCCCCGAACGCCTGGCGCCCAAGCCTTTCCTGCCGCTGCCCGTGCTCGGGGTGCCCGGCTGGTGGCCGGCCAATGAGGAGGCCGCTTTTTACGACGATGCCGAGGTTTTCCGCCCGCACCGCCGGCGGCCTGGCCACCAGCCTGAGATAATGACGATGTGAAGCAAGCCAGACCGCCGCTGGTGCAAGTGCCGAAAGGCCGCACTGGAGGAAGGTCCGGACTGCGCAGGGCAGCGTAGCAGGTAACACCTGTCCGCCGTGAGGCGAGGATCAGAGCAACAGAGACGAGTCGGGCCGCGGCGCAAGCTGCGGTTCGGGTGAAACGGGCAATCTCTACGCGCAGCAACACCAAATAGGCACACGTCGATCCGGCCCGGGGAGTGTGCGGGTAGGTGGCATCGAGCCGCATCCGTGAGGGGCGGCCCAGAGGAATGGCGGTCACGGCGGGGCGACCCGCCGCACAGAATCCGGCCTATCGGCTTGCTTCACACACGCCAAAGAACGCCGATGAATCCCGACGCCCACAAGATCTGGCCCGCTCCGCGCTGGGCCCTGGCCCTGTTGCTCGCGCTGCTGGGCATGCTCGGGCCGTTTTCCATCGACACCTATCTCCCGGCCTTTGCGGGCATTGCTGGCGCATTGGGCGCCACGCCGGTGCAAATGCAGCAGACGCTGTCGGCCTATTTGTTGGGCTTTGCCTTCATGAACCTCTTCCACGGCGCGCTGTCGGACAGCTTCGGACGCCGCCCGGTGGTGCTGTGGGGGCTGGCGGTGTTTACGATCGCCTCGGCGGGCTGCGCGCTGTCGCAAACCATCGGCCAACTCGTCTTCTTCCGTGCCTTGCAGGGCTTGTCCACCGGGGCGGGCATCGTGGTTTCGCGCGCCATCATCCGTGACATGTTCCCGCCCGCGGATGCCCAGCGCGTGATGGCCCAGGTGACGATCTATTTCGGCGTGGCACCGGCGATCGCTCCCATCATCGGCGGCTGGATCTTCGTGCTGTCGGATTGGCACTTGATTTTCTGGTTTCTTGCCTTGCTGGGCGTGGCATTGTGGGTGGCCAATCACCGGCTGCTGCCCGAGACGCTGCATATGGACCATCGCCAGCCCTTCGAGCTGCGCCACCTGATGCGCGGCTACTGGCAGCTGTGCAGCGACCCGCGCTTCGTGCTGCTGGTGCTGGCCAGCGGGGTGCCCTTCAATGGGCTGTTCCTGTATGTGCTGTCGGCGCCGGCCTTTCTGGGCGTGCACTTGGCGCTCGCGCCGACCCAGTTCTTTTGGTTCTTCGTGCTGAGCATCGGCGGCATCATGGCCGGGTCGTGGTGCAGCGGTCGGCTGGCCGGCCGGATCGCGCCCAAGCGACAGATCCGCCACGGTTTTCTCATCATGACCGTGGTGGGGGGGCTCAATCTGGTGGCCAATGTGCTGTTCCAGGCCCATGTGTCCTGGGCCCTGTGGCCGATCGCGGTGTTTGCCTTCGGCTGGGCGCTGATGGTGCCGGTGGTCACACTGCTGGTGCTGGACCTGTTCCCCCAGCGCCGCGGCATGGCCTCCTCGCTGCAGGCGGCCGTGGGCTCATTGGCCAATGCCCTCGTGGCCGGGGTGCTGGCGCCGCTGGTGATGGGCAGCACGGTCGCGCTGGCCGCCGCCTCGCTGGGCTTGATGGGCGTGGGGCTGGCGGCTTGGGTCTATCTCCATCACCGCTGGCCTGAGATCGGCCGCTGCACGCATCGGTCCGAAGCCATCGCCTCGGCGGCGTCCTGAGCGCGCCCGCCGGGCGGCGCTTGCTGGCGCCCCCTCGTTCCGGCGGGTGAAGCTCCTCAAACTCCACTTTCACACCTGTTTGCAAGTCCTTATTTTTGCTGGACTTTTTTTGTCTTCGTTTCTTGGAAATCAATTGTAAGTAGTTGATTTCATTGGCAATTTTTCAAAATTTCCTTGACCGCCGAAGGGGCGCTCGCTAAAGTGGGAGAAAGTGCAACTTAGTGGGGCTTTGTGTCTTCAGTGGTCTTCCAAGGGGCGTCTGCCCTGTCGCTCGATGCCAAGGGGCGCCTGACCGTCCCGGCGCGGCATCGCGACGTGTTGGCCGCCCTGTGCGCGGGACGGCTGACCCTGACCAAGCATCCCGAGGGTTGCCTGATGGTCTTTCCTCGTCCGGCCTGGGAGCAGTTTCGCGACAAGATCGCGGCGCTGCCGATGTCGGCGGCTGGCTGGAAGCGCATCTTTCTGGGCAATGCCCAGGATGTGGAAATCGATGGGGCCTCGCGCGTACTGATCTCGCCCGAATTGCGCGCAGCGGCCGGCTTGAACAAGGACGTGATGCTGCTGGGCATGGGCAGCCATTTCGAGCTATGGGATGCCGAGCGCTATGCCGCCCACGAGGCGGCGGTCATGCAGCAGGGCATGCCCGAGGTGCTCAAGGACTTCAGTTTCTGACGGCCATGAGCGGCGCCACGCCCCCTGTTCACGAGCATCGCACGGTCTTGCTGCACGAGGCCGTGCAGGCTGTGCTGACCACGCCCGACGGCACCTATATCGATGGGACCTACGGCCGCGGCGGCCACTCAAGGTTGCTGCTGTCGCGTCTGTCGCCGCGTGGCAGGTTGCTGGTCTTCGACAAGGACCCACAAGCCATTGCCCATGCCGCGCGGGTCCAGGACCCGCGTTTTGCCATCGAGCATGCGGGTTTTTCGACGATGGCGCAGGTCTGCGCGCGCCGCGGTATCGACCGCGTGGATGGCGTGCTGCTGGATCTGGGGGTCTCCTCGCCGCAGATCGACGATCCTGCGCGCGGATTTTCTTTCCGTCACGACGGCCCCTTGGACATGCGCATGGATCCGTCGCGCGGAGAGTCTGCGGCCGAGTTCCTTGCGCGCGCCGACGAAAAACTCATCGCGGAGGTCATACGCCATCATGGGGAAGAACGGTTTGCTGTACAGATTGCAAAGGCGATTGTTGCTCGCCGCCAAAGCGGGCGCCCGGTTCGAACCACGGGCGAGCTTGCCGAGCTCGTGGCTCGTGCGGTCAAGACGCGCGAGCCGGGCCAGGATCCCGCCACGCGCACCTTTCAGGCTCTTCGGATTTTCGTCAACGCCGAGCTTGAGGAGCTCGAACAAGGGCTGAACGCCGCGCTGTCGCTGTTGGCGCCAGGGGGGCGGCTGGCGGTGATCAGTTTCCACTCGCTGGAGGACCGTCGCGTCAAGCAGTTCATCGCGGGTCATGCGCGTGCCCCCATCGAGCGCGGCAGTCCTCAGGCGCTGGGTCTGGCGCCCGTGCCCGAGCCGCTGCTCAAGGCGGTGGCGCGCATTCGTCCCTCACCGGCCGAGGTCGAGGCCAACCCACGTGCGCGCTCGGCCATCTTGCGCGTGGCCGAACGCACCGCCGCGCCTTTGGGGGGAGCATGAGCCGTCTCAATGTCCTCCTGTTCGTGGGCTTGATCGTCAGTGGCTTGTACTTGGTGCATGTGTCGCACCAAGCCCGCCGGTTGTTCGTGCAAGTCGAGCGTGCCCAGGCCGAGGAGCGCGCGCTGGAGACCGAGCACGAGCAGCTTCAGCTGGAAAAGCGCGCGCAGGCCACGCCGTTGCGGGTGGAAAAAATCGCACGCGAAAAACTGCAGATGCGCACGCCCACGGCGGCCGTGACGCAGTATGTCCATTACGAAGGGGCGGCTTCGGCTGCGCAGGGGGGCGCTCGATGAGCTGGCTTGCCCGTCTGGTGTCGCGTTCGGACCGCCGGCCTTCGGCACCGCGGCGCCGCCCTCGCAAATGGGCCACTCATGCGCTGCACGAGGTGCGGTATGCCACCAGTCCGCTGCTGGCGTCCAAAACGCCGCCTTGGCGCTCGAAGTTCCTCGTGGCTTGCATCGGCTTGTCGTTCATGGTGCTTTTGTGCCGTGCGGCCTACGTGCAAATCTTTGGCAATGACTTCTTCCAGCGTCAGGGCGAGAGTCGCTATGCGCGCACCCTCGAGCTGCCGGCCAACCGCGGTCGCATCCTCGACCGCAACGGCCTGATTCTTGCCTCCAGCGTGCCGGCGCCGTCCATTTGGGTCATTCCCAAGGACTTCGAGGCCGACCGAGCGCAACGCCGCGAACTCGCCCGTCTGCTGGGCATGACCGCAGCCGAGTTGGAAAAACGTTTGAGCGACAATCCGAATTTCGTCTGGCTGCGTCGGCAGATCGACGAAGACGTGGCCGAGCGCGTCAAGGCGCTGGGGCTCAAGGGTGTGCACCAGGTCAAGGAGTACAAGCGCCGTTATCCCGAGGGTGAGGCCGTGGCCCATGTGGTGGGCTTCACCGACATCGAGGATCGCGGCCAGGAAGGCGTGGAGTTGGCCTTTCAGCGCGAGCTGGCCGGCCGCCATGGGCAGCGTCGTGTCATCCGCGATCGGCTGGGGCGCATCGTCGAGGACATCGGCGAGAGTGTGGCGCCGGTCGATGGGCAGGACATTCAGCTGTCCATCGACTCGAAGATCCAGTTCTTTGCCTATCAGCGTCTGCGCGATGCCGTGGCCGAGCACAAAGCCCAGGCCGGTTCGGTGGTGGTGCTGGACGTGCGCAGCGGCGAGGTGCTGGCCCTGGCCAATTACCCGAGCTACAACCCGGCCAAGCGCGAGAATCTCAGTGGCGCCCAGTTGCGCAACCGGGCACTGACCGACACCTTCGAGCCTGGCTCGACGATGAAGCCTTTCGTGGCGGCCTTGTCGATGGAAACCGGGCGCGTCTCGCCCAATACCGTGATCGACACCGGGGCCGGCTGGATCAGCATCACCGGTTCGACCATCCGAGACACCCATGCCTATGGCCGCCTGACGGTGGCCGAGGTGATCCAAAAATCCAGCAACGTCGGCACCGTCAAGTTGGCTCAGCAAATTCCCTCGCGCGAGCTGTGGGAGATGTTCACCGAGATCGGTCTGGGGCAAAAGCCCCAACTGCCGTTCCCGGGCGTGGCCAGCGGGCGGCTGCGGCCTTACAAGACGTGGCGGCCCATCGAGCATGCCACGATGAGCTACGGCTATGGCCTGTCGGTCTCGTTGTTCCAGTTGGCACGGGCCTATACCGTGTTTGCGCGCGATGGGGAGCTCATCCCCGTCACCTTGTTGAAAAACCCCGATCCGGCCCCTGGCGTGCGGGTGTTCTCTCCGCGTGTGGCCCAAACCACGCGACGCATGTTGCAGATGGCTGCCGGCCCGGGCGGGACGGCGCCGCTGGCCCAGACCGTGGGCTATTCGGTCGGCGGCAAGACCGGCACGGCGCGCAAGCAAGAGGGCAGGGGCTATGCCGACAAGAAATACCGAGCGTGGTTCGTCGGCTTGGCGCCGGTGGAACAGCCGCGCATCGTCGTGGCGGTGATGATCGACGAGCCTTCGGCGGGCAAGTTCTACGGTGGCGTGGTGGCGGCGCCCGTGTTTGCCGAAGTGGTGCAGCAAAGCCTGCGCATGTTGGGTGTGCAGCCCGACATTGCCGTGCAGCCGCAAATCGTCGCGCGCCATGCCTACAGCGTGGAGGAGAGTTTTTGATGTCCGTGCGCGTCTTTGACACCGTGATGGCCGCGCAAGACTGGCTGCGCCAGCAGGGCTGCACCGACCTGGCCATCGACAGCCGGCGCATCCGCGGTGGTGAGGCTTTCATTGCCTGGCCGGGGCATGCCACCGATGCGCGCCAGCACGTGGCTGCGGCCCTGGCGGCGGGCGCGCGGGCCTGCCTGGTGGAGCGGCACGGGGTCGAGGCCTTCGGTTTCGACGATGAGCGCATTGCCGCTTTGTCTGGCTTGAAGGCCGCCGCCGGCGTGCTGGCCGACCATTGGTTTGGGCACCCTTCGTCCCAGCTGGACCTCGTGGCCGTGACGGGCACCAATGGCAAGACCTCGACCGCGTGGTGGGTGGCGCAGGCATTGACGGCCTTGGGGCGCCCCTGTGGTTTGGTCGGCACCTTGGGCGTGGGGCGGCCGGGCGCGCTCAGCGCCACCGGGTTGACCACGCCCGACCCCGTCACGTTGCACCGCAGCTTGCGCGCCTTCGTCGATCAGGGCCTGCAGGCCTGTGCCATCGAGGCCTCCTCGATCGGCCTGGAGGAGCGGCGTTTGGACGGCACACGCATGGCTGTGGCGGCGTTTACGAACTTCACGCGCGACCACTTGGACTATCACGGCGGCATGGCTGCCTACTGGGAAGCCAAGGCGCAGCTCTTTGCTTGGCCGGGGTTGCGTGCGGCGGTCGTGAACCTCGACGACCCCAAGGGAGAAGACCTGCTGGAGCGCTTGCGTGGACGTAGCGCCGATGTGTGGACCTATGGCCTGCACGGCGCAGCCGGCTTGCAGGCCCGCGCAGTGGGCTACGGCAGCAGTGGCCTGGGCTTCGATTTGTGTGAAGGCTCGCAGTGCGTGCCGGTGCGCACCGCGCTGATCGGCCAGTACAACGTATACAACCTGCTGGCCGTGGCCGGGTGTCTGCGAGCCCTGGGGGTGCCGCTGGAGCAGGCCGCGCATGCTTTGCAGTCGCTGGGGCCCGTGCCCGGGCGCATGCAGCGCCTGGACGAAGAGGGCGTGGCCTCGGTGGTCGTGGACTACGCCCACACGCCCGATGCCTTGGACAAGGCGCTGAGCGCCTTGAGGCCCTTTGTTCGCGAGCGAGGCGGGGCGCTGTGGTGTGTCTTTGGCTGCGGCGGCGATCGCGACAGCAGCAAGCGTCCCCAGATGGGCGCGATCGCCCAAGCGCGTGCTGACCGTGTCATCGTCACCAGCGACAACCCGCGCAGCGAGCCGCCGATGCGCATCATCGAGCAGATCGTCGCGGGCATGCGTCCGGCTCCCACGTTGCAGGCGATCGAAGACCGGCGTCTGGCGATTGCCACCGCGGTGGCGGCGGCCGACCCGCGCGACGTCATCTTGCTGGCGGGCAAGGGCCACGAGGACTATCAAGAGATTGCCGGCCAACGCCTGCCCTTCTCGGACGTGGAGGAGGCCCGCGCGGCGCAGCGGGCGCGGAGGTTGCGCGCATGATGACCTTGTCCTTGGCTCACAGCCTGCTGCCCGGCTCCACTCTGGTGGGCGATGGGCAGACTCGGCTGCTGCGCGTGCACACCGACACGCGCAGCTTGCAAGCGGGGGACTTGTTCGTGGCGCTGCGCGGCCAGCGCTTCGACGCGCACGAGTTCTTGGCGCAAGCGCGCGCCGCCGGTGCGGCCGCCGCCGTGGCCGAGCGCGGGCTGAACGAGGTCGGTCTGCCGGGCTTGTTGGTGCACGACACGCGCGCTGCGTTGGGACAGCTGGCCGCCGGATGGCGAGCACGCATGCAATTGCCGCTCATTGCGGTGACCGGCAGCAACGGCAAGACCACCGTCACGCAGATGATCGCCTCCATCCTGCGGGCCTGGGTGGGAGACGCGGCTGCTTTGGCCACGCAAGGCAACTTCAATAACGACATTGGTGTGCCACTGACCCTGTTGCGCCTGCGGCAGGACGACCAGACCTGGCACCGGGTGGCCGTGGTCGAGCTGGGCATGAACCACCCGGGCGAGATCGCTCAGCTGGCGCGCTGGGCTGCCCCCACGGTGGCCTTGGTCAACAACGCGCAGCGCGAACACCAGGAATTCATGCACGGTGTGGAGGCCGTGGCTCGCGAAAACGGGGCGGTGATCGAGGCCTTGGGGCCCAAGGGCGTGGCCGTCTTTCCAGCCGAGGATGCCTACACGGAACTGTGGCGCAGCTTGGCGGGCGCGCGGCCGGTTTGGGTCTTCGGCGAGCAGCAGCAGGCCGATGTGCGAGGTCAAGCCCAGTGGAGCGACACCGGTTGGATGCTGCAGGTCGATACACCCATGGGCCGGTTCGAGACGCAGCTGCACATTGCCGGGCGTCACAACATCCACAACGCGCTGGCCGCCACGGCCTGTGCCTTGGCGGCCGGTGCGCCGCTGGAAGCGATCGCGCAAGGCCTGCAACGCTTCGTGCCCGTGCGTGGGCGCTCGCAACTGCAGGCGCTGGTGCTCGACGGGGCCCCGCTGCTGCTGGTCGATGACAGCTACAACGCCAACCCTGACTCCGTGCGGGCGGCCATCGACGTGTTGGCCGAACTGCCTGCTCCGCGTTGGTTGGTGCTGGGAGACATGGGCGAGGTCGGAGACCAGGGCCCGGCCTTTCACGCCGAGGTCGGGGCTTATGCGCGCGAGCGCGGCATCGACATGTTGTGGGCCGTGGGAGCGCAAAGCCTGCATGCCGCCCGTGCGCATGGGGCGGGGGCGGTCCATTTCGCCTCCACCGCCGATGCCGTGGCGGCGTTGGGGCAGCGGCCAAGTGGCGCACGCAGTGTGCTGGTCAAAGGATCGCGATTCATGAAGATGGAACAGATGGTGCAGGCGCTGCAGGCACGGGCTGCTGCGGTGCCTGCCGAGGCGGGCCGTTTCCAAGGGCCCACCCATGTGCAGGGAAAGGACCAGCCATGCTGATCACGTTGGCGCAATGGCTGCAAGGGCTGTCGCCGGAACTCGGGTTCTTGCGGGTGGTGCAGTACCTCACCTTCCGCGCGGTCATGGCGGCCATGACGGCATTGCTCATCGGCTTGGTGTTCGGTCCGTGGGTCATCCGCAAGCTCACCGAGCTGAAGATCGGTCAGCCCATCCGCGAGTACGGTGTGCAAGCCCATCTGTCCAAGCGCGGCACGCCCACCATGGGTGGCGTGTTGATCTTGCTGGGCATGACGGTGTCGACCCTGCTGTGGTTCGACTGGTCCAACCGCTTCGTCTGGATCGTGTTGCTGGTGACCTTGGGGATGGGCGCCATCGGCTGGGTGGATGACTGGCGCAAGGTCGTGCAGAAGAACCCCGAGGGCATGCGCTCGCGCGAGAAGTACTTCTGGCAATCGGTGATCGGTTTGACCGCGGCCACATTCTTGGCGTTCGCGGTGTCGGAGTCGTCCAACCTGCGCGTGCTCGAACTGTTCGTGCGCTGGGTGCAGTCGGGATTTTCCAACCCGCTGCCACCCAATGCGGATTTGTTCGTGCCCTTCTTCAAGACGGTGAGCTATCCGCTGGGGGTTTGGGGCTTCATCATCCTGAGCTATCTGGTCATCGTCGGTTCGAGCAATGCCGTCAATCTCACCGACGGCCTGGACGGCCTGGCCATCATGCCGGTGGTGATGGTGGGCTCGGCCCTGGGGGTGTTCGCCTACGTGGTGGGCAATGCGGTGTACTCGCGCTATCTGCTGTTTCCCTACATCCCTGGCGTGGGCGAGCTGTTGATCTTCTGCGCGGCGATGGCCGGTGCGGGGCTGGCGTTTCTGTGGTTCAACACCCATCCGGCCCAGGTTTTCATGGGCGATGTCGGGGCCTTGGCCCTGGGCGGTGCGCTGGGCACGATCGCCGTCATCACGCGTCAGGAGATCCTGCTGGCCGTCATGGGGGGCATCTTCGTCGTCGAAGCCCTGTCCGTGATGGTGCAAGTCGTCTATTTCAAATACACCAAACGCAAGTACGGCGAGGGCCGGCGCATTCTCAAGATGGCGCCACTGCACCACCACTTCGAGAAATCCGGCTGGGCCGAGACGCAGGTGGTGGTGCGCTTCTGGATCATCACCATGCTGCTGTGCCTGATGGGCTTGGCCTCGTTGAAGCTGCGTTGAACGGGAACATCGCACACTGACCATGAAGGACCTGCAAGGCATCACCGTTCTCGTGCTCGGGCTGGGCGCGTCGGGCTTGGCCATGGCGCGCTGGTGCGTGCGTTGCGGGGCCCGGGTGAAGGTCTGGGATTCGCGTGCGCAGCCCCCGCAGGCCCAGGTGCTGCGCCAGGAACTGCCGCAAGTCGAGTTGTTCTGTGGCGAGGCCATGCCCTCGTGGGTCGAGGGCGTGCAACGCATTCTCAAGAGCCCTGGTCTGTCCCCCCACGACCCGCGGTTGCAGGGCCTGCTGGCCGAAGCGGCGCGGCGGTCCGTGCCGGTGCAAGGGGAATTGGATCTCTTTGCCCGCGCACTGGCCGATCTGAAGGCCGAGCGCCGCTATGCGCCCAAGGTCGTGGCCATCACCGGGACCAATGGCAAGACCACCACCACGGCGATGGCCGCGCTGCTCATCGAGCGTGCCGGCCGTCGCGTGGCCACGGCCGGCAACATTGGGCCGACCATGCTCGACACCCTCGGGCAGGCCTTGGACCTCGAACCCGAGGTGCCCACCGCAGTCGAGCCGACGCACACCGGCCCGCAAGCGCAGGACACCGCGCCGCTGGCCGAGGCGGCCGAATCGCATAAAGACGTCGCCGCCCCGGACGAAGACGCCCAGGCCGTCGATGCCATCCATGCGGCCGAACGCCACATCGAGGAGACGCTGGAGGCCGTTGCGGCCCTCACCGGTGAAAGCGAGCCAGTGCTGCCGCTGGCGCCGCCCCCGCCTGCGCCGCCGGTGTTCGAGCACCTGCCAGAGGTGTGGGTGTTGGAGTTGTCGAGCTTTCAGCTCGACGGCGTGCAAGGCTTCGAGCCGAGCGCGGCCACGGTGCTCAACCTCAGCCAAGATCATCTGGACTGGCACGGCAGCATGGATGCGTATGCGGCGGCCAAGGCGCGCATCTTTGGTCGCGAGGCGGTGATGGTCATCAACCGTGACGACCCTCGGGTCGAGGCGATGGTGCCGGCGCCACAGACCGTCGGCAAAGGGCGTACGGCCAAAGTGATCGAACGGTCCGTGGTGCGATTCGGGTTGGATGCGCCCAGCCATCCGGGTGATTTCGGGTTGGTCGTGGATGCGGGCATGGCCTGGCTGGTGCGAGCCCTGCCCAGCGATGAGCCGCACAAAGCGACCCGTCGCCGCAAGGATGAAGCCGATGAGGAACTGGTGCTCCAGCGCTTGATGCCCGCCGATGCGCTGCGCGTGCGAGGCCGACACAATGCCGCCAACGCCTTGGCGGCCCTGGCCTTGGCCACGGCCATCGGCTGTCCGTTGGCGCCCATGCTGCACGGCTTGCGTGAGTACGCCGGCGAGCCCCACCGGGTGCAGCATGTGGCCACCGTCGGCGGTGTGGACTATGTGGATGACAGCAAGGGCACCAATGTCGGCGCCACGGTGGCGGCGCTGCTCGGGCTGGGGGCCGACCGCCTGGGGCGCCGGCTGCTGGTGATCTTGGGCGGTGACGGCAAGGGCCAGGATTTCACGCCACTGGCCGATCCGGTGTCGCGTCATGCACGCTTCGTGGCATTGATCGGGCGTGATGCCCCGGCCTTGGAGGCGGCGCTGGCCGGCACTGGGGTGGCGCTTGCGCGTTTCGACAGTCTGGAAGCCGCCGTGCGCGGCTGTGCCGAGCGGGCCGAAACTGGCGATGTCGTGCTCATGAGTCCGGCGTGTGCGAGCCTGGACATGTTCCGCAACTACGAGCATCGCGCCGAAGTGTTCGTGGCGGCCGTGCGCGCTTTGGCCCAAGAGCGGGGTGAGGTGGTATGACCGCGGCGTCTCGCACCACCGGCTGGGACGCCTTCAAGGCGCGCCTGCGCTGCCTGTGGCCGGCCGCCGGCGGCCGAAAAGGGCGCGACGTGCCGGTGCGCGACTGGGTGGCCACTGGCCGGCCTGCTCGTCTGCAAGGCTTCGACCAAACCTTGGTGTGGGTGGTCGTGGCCTTGCTCGCGCTCGGCTTGGTGATGGTGTATTCGGCTTCCGTGGCTTTGCCGGACAATCCGCGCTTCTCGCGTTATGCGTCCACGCATTTCCTCCTCCGGCATGCACTATCGATCGGACTGGCTTTCATCGCCAGCCTGGCCGTGCTGCAAGTCCCGATGCAGGCCTGGGAAAAATACGCGCCTTGGCTGTTCGTGGGGGCGCTCGCGTTGTTGGTGGTCGTGTTGCTGCCCTTCATTGGCAAAGGCGTCAATGGCGCGCGTCGCTGGATTCCGATGGGCTTTTTGAATTTCCAGCCCTCCGAGCTGGCCAAGCTGGCCATCGCGATGTATGCCGCGGGCTACATGGTGCGAAAGATGGAGGTCAAGCAACGCTTCTTCCAGGCCATGGCGCCCATGGCCGCCGCGCTGGTGGTGGTGGGCCTGCTATTGCTGGCCCAGCCCGACATGGGGGCCTTCATGGTGATCGCCGCCATCGCGATGGGCATTCTTTTCCTGGGTGGGGTGAACGGACGCATGTTCTTCCTGATGGCTGCGCTCATCGTGGCGGCCTTCGTCGTGATGATCAGCGTCAGCGAGTGGCGGCGCGAGCGCATCTTCGCCTATCTCGATCCGTGGAACGAGGCTTACACCCTGGGCAAGGCCTACCAGCTGTCGCATTCGCTCATTGCCTTCGGTCGCGGCGAGATTTTTGGCCAGGGATTGGGCTCCAGCGTCGAGAAGCTGCACTACTTGCCCGAGGCTCACACGGACTTCCTGCTGGCCGTGATCGGCGAGGAGCTGGGCTTCGTCGGCGTGGCTGCGGTGATCGTCGCATTTTTCTGGCTCACGCGACGCATCTTTCACATTGGTCGCCAAGCCATTGCGCTGGACCGCGTCTTTTCGGGTCTGCTGGCCCAGGGCATCGGGATTTGGATGGGGGGGCAGGCCTTCATCAACATGGGCGTGAATCTGGGCGTGCTGCCCACCAAGGGTCTGACCTTGCCGCTGTTGAGCTACGGTGGGTCGGCCATCTTGATGAATTGCATCGCCATTGCCGTGGTGCTGCGCGTGGACATCGAAAACAGGCAGCTCATGCGGGGGGGACGCACGTGAGCCATCACCTCGTCATCATGGCCGCCGGCACCGGGGGGCACATCATTCCGGGGTTGGCCGTGGCCCAGGAGATGCAGCGCCGGGGATGGAGCGTGAGCTGGCTGGGCACCACCACCGGCATGGAAAACCGCTTGGTGCCGGCCGCCGGTATCGCGCTGGATACCATTGCTTTCACGGGGTTGCGCGGCAAGGGCTGGTGGCACACCCTCACCGGAGGACTGCGTTTGCTGGCAGCCTTCGTCTCGTGCTGGCGCATTCTGGGCCAGCGCCGGGCCGATGCCGTGCTGGGCATGGGCGGCTATGTGTGTTTCCCTGGTGGCCTGATGGCCGCTGCGCGTCTGAAGCCGCTGGTGTTGGTGAACGCCGACGCCTCTTTGCTGATGAGCAACCGTGCGCTGTTGCCCGTGGCCGATGCGGTGGCGTTCGGCTTCGACGGCGCCGCTGCGGTCAAGACCAAGCGCGCGGTGGTCACTGGCAACCCGGTGCGCGAAGACATCGAGGCCTTGCCCGGCCCCGAGGAGCGCTTTGCCGGCCGACACGGGCCCTTGCGCGTGTTGGTGGTGGGCGGCAGCCTGGGCTCGCGCGTGCTCAACGAGACGCTGCCCAAGGCACTGGCGCGGATTCCCGTGGACCAGCGGCCGCGCGTCGTGCATCAGACCGGTGCGCTCAACCGCGATGCGGTCAAGGCCCTGTACCGGGCCGAAGGCTTGGATCCCGACCACGAGGTCGAGGTGCTGCCTTTCATCGATGACATGGCGCGCCGCTTGGCCGAGTGCGATGTGGTCGTGTGCCGAGCCGGCGCGGTCACCGTCAGCGAGTTGTGCGCCGCCGGCGTGGCCAGCGTGCTGGTCCCGCTGCTGGTGAGCACCACTTCCCACCAGCGCGACAACGCCCAGTACATGGCTCAGCATGGGGCGGCCCTGCACCTGCCGCAAGACGAACTCACGCCCGAGCGTTTGGCCGAGCTGCTGCGCGGCCTGGACCGCGACACCCTCGTGGCCATGGCGCGCAAAGCCCGCAGCCTGGCACGCCCGCGTGCAGCCGCCCGCGTGGCCGACGAAATCGAAAAACTGGTGCAAGCCCACCATGGAGGGGCGCGATGAAACACGCCGTCAAACACATCCATTTCGTCGGCATCGGTGGGGCCGGGATGAGCGGCATCGCCGAAGTGCTGTTCAACCTGGGGTACACCGTGTCCGGCTCCGACCAGGCCGACAGCGCCACCGTGCGCCGATTGGCCGCTTTGGGCCTGAAGGTGATGATCGGCCACGATGCGCAGAACATCGCTGGAGCCGACGCCATCGTCATCTCCACGGCGGTGCGTGGCGACAACCCCGAGGTGATCGCCGCGCGCGCGCGCCGCGTGCCGGTGGTGCCGCGCGCGGTGATGCTGGCCGAGTTGATGCGGCTCAAGCAGGGCATCGCCATCGCTGGCACGCATGGCAAGACCACGACCACCAGCTTGGTGGCCAGTGCGTTGGGCGAAGCCGGCGTCGATCCCACCTTCGTGATCGGTGGGCGCTTGAACAGTGCCGGCGCCAACTCTCGATTGGGATCGGGTCAGTACATCGTCGTCGAGGCCGATGAATCCGACGCTTCATTTCTCAACCTGATGCCCATCGTCTCGGTCGTCACCAACATCGATGCCGACCACATGGAAACCTATGGGCACGACTATGCGCGGCTGAAGGCGGCTTTCGTCGATTTCCTGCACCGCATGCCGTTTTACGGCGCGGCGATTCTGTGCGCCGACGACCCCGGTGTGCGCTCGATCATTCCGATGATTTCACGCCCGGTGATCACCTACGGTTTCGGGGAGGATGTGCAGGTGCGTGCCGTCGACGTTCGCGCCGAGGGGGCGCAGATGCGCTTCGTCTGCCAGCGTCGCAATGGCGTGGCCATGCCCGACCTGGAAGTCACGCTCAACCTGCCGGGTGAGCACAACGTGCTCAACGCCCTGGCCGTCATCGCAGTGTGCACGGAGCTGGAACTGCCCGATGCGCCGGTGCTCAAGGCCTTGGCCGAGTTCAAAGGGGTGGGGCGGCGCTTCCAGCGCTATGGGGACCTGCCGGCCCAGGGGGGCGGTCGATTCACCCTGATCGACGACTATGGCCATCACCCGGCGGAGATGGCTGCCACGCTGGCGGCTGCACGCGGGGCGTTCCCGGGCCGCCGACTGGTGTTGGCATTTCAGCCGCACCGTTACACCCGCACGCGCGACTGCTTCGAAGACTTCGTCAAGGTCATTGGCCAAGGGGCCGATGTGGTGCTGCTGACCGAGGTCTATGCCGCTGGCGAGACGCCCATCGTGGCTGCCGATGGGCGCTCGCTGGCGCGTGCCCTGCGTGTGGCGGGCAAGCTCGATCCGGTGTTCGTCGACGAGATCGGCGACATGGCCCAAGCCATCCTGGACCATGCGCGCGATGGCGATGTGGTCATCACCATGGGGGCGGGCAGCATCGGCGGGGTACCCGCCCAGGTGCTCGAGTTGTTGAAGGAAGCCGCATGAAGTTCGATCCGTCTTCGATCGATGTCAAAGCGCTGGGCAAGGTGGCCGTGCTGATGGGCGGCCTGTCTGCCGAGCGCGAAGTCTCGCTGATGTCTGGCACCGGGGTGCTGCAGGCGCTGCTGTCTCAAGGGGTCGATGCCCACGCCTTCGATCCGGCCCAGCGCGACTTGTCCGAACTCAAGCGGGAAGGCTTCGATCGCTGCTTCATCGCCCTGCATGGCCGCTTCGGTGAGGACGGCACCGTCCAAGGCGCCCTGGAGCTGCTGCGCATTCCCTACACGGGCTCGGGCGTGATGGCTTCCAGCATGGCCATGGACAAGGTCATGGCCAAGCGAGTGTGGCGTTTCGAGGGGCTGCCTACGCCGGATTGGCGTTTGGTGACCAGTGCCGAAGAAACCCGCGCGGCCTTGCAAGCCCTGGGCGCGCCGATGATCGTCAAGCCTGCGCGGGAAGGCTCCACCCTCGGACTGACCAAGGTGGAACGTGTGGAGCAATGCGACGCTGCCTATGCGCTGGCCTCGTCCTATGACACCGAGGTGTTGTGCGAGGAGTTCATTGCCGGAGACGAGACCACCTGCCCGGTGCTGGGGGAGGGGGCCTCGGCCCAGGCGCTGCCGGTCATCCGCATCGTGGCGCCGCAAGGCAATTACGACTATCAGAACAAGTATTTCACCGACACCACGCAGTACCACTGCCCAAGTGGTCTGCCCGCCGAAGAAGAGCGCGAGATTCAACGCATCGTCGTGCAGGCCTATCGCACCCTGGGGTGCCGAGGGTGGGGGCGTGCCGACGTGATGATTCGCGCCAGCGACCGCCGTCCGTTCCTCTTGGAGATCAACACATCGCCGGGGATGACGGGCCATTCCTTGGTGCCCATGTCGGCGCGCGCGGCCGGTTTGTCGTATGAGCAGCTGTGCCTGTGGTTGGTGTCGCAGGCCGCGTTGGAACACACCGTGCACCCCTGAACCATGCCGCTGGACATTCGCCTCATGAACGCCGCTGCCGCCGTGCTGTGCGCACTGGCTGCGCTGGTCTTTCTATGGGCTGCGGCCAGCTGGGTGGTGCGTTGGCCTGTGTTCTCGATCCGGGCCATCCGCATCGATGGTGACGTGGCGCGCAACTCGGTGGCCACGATTCGTGCCAATGCCTTGCCGCGTTTGAGTGGCAACGTGTTCACGATGGATTTGGCGCAAGCCCAGCAGGCTTTCAAGGCCGTGCCATGGGTGCGTCAGGCCGTGGTGCGCCGCGTGTGGCCCAACCGGCTGGCCGTCACGCTGGAAGAGCACGTGCCGGCCGCTTATTGGCGTGGTCCGAAGGGCGAGGACCGGATCGTCAACACTTTCGGCGAGGTGTTCGAGGCCAACCTGGGCGACATCGAAGACGAAAGCCTGCCCACTTTGACCGGTCCCGAAGGCAGCGCGGCGCGGGTGTTGGCCTTGTACCGCGAGGTGGCCCCCGTGTTGGCCCGACTGGGTTCGCCAGTGGTGCAGCTTGGGCTGTCCGAGCGAGGGCACTGGCATGCGCAGCTCGACAGCGGCGCGCGCATCGAGTTGGGCCGAGGCAGCGCCGAGGAAGTGCTGGCGCGCGTGGACCGGCTGGTGGCCACCATCGGTCAGGTCACCGCCCGCTACCCCGGACCGCTCGAATATGCCGACTTGCGCCACCGCGAAGGCTATGCCGTGCGCATCCGCGGGGTGACCACACAGACGATCCCGGCAGCAAAGAACTGAGGAACTTCATGGCCAAGGAATACAAGGATCTCGTCGTCGGCTTGGACATCGGCACGGCCAAAGTGATGGCGGTCGTGGCCGAAGTGTTGCCCAGCGGGGAACTGCGCTTGGCGGGGCTGGGCGTGGCTCCTTCACACGGACTCAAGCGTGGTGTGGTGGTCAACATCGACGCGACCGTGCAGTCCATCCAGCAAGCGCTGAAAGAGGCCGAGATGATGGCCGACTGCAAGATCACGCGCGTCTATACCGGCATCACCGGTAGCCATATCCGAGGGCAAAACAGCACGGGCATGGTGATCGTGCGCGACAAAGAGGTCACGCCCACCGATGTGGCGCGCGTCATCGAGACCGCCAAGGCGATCAACATTCCCAACGATCAGAAGCTGTTGTTGGTCGAGCCGCAAGAGTTCGTGATCGATGGTCACGAAGTCAAGGAGCCCATCGGCATGAGCGGTGGGCGTTTGGAGGTCAAGGTGCATATCGTCACCGGGGCTCAGAGCGCGGCCGAGAACATCGTCAAATGCGTGCGCCGTTGCGGCTTGGAGGTCGAGCAGCTCGTGCTCAACCCCAGCGCCTCGGCTGCGGCCGTGCTCACCGATGACGAGAAGGACCTAGGGGTGTGTCTGGTCGATATCGGTGCGGGCACGACCGACGTGTCCATCTACACCGATGGTTCCATCCGTCACACGGCGGTCATTCCCATCGCGGGCGACCTCATCACCAGCGACATCGCGATGGCCTTGCGCACGCCGACGAAAGACGCCGAGGAGATCAAGGTCGAATCCGGCGTGGCCAAGCAGATGCTGGCCGACCCCGACGAGCAGGTCGAAGTGCCCGGGTTGGGCGATCGTGCCCCGCGCATGCTCAGTCGCCAAGCCTTGGCCGGCGTGATCGAGCCTCGCGTGGAAGAGATTTTTTCGCTGGTGCACCAAGTCATCCGCGAAAGTGGCTACGAGGAACTGCTGTCCTCGGGCATCGTGCTGGCCGGCGGCTCGGCGGTGATGCCGGGGATGGTCGAGCTGGGCGAAGACATCTTTCTGAAGCCCGTGCGCAAAGGCATCCCGACCTATTCGGGGGCCTTGCATGACATGGTGGCCAATCCGCGCTCGGCCACCGTGATGGGCTTGTTGGAGGAGGCGCGACTGTCGCGCGTGCGCGGTCACCGGGCGGCCCAGCAGGTCGGTTCGGTGCAGTCGTTCTTTGGTCGCGTGAAAGACTGGTTCATTGGGAATTTTTGAGCGTGGGGCCGACAGAAGACCCCGCATGTGTTTCTTGTGTGATGGCAACTGCAACGACGAAGGAGGTTCATCATGGCTATCGAGATGATTGAAGAGTTCAACCTGGGCACGCAGATCAAGGTGATCGGTGTGGGCGGCGGCGGCGGCAACGCGGTCGAGCACATGATGGCCCAGGGCGTTCAAGGCGTGGAGTTCATCTGCGCCAACACCGACGCCCAGGCGCTCAACCGCTCGTCGGCGCACAAGCTCATCCAGCTTGGCACCACGGGCCTGGGCGCCGGATCCAAGCCCGAGGCCGGCAAGGCTGCCGCCGAGGAGGCCGTGGACCGCATCCGCGAGGCCGTCGATGGCGCCCACATGCTCTTCATCACCGCCGGGATGGGCGGTGGCACGGGCACGGGGGCGGCGCCCGTGATCGCCCGGGTGGCCAAGGAAATGGGCATCCTCACCGTCGGCGTGGTGACCAAGCCGTTCGATTTCGAGGGGCCGCGTCGCATGAAGCAGGCCGATGCCGGCCTGGCCGAGCTGGAGGCCAATGTCGATTCGTTGATCGTGGTGCTCAACGAAAAGCTGCTGGAAGTCCTCGGCGATGACGTCACCCAAGAAGAGGCGTTCGCCAAAGCCAATGATGTGTTGAAGAACGCCGTGGGCGGCATCAGCGACATCATCCACATCCCTGGTTTGGTGAACGTCGACTTCGAAGACGTGAAGACCGTGATGAGTGAGCCTGGCAAGGCCATGATGGGCACGGCGGTAGCCTCCGGCCCGGACCGCGCGACCAAAGCGGCCGAAGCGGCCGTGGCCTGCCCGCTGCTCGAAGGCATCGACCTGTCTGGCGCCCGTGGCGTGCTGGTGTTGATCGCAGCCAGCAAGAGCAGCTTCAAGCTGAGCGAGTCGCGCAACGCGATGAACACCATCCGTCGTTACGCGGCCGAGGACGCCCACGTCATCTACGGCACCGCCTACGACGAGAGCCTGGGCGACCAACTGCGCGTCACCGTCATCGCCACGGGCTTGTCGCCGCAGGCGCGCCGCCAGCAGGCCCCCATCAGCGTGGTGCACTCTCAGCCGGCCTTGCGCACGGGGACCGACAACATCCCGGTGCTCAATGCCACCGTCTCGATGCCTGCGACGGCAACCTCCACGCACGACTACGCCAGCCTGAACACCCCCAGCGTCTGGCGCAATGGGCGCACGCAAGCCGCCGCCAAAGTCGATGCCTTGGCCAGCAACGGCATGGACGAAATCGAGATTCCGGCGTTCTTGCGCAAGCAGGCCGACTGAAGCGCCCTCAAGGGGGGCGGTCGGGCGTGGGCTATCGACACGATAGCCTGCGCCGGCCCGCCCTTGCGTCCATGGACACTGCAAGGGCTATAGGCATTGCCTAAAATCGAGGCATCATGCTCCAACAACGCACCTTGAAGTCGCTGACTCGCGCCGTCGGCGTCGGGCTGCACAGCGGACAGCGCGTGGAACTCACGCTGCGCCCCGCAGCCCCAGACACCGGCATCGTGTTTCGGCGGGTCGACCTGCCCGTGCCGGTCGAGATTCCCGTGTCGGCCACTGCCATCACCGACACGCGTTTGAACTCGACCTTGTCCGCCGGGGGGGACCCCGGAGCGCCGGGGGTGCATACCGTGGAGCACCTGATGTCCGCGTGTTGCGGCTTGGGCATCGACAATCTCTACATCGATATCACGGCCGAGGAAGTTCCGATCCTGGACGGCTCTGCCGCCTCCTTCGTCTATCTCCTGCACAGCGCCGGGATCGAACTTCAGCGCGCGCCCAAGCGCTTCGTGCGCGTCCTCAAGCCCGTGGAGGTGCGCGAAGGGGAGGGCCGCAGCCTCAAGTGGGCGCGGCTCGACCCGTACCATGGATTCAAACTCAGTTTCGAGATCGATTTCGACCATCCGGCCGTCAACCAGACCGGCCAACGCTACGAGTTCGACTTCGGCAGCGGCCGCTACAGCCGTGACATCGCTCGAGCCCGCACTTTCGGGTTCACCAAGGACGTCGAGATGATGCGTTCGCGTGGCCTGAGTCTGGGCGGCAGCATGGACAATGCCATCGTCGTCGACGACTACCGAGTGCTCAATGCCGAGGGCCTGCGCTATGACGATGAGTTCGTCAAGCACAAGATCCTGGATGCCATCGGCGACCTCTATGTCATTGGCAAACCCATGCTGGCGGCCTACAGCGCCTACAAATCCGGCCACGCCTTGAACAACAAGCTGCTGCGAGCGCTGCTGGCCGACGCCAGCCAGTACGAGATCGTCAGCTTCGAAGACGAACGCCAGGCGCCACAGGGCTTTGCGCAACTGGCGCCGGCTTGGTGAGCGGCCCCGCCGATGGTCGTCTTTCGCCTGGCGATCCTGCTGTTGCTGTTGGCGGCGATCGTCTGTTTGGGTCTGTATTTGCTGCGCAACGATCGGCGCTGGCTCCACCTGGGGGTGGCCATCATCAAATGGACCCTCGTGGCGGCGCTGGGCTTCTTTGCGGTGTTGATCGTCGAGCGGATCTTCTGGCCGGCTCAGTAGGTGCGACCGCCCTTGATCTGCGCGTGCGTGCGCCGACGTGGTTTGCCGCCGGCTTGACTCAGGGCGGCAAAGGCCGAGCTGGCGTGGGCATGGCAAATCGCCAAACCCAGCGCGTCTGCCGCATCTTTGCCGGGCTCGCCGGGCAAACGTAGCAGCCGCCTCACCATGGCCTGGATTTGATCCTTGCGCGCCAGACCATGGCCCGTGATGGCCTTCTTCATCTGCAAGGCGGTGTACTCGTACACCGGCAGCTCGCAACTCACCAGGGCTGCCAAGGCCGCGCCGCGGGCTTGGCCCAGCAGCAAGGTGGACTGCGGGTTGACGTTGACGAAGACGATTTCCACGGAGGCCGCGGTGGGTCGATAGCGTGCGACCACTTCGCGGATGCCCTCGTAGAGGATCTTCAGGCGGGCGGGCAGGTCGCCCTGGTCGGCATGGCGGGTCTGGATGGTGCCGCTGGCCACGTACTGCAGGTGCGGGCCTTCCACGTCGACCACGCCAAAGCCCGTGGTTTGCAAGCCCGGGTCGATGCCAAGCACCCTCATGGCCGCAGCTCGAAATACCAACGCACCGAGTGCAGGAACACCGGTGCTGCGAAACTCAGCGCGGCGATGCGGTCGAGCAGCCCCACGGCGCCGGTCACGGGGTGGCCCTCGGCATGCCACGCCGACTGCACCCCCGCGTCTCGTTTGAGTGCCTTCATCACGAAATGCCCGAACATGCCGGCGGTGCAAGCGATGAAGCTCATGGCAAAGGCCTGACCGGCCTTGAACGGCGTGATCCAGTACAGCAGGGCGCCGCACAGGCTGCCGACGCACACACCGGCGCCGGCCGCCCCCCAGGAAAACGAGGTGCTGATGGCCGGGGCCACGGGTGTGAGCCGATGATGGCGGGCCACGTAGGCTTGAACCAACAGGCTCGTCTGCACCACGAAGACCAGCAGGAAAAGCAAGAAGGCGCCACGCTGCGCATAGCCGGCAAACTCCAGCAGCAATAGCGCAGGGGCGTGGCTGAGGCCGTAGATGCAAACCATGATGCCCCACTGGATCTTGGCGTTGCGCTCCAGAAAGCGTTCGGGGTCGTTGGCCAGCGCGCTGATCACCGGGATCGCGAAGAAGACATAGACCGGAATGAACACCGAAAACAGGTCGAACTGGCGCGTGCCAACGAGCCAGTACTGCAGCGGCAGCACGATGAAGAACGCCAAGATGAGGCTGCGGTGATCGCCGCGGCGGGTGTGGCTGAGCGTGATGAACTCCCGCAGTGCGTAGAACGACAGCAGCCCAAACAACAACATCGAAACGAAGGCGCCAGCGACCCACGCGATCCAGAACACCGACACCCACACCCATGAATCGCGCAGCACGCGCTTGAAGCGCTCGACCCGGGCATGCTGCGCATCGGTCTGCGCCTTCAAGCTCATCACCATGGCGAGCATGGAGGCCAGCACCAGCAGGCCGAACACGATGAGGAAGAGCAGGCCGATCTGCTCGCTGGCGGACCAGCTGCGCAGGGTCTTCAGGACATTCATGCCGTGCCTCTCCCGGGCCTGCGCAGGCCGACCACCGCGGCTCGGGCGCGTTCCAGGAAGTCGCGCTTGTCCTCGCCAGGCGCCAGCTGCATCGGTGCGCCGAACGTCACCGAACACAGAATCGGCACCGGCACCACCTCGCCCTTGGGCATGACGCGTTGGACGTTGTCGATCCAGCAGGGAATCAAGGGAACGTCAGGGAATTGCTGGGCCAAGTGATACAGCCCGGATTTGAAGGGCTGAGGTTCTCCCAGGTTGTTGCGTGTGCCTTCAGGAAAGATCACCAGCGAGTCGCCGTGTTGCAGGGCATCGACCAGCGGCTCCAGAGGGTCTTGATCATCGGTGCGGTGACGGTTCACATACACCGCGTTGAACACTTCGCGGGTGATCCAATGCTTGAACCTGCCGGACGTCCAGTAGTCCTTGGCGGCGATCGGTCGCGTCCGGGTGCGCAGCTCGTGCGGCAGCGCGCACCAGATCAGCAGCCAGTCGAGGTGACTTTGATGGTTGGCAAAGTAGATGCGCTGCTCGGCTTTGGGGATGCAGCCCAGCCAGTGGCCCTGCGCGCCGGTGATCAGGCGGGCCAGGGCCGACAGCAGCAAGCCGGTGGCATGCGCAAGCGTCATGGACTTTGCCAGGCCGGGCTCAGTGACGGAAGTGACGCACGCCCGTGAACACCATGGCGATGCCCCGCTCATTGGCTGCGGCGATCACCTCGTCATCGCGCACGCTGCCGCCGGGCTGGATCACGCAGGTGGCACCAGCGTCGCACACCACATCCAGTCCGTCGCGGAAGGGGAAGAAGGCGTCGCTGGCCACGACCGAGCCTTGCAACGACAGCCCTGCATTGGCAGCCTTGATGGAGGCGATGCGCGCCGAGTCGATGCGACTCATCTGACCCGCCCCCACGCCCAAGGTCATGCCGCCGCCGCAGAACACGATGGCATTGGACTTTACATATTTCGCCACACGCCAGGCGAACAACAGATCGGCCAGTTGCTCGGGCGTGGGCTGCTTGTGCGTGACGACCTTCAGCTCGTCCAGGCGCACGTCGCGGTTGTCGGCCGTCTGCAGCAGCAGGCCCGAGCCCACGCGCTTGACATCCATCTGATTGCGACCCTGTTCCCAGGCCGAGGGGCCTCCTGGCGGCAGGGCAATCTCGAGCAGGCGGGTGTTGGGTTTGGCGGCGAAGATGGCGCGCGCTTCGTCCGAGAAGCCCGGGGCGATGAGCACTTCGACGAATTGCTTGGCCACCAGCTGTGCGGCTGCGGCGTCGACCGGGCGGTTGAATGCGATGATGCCGCCAAAGGCAGAGGTCGGATCGGTCTTGAAGGCCTTGGCATACGCTTGCGCAGGATCGGCGCCCAGGGCCACACCGCAGGGATTGGCATGCTTGACGATCACGCAGGCCGGCGTATCGAAGGACTTGACGCACTCCCAGGCCGCGTCGGCATCGGCGATGTTGTTGTAGGAGAGATCCTTGCCTTGGAGCTGCCGGGCCGTCGCCAAGGAGCCGGCAGCGGGGTGCAAGTCGCGGTAGAAGGCCGCTTGCTGGTGAGGATTTTCGCCGTAGCGCAGGTCCTGCACCTTCACGAAGCGGCCATTGCTTTGGCCCGGGAAGAGGCTGCGGGTGCCGTCGGGTTGCAGCGACGAGAGGTAGTCGCTGATGGCACCATCGTAATCGGCGATGCGGTTGAACGCTGCCACGGCCAGCTTGAAGCGCGTCTCGGCTCGCGTGGTGCCATGGCGTTGCAGCTCGTCGATGACCTCGGCGTATTGGCTCGGATCGGTCAGGACGGTGACGTCTTTCCAATTCTTGGCCGCCGAACGCACCATGGCCGGCCCGCCGATGTCGATGTTCTCGATGGCTTCCTCCAGCGTGCAGCCGGGTTTGGCCACGGTGGCCTCGAAGGGATAGAGGTTGACCACCAACAGATCGATGGTGCCGATACCGTGCTCATTCAGTGCGGTCATGTGCTCAGGCACGTCGCGACGGGCCAGCAATCCGCCGTG
Organism: Caldimonas manganoxidans ATCC BAA-369; assembly: GCF_000381125.1. Classification (GTDB taxonomy): domain Bacteria; phylum Pseudomonadota; class Gammaproteobacteria; order Burkholderiales; family Burkholderiaceae_C; genus Caldimonas; species Caldimonas manganoxidans. The sequence goes on from NZ_KB905949.1 coordinate 54,593, forward strand.
CACGCGCGGATGCAAGGTCTTCACGCGGCCGTCGAGCATCTCTGGGAAGCCGGTGAGCTCGGCCACCTCGGTGACCTTCAAGCCTGCATCAGCCAGCAGCTTGGCCGTGCCGCCGGTGGAGACCAGGCGGACGTTGAGCGCTGCCAGCGCACGGGCGAATTCGACGATGCCGGTCTTGTCCGAGACCGAAAGCAAGGCAGTAAGGGCTGGGTTCGACATGGTGGGGCCTGGGGCTTACTTGATCAACTTGTGTTCGATGAGCTTGCGTCGCAGGGTGTTGCGGTTGATGCCCAGCCATTCGGCGGCGCGCGATTGGTTGCCCTGCGCGTGCTGCATCACCACCTCCAGCAAGGGCTTTTCCACGACGGAGATGATCATCTCGTGCATGGAATGCGGCTCCTCCCCGCGCAAATCCTTGAAATAGGACTCCAAACTCGCGCGGATGCATTCTTCGATTTGCTTCTTGCTCATGCGACCTCGGCGTCGAACGGCTCGCCTTGGAGGGCCGGTGCATCGGGCAGATGCACATGGCGCTCCGACAGCGCTTCAAAGTATCGATTCAGGGCGGAGAGCTGCGCATCGCAGCTCTCCAGGGTATTGATGTGCCGGCGCAGGGCTTCTCCGCCGGGCAGGCCACGCACGTACCAGCCGATGTGCTTGCGGGCAGTGCGCACGCCGCTCCATTCGCCGTAGAGACTGTAGTGGTCGTGCAGGTGCTCGATCAGCCAGGCTTGCACTTCACGCACCCGCGGCGGCGCGCGATGGGTGCCGGTGGCCAGGAAGTGCTCGATCTCTCGGAAGATCCAGGGCCGCCCCTGGGCCGCGCGCCCGATCATCAGGGCATCGGCCTGGGTATATCGCAGCACGGCCAGCGCTTTCTCGGGCGAATCGATGTCGCCATTGGCCACCACCGGCACCTTCACCGCCGCTTTCACCGCGGCGATGGTGTCGTATTCGGCCTGACCGGAGTAACCTTGCTCGCGGGTGCGGCCGTGCACGGTGATCATCGCCACACCGGCCTGCTCGGCTGCGCAAGCCAGACGGACCGCGTTTTTGTGTCGCTGGCACCAACCGGTGCGCATCTTCAAAGTCACTGGCACGCCCCGCGGGGCACAAACCTCCACCAACGCCTCGATGATGGACAAGGCCAGAGCTTCATCTTGCATCAAGGCCGAGCCGGCCCACTTGTTGCACACCTTCTTGGCCGGGCAGCCCATGTTGATGTCGATGATCTGCGCGCCGCGGTCGATGTTGTAGAGCGCCGCCTCGGCCATCATGGCCGGCTCGGTGCCGGCGATTTGCACGGCAATGGGTTCGACCTCGCCGTCGTGGTTGGCCCGGCGCGAGGTCTTCAGGCTGTGCCACAAGTCCTTGCGCGAAGTCACCATTTCGCTCACCGCATAGCCCGCACCCAGCCGCTTGCACAACTGGCGGAAGGGCCGATCGGTGACCCCGGCCATGGGCGCGACGAACAGCGCGTTGGGCAGCTCGTGAGGGCCGATGCGCATGGGAGTGTGGCAGGGGATGTGCTGAAAAAGGAGGCAGAGTATAGCCTTGCCCGCTTTCAGGAAATGAAATGTGCGGTCTGCAGCCTTGCTGCAGCGCACACCGATAATCGCCAGCCATGGAAGCCTGGCTCTATTCCTTGCTCAGCGCCCTGGCTCTGCCGCAATTCGGCTTGAGCACCGTGTTTGTCGTGGCCTTCGTCTCGGCCACCCTGCTGCCCATGGGGTCGGAGCCAGCGGTGTTTGGCCTCATCAAGCTCAACGCCGAGCTGTTCTGGCCGGCGATCCTGGTGGCCACGGTGGGCAACACTTTGGGCGGGGCGCTCAACTGGTGGTTGGGCTACGGGGCGCATGAAGCCTATGACCGCCTCACGCACAAAGAGCATCCGGTCAAGGCGCGTGCGCTGCTGTGGCTGCGCGATTTTGGTCCCCGGGCCTGCTTGCTGTCATGGTTGCCGGGGGTCGGTGATCCCTTGTGCAGTGTGGCCGGCTGGCTCAAGCTGCCGTTTTGGCCTTGCGTGTTCTACATGGCCGTGGGCAAGTTCCTGCGCTATCTGATCATGACCTCGGCGCTGCTGTGGCTGTTCCCGGGCATGGTCGAGTTGCCGCGCTAGGGAAACGCTGATCAAGCCCCGCGCCGCGGCGAGATTGTCCTGCGCGGGGCGAAACGGAGCGTTTTTGGCGCGTTCTACGGCCTCGAGGGCCTTACTGGCGGGCCCTT
>NZ_KB905950.1 GCF_000381125.1 Caldimonas manganoxidans ATCC BAA-369
GACAAGCTCCTGGCCGAGCGCGACGGGATCCTCGCGTGGGCGGTCGAGGGGTGTCTGGCCTGGCAGCGCGAGGGGCTCCAGCCCCCGGCCAGCGTGGTGTCGGCCACCGCCGAGTACTTCGACGAGGAGGACGCCGTGCGCGACTTCCTGGACGAGGAGGCCCAGCGCCACCCGCAGGCCCGCGTGGCCGTGGCCGACGTGTTCCAGCGCTGGCAGGACTGGGCCGGCCGGCGCGGCGAGTACGTGGGCACGAGCCGCTGGCTCGCCCAGCAACTGGCCAACCGCGGCTTCGAGCGCACGCGCATCCACGGCGGCGTCAAGGCCCTGGCGGGCCTGTCGCTCAAGCCCAAGGACTACGGCGTACGGCTCCCGTACCGAGACGACTGAACCCCGAGGGTGACCGAAGGTGACTGGCCCAGGGATTGAGTCTCTTTACGCGCGTACGCGCGCGCGGGCGGAAGGACGATTCCCCACGGCGGTCACCTTCGGTCACCCGATGCTGACAAGGACCGACACGATGCACACCACCCTCCTCGCCCTCGACCTGGGCACCTCCACCGGCTGGGCGCTGCGCGGCAGCGACGGCCACATTACCAGCGGCGCCGAGAGCTTTCGGCCGCAGCGCTTCGAAGGCGGCGGCATGCGCTTCCTGCGCTTTCGGCGCTGGATTTCTGAAATTCAGCAATCCGTTTCTGAAATTCAGTTTTTGTACTTCGAGGAGGTACGCCGACACGCTGGCGTCGATGCCGCGCACGCCTACGGCGGGTTCCTGGCCACGCTCACGGCCTGGTGCGAGCACCACGGCATTCCCTACCAGGGCGTGCCGGTGGGCACGATCAAGAAGCACGCCACCGGCCGCGGCAACGCCGGCAAGGACGCGGTGATGGCGGCCGTGCGTGCGCGGGGCCACGCCCCGGCGGACGACGACGAGGCCGACGCCTTGGCGCTGTTGCTCTGGGCCCTCCAGCTTCACGACGCGGCGCAGGAGGACTGAGATGATTGTTCCGACCCCTCGCTACCGCTGCCCGCTCGGTCGGCTGCAGCCCGAGTCGATGGACGTGGAGGCCGTCAAGCGCCGCGGCTGGCGCGAGCAGCGCCTGCTCGTCGTCTCCCTCGACGACGACCGGCTCGACTGGATGGAACGCGAGCTGATCCGGCAAATCGGCGAGCGGCTCTACGGTGCACGGGAGGCGCGCCATGGCTGAGTGGACCGTCGAGCGTGTGGCCGAGCGCTTCCGGGAGGCGGCCATCACCGCCCACCGCTTGCCGTCCGTGCGCGTGCAGGGCTACTTCAACACCTGGCCCGCGATCCGGCGCATGCCCTGGGAGACGCTGGGGGCCGAACCCACGATCCGGCGCTTCCCGCCCAGTCCCGAGGCCATCGAGCGCATGCTCGAAGCCATGCGCTGGGTGCAGTGGCTGGAGGAAGAGGAACGGCACCTCGTGTGGATGCGCGCCGACCGCCACCGCTGGCGCGACATCTGCGCCCGCTTCGGCTGCGATCGGACCACAGCGTGGCGGCGCTGGCAGCGGGCGTTGCAGATCGTGGCCGACCGTCTGAACGGGTGAGTTCCACCCAGCGTCATGTATCAATAGGTGATAAAATGCGGTTCTCGGCGGAGCGGGTTTGAGCCGGGCGATCCGGATCGAGCGGAGGACATGTGATGAAACAGACCGTGGAAGCCATCATCGACGAACAGGGGCATGTCCGTCTGGCCGAGCCCGTCAAGATCAAAGGCCTGCATCGCGCCTTGGTGACCATCCTCGACGAGGCGCCGGTGGAGATCGACGAGGTCACTCAGCTGGCTGAAACGGCCCTCGCGGAGGATTGGCTGAAACCGGAAGAGGATGAGGCATGGACGCACCTGCAATAGGCGACGTGGTCCTCGTGCCTTTCCCGTTCTCCGATTTATCGACATCCAAGCTTCGGCCAGCACTCGTTCTTGCCCATGCAGGACGGGAGGACTGGCTGTGCCTGCAGATCACGAGCCGCTCTTACGCCGACCCCTTCGCGATCGAACTGGCGGATGGGGACTTCTCCCGGGGCTCCCTCCAGCGGACCAGCTTCATCCGTCCCGGAAAACTGTTCACCGCGCATCAAGGCCTGTTCCAACGCGTGGCAGGACGCATCAGGGACGAGAAGCTGGAGCAGGTGCGAAACCGGGTCGTCGAGCTGGTACGCAAAGGCCGACTATCCGAGTGATGGGCGATCGGAAGGACCGCCCTGCGCAGCAAGGTGAAATGACGATGAAACCGATCGTGATCGGGATCATGCCGCAGGACAAGATCCGCGAGCGTGTGCTCGCGATCGCGCGAGGCGAGCACAAGCCCAAGCCGGGCGAGCCGAAGATCTGGTTCACTTCGATGAAGTCGCTGGCCGAGGTGCTCAGCGACGACAACCGGGCGTTGATCCGGGTGATCGCCGAGACCCGGCCCGGCTCGATCTCGGAACTGGCCGAGGCCACCGGGCGCAAACCGAGCAACCTCTCGCGCACGCTCAAGACGATGTCGCGCTACGGCATCGTCGAGCTCCAGCGCGAGAAGAACCACGTCCGTCCTGTGGCCAAGGCGACGGAGTTTCGGATCGTCGCGGCTTGAGCGCTTTTTGTCGGCACACAACGAAGAATCGACCATGGCCGTGAAGAGAGGCAAGAGTCGCATCCTGCAAGAGGTTCATGAGATGGCCTCCGACCTGCATCGCCTGGGCTTCATCGACAAGCGCAAGATGCGCAAGTACGACGCGCTGTGCTTGGAGCCGGTGCAGGAGTACGACGCTGAGAAAGTGCGCGCCTTGCGCGAACGCCTGCACTTGAGTCAGGCCGTGCTGGCATCGGTCCTCAACACCAGCGTCTCGACCGTGCGCAAGTGGGAAGTGGGCGACAAGAAGCCCAGCGGTCCCTCGCAGAAGTTGCTCGACCTCATCGAACGCAAGGGCCTGGAGGCCGTGCTCTGATGCTCTGAAGTCGCTGGGCACGAGCGCATACCAAACGCGCCTGCGTGTTTTGGCGTGATTTGGCGGGTTGGATCGCGCATCCGCGTGTGCCAGCGGGCCAATGCGGCTTTCGCCGCTGCAACAGATCCACCGGTTCGAGGGTAGGATTTCGGCTAACTTCTGGACAGCGGTGACGGCAAAGGAAGCCGCCCGAAAAACCAACGGGTCCTTCCTGGCCAAGAAGCCATGCGGGGGGCGAGAGCGCGGCGCTTTTTTAGCGTCAGGCCGCAAAATCAGGTTACCACCCGGCCAGGTTACCGGCCCCGGTTACCACCCCGCAGAGCGGTCACCGCGTCACCCGAACTCACACGACCCGCCCGGCGGCCACGCCCGGCGGGTTTTGCTTTTGGAATGTCCACGTTGAACTCGCTCAACGTCGAGTACCGCAAGGTCGAGGCGCTGATTCCCTACGCCCGCAACCCGCGCACGCATCCGGATGCGCAGATTGCCAAGATCGCCGCCAGCATCGTCGAGTTCGGCTGGACGAACCCGATCCTGGTCGATGGCGAGAGCGGCATCATCGCCGGGCACGGGCGTCTGGCCGCTGCGCGCAAGTTGGGGCTCACCGAGGTGCCGGTGATCGAGCTGGGTCACCTCACGCCGGCGCAAAAGCGTGCCTATGTCATCGCCGACAACCGGCTCGCGCTCGATGCCGGCTGGGATGAGGAACTGCTCGCGTTGGAGCTGGCCGAGTTGTCCGAAGCGGGCTACGACCTGGCGTTGACCGGGTTCGAGGGGGAGGAGATCGAAGCGTTGCTCGCTGAAGCGACAGCTGATGCCCAAACTGAGCCCGACGCCGAGGATCCGGACGCCGCAGACGACGTTCCCGAAGCCCCGGCCGTCCCGGTGTCCCGCCCCGGCGACATCTGGGCGATTGGCCCGCACCGCCTGATTTGCGGCGACGCCACCGACCCGGACGTCATCGCCGCGCTGATGCAGGGCGAGACGGCTGCGTTGTGCTTCACCTCGCCGCCCTACGGCAACCAGCGCGACTACACCACGGGCGGCATCGCCGATTGGGACGGCCTGATGCGTGGCGTCTTTGCCCACCTGCCGATGGCAGACGATGGTCAGGTGCTGGTGAACCTCGGCCTGATCCACCGCGACAACGAAGTCGTCCCGTACTGGGATGCGTGGCTCGCCTGGATGCGCCAGCAGGGCTGGCGGCGCTTCGCCTGGTACGTGTGGGACCAGGGGCCGGGGATGCCCGGCGACTGGCAGGGGCGGCTGGCGCCTGCCTTCGAGTTCGTCTTTCACTTCAACCGGCAAAGCCGCAAACCGAACAAGATCGTGCCGTGCAAGTTCGCCGGGCAAGAGACCCACCTGCGCGCCGATGGGTCATCGACGGCAATGCGCGGCAAGGACGGCGAAGTGGGCGGCTGGACCCATGCCGGCCAGCCGACGCAGGACACGCGCATCACCGACTCGGTGATCCGGGTGATGCGCCACAAGGGCAAGATTGGCCAGGGGATCGACCACCCGGCCGTGTTCCCGGTGGCGCTGCCGCAGTTCGTCATCGAGGCCTATACGGATCCCGATGATCTCGTGTTCGAGCCCTTTGGCGGCAGCGGCACGACCATGCTGGCCGCCGAGCGCACCGGCCGCGTCTGCCGCAGCGTGGAGATCGCGCCCGAGTACGTGGACGTGGCCATCGAGCGCTTCCGGCAGAACCATCCGGAGGTGCCGGTGACGCTGCTGGCCACCGGGCAGACCTTCGAGGACGTTGCTGCCGAACGTGGCCTCAGTAGTGGTAACGCCCCTGCAAGAACTCCACCCGGTCGGCCTTGACCAGATAGACGCAGCGATGTTCCTGGGTGATGCGTCGCGACCAGATGTCCGGTCCCAGATATTTCAAGGGCTCGGGTTTGCCGATGCCGTCGAAGGGATCACGCAGCGTGGCCTCGACGAGGTCGAGCAAGCGCTTGGCGGTACGCCGGTCGGTCTCGACCCAGTGGCGCAGGTCTTCGAGGAATTCCGGATGGCAGACCGCAAGCCGGGCTGCCTTACGCATCGATGCCAACGTCCTTCCTGAGCTTTGCAGGTGTGGTTGGCTTCAGATCACGGGTTCTGGCACGGAGGAGTGCAGTCAGCAGGCGTTCGGCGTTCTTCGATGAACGCAGCAAATGCGCCGTCTCCAGCAGGCTTTCGAGTTCGTCCGCCGCGATCATCGCCACGGCATTGCCCGAACGACGCTTCACCACGATGACCTCGCGGTCATCGACGGCACGATCCATCAGCGCCTTGAGCTGCTCGCGCGCCTGGCTGTAGGTGGTTTCAATGGTCATGGCGTGGCTCCATCATTGGACAGATATATTGTACAAGATATGAATATCCAATGGCTGGCCGAGCGGATCGAGCAGTGGCCAACGACCAAGCTCATGCCCTACGCCCGCAATGCGCGCACCCACTCCGAGGAGCAGGTGGCGCAGATCGCTGCCAGCATCGCCGAGTTCGGCTTCACCAACCCGATCCTGGCAGGCTCGGATGGCGTGATCGTGGCCGGACACGGGCGGCTGGCGGCCGCCCGCAAGCTCGGGCTGGAGCGAGTGCCGGTCGTGGTGCTCGATCACCTCACGCCCACCCAGCGCCGCGCACTGATCATCGCTGACAACCGCATCGCCGAGAACGCCGGTTGGGACGAGGAAATGCTGCGGATCGAACTCGAAGCCTTGCAGAGCGAAGGATTTGACATGGATCTCACGGGCTTCGATGCCGATGCGCTGGCCGATCTGCTCGCGGGCGACGAGCCGGACAACCAGGGCCAGACCGATGACGATGCGGTGCCGGAGGTTGGCGAGACGCCCACCTCGCGCCCGGGCGATGTCTGGGTCTGCGGCAAACACCGCGTGCTCTGCGGTGATGCGACAGACCCGGACGCTTACGCTTCAGTGCTTGGCGATGGCATCGCCGACATGGTCTTCACCGACCCGCCGTACAACGTGAACTACGGGAGCAGCGCGAAGGACAAGCTGCGCGGCAAGCACCGCGCGATCCTCAACGACAACCTGGGCGACGGCTTCCACGACTTCCTGCTGGCGGCGCTCACACCCACCATCGCCCACTGCCGCGGCGCAATTTACGTGGCCATGTCATCGTCGGAACTCGACACCCTGCAGGCCGCTTTCCGCGCCGCCGGTGGCCACTGGTCGACCTTCATCATCTGGGCCAAGAACACCTTCACGCTGGGGCGCGCCGACTACCAACGCCAGTACGAGCCGATCCTCTACGGATGGCCCGAAGGCGCGCAGCGTCACTGGTGCGGCGACCGCGACCAGGGCGACGTGTGGCACTTCAACAAGCCGCAAAAGAACGACCTGCACCCAACGATGAAGCCGGTGGAACTGGTCGAGCGGGCGATCCGCAATTCCAGCCGACCCGGCAACGTGGTGCTCGACCCGTTCGGTGGCTCGGGCACGACATTGATCGCGGCGGAGAAGTCGGGGCGCAGAGCGCGACTGATCGAGCTCGACCCGAAGTACGTGGATGTGATCGTGCGTCGTTGGCAGGAATGGAGTGGGCAGGAAGCCTATCGGGAAGAGGATGGGTTCAAGTTCAATGATCTGGCTGGTTAGCGCTCGGTGCGTTTGAGGTCGCGGTAGAAATTCTCGTGCGGACCGACCATCAACAGCTTGAGGGTGTTTTCATCCAGAACGCGGTAGGCGAGCAGGCAGAGCAAGCTGCCCATGCGGAACTTGTAAACCTGCACCCCAGCCAGGTCACCAACTTTGGCTTCGCCGACTTCGGGCTGACTGGCAATGGTGCGTACCGCTTCGTCGAGCGCGGCCTTCTGCTGCTTGTGCAGCTTTTTGACGGCACGCTCGAAGGTCGGAGTGACAAGGATGCGCATCAGCCAAACCGGTACTCACCCACCGGCGCTTCCTGATCGGCGATCAGGATGTCGCGGATGACGGAAAAGGGCAGGTCCGGGTTTTCAGCGGCGATCTTGCCAATTTGAGACCAGTATTCGATTTGCTTGGGCACCGAGCGGTGCTCGATGGCGCCGTAACGCTTGGCGGTCTCGACCAAGGCTTCGGGCAGTTTGACATTGACGGCCATACGAACCTCCTGTGAGGAGGATCATTATGGCGCCTAATGGTCCAAAACGGAACCTTCGCCATCAGGCGACCAGGGACTCCTCGACGATCGCGCAGTGAATCACCAAGCCGTTGGCTGCGGCCTCCCACGCGGGAGGCGCTGCCCCATCGTGATTCAAGCGAGCCGGTAAACGCGCTCGCCGCCCTGCGGCTTGTCCGACACGACGCTCAGACCCAGCTTCTTCTTGAGCGCCCCGGCCAAGGTGCCGCGCACCGTGTGCGCTTGCCAGCCGGTGGCGTCCATGATCTGGCGGATCGTGGTGCCCTCAGGGCTGCGCAGCATCGCGATGACCCGGGCCTGCTTGCTGTCGGCACGGATGCGACGCGGCGCATCGTCCTTCGCCTGCGTCCACGTGGCTTCGGCAGCCGTCACGGCCGCCTCCAACTCGGGATCGCTCGCGGCGGCGGGTGCCCCTTCGGCGTTGGCAATGATCTGATCCAGACGCGCCTCGAAGGAGCCGGCGCGATTCTTGTTCCCGCCCGGGCGCGGCAGCCCCAAAGCATCGTAGCCCTCGGCGGTGACGAACCAGTTGTTGCCATCGGTGGTGATCAGGGCGCGGTTGAACATCCCGTCGAGCACCTTGCGGCGCGCGCCGCCTTTGATGTGCTCGGGGAACCAGTCGATCTTGCCGCCGCTGGTGTGGATGGCCTTGGCCAGGATGGCGTGCTGGACGGGGGTGAGTTGGGTGGTGGTCATGGTCTGCTCCTTGGCAGGGGTGGATCGGGTGAGGTGATGAACGCGCTGTTCGGCAGAGAAGCCAAGCGCTTTCTGCTTGGCTTGGTGGGGTGAGTCAGGCTTTGCGCAACACCGCGATGCCGGCTTGCGCCAGTTCGAGCGCTGCGGCGTGGAATGCGGCTTCGGCCACCCAGGGCGCAGCCCGCGCGTCGTCGAGCAACTGGTCGATGACCGGCCTGGCCTTGGCGCGCATCGCCGCGCAGGCGGCCTCCAAGTCGTCGCGGCTGGCGGCAGCCACCTCGTTGCGGCAGCAGCGCACCAGGATCGTCAGCGCCGCTTCGGCCAGCTTCGTGGCCAGGGTATCGGGGGTGTTGGCGTTCATCGGGGGTCCTTTCGATGGTGGGTTGGCGTGCCGTGATGAACGCGCTGTTGCCGATGGAAGCCAAGCTCGATCTGCAGGAATGACGAACAAATGATTGAAGAAGGTGACGATGGGTCTTTCCATTCGCGCCTACGCGCGCCACCGGGGCGTGTCGCACGTGGCTGTGAAAAAGGCCATCGACACCGGGCGGATCACGCCGCTGCCGGATGGCACGATCGATCCGGCCATGGCCGACGCGCAGTGGGCGCAAAACACCCTGCAGCCGCGGCAAGCGCAAGCGCCGGCCCCAGCCGCCAAGGGGCGCGCCAGGCCAGCGGCATCGGCCCAGTCCGCGCCGCGCGACACGGCCGACGCCGGGGGGCGCCCTGGTCGGCCGGTGGCACCACGCTGCTGCAGGCACGCACCGCCAACGAAGTGCTCAAGGCCCAGCTCCACAAAATCGAGCTGGCGCAGCGCAAGGGCGAGCTCGTCGATCGCGCGCAGGCCGTCTCTCATGTATTCAAGCTCGCACGCACCGAGCGCGATGCCTGGCTGAACTGGCCGGCGCGCATCTCGGCGCAGATGGCCGCGCGACTGAACGTCGATGCCCATGCGCTGCACGTGGCGCTCGATGCGGCCGTGCGTGAGCACCTGCAGGAACTGGGCGAGTTGCGCCCCAGTGTCGATTGACTGGGGAGAAAGGACGATGGACTACGAAGGTGCGGCCGAGATCGAACGCGCCTGGCGCGACGGGCTCACCCCCGACCCGCTGCTGACGGTCTCCGAGTGGGCCGACCGACATCGGGTGCTCGGAAGCCGGGCCTCGGCCGAGCCGGGACGCTGGCGTACCCGCCGCACGCCGTACCTGCGCGAGATCATGGATTGCCTCTCACCGACCTCGCCCATCGAGCGCGTGGTGTTCATGAAGGCAGCGCAACTTGGCGCCACCGAGATGGGCAGCAACTGGATCGGCTACGTGATCCACCATGCGCCGGGTCCGATGATGGCGGTCTGGCCCACCGTGGAGATGGCCAAGCGCGCCTCCAAGCAGCGCATCGACCCGCTGATCGAGGAGTCGCCGGTGCTCTGCGAACTCATCGCCCCGGCGCGCAGCCGGGATTCCGGCAACACCATCCTCGCCAAGGAGTTCCGCGGCGGCGTGCTGGTGATGACCGGGGCCAACAGCGCGGTGGGCCTGCGCTCGATGCCGGTGCGGTATCTGTTCCTCGACGAGGTCGACGGTTATCCGCTGGACGTCGAGGGTGAAGGGGATGCGATCTCGCTGGCCGAGGCGCGTACCCGCACCTTCGCGCGGCGCAAGATCTTCATCGTCTCGACGCCGACGATCTCAGGAGCATCGGCCATCGAGCGCGAGTACGAGGCCAGCGACCAACGTCGCTACTTCGTGCCGTGCCCGCACTGCTCGCACCGGCAATGGCTGCGTTTCGAGCAATTGCGCTGGGACAAAGGGCAACCCGACACGGCGGCCTACATCTGCGAATCGTGCGACGCGCCGATTGCCGAGCACCACAAGACCTGGATGCTGGAGCACGGCGAGTGGCGGGCCATGGCGCCCGGCGCCAAGACGGCCGGTTTCCATCTTTCCTCGCTCTACAGCCCGTTGGGCTGGCGCTCCTGGCGCGACATCGCCGCGGCCTGGGAGGCGGCGGTCAGCAAGGAATCCGGCTCGGCCGCGGCGATCAAGACCTTCAAGAACACCGAACTGGGTGAAACCTGGGTGGAAGAGGGTGAAGCGCCGGACTGGCAGCGCCTCATCGAGCGCCGCGAGGACTACCCGCTGGGCCGGGTGCCCGCAGGCGGCCTGCTGCTGGTGGGTGGTGCCGATGTGCAGAAGGATCGCATCGAGGCCTCGATCTGGGCCTTCGGGCGTGGCAAGGAGGCCTGGCTCATCGAGCACCGGGTGCTGATGGGCGACACCGCACGGGATGCGGTGTGGAAACGCCTGGCCGAACTGATCGCCGAGACCTGGACGCACGCTTGCGGAGCACCGATGCCGCTGGCCCGCCTCGCGCTGGACACGGGATTTGCGACGCAGGAGGCCTATGCCTTCGTGCGCGCTTGCCGCGACCCGCGCGTGATGGCGGTCAAGGGCGTTGCGCGTGGTGCCGCCCTGATCGGCACGCCGACCGCGGTGGACGTCTCGCTCGCCGGCAAGAAGCTGCGCCGGGGCATCAAGGTCTACAGCGTGGCGGTCGGTATCGCCAAGCTCGAGTTCTACAACAACCTGCGCAAGAGCGCCGATGTGGACGAGAACGGCGTGACGGTGAGGTACCCGGCCGGCTTCGTTCACCTGCCCAAGATCGACGCCGAGTTCATCCAGCAGCTGTGCGCCGAGCAACTGATCACCCGGCGCGACCGCAACGGCTACCCGGTGCGCGAGTGGCAGAAGATGCGCGAGCGCAATGAAGCCCTGGACTGCTACGTCTACGCCCGCGCGGCCGCTGCGGCCGCAGGTCTGGACCGCTTCGAGGAACGCCATTGGCGCGAACTGGAGCGGCAACTGGGGCTGACGCCGCCCGATGAGCCCATGCCGTCGAACGAAATGCCCATCGAACGACCTCCCGAGGCCACCCATCGCGGTGGCCTTGGTGTCTCTGCCACCCGCCACCCCGGCCGGCGCGTGATCCGCAGCCCCTGGCTGCGCTGATCCCCGCTGGCAGGCCTGAACCTTCAAGGAGCGCCCATGAGTCTGGCCACCCGCATTGAAAGCCTGGTCCTGCGCGTCGCGCAGGAGTTCAACGACGTGCGCGCCAAGGCCGGGCATCTCGCCAACCTGACCACCACCGACAAGTCGAATCTGGTCGCGGCCATCAACGAACTGAAGGCGGCCGTGGTGTCCTCGGCGGTGATCGACGATGCGCAGGTCGCCACCACCAGCACCTATTCGTCCAGCAAGATCGTCACGCTGCTCGATGCGCTGAAAGCCGAGATCCTGGGCGGGGCCGATGCCGCCTTTGATACGCTGCTGGAAATCCAGCAACTGCTGCAGGACGGCACCAGTGGCCTGGATGCGCTGCTCGCCGCCGTCAACCACCGTGTGCGCTTCGATGCGGCGCAGACCCTGACCGCGGCCGAAGCCGCCCTGGCGCGCAGCAACATCGGCGCGGTGGCCGCCAGTGATGTCGGCGACACCGACACCGACTTCGTCGCGATCTTCGAGGGGGCGCTGGTCTGATGGGACTGGTTTCGCGCATCAGCGCCTTGGCCAGCCGCATCGGCCTGGAGGTCAAGACCAAGATCGACGCGACCCACCCCGGCCTGGCCCGGGCGTGGGTGTGCTTCGGCTTTGTGGGCAACCAGATCGTCGTGCGCGCGTCGCACAACGTGGCCAGCGTCACCCGGACGGCGGTGGGTCGCTACCGTGTGACCTTCGCCGTTGCCATGCCCGACGCCAACTACTGCTGGACGGCGCTCGCCCGCAGCAGCACCAACAGTGGCACGCAGCGCATCGCCATCGTGCGATCCACCTCCGACCAGAAGACCGCCCAGTACGTCGACATCAGTTGTGCGACGAGCTCGGCGTCGTTTTCCGATTCCTCCGAAATCAACCTCGTGGTCTACCGCTGATGGCCTACACCCAAGCCCACCTCGACGCACTGGAAGCGGCACTGGTCAAGGGCGAAAAGCGCGTGACCTTGGGCGACAAGACGGTCGAGTACCGCAGCGTCGATGAACTGAAGGCCGCCATCGCAGCGGTCAAGCGCGACCTCTTCGAGCAGGCCGTGGCCACCGGCCTGTGGCCGGGTGCGCCGCGCCAGATCCGCATCACCACCGGCAAAGGGTTCTGAGATGGCCTGGCTCAAGCCACTGCGGCGCCGTCTGGCCGCAAGCCTGCTCGGCAGTACCCCGCTCTACGACGGCATCGGCGGCGGCCGTCGCGCCTTGGCCTGGCAGGTCGGCAATCCGGGGGCGGTCGCGGCGCTGGCCTTCACCCAGAACGAACTGCGCGCCAAGAGCCGCGATCTGGTACGCCGCAATGCCTGGGCCGCCGCCGGCGTCGAGGCCTTCGTCGCCAACGCCATCGGCACCGGCATCAAGCCGCAGAGCATGGTGACCGATGCGGCCGTACGCGAAGCCATCCATGCGCTGTGGTGGGACTGGTGCGAGGACGCCGATGCGGCCGGCTTGACCGATTTCTATGGCCTGCAGGCCTTGGCCTGTCGCGCGATGGTCGAGGGTGGCGAGTGTCTGGTGCGGCTGCGCTACCGCCGCCCGGAAGATGGCCTGCCGGTCGGCCTGCAATTGCAGGTGCTCGAACCCGAACACCTGCCCGCCACGCTGAATCAGGAGTTGGCCTCGGGCAACGTGATCCGCGCGGGCATCGAGTTCGACAAGCTCGGGCGGCGGGTGGCCTATCACCTGTACCGCTCGCATCCGGGCGATGGAAGTCTCGCGCCGATGTCCGGCACGGGCGGGATGGAGACGGTGCGCGTGCCGGCGCAGGAGCTGATCCACCTGTTCCGCCCCTTGCGCCCCGGCCAGATCCGCGGTGAACCGTGGTTGGCGCGTGCACTGGTCAAGCTCCACGAACTCGACCAGTACGACGACGCCGAACTGGTGCGCAAGAAAACCGCCGCGATGTTCGCCGGCTTCATCACGCGGATGAGCCCCGAGGACAGCCTGATGGGCGAAGGACTGCCGGACGCCCAGGGCGCGGCACTCGCGGGGCTCGAACCCGGCACCTTGCAGATTCTGGAGCCCGGCGAGGACATCAAGTTCTCGGCACCGGCCGATGTCGGCAGTTCCTACGCCGAGTTCATGCGCCAGCAGTTCCGGGCGGTGGCCGCGGCCATGGGCATCACCTACGAGATGCTGACCGGCGATCTCACCCAGGTGAACTACTCCAGCATCCGCGCCGGGCTGCTGGAGTTTCGCCGGCGCTGCGAGGCCATCCAGCATGGGGTGATCGTCCACCAGCTGTGCCGCCCGATCTGGCGGGCCTGGATGGAACAAGCCGTTCTGGAAGGCGCGCTGGCGTTGCCACAGTTCAGCGCCAGGAAGCGCGAGTACCTGTCGGCCAAGTGGATTCCGCAGGGCTGGCAGTGGGTCGATCCCAAGAAGGAGTTCGACGCGATGCTGACCGCCATCCGCGCCGGGCTGCTGTCGCGCTCGGAAGCCATCTCGGCCTTCGGCTACGACGCCGAGGATGTCGATCGTGAGATCGCGGCCGACAATCGGCGCGCCGATGCGCTCGGACTGGTGTTTGACTCCGACCCGCGACACGAGCTCACTTCCGCCACCACCACAGCACCAGGGTCAGCAGCAGCGACAGCAGAATCGATGTCGTCTGCGGAAAGTGGAAGCTGAAGTGCTCGCGCTCGATGTGGATGTCGCTGGGCAGGCGGCCAAAGGGCAGTTTCGACAGCCAGGGCCACAGCAGACCCACCACGACGAGTGCTATGCCAAGGAAGATCAGCAGACGTTGTATCAGCGGCGCTTGAGGTCGCGATAGAAGTTCTCGTGCGGGCCGACTGCTTCCAGATAGATCAGCCGGACTTCGTCATCGACGGTGTAGCCCAAGAGGTAGAGCTGATTCTGGCTGCGGAATTTGTAGACGAACAAATCGGCCAGATCGCCCTTTTTACGCTCGCCCACCGAGGGATCGGCGGCCACGACCTCGACGGCGGCATCGACGTCTGCCGCGACGTTGTCGTGCAGCTTCTTGTAGGCGCGGGCGAAGCGGCGCGTTTGCCTGAGGCCGTAGCTCATGCCCGGCGCGAACGGGGCACGAAGGGCGTGGCGTCCTCGCGCGGCTCGGCCAGCGAGGCCAGCGACTCGGCGATGAAACTCACCGGCAGATCGGGATTGTCCAGGGCAGCGCGACCAACCTTGGCCCAGTACTCGATCTGGCCGGCAATGGTCCGATGTTCGGCCAGGGCTTCGCTGCGTGCCTGCTCGTAGAGCTTCTGGTCGATGCGGATGGAAGTCGATGTCGTCATGGCGTCCCCGCTGAAATCGGGTTACCACAATTGTAGTAAGCCTCCCCAGGGAGTTCAACCCCATGCTGTCCCATCTCGCCTCCCGCATCTTTGGGATGCCCTTGCTCGTCCATCGCGCCAAGCTCGATGTGATTCTGGCCGTGCTCTCAGAGCGTCTTGGCGTCTGTGCTCCGCAAGCCGATCTGGCTCT
Source organism: Caldimonas manganoxidans ATCC BAA-369 (assembly GCF_000381125.1). Classification (GTDB taxonomy): domain Bacteria; phylum Pseudomonadota; class Gammaproteobacteria; order Burkholderiales; family Burkholderiaceae_C; genus Caldimonas; species Caldimonas manganoxidans. Next base: position 14,274 of record NZ_KB905950.1, read on the forward strand.
GCCGACGCCGCGCGCCGCACCTGCCTCACCCCCAGGTATCGCCGTGATTCCGATCCACGGCACCCTTGTGAAACGGACCATCGGGCTGGATGCAGCCTCAGGACTGACGAGCTACCAGGACATCGGCACGATGCTCGATGCGGCGCTGGCCGACCCAGGCGTCACCGGCATTCTGCTGGATGTCGATTCGCCGGGGGGCGAAGCCTCGGGCAGCTTCGAACTGGCCCGCCGCGTGCGCGAGGCTGCCGCGCTGAAACCCGTCTGGGCGGTGGCGAATGATTCCGCATTCTCGGCGGCCTACGCCATCGCAGCGTCCGCGCATCGTCTTGTCGTCACAGAGACCGGCGGTGTCGGCTCAATCGGCGTGATCGCGCTGCACATCGACCAGTCGGTCAAGGATGCCAATGACGGCTACCGCTACACGGCGATCACGGCTGGGGCGCACAAGAACGACTTCTCACCCCACGAGCCGCTCACCGACGCCGCGAAAGCCGAACTCCAGGCCGAGGTCGACCGGCTCTACGACCTCTTCGTCGGCCATGTGGCCGCCATGCGCGGGTTGTCGGAGTCGGCGGTGCGCGCCACCGAGGCCGCCCTCTACTTCGGTCCGAACGCCGTCGCTGCTGGCCTTGCCGACGCGGTCGGCACGCTGGAGGCGACGCTCGCCGATTTCTCGACTTACCTCAGCTCTCGAGGCCGCAAGGCGCCCCCGACTCGGAGCTTGACACGATCCGGGGCGACGCACTTACAGGAGGACGAGATGTCTCTCGAAGAAACCAGCGAAATGATCGGCGTGGATCAGGCCGCCGTCTTGGTGGCCGAGGCTCGCCGCGAGGTAACCCAATCCGCCCAGGCCATCGCCGAGTTGTGTCTGATCGCCGGCTGCCCGGACAAGGCCGCCGCCTTGATTGCCGAAGGCAAGAGCGAGGCGGAGGTACGCCAGCTGCTCATCGAGGCCAAGGCTTCCCAGTCGGAAGCCGCGCGCATCCATTCGGCCATCCTGCCGGATGCCGGCATCGAAGCCAACCTGCGACCTGAGGCCTCTCCCGTGGTCGCCGCCGTCAAAAAACTCATCCCCAAGGAGTAAGCCATGCCGTCCGTCTCTCAACCCAAGAACCTCGGCGACCTGCTCAAGTACGAAGCGCCGAATCTCTACTCGCGCGAGCAGGCCACCGTCGCGGCCGCGCAGCACCTGCCGCTGGGCAGCGTGGTCGGCCTCGATGCGGCCACGGGCAAGCTCAAGGCCCTCGACCCCAGCGCCAGCGACGGCACGGAAATCGCCGCAGGCGTGCTCGGCAACGAGGTCGATGCGACGCTGATCGACCGCGAGGACGCGATCCTGATCGCCCGTCACGCCATCGTGGCCCGAGGCGCGCTCGTCTGGCCTGCGGGCATCACCGCCGCGCAACAGGCGGCCGCCATCGCCCAACTGCAAGCGCGCGGCATCCTGGTGCGCGACAGCGCCTGACCGCCCTCCCATCCCGATCTCACCCCGCACGACCCGCCGCCTGGCGGGTTGGCTGTTTCTGGAGCCCCGACATGCAGAACCCTTTCGACCACCCCGGCTTCTCGATGGCCAGCCTCACCGCCGCCATCAACCTCCTGCCCAACCGCTACGGGCGGCTGGAGCAGTTGAACCTGTTCCCGGCCAAACCGGTGCGCACCCGGCAGATCATCGTCGAGGAGTACGCCGGGCGCCTGAACCTGCTGCCGACCAAACCGCCGGGCTCGCCGGGGACGGTCGGCGAGCGTGGGCAGCGCCGGCTGCGCTCCTTCGTGATCCCGCACATCCCGCACGACGACGTGGTGCTGCCCGAGGAAGTGCAGGGCATCCGCGCCTTCGGCTCGGAGACCGAGACGGAGGCCATCGCCGGCGTCATGGCCCGCCACCTGGAGACCATGCGCAACAAGCACGCCATCACCCAGGAGCATCTGCGCATGGGCGCGCTCAAGGGCAAGATCCTGGATGCCGACGGCAGCGAACTGGTCGATCTGTTCGACGAGTTCGACATCACGGCGCAGAGCGTGGCCTTCGAGTTCTCCACCGCCGCGGACAACGGCCAGATCAAGAGTGCCTGCCTGGAACTCCTGGGCCTGATGGACGAAGCCCTGGCGGGCGAGTTCTCGACCGGCATCCACGTCCTGTGCTCGCCGGAGTTCTTCCGGGCGCTGACCACCCACAAGGAGGTCCGGACCGCCTACCAGAACTGGCAGCAGGGCGCGGTGCTCATCAACGACATGCGCGCAGGCTTCAGCTACAGCGGCATCACCTTCGAGGAGTACCGGGGCCAGGCGTCCTTCGTGCAAGCCGACGGCACGCTGGGCACGCGCCGCTTCATCGCCGCCGGCGAGGCCCACGCCTTCCCGCTGGGGACGGTGGACACCTTCGCCACCTACTTCGCGCCGGCCGATTTCAATGAAACGGTGAACACCCTCGGCCAGCCGCTGTATGCCAAACAGGAGCCGCGCAAGTTCGACCGCGGCACCGATCTGCACACGCAGAGCAACCCGCTGCCGATGTGCCACCGCCCGGGCGTGCTGATCAAGCTCGTTGCAGCCTGATGGATGTCGCGACGCTGTACGAAGCGGCCCGCAGTGCAGGACTGCTGACCCCCGTCACGGTGGCGGGCACCACCGTGCCCTGCGCCTTCCGTGCCCCGGATGACACCGTGCTGGATGGGCTGGCGCTGTCGCGGGACTACCAGATCGACTACCCGGCGGCCTGGCTGACGCTGGCGGTCGGGGACACCGTCGAGGTGGCAGGCCACCCCTATCAGGTGCGCGAGGTGCGCGCCATCGGCGACGGCACCGAGCATCGCGCCTGGCTCTCTCGACTCTGAGGTGACTGACATGAACTCCGTCCGCGAGCGCCTCTTGCGGGAGGTCGTCGCACGCCTGTCCTCGGCGATTGCACCGGTGCCGGTGCTGCGCATGCCGGCCGTGCCGGTCACCCGCGAGGCCAGTCCGGCGCTGCTGCTGTTCGTCGAGGGCGACAGCATCACGGCCCACGCCAACCATCTCGTCGACCGGCAGCTGTCTGTCCGGCTTGCCGTGGTCGCCCGCGGTGCGGATGCCTTCGACGTCGCCGACCGGCTGCTCACCGCGGCCCACGCGGCAATGCTCGCCGACCCGAACCTCGGGGGGCTCTCCATCGCCGTGCGCGAGATCGACTGCGAATGGGAGTTCGACGACGCCGACGCCGGGGCCGTGCTGCTGCCCGCCCGCTACGAGATCCGCTACCGCACCCACGCCATCGACCTCACCCAAACAGGATGAATCCCACATGCACATCGAACTACTGAAACCCCATACCCACGCGGGCAAACGCCTCAAAGTGGGTGAGCGCCTTGAACTCACCGAGACCAGCGCCCGTTGGCTGATCGCGCAAGGCACGGCCAAAGCGGCCACCCCTGCCACCGATTCCAAATCCATCCGCCGTGATGCCACGTCCGGTGTGTCCGCCACTGCAGCCACCCAAGGAGACTGACCATGGCCTACTTCTCTGGACAAGGCCGCGTCTACATCGGCGCGCGCGACATCGACGGCAACCCGGCAGGCCTCACCTTCGTCGGCAACGTGCCTGAGCTGAAGGTATCGCTGTCGGTGGACACCATCGAGCATCAGGAGGCGCAGTCGGGTCAGCGCCTGACCGACCTGCAACTGATCAAGACCAAGAAAGGCGAGTTCGCCTGCACGCTGGAAGAGCTGATCGCCACCAACCTGGCGCTCGCGCTCTACGGCATCACGACCACGATCACCCCCGGCACGGTGACCGGCGAGCGGCTGCCCAATCCGGTCACCCCGGGCAGTCTGTATCCGCTCGCACACCAGAACGTCTCTGCCGTGCAGATCCAGGACTCGGACGCCACGCCCCGGACGCTGCCGGTCAGCCAGTACAGCGTCAATGCCAAGCATGGGTCGCTGGTGATGCTGGACGTCACCACCGGCGGCCCCTATGTCGAGCCCTTCACGGTGGACTACGCCTATGGCGGGGCGCAGAGCACGGCGATGTTCACGCAAGCCTTGCCCGAACGCTGGATCCGCTTCGAGGGGCTCAACACCGCCGACGGCAACCGCGAGGTGGTGATCGACCTGTACCGCGTGGCCATCAACCCGGCGAAAGAACTCTCGATCATCACGGACGAACTGCTGAAGTTCGAGTTGTCGGGCCAGGTGCTGGCGGATCTGACCAAGCCCGCCGACGGCGACTTGGGCCAGTTCGGACGCCTCGTGCTCTTGTAAGGGGATGGCGATGACCCACATGAGCACCGATTTCCAGACCTTCCCGCCCACGCCGAAGATCGTGACGCTGTCCGGCACCGCGCTGGAACTGACGCCGATCCGGCTGGGTGAGTTGCCACGCCTGCTGGCCGTGGTGCGCCCGCTGGCCGCCGATCTTTCGGCCGAGCCGGATTGGCTCGATCTGTTGGGGCGACATGGCGAGGCCGTGCTGGATTTGTTGGCGATCACCACCCGGCGTGAGCGGGCGTGGATCAACGATCTGTCGCTGGAAGATGCGGTGCAACTGGCCGCCGCCGTGTTCGAGGTGAATGCGGATTTTTTCGTGGCGCACGTCGTCCCGGCGGTTCAGGGCGCAGCCCAGCGACTCGCCCCGACGCTGCGCTCGCTGACGAACTCGGCTGGCAATCCTCCTGGGACAGTGCCGTCGCCCGCCTGATCCGCGCCGGGCACCGCCTGGACGACGTGATGGGCTACACGCTCACGCAGGTGCGGGCCTTTGTGGAGGCCGACGGCCGGATCGAACGGCAGCAACTCGCCCAGCTACTCGGCATTCATGCCGTAGCAGCACAGGGCGAGAAACGCGGCATCGAACGACTGCAACGCGATCTGCTCAAGGACTGAAAACGTGCGCCTGTCTCTGACCACCACCGGGCTATTATTAGAAGCGCGCCAGTTGGCGGCGTGGAGCAGCGAGCGGCGTCGCGCCATCCACACCGCCGTCGCCAAGGGGATGCAGTCCGGCGGGCGCGAGGTGCGGGACGCGGCGCGATCCGAGATGCGCAGTGCCTTCACGGTCAAGCGCAACAGCTTCATTGCCTCGATGGGCGTGAAGCTGTTCGACCAGAAGCCCGATCGCCTGCCAGCGCTATGGGTGGGCAGCCGCATTCCGTGGCTCGGCATCCACACCCAGGGCGGCACGGTGAGCGGCAATTTGCTGATCCCGGTGCTGCCGGGACGCATCGGCCCCAAGCGCTTCAAAGCGGTCATCGACGGCCTGATGCGCTCGGGCAATGCCTTCTTCGTCGAGAAGAACGGCCGCGTGCTGCTGATGGCCGAGAACATCAAGGAGAACGCCGCGCAGCTGGGCCGCTTCAAGCGCGCTGAGCGAGCTCGCACCGGGACCAAGCAGATCAAGCGCGGCCAGGAGATTCCCATCGCGACGTTGGTCCGCCGCGTCGACCTCAAACGACGACTGAATCTGGCCGGTGGCGTGCAACGTGCCTTGCCTGCACTGGCTCGGGCGATCGAGCGGGAGCTTGGCAGGCTTTGAGGGTCAGAGCAGGCCGCGCACCGTCGCCAACGGCAGGAACAAGGTCAGCGGTGACTCGGGCAAGGTGATGAATCCGTGATGTCGGTAAAAGCTCGCAGCCGTTTCGTCCTTGGCATCGACCGTCAGCGCGTAGGCTGCAATCTCGGCGCGGGCGGTGCGTGCCACCCCATCCGCCAGAAGCGCGCCACCCAGTCCCTGGCCCTGAAAGCGGCGATCCACCGCCAGACGTCCCATGCGCACGGCGGGGACTGTGGGATAGCGCGGCAGCTTCTTGGCGATGCTGGGCGGCAAGTCGCCCAGCCACAGACTGGCCGAGGCCAAGGTGTAGTAGCCCGCAATGCAGCCATCGTCGGTGACGGCCACGAAGCAGGCGGCAACGCGGCGGCGCACGTCCTGCGAGACCTGCTCGCGCAGGTAGCGGTTCAGCACCGGGCTGTCGCAATCGAAGGCCGAGCGGTCGTGCGTGGCGGTAAGTGGCACCACGCGAAACGGGGCCCGGCTCATTCAGCGTGCAGCAGTTTGCGGCGACGCGTGAAGGCGCGTTTGAGGGCCGGGGCCGGGGTGGGCGGTGACAGCAAAGCCTGGGCAAAGCATTCCTGATCGGCAACTGACAGTCGAATGACTTCGGCCTGCTCGACGGCGCGCTGGGCGGCTTCCTGCACAGCCGAGACGACGAAATCGGTCATCGTGCGCCCCTGCAGCTCGGACGCGCGCTTGAGCAGCGCATGCAGATCCGCGCTGATGCGCGCTTCGAGCCGGGCGGTGGTGGTATGGGCAGCCATGGGGGTCGTCCTCCTGACGCCAATCATACGGCAAATTGCCGTACATTGCCAGCCGGCATGCTGACTCGTGGGAGAATGGCCGATCTCAAGTAACGACCGGCTGGATGCCGAGGGCGGAGTAGGCTTCCAGGTAGCGCTCGGCATCGATGAACCTCCCCACCGTCTGTACCCCATCCTCTTTGGTGCGGCCTTGCGGTTTGAAGTCGAGCGAGAGGTGGTAACTGTCGCTATTTGGGAATTGGCCGTTGAAGTAGTAGTGCAGTCCCCGAGCTACCACGGCAGCCGGGAACACATAGACCCGCGGCTCGCCCTGCGGCACGGCCAAGTCCACACAGCAGATGAAGCGACGGTCGAGCGGAATCGCCTCGGTGTTGGGCTCGGCGTACTTCTTCTGCAGGATCCAGCGGCGGGAATACTGCGCTGAGGATTTCACTTCGAGAAACGCCACGTTCCCGACCTTGTCGAACACCAGGATGTCGTAGCCGATGGCGGTTCCCCACTGCAGGGTCACCATATATCCGCGTTGAGTCAGGCGCGAGGCGACAAGGAATTCCCCGGCCAGGCGGTTGAGGTTCTTCTTCTCGTTGCTGACGCGGGTCGTCTTCATTCCAAGGGCACTTCACGAGACAGGGATCGGTCCCGCTGATCAAGCAGCGCCACCTCCTCATCAGTGAGCCTCAAATCTCGGCCGACATCGACCAGGAGTGTACCCAGCGCCGGGGATGCTTCGGCTTGGACAGCTGCTACGACGATCGCACGTGCCTCGTCTTCCAGGCTGCGCCCGTGTCGCGCCGCGCGCTGGCGCAGAGCACTCAGCACGGCAGCAGGCAGGTTGCGAAGGGATAGCTCAGGCATGGCTGCATTGCACCACATCCCCACCGCATTCGCCATGACATCGAACGTCCAGGCCGAAAGAACTCCAAGGCTTGATCCAGACTCCCGTCCAGCACCATGACCGCCCGTGCCCAAATCCTGATCAGTGCCGTCGACCAGACCAAGGCCGCCTTCGACTCGATCCAGCGGGGTCTTGGCGGTCTGACCGATGCCGCCAAGCGCGTCAACGGCGTGCTGGCCAACCTCGGGGTGGCTGTCTCCGTGGCTGGTCTGACCGCGATGGTCAAATCGGCCATCGACACTGGTGATGCGCTGGACGAGATGTCGCAACGTGTCGGCGTCAGCGTCGAGACCCTGTCGGTGTGGAAACCGGCAGCCGAGCAGTCCGGCGTCTCCGGCGAATCGTTCGAGAAGGGGCTGCGCAAGCTGTCCACCACGATGCTGGAAGCCGCGACCGGGTCGGAGGACGCAGCCCGCAACTTCGCGGCGGTGGGCGTCGAGTTCAAGCACCAGGACGGCCAGCTTCGCGCCACCGATCAGGTGCTGCTCGATCTGGCCGAGCGCTTCAAGGCCATGCCCGATGGCGCGGAAAAGACTGCGCTGGCCGTGCAACTGTTCGGCAAGTCGGGCGCGGAGCTGATCCCATTCCTGAATCAGGGGCGCGACGGCATCGAGGAGCTTGCCGCCGAGATGCAGGCGCTCGGCGTGCAGATGAGCAGCGAAACGGCGGCGCAGGCGGGCCATTTCAACGATACCCTCGACAAGCTGAAACTCGCCACCACCAGCATCGGTAACCAGATCATCGCGTCCTTGTTGCCCGCTCTGAATGACATGGCCGGTGGCATGGTCGAGTCGGCCAAGCAAGGCGGCACGCTGCGCGCGATCCTGGATGGCGTGGTGCTGGTGCTCAAGACCCTGGCGCTGGGTGCCGCCACCGTCGGCAAGGCCTTCGTCGCCTTGGGCGAAGCCATCGGCGCTGGTGTTGCGGCGGCGGTCGAAGCGCTCAAGGGCAATACCGACGGGGCCAAGGCCATCATTGCCGACCTCAAGGGCAATCTGGTCAAACGGCTGAATGAACTGGCGTCTTTTCGTGACAGCCTGTTCGACCCCAAGCCCATCGAGGTCAAAGCACCCAAGATCCAGGCCGATCCGGAACTGCTTCAACGCCTGACCAAACCCAAAGCCGTCAAGCCAGCGCAGGACACGACCGGCGCGCAGACCACGCTGATGAAAGCGCAACTGGATGCCGAGTTCGCGCTGCTCAAGGACGGTCTGACCCGGCAACAAACCGCGCTGGATGCTGCGCTCGAAGACCGTCTGATCTCGATCCGCGACTACTACGCGCAGAAAACGGCCCTCGAACAGCGCGAGCTCGATGCCGAGATCGCGCGCACGCAGCAGGAGCTGGCCCGCAGCCAGCAAGTCGCCGCCTCCGGCAAGAGCGAGTCCGAGCGTCTGCGCGCCAAGGCCGAGGTCGCCAAGGCGGAAGCCGAGCTGATCACGCTCAATCAGCGCCGAGCCGACATCGAGCAGGCCAATGCCCGCAAGGCATCCAAGGCCGAGCGGGACCTGGCCGAGGCGCTGCAAGCCGCGCGCGAGGAACTGGCCCAGATCACCGGCACCGCCACCGATGCCGACCGACGCGCCGCGATCGAGCGCGGGTTCCAGGACCTGCGCGCCCGCCTGATCGCGGGGGGGGATGCGGCGGGCGTCGCCGTCATCGACCGGCTGAGCAACGTCAAGGCTGCCCAGGCCAACCTCGAGGCGCTGGAGGCGCAATGGCGGCAGGTCACCGAACGTCTGCGCAATGCGCAGGAGGCCATCCAGACCCAGCAGCAGGCAGGACTCCTGACCGAAGCGCAGGCGCGTCAGCAGATCGTGGCCCTCCAGCAGCGGTCGGCCACGGAGATGGCGCGCCTGCTGCCGTTGATGGAGCAAGCCGCGCAGGCCATCGGCCCGGAGGCGGTGATCCGCGTGGCGGCCTTCCGCAACGAGCTGGAGCGCACGCGCCTGGTCACCGACGAGCTGGCCCCGGTGTGGAACCGCATCGGCGAGGGCGTCAGCCAGGCGGTGGAAGGCATCATCAGCGGCGCGCAATCCTTGCGTGAGGCGCTCTCCAACATCTTCCGCAGCATCGCGGGCGCCTTCCTGCAGCAGATGGTGCTGCAGCCCTTCCAGCAGTGGGTGGCGATGCAGGCGCGGATGCTGGCGCTCAAGCTCGGCTTCACCCAGCAAGAGCAGGCCATCGAGCAAGCGGCAGCGGCCCAGTCGGTGGCCACCAAGCAGGCCGAGGCGGCGGCCACGGTCAGCGCCAACGCGGCGGCGGCCGGCTCCGGCGCGGCGGCCTCACAGGCTTCCATCCCCATCGTCGGCCCGGGGCTGGCCATCGCCGCGATGGCGGCGATGGTGGCCGCCGTCATGGCGCTCTTGGGCAACATCAAGAAGTTTGCTGCCGGCGGCTATGTCACCGGGCCGGGTACCTCCACTTCAGACTCCATCCCGGCACGTCTGTCCGCCGGTGAATACGTCATCCGGGCGGCCGCCGTGCAGCGCGTGGGGGTGGCGTTTCTGGATGCGATCAACGGCTTGCGCACGCCGCCCGCCTGGGACGGCCAGCGTCTGGCCTTTGCCGCCGGGGGACTCGTGCCCCAGGTCCAGGTGCAACCGGCCGCGCCGCAGGTCAACACCGCCGTGCGCATCGTCAACGCCATCGACCCGGGCGTGACCCACGACCACCTGCAAACCCCTGCCGGCGAGCGGGTGATCCTCAACATCATCGGGCGCAACGCGCGGGCGGTGCGCGCGGCGCTGCAAGGCTGAGTTTTCAGAGGAAGGTCCCATGGCACTGCTGTTCATCGACGGCTTCGACCACTACGACCCCCAGGCACTCGACCCCTTTGGCGATCCGTGGCTGGCGCGCGGCAAGGCCGACTATCTCTCGCCGCGGCCACGCGCATTGCCGGCCGGCGCCCATCCTCCTATGCCCTGCGCTTGCCCGCAGGACCGGGCGGCGGCTATGTGAAGAACCTGTCCGCGGGGGTCAACAACCTCATCGTCGGAGCCGCCGTGCGCGTCGCTCCGTTCGAGAACGCCACCCTGATGCCGGTGCTGCTGGGCGTGCGCAAAGCCAATGGGTCGGTCATGACCTTTGTCAGCCTCTGCGAGGACGGCCGGATCGGCCTGTATCTGAATGACCAGAGGATCTCCAAATCGAACATCAGCGCGCCGGTGCGAGGCTGGCACTACATCGAGATGCAAGCCTCGTCGAGCACTGGCAGCATCATCGTGCGCGTCAACGGCGTGCTTGCGATCTACCAGACGATGGTGTACGCCCTCGAAACCGGAGGGCCGCTGTTGACGGCCTTCCTGGGGGCCGTGCCAGGGGCGTATTGCCCGGTCACCGTCGATGTGGACGATCTCTACCTCGCCGACGTCGGCGGCCCGATCAACAGCACCTTCTTGGGCGACGTGCGCGTCGATGCCTTGCAGGTGCAAGGCGATGGCAGCCTGAACCAGTGGACGGTCGAAGGCGCCTCCAGCGCCTGGGCGGCGGTCAGCGACGGCAACGAGGCCACGGCCATCCGTGCGGCCACCGCAGGCCTGCGCCAGACCTTCGATGTCGCGCCGCTGCCGGCGATGAGCGCGCCGGCCATCCATGGCGTGCAGCTCACGATGCTGGCGCGCAAGACCGATGCGGGCAACGGCCGTGTGCGTGGGCTCGTGGCCAGCGGTGCGCAGACTGCCGTCAGCGCCGACCTCGTGTTGCAAGAGCAACTGGCCTGGCACACGGCGATGTTCGAGGGCAACCCCAACGGCAATGTGCAGTGGACCGAAGCGGCCTTCAATGCGGCCGAGTTCGGCGTGGAGTCGGCATGACGACACAGGTCTCGCACGAGCTGGCCGAAGTCCTCAGCCGGCCGGTGGCCGGCGGCGCAGCAGCGCGGCTCGAGGTAGAGACCGTGGCACAGCCCCAGGCGGCCGCTGCGGCGGCTGCGGGCATCGCGGCCGAGACCGCCGCCAGCCCATGGCAGCCGCCGCTGCAGGCCGCATTGCTGTACGTCGAAGGCGCAACACGGCCGCAGCCGCCGGTGGCTGCGGCGGCCTTCGTCGTCGAAGTGCTGCGCCGCGACACCGCGGCGGCTGACGTGCGAACGTCTGCCATCGATGCCTTCGGGCAAAGCCCGTGGCCGGATGCGCCGTGCGGCGTGTTCGCCTTCCGCCATGACTGGGCCACCCCCCTGGTGGAGCGGCTGCAGTGGCAATCCTCGGTCGTGCGCACCGCCAGCGGTGTGGAGGTGCGCAGCGCGCAGCGGTTCGTGCCGCGCCGGCTGATGCGCTACAGCCTGGGCCACGGCAGCGCGCACGACGCACTGGTGGTCGACTGGCTGGCTGACCACCTCGGTGCGCTTGCATGGTGGCCGCTGCCGCAGTATGCGGTCGTGCTGGAACAGCCCGTGCCGGCCGGCGCGGTGGCCATCGATGCGCAGGGCATTGTGCCGGACGGCTTCCTGCCCGCGCAGCATCAGCCCGTGCTGGATCGTGACGGTCAGTCCTGGGAGGTGGGCGACGGCACTGTCTGGCGCTGGCCATCGAGGCCGAGCGCTGGCAGGTGTTGACCCTCACCGAGGTGCAGACGGGGCGACTGTGGCTGGCGCAGCCGCTGGCGCGGCCGCTGGGCCCTGGGGCGCTGGTCATGCCTTTGGTGCGTGGGGTGGCCGATGCCACAGAGGACATGGCGCTGTGGCGGCCAGGGGTGGCTGAGGGGCAGGTGTGGGCCCGCTTGGCGGTTGCATCGGCGCCGCAGCCCGAAGACGACCCGCCCGACCCCATGCTGGACGGGCTTCCCGTGTGGCCCGATGCGAACTGGAGCCACGACCCGCAGGCCGCCGGCAGCGGTGAGATCACGCTGATGGACCACGCACCGGCCGACCCCTGGCTGCGGCGAGACGATCCCTGGCCAACGACGACGCTGCAGCGCCGCTATCTGGCCGCCGGGACGCAGCAGATCGCACAGTGGCGCGCCCGGCTGTACCGCATGCAAGGCCGCGTGGGCGAGTGCTGGTCGCCCGATGGCGTGGCCCCGGTGTTGCGCGTCAGCAGGGCCGCTGCACCGGATGACGGCTTCTTGCGCGTCAGCGGCGCAGGCCCGCAGGCGTACTGGCATCGACCCGCCGCGGCGATCATCCTTCACCCCGATGGATCGCGTCAGCACGTGCTGACCGGACCGTACCACCACGACCACGGCGGCGTGCTGGTGCTGCGCAGCGGATTGGACGCCGCCGTGCCCACGGGCAGCCGCCTCATACGGCTGGTGCACTGCCGACTCGACCACGACGCCGTGGACTTGCACTGGCACACGCCCTGGCTCGTCGAGATCTCGCTGAGGCTGCGCGTGTTGCCGCCGCAGCGCGGCATGACCGAGGAAGACGGAGCAGGCGGCGGACCGGGCGGCGAAGAACCGCCACCCTCCTGAGGAGGCAAACGATGCACGAAGTCGAGCTCTACGAATTCTCCGGCAGCGAGGTCTTCCGGCTCACCCCCCACGAAGTCGTGGTCGAGATGGGCGGGGATGCCTACCAGCCTGCGCCCATCCAGCGCAACCCATTGGCGCTGGGGGCCGAGGCGGCCAAATCGGCGCTGGAGCTGAGCCTGCCGCCGGACCATGCGGTGGTGCGCCATCTGCTGCGGGCCGCCACGCTGGGTCACACTACCGAGGTCGTCTTGCGCATGGCGCGGCGTTCTACCGAGAACAGCGACACCTGGACACTGGACGGCGCCCGCTGGATGGGCCGGGTGCTGGGCGTCGAGGTCAGCGATGAAGCCGCGCGCATCCGCTGCGAACCTGCGCTGGTGAGTTTGAAGCGCATTGGCCTGCGACGGCTGTACAGCCGCGCCTGCTCGCATGTGCTGTATTCGCAGGCCTGCGGCGCCACCCCTGTCAGCGCCAGCGCCACGGTTGTGCACACCGAAGGCAGCCGCGTGTACCTCGACGGCGGCGTGCCCGCTGCGCTCGGCGGCGCCCTGGCCGGGGGCTGGCTGGAGACGGCTTCCGGCATGCGCTACATGATCGTCACGGAATATGTCGACGCCGTGGAGCTGCTCTATCCGGTGGCGGTGCAAGCCGGGCACACCGTGGTTCTCGTGGCCGGCTGCGACCACACCATGACGACCTGCCGCGAGCGCTTCGACAACCTCGCCAACTACGGCGGCTTCCCGTTCATTCCCCTCAAGAACCCGTTCGCCACGGGCGTGTTCTGAATCCCGAGGAAAAAGCGCCATGTGGTACCTGGTCGTCATCGTGGTGGCTGCGCTGGTGTCGGCCGCGCTCGCGCCCAAGCCGCCCGCACCCAAACCGGCCGAACTCTCCGACTTCGATGCCCCCACCGCCGAGCAGGGGCGGCCCATTCCCGTCGTCTTTGGAGCGGTGCTGATCAAGGGGGCCAATGTCGTGTGGTACGGCGATCTGGACGTCGAGCCGATCAAGAAGAAGGGCGGCAAGAAATGAGTGAGCTCATCATCACCATCGATCACGTGCGCGCCGCAGGGCTCTGCGTGCACGGCACGCGCACCTGGTTTGCGCGTCAGGGCCTGGACTTCCGCGCCTTCCTCGCGCAAGGGCTTCCCGCCTCGACCCTGCGGGCCACCGGCGATGCGATGGCGCAGCGCGTGGTGAGTTGTGCAGAAGCGAAGGCCCGCCCGCAGGAGCACAACTGATGGGCGGCCGCAGCAAGAAGCAAACCGTCGGCTACCGCTACCGCATGGGCCTGCACCTGGTGCTGTGCCAAGGGCCGGTGGATGCGGTGCAGGAAATCCAGATCGGCGAGCGCACGGCCTGGGGCGACGCCAGCCGTGCGCCGGATCTTCCGACCGGCGGCTTGGGGCGGCTGCACATCCATCAGCCCGACCTGTTCGGCGGGGACAGTCGGGAAGGCGGCGTCGTGGGCGATGTGGATGTGATGAGCGGCGCACCCACCCAGGGCCGCAACGACTACCTGATGGCACAGCTCGGCGCGGATATTCCGGCCTTCCGCGGCGTGCTGTCCTTGGTGGCGCGCAAGATCCTGCTGGCCGCCAACAACCCCTACCTCAAGCCCTGGGCGGTGCGCGTGCGGCGATTCCGCGAAGGCTGGCATGACGATGCGCCGTGGATGGCGCCTTATGCGCACGTGACCGGCTTGGACGAAGGCGGCCAGCGCGTCAGCGTTGGCATGAACCCGGCGCACATCCTGGTGCAGTGCCTCACCGATCCCCACTGGGGCATGGGCTACCCCATGAGTGCCCTGGGCTCCAGCTTCGAAGATGCGGCCGTGCAACTCATGGAGGAGGAATTCGGGCTGAACTTCCTCTGGACGCGCCAGCAGCCCATCGAGAGCTTCATCGCCCAGGTGCTCGACCACATCGGCGCCATCCTCTACACCGACCCGCAACGCGGCACGTTTGAGCTCAAGCTGCTGCGCGGCTTGGACGACAGCCCTGAGCTGCCCTGGCTGGGTCCGGACCAGATCGTGCGCGTGGAGCGCTTCGAGCGCGCCCAGTGGGGCGAGCTGCCCAACGAGATCACGGTGGTCTACACCGATTGGCACACCGGCGGCCAAGCCTCCGTGTCCGTGCAGAACCTGGCAGCGATCCAGCTTCAGGGCGGGGTGATCAACCAGCGGCGCGACTATCCGGGCGTCAACCACGGGCCGCTGGCCGCGCGGCTGGCGCTGCGGGATCTGCGGGTGTTGGGCTCACCCTTGGCGCGGCTGACGCTGACCATCGTGCCCAGTGCCCTGCAGCGGCCGCCCCTGCCGGGCGACGTGTTCCTGCTGCACTGGCCGCGCCTGGGCATCGAGCGCATGGCGGTGCGCATCACCGGCATCGACACCGGCGCCTTGGGCGCGGCCGAGTGGCGCATCGACGCGATGGAAGACGTCTTCGAGATGAACGACACGGTGCTGTCGCCGCCACCACCGCGCCCCGAGGAGCCGACCATCGAGCCACTGCCACCCTCACTGGTGCTGGCCGTGGAGGTGCCGTACTGGGAACTGGCCCGGCGTCTGAGCCGGGCGGATATGGCCTACCTGACCGACACCGACACCTATGTCGGCGCGCTGGCCTGTGCGGGCGGCACGGGTCAGCTCAACTGGCAGCTTCGAACTGGCGCCTCGGCATCCGCGCTCGAAGGCGTCGCCGACGAAGACTACGCCCCCTTGCTCACGCTCGATGCCGCCTTGCCGGCCAGCGAGGTCGATGCCCTCGGCGTGCCGGTGACCGCCCTCAGCCAGCCGCAGCGACTGGCCGTGGGCGACTACGCCTATCTGGTGGATGGCAGTGGGGCCATTGCCGAAGCGGTGGCGATCCTCGCCTTCGATGCTGTCGCGGGCACGGTCGATCTCGCCCGCGGCGTGCTCGACACCACGCCCAAAGCGCACGCCGCCGGCACGCGGCTGATCGGTGTGGGCGAATGGCTGGCATCCGAAGGTGCGGAGCGGGCCCCGGGCGAGTCGGTCTATGTGGCCGCCGTTCCCCGCACCTCGAGCGGCCAAGGCGATGCCGTGTTGGCCGCCAATGGGCAGCCGATGGTGCTGGCCGGTCGGCAGGCTCTGCCGTATCCCCCTGGTCGCATCCGCCTCAACGGCCAGACCGAACCGGCCGTGGTCGCCGGTGACGCCACCCTCACCTGGGCCCACCGCGACCGCACCCAGCAGACCGCCTATCTCGTGCAACAAGACGAAGGCGATATCGGCCCAGAGCCCGGAACCACCTACACCGTCCGTGTGCGCGATCGCAACGGCACGCTGGTGCGCAGCGCCAGTGGTCTGACCGGCACATCCTGGAGCTGGGATGTGGCCAGCGCCGCCCTGGATGCCGGCGTCGCGGGCGATACCGTCACCGTCGAGATCGAAGCCGAGCGGCAGGGGCTCGTGAGTTGGCGGGCGCAGGTGCGCAGCGTTGCGCGCGCGGGCTATGGCCTGCGTTGGGGGCAGCATTGGAGCGGGGTGTGATGCAGGTGATCGACATGCACCCCCAGCCGCACGTCGACGTTCACCTGCTCACCCTGAACGAGCCTGCCGGATGGCGTGAGGAATGCCTGGCGAGCCTCGCCGGCGCGCCGATCCGGTTGCACGTGCTACCGGGCATTCCGGGGCGGACCGGCGAGGCCCGTGCGGTGGGCTTCGCGCGAGGCACCTTGCCGCTCGTGGCCTGCGTCGATCCCGACGACCGCTACGAGGCCGCGGCCTTCGCGCCCCTGGCCGATGCGCTCGAAGCCTGCCCCTCGGCGGTGCTGGCCTACACCGACGAGGCGCTGATCGACGAGGACGGCCGCCCCCTCGGCGTGCGGCGACTGGCCTACAGCGCCTTCCAGCACGCCCACTCGGCCAGCCATGTCCACGGCTTGATCGTGATGCGCCGCAGCGCCGTCGAGCCGGTGCTCTACCGCATTGTGGACTTCGACGCGGGGGCCGACTGGCTCCTCACCCGCCTCGTGGCCAGGCACGGCCGCGTGCTGCATCTGCCCCTCGTCGGCCGCCACTGGCGGCAGCACCCGCACCAACACCACCGCCGCGCGCGCAGCACGGTTTTGGGGTCACTGCCGAGTCTTGCGACACCTTGAGGAGTTGAACCGATGCCAAAGTTTGAACCGAACCTGGGCCTCGCCTACGGCTGGACGCTGGGCGAGTCCGGCTGGCACACCGGGATGGACGCGAACCTGAAGCGCCTGGGTGCCATCGTGGGCCTGTCCGTGAAAGACCGCGGCCTGACCACGCCGCCCGCCAGCCCCACCGATGGCGATCGCTACATCGTGCCAGCCGGTGCCACCGGCGCCTGGGCCGGCAGGGCCGACCAGATCGCGCTGTGGATCGACGGTGCCTGGGAGTACCACGCGCCCAAGGTCGGGTGGCTGGCTTTTATTGCCGCCGAGGACAGACTCGCCGTCTACAAGGCGGGCGGCTGGAGTACCGGCATTTCCGTCTGACCCCGCACCCCGCCGTCACCCCCGAACCCGCCCGCGTGGCGGGTTCGTCGTTTTTGGAGACAAGCCCATGACCGAACCGACCCATCCGCCCGCACTCGTCGAGAACAGGCTGCTCCTGCGCCGCGAGGACTTCGACGACCTGCTCGACCGCGCCGCCGAGCGGGGAGCCGAGCGGGTGCTGGCCCACCTCGGCCTCGAGAACGGCCACGCCGCGCGCGACATCCGCGAACTGCGCGACCTGCTGGATGCCTGGCGCGACGCCCGCCGCACCGCGTGGCAGACCACCGTCAAGCTCATCACCACCGGCATCCTGGCCGCGCTGCTGGTGGGTGCCGCCATCAAGTTGAAGCTGATGGGAGGCTCGCAATGATCGAGACCTTGCTCGGTGGCCTCCTTGGTGGGGCCTTCCGCCTTGCGCCTGAGGTCTTGAAGTGGCTCGACCGCAAGGGCGAGCGCAGCCATGAACTGGCGATGCAGGACAAGGCGCTGGAATTCGAGAAGCTGCGCGGCGCGCAGCGCATGGCCGAGATCGGTGCGGGTGCCGATGCGGCGTGGAACACCGGCGCCATCGAGGCCTTGCGCGAGGCGGTGGTGGCGCAGGGCCGAACGTCTGGCGTGAAGTGGGCCGATGCGCTCTCCAGCAGCGTGCGGCCCGTCATCACCTACTGGTTCATGGCCCTCTACTGCGCCGCCAAGACCGCAGCCTTCGTAGGTGTGATCAACGGCGGTGGCGACTGGGACGCCGCGATCCTGCACGCCTGGACCGAGGCCGACCAGGCCCTGTGGGCCGGCGTCCTGAACTTCTGGTTCCTCGGCCGCGTGTTCGAACGGGTGCGGCCCACGAACTGGTAAGTGTCGCTTACAAGTTCAGAGCCAGAGATGCGTATTCCTCCACAAGCCATCGAGCTGGCCAAGCGCTTCGAGGGCTTCCATCGCGTGCCCAAGCATGACCCCGGCCGTGCGCATCCCTACGTCTGCCCAGCCGGCTACTGGACCATCGGCTACGGGCATCTGTGCGATCCGAAGCACCCGCCGATCACGGAAGGCGAGGCCGAGGCCTACCTTGCCCAGGATCTGAAGGTGGCGCTTGCTGCCACGTTGCGGTACTGCCCGGTGCTGGCCGCGGAGCCGGAGGGGAGGCTCGCAGCCATCGTGGACTTCACCTTCAACCTGGGGGCGGGGCGGCTGCAGACCTCGACGTTGCGGCGGCGGGTCAATCAGCGAGATTGGGAGGCTGTCGCGACAGAGCTGAGGCGCTGGGTCTACGGTGGCGGCAAGGTGCTGCCGGGACTCGTGATGCGCCGAGAAGCCGAAATCGAGCTGTTGGTCGACCGATCGACGACCAACGAATCGGCATGAACCGACCTGAACCGGCATGAATCGCATTTACCCGGCCCAAATCCTGTGACAATATGCGTCCTGGAGTCCACGCGATGGAAAGCGCCATGGCCGATCGTTGGTTATCCGTCGAGGAAATAGCCGAATACCTCGGCGTGAGCAGGGACACCGTCTACGCGTGGATCGCGAAAAAGGACATGCCGGCCCACAAGGTGGGGAGGTTTTGGAAGTTCAAGGCCGACGAGGTCGACGAATGGGTGCGCTCCGGCAAGGCGTCGGAGGAATCCGATTCGGCGGCGGGCCATTGACTGCCCTGGGGATCGGAGTGCCCAGTTCGCCAGGACCGACTTCGCGAGGAGAGGAAGAATGACCAAGTTGGCCTGCATCGATTTGTTCTGTGGGGCGGGAGGGCTCACGCACGGCTTGATCTCGGAAGGCGTGCCGGTCGTGGCCGGCATCGACGTCGATCCGGCTTGCCGCCACCCGTTCGAAATGAACAACGGCTCTCGGTTCATCGAGGAAGACGTTTCGAGGACGAAGCCAGCGGTTCTGAAGGATCTCTTCGGGGACGCGGACGTTCGCATCCTCGCCGGATGCGCGCCTTGTCAGCCGTTCTCGACCTATGCCCAACGCTACGACACGGTGGGAAGTCCACGATGGGCACTGCTGTATGAGTTCGCGCGCCTGGTCAAAGCCGTTCGCCCTGATCTCGTCACCATGGAGAACGTGCCGACGGTGGAGAAACACGCGGTGTACGACGACTTCGTCACTGCCTTGGGGAAGTGCGGCTATCGAGTCTGGCACGGTGTCGTCGATTGCTCCGATTACGGGTTGCCACAACGCCGACGCAGGATGGTGCTGCTCGCCTCGCGCATCGGGCCGATCGAGTTGATCGAGCACACCCACGAGCGGCCCCAAACCGTGCGCGAAGCGATCGGGAAGCTTCCGCCGATACCGGCGGGCGGCACTCTGCCTTCCGATCCGTTGCACACGGCGTCCAAGCTTTCCAAGCTCAACCTCCAACGCATCCGCGCATCCCGTCCCGGCGGGACTTGGAGGGATTGGCCCAAACGTTTGATCGCGGATTGCCATCGCCGTGATAGCGGCCGGACATACCCGGGTGTCTATGGCCGCATGGTTTGGGACGAACCCGCCCCGACCCTCACCACCCAGTTCTACGGTTTCGGCAACGGTCGCTTCGGACACCCCGAGCAGGATCGGGCGATATCGCTGCGTGAAGGAGCGATCCTGCAAGGTTTCCCGGAAGACTATTCCTTCGTCCCGGATGGTGCGCCGATCCACTTCAAGAGCTTGGGCCGCATGATCGGCAACGCGGTGCCCGTCACTTTGGGGAGGATCATCGGCCGGAGCATCCTGCGGCATCTCGCCGTCGTGCCCGAGACGAAGACGGTCGACGAAACCACCCGGTCCGTCGCCGAGAGGAAGCGAAATGCCAAGTGTGAGCCCCTCGTCGCCTGAAGCCAGCCGCCGCATGGCGCGCGTGCGCCAGCGAGGAACGGACGTCGAGATCGAACTGCGGCGGGCCCTGCATGCCCTGGGCCTTCGCTACCGCTTGCAAGTGCCACTGTCCAAAAAACCGCGACGGGTCGCCGACATCGTGTTCATCGGTGCGCGCGTGGCGGTTTTCGTCGATGGGTGTTTCTGGCACGGGTGTCCACTCCACGCCACCTGGCCAAAGGAGAACGCCGGATTCTGGCGCGCCAAGATCGAAGCCAACCGAGCGCGCGATGCCGACACCACCCGGCGCCTGCGAGAACTCGGTTGGGAAGTGATTCGCGTCTGGTCTCATGAAGATCCGGTCGAGGCCGCCCGCCTCATCTACGACCGCGTGCTGGAACGGAAGGGAAGAGCCTCATGAGCGTCACGCCACGATCGACTGGCGCCCGCTTCGTCCATGCGACCACCCCGGAGCCCGGCCAGCTGGTCGAGGTGCGACGGCGTCAGTGGGTCGTCGCCGACGTCGTCTCGTCGAATTTGGAGGGGGCACCACAGAACTGCGTGACACTCTCGTCGATCGACGAAGATGGCCTCGGCGAGGAGTTGGAAGTCGTCTGGGAGATCGAACCCGGTGCCCAGGTCATCGAGCGGGCGGGCCTGCCATCCATAACCGGACAGGACGACGCGACCACGCTCGACGCCTTCCTCGACGCCGTGCGCTGGGGCGCAGCCACCAACGCCGACCGCGGGTTCCTCCAGGCACCGTTCCGCAGCGGCGTCAGCATCGAGGACTTCCAGCTCGATCCATTGGTGCGAGCCATCGACATGGCCCGCGTCAACCTGCTCATCGCCGACGACGTCGGTCTCGGCAAGACCATCGAGGCCGGGCTGGTCATCCAGGAGCTCCTGTTGCGGCACCGCGCCCGCACCGTCCTCATCGTCTGCCCCGCCTCGCTGCAGGAGAAGTGGCGCGTCGAGATGCTGGAGAAGTTCGGCCTCGACTTCCGGGTGGTGGACACCGAGTACATCAAACGGTTGCGGCGCGAGCGCGGCATCCACGCCAACCCGTGGACGTCGCATCCGCGTCTCATCACGTCGATGGATTGGGCCAAGGGCGGCGAGGGGCTGCGTGCCATGCGCGACGTGCTCCCGCCCCATGTCGGCCATCCGCGCAAGTTCGATCTGCTGGTCGTGGACGAGGCGCACAACGTCGCGCCCGCCGCGGGCGCGCACTACGCGCTGGAGAGCCAGCGCACGCGCTTCATCCGGACCATCGCTCCGCACTTCCAGCACCGCCTGTTCCTGACCGCCACACCCCACAATGGGTACACCGAGTCGTTCACCTCGCTTCTGGAGTTGCTGGACGACCAGCGTTTCGCACGCAACATCCTCCCCGACGAGAAGCGCCTGAGCCAGGTGATGATCCGTCGCCTCAAGAGTGATCTCGTCGATGCGCAGGGCAACCCCCTCTACGCGCGGCGCAATCTGCAGGCGCTGCCGATCCACTACACACCGGAAGAGCGTGAGATCCACCGCAAGCTGAGCGACTACTGTGCCAGCCGCGAGCAGCACGCCGAACGGGCCGGCAACGGCTTCGGCACGACCTTCGTCAACCGGCTGCTCAAGAAACGCTTGCTCTCGTCTCCGGCCGCGTTCGCCGCCACCCTCGAGAAGCACGCCAACTCCCTCTCCGCAACTCGGCCCGAGAAGCGCGACGCCATGGCCGAGCGCATCCTGCACAAGGCCATCCTGAGGGTCGAGGAGGACTACGCCGACGATCGGGAGGTCGAGAACGCCCAGGCCGAGGCCATCGAGGAGGCCACGCGCAGCACGCCGCCGCTGACGGCGGAGCAGCGAGCGATGCTCGACGATCTGAGGTCGTGGGCCCAGCGCGCCAGGAACCAGGTCGATTCCAAGGCCCGCGCCATCCTCGACTGGCTCGAAAAACACCTCAAAGGGCCGAACGGCGAATGGAACGACCGCCGGGTGATCCTGTTCACCGAGTACCGCACGACGCACGAGTGGATGCATCGGATCCTCGCCAGCCACGGCTTCGGCGGTGAGCGCCTCGCGCTGCTGCACGGCGGTCTCTCCCAGGAGGAGCGCGAACCCATCAAGGCAGCGTTCCAGGCCTCCCCCAAGGACTCCCCCGTCCGCATCCTGCTCGCCACCGACGCGGCCTCCGAGGGCATCGACTTGCAGAACCACTGCAACATGCTCATCCACCTGGAGATCCCCTACAACCCCAATGTGATGGAGCAGCGCAACGGGCGCATCGACCGCCACGGCCAGCGCGAGAGGGAGGTGCTGATCTGGCACCCGGTCGATGGCGGTGACGCTCGAGGCACCTCGGTCGGCGGCCACGCCGAGGACATCCTGCGCGCCCTGCGCAAGCTGGACTCGATGCGCGCCGACATGGGCAGCGTCAATCCGGTAATCGCGCCGCAGATGTCCGGCCTCATCGAAGGCTCGCTGAAGGACCTGGACACCCGCATGGCCGAGGCCCGGATCGCCCGGGCCAGGAACTTCGTCCGAGCCGAACGCGAGTTGAAGGAGCGCGTCGCCAAGCTGCACGAACGGCTGCTGGCCACCAAGCAGGACTTCCACCTCGATCCCCAGCACATCCTGATGGCGGTCAAGACCGGCCTCGCCTTGGCGGGCCGTCCACCCCTGGAGCCCGTCGAACTGCCCGGCGCCCCGCCCGGCACCGTCTTCCGCATGCCCGCGCTCTCCGGATCCTGGGCGCGCTGCCTGGAAGGATTGCGTCATCCCCACACGCAGAAGATCCGCCCCATCACCTTCGACCACGCCGTCGCCAGCGGCCGCGACGACGTGGTGCTCGTCCACCTGAACCATCGCCTGGTGCAGATGTGTCTGCGCCTGCTGCGCGCCGAGATCTGGGCCCGCGACGACGTGAAGAAGCTGCACCGCGTCACCGTCCGCAGCGCCCCCGACGTGCTACTCGACGGTCCGGCCGTGGTGATCGTCTCGCGGCTGGTGATCACTGGCGGCAACCATCACCGCTTGCACGAGGAGCTGACCGTCTCCGGCGGCTACCTGCGTGATCAGTCCTTCCGCCGTGAAGAGAGGGTCACCCGCGTCCAGCAGTGGCTGGACGACGGCAAGCCGACCACCGCGGCGGCGCCCCTGTTCGACGCGCTCCGCGTCCGCTTCGATCGCCACCGCGAAGCCATCCTCGAGGCGGTCGCTGCCCGCTCCAAGGAACGGCTGCGCTACCTGACCAACACGCTGCAGACCCGCAAACGGCAGGAGATCGACGACATCGGTACCGTGCTCGACGAGCTGGAGCGAGCGATCCAAGCCGAACTGGCGAAGGGTGGGCAGCCCGAACAGCTCTCGCTCTTCACCGAGGACGAGCGCATGCAGCTGCGGCGTGACATCGCCGCGCTGCAGGCCCGGCTCGCTCGCATCCCGGAGGAGCGCCGCATGGAGACCGAGGTCGTCGAATCCCGCTATGCCAAGCTCGACGACCGCACCTTCCCGGTCGCCGTGATCTTCGTCGTGCCCGAGTCCGCCGGAGGTGCCGCATGAGCATGCACCACGACTGGCTCTCGCTCATCGAGATCTCCGGCCCCTTCCTCGCCGTCCCGGTCCTGAAGGAAGCCTTCCCGCAAGGGCTGGAGGGCACTTCGCATAACCCCATTTCCGAAGGCTGAACCGGCATGAGGGCGCTCGCGTCGTTCAGTTCGGGGTTCTCGGTGCCGCTCAGGCCCCGTCATCGCAGCCTTGGCGGGCACCCGAGGCCCTGCAAAACTGCGTTTGCAGGCTGCAGCGGGCGCACCTCTCCCTTCATCGCGCACACCCGCACGGGTCATGGCGCACCAGCCAGACCAGCCGCTTGGCGTTGTACGCCGCGCACTTGAGCAGGATCGCCAGTTCGTTTCTCGCCAGCGTCATCGCCCGCACGCACTTGCCGCCCAACTGCTCGAGGCCGGCGAACACATGTTCGCCTCTGGCGCGGACGCGGTTGATCGCCTTGTTGCGCGCGTCCAGTCGCACGCGCCGCTCCTGCCCGGGCTTGGCACGCCGCGCGATGCCGTCGCGCAGCCCGTGGGCCTGCAGCAACTGGCGGTTGGTCTGCGCGTCGTAGCCTCGGTCGGCCAGCAGCCGCGCGCCGGTGTTGGCGCGGTCCAGCACCTCCTTGAGCGTCTGGCCGTCGTCGGCGTTGGCTGGCGTGACCTTCGCCTGGCGGATCAGCTTGTAGCGCGCGTCCGCGTTGGCGTGCACCTTGTAGCCGTAGAAGCTCTTGCCGTGCTTCTTGGTCCAGCGCGCGTCGCGGTCGGTGTGCTGCAGCCGCTTGGCATTCCAGCCCTCGGGCCTGCGGCCTTCGTTGAGCGCTTCGCGCTCGTCCTTGTTCGCCTGGGTGAGCGGTGCCTGCACGATGCTGGCATCCACGATCTGCCCGCCGCGCGGGATGTAGCCGTGCTGCTGCAACTGCAGGCTCACCGCCTCGAAGATGGCGCGGCCGCCCAGACCGCCTTGGGCCAAGCGCTGCTTGAAACTCCACAGCGTGCGCGCATCGGGGATGTGCAGTGCTCCGTCCAGGCGGCAGAAGTGCTGGAAGCTCATGCGGTCCAGCACCTGGTACTCGCAGTCCTCGTCGCTGAGGTTGTACAGCGACTGGATGAACAGCAGCCGCACCATCACCTCGGTGGGGTACGGCGGGCGCCCGCCTTTGCTACGGTCAGCGCGAGGGCAGGCGGTGTCGACCCGGGCGGCAATGGCCGCGAAGTCGATCAGTTCGTCCATTGCTGCCAGGTTGGCGATGAAGCCGCCGAGCTTGGCTTGGCGCTGGTCCTGCACGAACAGGTCAGCGCCGGGCTGAGAGCGCCAGAAGGACGAGGGCTTGATGCGCGATGTGCTCATGGGCGCCATCATGCCGGCTCACGGGCTGCAAGGGGGAGGGAGGTTTCGAGAAGTGCCCTGGAGGAGCTCGACGTCGCCAAGCGCAAACGGCTGCGGCAGGCCTACGACGAGTGGCAGGAGGCGCTGGAGACGGGCGATCCACGCTTCGACGACCTGCACGCCGCCTGGATCGACGAGGTCCTCGCACGTGGGCTGGAGCTGGACGAGGACGGCCGGGGCGACGTGCTGAAGCGCCGCGACTGGTGCGCCGCGAACGTGGTCGTCGATCTACCCGAGCACGGCGTGAGCCTGTCGCCGGAGTTCGCCGTCGTCGCCGACGGCGGCAAGCCGCTGCTGCTGATCCAGACCCACGGGCCAGAGGTCGATCTCGAAGCCACCCAGAGGCTGGACGGTTGGGCCAGTACGCCCGCGGAGCGCATGGTGGCGCTCTGCCGTGCCACCGGCTGCCGCCTGGGGCTCGTGACCAACGGCGAGCGCTGGATGCTGGTGGATGCCCCGGTGGGCGCGGTCACCACCTTCGCCAGTTGGTACGCGCGCATCTGGGGTCAGGAACCCGTCACCCTCCAGGCCTTCGTCCACCTGCTCGGCATCCGGCGCTTCTTCGTGGACGAGTCGGAACGGCTGCCCGCGCTCCTCGATCGCTCGCTGAAGTACCAGGACGAGGTCACCGACGCCCTGGGCGAGCAGGTGCGGCGTGCGGTCGAAGTGCTGATCCAGGCGCTCGACAAGGCCGACCAGGACCGCGATCGCACACTGCTGCGCGACGTGAAGGAGGCCGAACTCTACGAGGCCGCGCTGACGGTGATGATGCGGCTGGTCTTCCTGCTCTGCGCGGAGGAACGCGGCCTGCTGCTCCTGGGCGACGAGCGCTACGAGGCCCACTACGCCGTCTCCACCCTGCGCATGCAGCTGCGCGCCGAGTCCGATGAGATCCTCGAGCGCCGCTGGGACGCTTGGTCGCGCCTGCTCGCCGTGTTCCGTGCCGTCTATGGCGGCATCGAGCACGAGAACCTGCGCCTGCCCGCGCTCGGCGGCTCCCTGTTCGATCCGGATCGTTTCCCCTTCCTCGAGGGCCGAGCCAAGGGGTCCCATTGGCGCACCGATGCCGCGAAGCCGCTGCCCATCGACAACCGCACCGTGCTGCTGCTGCTCGAGGCCATCCAGCAGTTCCAGGGCCGTACGCTGTCCTACCGGGCGCTGGACGTGGAGCAGATCGGCTACGTCTACGAGGGCCTGCTCGAGCGCACCGTCAAGCGCACCACCGACGTCACGCTGGAGCTCGACGCCACCAAGAGCGCCCAGTCGCCCTGGGTCACGCTGGCCGAGCTCGAATCTGCCCGGCTCGACGGCACCGAGCACCTGGTCGCACTGCTGCGCGAGCGGTCGGGCAGCTCCGAGAGCCGCGTGCGCAACGACCTGGCCCGGCCCGTCGACGACGCGTTGGCGGAGCGTCTGCTCACCGCCTGCCACGGCGACACGCGGCTTCGTGACGACCGCATCCGGCCGTTCGCCCATCTGCTCCGCTCCGATCCATGGGGCTATCCGCTGGTCCATCCGGCCGGTGCCTACGTGGTCACCACCGGCTCCGACCGGCGCGAGACCGGCACGCACTACACGCCGAAGTCCCTCACCGAGGCCATCGTCGCCGAGACGCTCACTCCCGTCGCCTACGTCGGCCCGGCGGAGGGCAAGCCGCGCGCCGAATGGGTGCTCAGGTCTCCCGAGGAATTGCTGGATCTGAAGGTCTGCGACCCGGCCATGGGTTCGGGCGCCTTCCTCGTGCAGGCCTGCCGCTGGCTCGCCGACCGGCTGGTGGAGGCCTGGGCTCGGGCCGAGGCCCAGGGCCATACGGTGGGCATCGATGGGCGGGTGGCGGAGGCCGGCTCAGAAGTCGAGCCGCTGCCGCGCGACGTCGAGGAGCGCACCATCGTCGCCCGCCGCCTCGTCGCCGAGCGCTGCCTCTACGGCGTGGACCTGAACCCGCTGGCGGTGGAGCTGGCCAAGCTCTCGCTGTGGCTCACCACGCTGGCCAAGGGGCGGCCCTTCGGCTTCCTCGACCACAACTTGCGTCAGGGCGACAGCTTGTTGGGTATCCATCGGCTGGATCAACTGACCCAGCTCACGATGAACCCCTCGGGCCAGGGGCAGCTGCGCCTGTTCGGCCAGACCATCGAACGCGCCGTGCGCGAGGCCATCGAGCTGCGGCAGCGGCTGCGCGAGACGCCCATCCGCGACATCCGCGACGTGGAGGTCATGGCGAATCTGGATGCCGACGCACGCCAGAGGCTCGAAGTGCCCGAGCTCATCGCCGATGCGTTCATCGGGGAGATGTTCGCTGCGGGGGGCACTGGCGCGGCGTTGGAGAACGCCCTGGCCTCGCTCGCCGTCCAGGCCGGGCGGGCCATCGACGGCGATCAGGAGACGCTGGCCGCGATGTGTCGTCGATCCGTCGCCGCACTCTCGACCGATCTGCCCGCCGGAAAGCCAGTACGTCGGCCTTTCCATTGGCCGCTGGAGTTTCCGGAGGTGTTCGCCGATGGCCGCGGAGGATTCGACGGCATCGTAGGCAATCCACCTTTTCTCGGCGGGCAGCGCATCACCGGTGTCGCAGGCACTGCCTTCCGCGATTGGCTGGTCACACACATCGCCGAGGGACGTCGCGGTTCGGCCGATCTGGTCGCCTACTTCTTCCTGCGGGCGTGGAGCCTCCTGCGTGAAGGCGGTGGTTTCGGCCTGCTCGCGGTCAACACCATTGCGGAGGGCGATACGCGGCAAGTGGGGCTGGAAGCCATGGTCCGTGCGGGTGCCGTCATCCATGCGGCCTACCCGAACGAGCCCTGGCCCGGCAAGGCGGCAGTCGTCACCAGCCGAGTCCATGTTCACAAGGGCGAGTGGCGGGGCGAACGCTCGCTGCTCGGGCGGCCGGCCCCCTTCATATCGGCTTTTCTCTCGGATCGTGAGGAATGGAGCCCGAAGCGGCTGAAGGCGAATGAGGGATTGGCGTATCAAGGCTCCATCGTGCTGGGCATGGGCTTCGTGCTTCTACCCGAGCAGGCTCGCAGGATGCTGGATGCCGATCCGAGGAACGCCGAAGTGGTCTTCCCTTACCTCAACGGCGATGACCTCAATTCAGACCCAGAGCAGAAACCGAGCCGCTGGGTGATCAACTTCTGGGATTGGTCGGAAGCGAAGGCGAAGACGTATACGCAGCCTTACGAATGGCTGGAAGAGAACGTGAAGGCGGAGCGTCTTTCCAACAAGGATAAAGGCGCACGCGAGAAGTGGTGGCTGTTTCTCCGGGCGAGATCTGAGCTATATCACGCCATCGGTCGTGGTCATCATTTCGAGCGTCACCCGGAGGGCTGGTTTCCCTGCCGGAGTCAACCAACTCGAGTGCTGGCGATTACGCGCGTCAGCAAGACGCTGGCGTTCTCGTTCGTCGATTCCAACATCGTCTTCTCCGATGCGACCGTCGCGTTCTCACTCTGTCGCGGGCGTGACTTCGCACTGTTGCAGTCGAACGTCCATACCGTCTTCGCGTGGCAGCACGCATCACGTCTCAAGAGCGATTTGCGTTACAGCCAGACGGATGCACTCGAACCGTTTGCTTTCCCCGACGGATTCAGTGATACACACAACGACCCGCTTGATGACTTGGGAGATCGACTCCACCAAGGCCGCATTGAAGTCATGCAGGCCGAGCGCATTGGCCTGACCAAGCTATACAACCGCTTCCATACCGACACCGAACGCGATCCCCGCATCGAAGGGCTGCGCGCATTGCAACGTGAAATGGACGTTGCCGTCGCACGCACCTATGGCTGGGACGACCTCGACCTCGAACACGGGTTCCACGAAGTGCCATACCTGCCGGAGAACGACCGCGTGCGCTTCACCATTTCCGAGACTGCGCGCGTCGAAGTGCTGCGACGGCTGTCGGAGTTGAACCGTCAGCGGTACGAGGAGGAAGTCGCTCGAGGTTTGCACGGCAGCAG
Source organism: Caldimonas manganoxidans ATCC BAA-369 (assembly GCF_000381125.1). Taxonomy (GTDB): domain Bacteria; phylum Pseudomonadota; class Gammaproteobacteria; order Burkholderiales; family Burkholderiaceae_C; genus Caldimonas; species Caldimonas manganoxidans. The sequence goes on from NZ_KB905950.1 coordinate 43,041, forward strand.
AGCCACCGACACTGTCACCCGCAGGCCACGCACCCTACGCATCGAAACTACATCCGTACGGCAAGCCTCATTCGGATTCGATATCGCCCCAGCCAACGAAGGCCGCTACCTCAAAGCCGCCGAACCGAGCGCCGGCTACCGAGCTGGGCCCGCCCATGCCATCGTCGAACACCTGAAGACCCGTCCCGGCTGGCACGGTAAATCCGACATCCTCGCCGCCACAGGCATCACGGACGGCCAGTGGAACGCCGCGATCGCCGAGCTGCTCGCCGGCGGCCGAATCGAACGTCAAGGAGAGCGGCGCGGGGCGCGGTATCGAGCCACCAACGATGCGGAGGGATCGGCATGACGGCACTTTTGGCCGATCGGCCCAGTACCGACCCGAAGGACGATCTCTTCGGGCATGCACCGTTTGCCAAGAGCCTGGCCGACAGCATCTGCCGTTATCCGGGTGGCGATGGACTGGTGCTCGCGCTCTACGGCCCTTGGGGCTCCGGGAAGTCCACGGTACTGAGCTACGTGGGGCACTACCTCGACCAGCTTCCTGAAGGCGAACGGCCTGCCGTCGTGACCTTCAACCCCTGGTGGTTCTCGGGGCAGGAGAACCTGGCCCGTGCATTCCTCGGCCAACTCCAGGCGGTCCTACCCGCCAAGAGCGAGAAGTTCAAGAAGCTGGGCGACCTGCTGGGTGACTTCGCCGAAGGCATCGGCGGCCTGATCGATCTCTCCGGTGTCGCGGGGGGCGCGGCAGCCAAGCTCGGGAAGCTCATCGGCATGGCGACCAAGCGAAAGCCGAAAGACGTCCCGGCGCTCAAGGCGGAGATCTGCAGGGTCCTGAAGGAAGCCGGAAAACGCATCCTGGTCGTCATCGACGACATCGATCGACTGACGCCGGAAGAAACGCGCCAGCTGTTCACGGTCATCAAGGCGCTGGCGGATTTCCCGAACGTCGTCTATCTGCTGGCCTTCGACCGCGAAGTCGCCGCACAGGCCATCGAGCAGCAGGGCGGCCTGCCCGGTGAACGCTATCTGGAGAAAATCATCCAGGTGCCGTTCGAGCTGCCTCCCGTCGATCGCGTCGCTTTGCGTAGGGCCCTGTTCGAACGACTCGATCAGGTGCTGGGTGACACGCCAGAGGGTCTGTTCGATCGGTCCTACTGGACGAACGTGTTCTTCGACGGCATCGACCCGATGATCCAAGTACCGCGTGACGTCGTTCGTTTCACGAACACGCTGTCGGTCACCTATCCGGCGGTGCGCGGAGAAGTCAATCCGGTCGATTTCATCGCTCTCGAAGCGATTCGGGTTTTCCTGCCCGATCTGTACGACGTCATCCGGGCGAACCCCGATAGGTTTTCCGGCCACAGCCGCGACGACGGGTACGAGGGCGGCCGGGACGCGGCCCAAGCCTTTCACCAACGATGGGCGAGTGAGATACCCGAGCCGCTACGAGCGAGTACACAAGCTCTTCTGGAGCGCATCTTCCCGAAGATCGGCCAGATGGGGTATGGCCCAGACTGGCTGATCGAATGGCGCAGGAACCTGCGTGCCTGCCACCCGGAGGTCTTTCCCATCTATTTCCGACTGACGGTGCCTCCCGGCGCCGTCAGTCGGCAGGAAGTGACGGCCCTCTTGAGTTTGGCCGGTACGCCTGCCGATTTCGGGAATGCGCTCGTTCGGGCCAAGTCGGAACGTCGCCTTGATGGCCTCTCGAAAGCGAGGGCCCTGCTCGAACGCCTGATGGACCATGTCGAGAAGGACATCCCGGAGGCGAATGTCCCGACGGTCATTCAGGCGCTCTTCGACGTGGGCGACGCGTTGATCGACCCTGACGACGAACGGGGCATGTTCGACTTCGGCAACGTCTCGCGCGCGGCTCGTCCGGTCTATCACCTGTTGAAGCGGCTGCCGAGCGACCGTCGCGCCGCCGTGCTGGCGTCGGCCATCGAGGCGGGACGAGCCGTCGCGGTCCAGGCGTGGCTACTGCGGTCACTGGACGATGAAGCCACGAAGGCGAAGGACTCCAACGAGACCACCCTGTTGCCAGCCGAAGAAGTCACGAAGCTCAAGCGAGTGTGGCTGGGTCGGGTACGGACCCTCTCCGGTGAGGCCGGGTTCCTGGATCACCCGGAGTTGCCGAGGCTTCTGGCCACCTGGAAGCGCTGGGCCGATGGTGCCGAGGTGCGGGCATGGTGTGACCGAGTCACCACGTCCGACGGAGGACTCCTGGCCCTGTTGTCGAAGTTTCTCCGGCACACGAAATCGCAGACCATGGGCGATTGGGCGGTTCGCCTCAGGCCTCGTCTCGATCCGCGCTGGTTGAGCGATTACATCGATACGGAGGCGACTGCGGAACGACTTCGTCGTCTGCAGCAGGATGGGCAGGTTTCCGACGCCATGCGGGAGGCCGTGACGCAGTATCTGAAGGAGCACGAGATGCTCAAGTCTGGCAAGGATCCTGACGGCTTTACCGCATTCGAAGACTAGGGGGAGCACGTGGCAGATACCTACAAGATGACGGTCGACTTGAACGTGCTCGACCACCTGGGAATCAACCTCTACAGCAACATCGCGGCCGTCCTGACGGAGGCCGTTGCGAACGCCTGGGATGCAGACGCTGAGACGGTCGACATCAGGATCGACCCGGGCGGAGATTGGATCGAGATCGTCGATGACGGTATCGGCATGTCGGTCGACGACATGAACGACAAGTACCTTCGAGTCGGCTATCGGCGGCGTGAGGAAGATGCGCAGCACGGGAAGACCACTGCCAAGGGGCGGCCCGTCATGGGCCGCAAGGGACTTGGCAAGCTCTCTCTGTTTTCGATCGCCAACGTGATCGAAGTCGAATCGTCCAAGGATGGCTGTGCTCATGGTCTGCGCATGAGCGTGGCCGGCATCCACGAGTCCGTTCAGAGACGGGAACCCTTTTACAGTCCGGAGCCGCTCCCGCCCGATGCGATCACACTGGCCAAGGGTACTCGTATCGTCCTGAAGGACATCAAGCGTCAACGCCTTGGGCGGGGAGCGCAGGCGCTGCGCAAACGTTTGGCTCGCCGTTTCTTCGTGATCGGGGAAGTGCATGGGTTCAAGATCCTGCTCGACGATCAGCCGATAACGCCGTCGGATCGCGGCGACCTGCCGATGGTGCAATTCCTATGGCAGTTCGGTGAGGACGCACTCGATCTGTCCCCAGCGAGTCAGCTCCTGGAGCGAGAGTCGCTACCGAATCGATTCGATGGTTGGGATCCGGAGTGGAAGGTCAGCGGCTGGATCGGCACCGCCAGGCTTCCCAAGCAGCTCGACAGCGAGGATGCAGGCAACCTGAACGGAATCGTCGTGTTCGCTCGTGGTCGCTTGTTCCACGAGAACATCCTGGACAAGCTCAACGATGGACGGCTGTATACGAAATACCTCACTGGACAGATCGAGGCGGACTTCCTCGATGCAGACGATGCACCAGACATCGCGACCAGCGACCGTCAGCGTGTGCAGGAGGACGATCCTCGATACGTGCAGCTCATCGCGTTCCTCAGATCTCGGCTGACCCAGGTGGAGAAGCGCTGGACGGAATGGCGCAAGAAGCACGAGGTCGAGAAGGCCAAGGAGACCTCTCCGGCCCTTTCGGAATGGCTGGATACGCTTCCCGATGGCTACAAGAAGAGCGCGGAGACGTTGATTGCCAAGTTGAGCGCCTTGCCGGTGGACGACGAAGAGGACCGCAAGCTCATGTATCGGCACGGCATCCTGGCATTCGAGCGGATGAAGCTTCGCGGCTCGACCGAGGAGTTCGTGACGAGCGTCGAGAGCGCAGAAAGACTCTTGGCCGTGCTCGCGGACAGGGATGCGCTCGAAGCCTCTCTCTACAGGGACATCGTGAAATCCCGCCTGGATGCGATCCGGGACTTCCAGACCATCGTCGACGAGGATGCGAAAGAGCGTGTCCTCCAGAAGTACCTTTTCGATCACCTCTGGTTGCTGGACCCGGCGTGGGAGCGGGCGACGGGCAGCCCGATCATGGAGTCGCGCCTGACGACGGAGGGCGTGCTCATCGAAGACTTGTCCGAGAAGGAGCGCCTGGGCCGGGTCGACATCGCCTACCGTACCAATGCAGGCAAGCACGTCATCGTCGAGCTGAAGAAGGCCGGTCGCAAGATGGGGCTGCTCGAGCTGGTCGAACAGGGGCAGACCTACGTCGACAAGCTAACGAAGATCCTGCGCGAGCAGAACCAGACGAGCCCCGACATCGAGGTGATCTTCGTCCTTGGCAAAGCCGTCGATGAGGAGGCCTCCAATCCGGATCGTCTCAAGTCGTCAATGACCTCGATCTCACCGGGTAGCCGCATCGTCCACTACGACACCCTGATCCGTGGAGCTCAAGAAGCCTATTCGGCCTACATCGAGCAGAGCAAGGCGCTCGACAAGCTCGAGAAGATCGTGGACAGGATCTGAGGGGGTCAAGGGTATGACGAACAGTCCCAATGCCTGGATCGCCATCGACCACGGCCTCGGCACCGGTCGCAGGCTGGCGCCCTACACGTTGGCGTCGAAGGGTGACCGATCCCAGTACCAGGCCGTCGCCGAGGACGACTGGGTGCTGGTACTCGACGCTGCCGGGGCAGTGGTGCGTGCCGGGCGTGTGCTGCGCATCCGATCCGACCTCGAGACGACCACGATCTTCTTCGACCGCGTGTGCGCCGCCGGTGCGTCGGTACCGGCGGCCAGCCTGTCGCTGACGCCCCCGTCCTCTGGCAGCGTCGGGCGTATCTCGTGGGAGACCTTCGTCTCGGCTTTGTCCAAGGCGTTCGGCCACACCGTCGCGACCGTGCCGGTGATCGAAGACCGAGCCTACGTTCGCGAACTGCTGCAACTGGCCGTGGTGGACGACCTGCTCGGCCCTGCCGGCGGCCCGCACGAGCGCATCGTGGACATGAGCGTGCGCGATCGCTACCTGGTCGGGAAGTTGGCTCCGCGCGAAGCGGCTCGAGGTGGCATCGAGGGTCTGGAGGGGCCGCTGGCGGAGGAAGAAGTGGAGGAACCCAGCGACCCGATCGTACCTGGCCAGCACGAACCGGGTGCTGAGTTCGGGACGGCGGCCGGACGGGTGGAACCCGAGTCGGATGCCTCCGATGAGATCGACGCCGCCAGCAATCAGTCGCTGGTGCCCAGCAGCTTCGGCATGACCTTTTGTGTCGACGGCGACGTCGAGCGGATCGAAATCGAGGCACGTTGGGGGAGGTACGAGCGCGTGCCCAACGACGAGCACGAGCTGACGCGCCCGAATGGGCAGAAGGTCAAGGTCTGGCAACGCATTCCTTGTGGCGGCAAGCTGGTGCTACCCCTCACAGAAGGCGCGATCCCCCACCAGGCGCCCGACCCGAATCATCCGGCAGTACGGATCCAGGGTTCCGTCCGGGCCAGGAACGCCAAGGGTGATCGCTTGGTGACTCTGTTCCTGGTCAACGCGCAGGAGGAGCCTGACACCAACCGTGATACCGCCTGGCTGTTCCAGCCCGAGCTGATCGTGCGAGCGGAACCCGCGACCACAGGCCAGGCCATCTTTCGCCGCCGCCCGGTGTTGGACGCGGACGGGATGGATCCCGAGCGCGAGTCGTTGGAGATGATCTACCGCAACCGTGTGGAGTTCGCGGTCGGTCATGGCGTGGCCGTACATGCGGAGACGGCCGAGGACGACCCGACGCGGGCCATCGAGGTGCGCACCACCGTCGTGCCACAGTACGAGGTACAGGTGACCGAGACGCCGGGTCTGGATCCCGCCGACCGCCCAGCGATGAGAGAGATGGTGGCGAGCGGCCTGCTCGACATGCAGCGCCTCGCCACCCTGGACGTGGCCGAGTTGGTCGAGGCGCTGAACACGCTGACCCGCGACTACGGGGCGTGGATCGCGGAGCAGCGCAGCCGCATCGGCCGGGACGTGGTCGGCTACGACATGCAGGCCGCCCAGGCGTTGGATCGGTGCGAGGAGATCCGAGCGCGGCTGCAGCAAGGCATCGACACGCTGAAGAACGACGAAAAGGCGCTGACCGCGTTCCGCTTCGCCAACCGAGCGATGGCATTACAGCGCGTGCGGAGCGTCTATGCTCTGAAACGGCGTCGGGGAGAGGATCCCGATCTCGGCGAGCTGGAGAAGAGCGAGAGGCCTTCCTGGCGTCCGTTCCAGTTGGCGTTCCTGCTGCTGTCGATCCCCTCGTTGGCCGATCCCATGCACGCGGATCGCGTGCAGCCCATGGAGGCCCACGCCGACCTGCTGTGGTTCCCCACCGGTGGTGGTAAGACCGAGGCCTATCTGGGCGTGGCGGCGTTCACCATGGCGATCCGGAGGCTGCAGGGCAAGCTCGGCGGCTACGACGGTTCGCGCGGGCTGGCCGTGATCATGCGCTACACCCTGCGGCTACTGACCTTGCAGCAGTTCCAGCGCGCCACGGCGCTGATCTGTGCGATGGAGATGCTGCGTCGCGAGGCCCTGGCCGATGGCGACACCTCATTGGGTCACGAGCCATTCACCATCGGCCTGTGGGTCGGCAACAGGGTGACGCCGGGGACGACCGAGGACAGTCATCGGGCCATCGAGGACATCCGCAATCCCGGCAGACACCAGGCCGGGGCCACGTCCCCCGTACAGTTGACTAGTTGCCCGTGGTGTGGCTCCGACATCGCGCCGGGGCGCGACGTGGACGTCGACAAGGATCGCGGGCGCACGCTCGTCTTCTGCGGCGACAAGAAGGGCCGTTGCGAGTTCTCGAGAGGGAAGTCGAGCAAATCCCCGCATCCCGGCATCCCGGTGCTGACGGTGGACGAGGAGATCTACCACCGTCCGCCGACGATGATGATCGCCACCGTGGACAAATTCGCCATGATGGCGTGGCGTGGCCAGGTGCGCACGCTGTTCGGCCGGGTGAGCCAGGAATGCGAGCGCCATGGCCTGCTCTGGCCCGGCTGCGAGTGCAACACCGGCCACCGCGCATCCAAGGGCCTGCCCGCGGCGGCGGTGAGGTCCGTCAGCCCCATCCGGCCGCCCGATCTGATCATCCAGGACGAGTTCCACCTCATCAGCGGCCCGCTGGGCACGATGGTCGGCCTGTACGAATCGGCGGTGGACGAGCTGTGCGGGTGGACGCTCGACGGCAAGACGATCAAGCCGAAGATCGTCGCGTCCACGGCGACGGTCCGCAAAGCCAAGGAACAGGTGAACAACGTGTTCATGCGGCGCGTGTCGGTGTTCCCGCCGCATGGCCTGGACGTGGAGGACAACTACTTCTCGGTCCAGCGTCCGATCGATCGGCGGCCTGGGCGTCGCTACCTCGGCGTGTGCTCGCCCGGCAGCTCGCGTCCCGCGATGCTGATTCGCGTCTACACCGCCTTCCTCACCGCGGCACAAGCCCTGTTCGAGCGCTTCGGTGAGGCCGCCGACCCGTACATGACGATGGTCGGATACTTCAATTCACTGCGCGAGCTGGGTGGGATGCGACGGCTGGCCGAGGACGACGTCCAGACGCGTTCGTACCGCGTGCAGATGAGCATGGTCGAGCGGCCCGCGCTCGCCCAGCGCAGCGTCAGCAACATCCGGGAGCTGACGTCGCGCGTCTCCAGCCAGGACATCCCGAAGTACCTCGACGATCTGGAAGTCAAGTTCAAGGCCACGTTCGATCCGAGTGTGGACAAATACGTGACGAGATGGAACGAGGGCGACACCCGCGCCATCGATGTGGTGCTGGCGACCAACATGCTGTCGGTCGGCGTGGACGTGAACCGGCTGGGCCTGATGGCGGTAAACGGACAGCCGAAAGGCACGGCCGAGTACATCCAGGCGACCAGCCGTGTGGGCCGGTCCTTCCCCGGGCTCGTCTGCTCGGTGCTCACGTGGGCAAGACCGCGCGACCTCTCGCACTACGAGACCTTCGAGCACTACCACGCGACGTTCTACAAGCACGTGGAGGCGCAGTCGGTGACACCGTTCTCGCCTCGTGCCATGGATCGCGGGCTGACCGGCGCGTTGCTGAGTCTGATGCGGCTGGAGTACGCCGACTTCAGCCCGAACGAGGGAGCGGCCGTACTCGACCGGTCCGACAAGCCCGAGGTCCTCGAGGCCATCGACGTGCTGGTGGGCCGAGCCTGGAACGTCAGCGAGAACCGCACCATCGAGGCGCTGGCCGAACGTGAACTGAAGGAACGAGCCGACGAGTGGGCCAAGGAGGCGAGTGTCCCGGGACGGACCTTGGCCTACGAGAAACGCGGCGAACGTGCGGCGACGATGGTTGCGCTGATCAAGTCGCCCGGCATCCACGCGTGGGACAACTGGACGGTCCCCATGTCGATGCGCGAGGTCGAGCCTGGCGTGCGGCTGATCATGAACACGGGGCGCCTATCGGACGGTCACGGCTGGAAGCCCCGCCCGGTGTCGAGTGACGAGGACTGAAAATGACCGATCGAACCCCCGTCGGCGAGGTGCGGCCGAGCCAATTGCTGTGGACGTATGGCCCAGGCGCGCTGATCGACCTCCCGAACCTGTCGGTGGTGACGCTGGGCATCGACCAGTGGGAGAAGGACCGCTGCCAGCCGATCCAGGAGCCGCGCCTGCTCGCCGCCGTCCGCAAGGTCCTCGGACCGCAGGTGGAGAACCTGCGCGTGCCCCCGTTCCAGAAGAGCGAGCTCGTCGATCCGTGGTCGGCGGAGGCGAACATCGGCGTTCCCGTGCGCCCGTTCCCGCGCTGGATGCGCTGCGTGAAGTGCGGTCTGCTGTCACCCTTTGACGCCGGCCTGTTCGAGATCAAGGAGCACCGCTTCCGTCCGGAGCGCACCCGCTTCGTCCACAAGAGCTGTCGTGGTTCCAAGGACGACCAGCCAGCGAAGGACGCCGATGCGGTTCCCGCGCGTTTCCTGCTGGCCTGCCGCAACGGCCATCTCGACGACTTTCCCTGGCACTACTTCGTCCACGGCGGCAACGGCGCCTGCAGGGGGACTCTGCGCTTCTTCGAGAGCGGCGCCTCGTTGCAGACCGAGAACCTGTGGGTGAAGTGCGATACCTGTGGGGCATCGCGCAGCATGGCGCAAGCCTTCGGCAAGGCAGGGAAGGAGAACCTGCCGAGCTGCCGAGGCAGGCATCCCCACCTGGACCATTTCGACGACGACTGTGACGAAGAGGCGCGGGCCATCCTCTTGGGCTCGACGAACGGTTGGTTTCCGATCACCCTGTCCGCACTCGCCATCCCCCAGGCCAAAGACCCGCTCGCCCAACTGATCCAGGATGGCTGGGAGTTCTTCGACGATCTGGACTCGGAGGCCGCCGTCGCCGTGACGGTGAAGACGCTGAAGAAGACCGGAGTCCTACCGGGCATCGACAAGTATTCGGCCTCCGCCATCTGGGCGGCGATCGAAGCGCATCGCCACGGCGGCGGGCGGGACACCGTCGGCGAGGCCGATATCAAAGGGCCGGAGTGGGACGTCCTGACGGCAGCCGATCCGCCGGCCGACTACCCACACTTCATGAGCAAGAAGGTGGACACGCCGGCCGGATTCGAAAGGTACATCCGCAGAGTGTTGCTGCTGGAGAGGCTCCGAGAGGTCAATGCCCTGTTGGGCTTCACCCGCGTGGAAGCGCCCGAGGAGTCGAGCGATCCGGACGAGCGCCCTCGGATGGCGGCTCTCGCCCGCCACAAGCCCGATTGGGTGCCGGCGAATCAGGTGCATGGCGAGGGCATCTTCATCCAGTTCAGCGAGGAGGCACTACGGGCGTGGGAGGCGCTCGCGGGTGTCCAGCAGGTCGATCGGATGCTCATGGCCGGGCATCAGGGTTGGCGGAACTCGCGCCACCTCGATCCGAACGAGGGCTATCCGGGTATCCGCTATGCCATGCTCCACACGCTGTCACACTTGCTCATCCGCGAGCTGGCACTCGAATGCGGCTACAACGCGGCGAGCATCCGTGAACGGATCTACGCCGATGCCGAGAATCGACGTGCGGGCATCCTCATCTACACGGCGGCGGCCGATTCGGACGGGACGCTGGGTGGCCTCGTCGACCTGGGCAAACCCGAGAACCTCGGCCGACTGCTGCGGCAGGCCCTGAACCGAGCGAAGGTCTGCTCGTCCGACCCGCTCTGCTCGGAGCACGACCCAGGCAAGGATCGCTCGCTCCACGCCGCCGCGTGCCATGCGTGCAGCCTGGTCGCGGAGACCTCCTGCGAGCGGGGCAACCGTTACCTCGACAGGTCTTTGCTGGTGCCGACCCTCGAACGAGGGAGCGCCGCGTTCTTCGCCGAGCTGTGACATGGAGAGACTCCTGGAAGCCGTCACAGCCGTGGTCTGTCTCGTTTCGCCGGAGAAAGTGCGGGCGCTGGCGGGCGCGATTCGGAAGATCGAGGACGCGAAGGCGAACGCCGCCCTGTCGGATGTCGTCGGCACGGCTACGGCCAAAGCCGTCGTCGATCGTCTCGTCGATGCTTGGCGGAGCACGTCGGTCGGTTCCGGCGAGTTGGCTTCGATGCTCCTCGCCGCCGGTCATGCATTCGAGAGCGTGTCGAAGCAGCAGTCGATTGAGCTCGTGTGGACGGGGCCGACGACGCCCTTCGTCTCGGCGCGCCGAACCGAACAGGCGCTGTTGCAGGTCATCGGTGCGGCCAGGCAAACCTTGTTCGTCACCAGTTTCGTGGCCTACGACGTCTCGACCATCGTGAAGGCGTTGAACGACGCCATCTCACGGGGGGTCAACGTCTCGATGCTCCTCGAGTCGTCACAGGATCACGGGGGCAGCATCACCTTCGACGTGATCGGCAAGATGAGGGCACTGGTTCCCTCCGCGAAACTCTACGCCTGGCGTGAGCGAGCAGCCCCGTTCGCGGATGGGCGGGTCCACGCCAAGGTCGCCGTCGCCGACGGCGCCGTCTGCTTCATCACCAGCGCCAATCTGACCGGTCATGCCATGGACCGAAACATGGAGGCTGGCGTACTCCTTACGGGCGGGCAAATCCCGAGGTTACTGCACGAACACTTGCAGGCGTTGGTCGACACGAAAACGGTGTCTCCCGTCTGAACTTGCGAGGAAGTGCGCGAGGGCGTCCGGCTCATCCTCGGATGCGCTCACAGTGAAGAATCACTCCTACGGCGGCCTCTCCCGTCTGGCAGACGGGTTTCCTATGGTGGGAAACTCCACCACCACCATTCCACGCCCAACCGCCCTCGGTTGGGCGTTTTCATTCCCGGGTTGCGCCACACCACGCAACGGCTTCGCAGGAGCACGTCACACGCGCAGGCTGTCTTTCGTGGGCATGACATGCGCGTGCGTCTCTTGGTGAACTCTCCCGAGTCGCCCCGCGTCGGCCGGTTTCTCGGTCTCCGTGCCCGCCAATTGGTCGGCCCTGCAAAATTCATCTCGCGGTGCCGACGAGAAGCGCCGGAGGTGCAAGAGTAGCGAGTCGACTCGCGAACGCGGCGAGCGCTGACAGCAGCCAGAGCGAGCGCAAAAAGGCTGGAGCAATGCCCCGCCGGGCGATGGCACGCAGCAGCCAACGGATGTTGAAGCCGGCTGCGCACAACACCGCATGCAGCGCGTCGCCCTCAGCGCCCTTGAGCCAGCAGCGCTTCATGCCGTGATCGTGCTTGGCATGCCCGATGGCCGGCT
>NZ_KB905951.1 GCF_000381125.1 Caldimonas manganoxidans ATCC BAA-369
GCGCCCGGGTCACCCTGGAATGCGCTGGCCACCTTCCACCCGGTGTACCAGTTGCCGATGAACGACCCCAAGCACCTGAACTTCCCTGCTCAGTTGCCCGAAGTGCCCGCTCCCACGGACCTCACCGTGAACACCGGCGAGGAGGTGCCCGTCGATGGCATCTATGAGCCCGAATGGGGCGAACCCGTGCAGCCCGACCCCGGACTGTGGGCGCGCATGCAGGCGGCCCTGGGCATGCGCCCCAGCCTGTTCGAACCCGCCCCCCAGCCCCTGGTTCGCCGCCGGCACATCGGCTGTATGAACTACCTGGTGGCGCACACGGTGGCGCCCACCTATCGGGATGAGGAACGAGACAAGCCCTGGCCGGTGACGTGGCGGCTCATCTGGAAGGACGAGCGCTACCTCGACGGCACGATCCCCGAGGAAGAAGCGCAGTACATGGCCCCGGTGGAACCGGCGGCCAATGAACGCCCGCCTTCAACCCCCGCCGGCCAGCCCTGCCCGCGCACGGGCTGGTGGTTCACCCCCGCCAAGGCCCACAGCCGCCGTCACTTCCAGGCGGGCGAGGTGATGCCGGATTTCGCCACCGACTGGGGACGGGTCATTTGGCAGTGGGACGAGCGGCAAGAGGGCTGATGACTCAGCGCCGCACCCGGGCGGCGAAGAGTTCGGCGATGCTCACCTCGCGCGGGCCGGGCACCAGCTCGAAGGGGTCGCCGGGGCTCACGTGTCCTTCCTCGCGCACGGCGAGATAAAAGCCGCAGTAACCCGACTGGACCATCAGCCGCGCCGACTGGCGAAAGCCCATCGCATGCTCGAACTTGAAACACGGGTAACGGGGCTCGCTGATGGCCAGCGCGCAGTGTGGAAAACGCAGCACGTCACCGATCCAGGCCTCGGTTTCGGTCAGACCGCTGAGCGTGAGGTTCTCGCCCAGGGGGCCGAAGGGCAGCTCGGCGTCCCAGGCCGCCACACGGGCCTGGGCGCGCACCGTGCGCCAGAACGCATAGTGTTCGACAGGATAGGCGTACACCGCCTTGGACAACCCGCCATGCACACTGGGGTCGGCCTGCTCGTCGCCTTGCAGCCCCAGGCGCCGCACCGCCACCGGCGCCTGGACCGGCCGTTTGGCGTAGGCGCTGAGCACCTCGCGGCCCTGGATGTGCAGCGGCTGCGCCACCCCCACCTGGACCGACAACACTCGACCAGACCGCGGCATCCGCACCTCAGCGGCCTGGCCGCACGGCCTGATAGCCCCCGGGCGCCGAGGCCACGGCCCGCCGCCCGATGGGCCCGGTCAGCCAGTCGAGGAAGAGCTTGCCGGCCGGATGGTTCACGCGAAACGAGCGCATCGCGTGGTACAGGTCGATCAGGCGCACGTCACCGTCGATGACGACGCCCAGCCGCTCGCGCTGGCGCGAGGCCAGCCAAACGCCGCGCTCCACCAGCACATAGGCTCCCCGTTCATTGGCCTGGGCGAGCGTCTCGCCCATGCCGCCGACGGCCTGTTGATACCAGGGCCCCTGGGGCTCCAGGCCGGCGGCCTGCCACAGCTGGCGCTCCTTGGCCCGCGCACCGGTACGCTCGGCCGGCGCCACGAACAGCGCCTGCCCCTGCGCGCCGGCCTCGGCCAGCCGCGCCAAGGCCGCGGCCACGTCGGTGCTGCCGGCCAGACCCAGTGGGTCGCGCGAGGGCAGGGCCTTGCGCCCCTGGGCCGGTGCAGCCTGGGGCTGCATCGGCCCGGCCAGCACGAACCGATTGGATGCCACGAAACGCCGATCGTGCACCAGGCCCTGCTTCAGCAAGGCCTCCTCGGCCTGCGGCGCATGGGTGATGGCCACGTCGATTTCTCCTTGTTCCAGCCAGGCCAGCATGCGCTCGCTGGGGCCGGGGATGGTGTCCACGGCCAGGCCGGTGTCGCGGGCCATGGCGCGGCGAATGTGCAGCGCAAAGCCGCTGTCATGCAATGCGGTGGCCACCCCCACCAGCAAGGCCTGCGTTTGGGGGCGCCGCTGCTGGGCCTGGGTCGGCCCCAACCAGGCCGCCAGCGACATCGCACTGGCGGCATGCAGCAGACGGCGACGCGAACAGGAAGCGCAGACCATGGGCGCACGGCACGGATCGGGACGCCCCTGCATCTTACTGAATGTGCTGAATGGACCACCGCCGACCTGCTTTCGCACACCGACCGATGCGCCCGGCATGTTCCCATACCGAAATTGCATAACCCCAGGTCGCCCCGGAGTTACCACCGGATTACACTGAGCAAACCGCCTTGCCGGACGCCCCCCAACCGGGCCACGGCAAGCCCTGCGGTGCGCCAGAGATCGAGGCGTCACCCTGCGGCATTTGGCGAACCCCGAGCGCCGGCCCCCGTGCCTGCCTCCCCGTGCCCGTGTTTTTACGGCGGGTTCCCGTTCGAGGTTGTCCAAATTCCGTTGTGGGCTTTTTGAGTTTGGAGCGACCATGAACCAACCCGTCATGCAGGGCCTGCGCTTGCAGGCGCCGGCTTATGTCAAAAACGCCAAGGTCTTGGCCTGGGTGGCTGAGATGGCTGCGCTGACCGAGCCGGCGGCCATCCACTGGTGCGATGGCAGCCAGGCCGAATACGACCAGCTGTGCGAGCAATTGGTGCAATCGGGCACCTTCCGGCGGCTCAATCCGGCCAAACGGCCGGGCAGCTATCTGGCCTGGAGTGACCCCAGCGACGTGGCACGGGTGGAAGACCGCACCTTCATCTGCAGCCGCCGCAAGGAAGACGCCGGTCCGACGAACAACTGGGTGGCGCCCGAGGAGATGCGTGCCATCTTGCAGACGGGGCCCAACGCCTTGTTCAAAGGCTGCATGCGCGGGCGCACGATGTACGTGGTGCCGTTCTCGATGGGCCCGCTGGGCTCGCCGATCGCCCACATCGGCATCGAGCTGTCGGACAGCCCCTATGTGGCGGTGAACATGCGCCTGATGACCCGCATGGGTCGGGCCGTCTTCGACGTGCTGGGCACCGATGGCGACTTCGTGCCTTGCGTGCACAGCGTGGGCGCGCCGCTGGCGCCCGGCCAGAAGGACGTGGCCTGGCCGTGCAACCCGACCACCAAATACATCGTCCACTATCCGGAAACCCGCGAGATTTGGAGCTACGGCTCAGGCTACGGCGGCAACGCCTTGCTGGGCAAGAAATGCTTTGCGCTGCGTATTGCCTCCACGATGGGCCGTGCGCAAGGCTGGCTGGCCGAGCACATGCTCATCCTGGGCGTGACCAACCCGCAGGGCAAGAAGTACCACATTGCCGCGGCCTTCCCGAGCGCCTGCGGCAAGACCAATTTCGCGATGCTGATCCCGCCCAAGGGCTTCGAGGGTTGGAAGGTCACGACCATCGGCGACGACATCGCCTGGATCAAGCCCGGCCCCGACGGCCGCCTGTATGCGATCAACCCCGAAGCCGGCTACTTCGGCGTGGCCCCGGGCACGAACGAGCAGACCAACCCGAACTGCATGGCCTCGCTGCGCGAGAACGTGATCTTCACCAACGTGGCGCTCACCGACGACGGTGACGTGTGGTGGGAAGGCATGGGCCCGGCGCCTGAGCACGCGCTGGACTGGCAAGGCCAGGACTGGACGCCGCAAATCGCCAAGGAGACCGGCCGCAAAGCCGCCCACCCCAATGCCCGCTTCACCGTG
This sequence comes from Caldimonas manganoxidans ATCC BAA-369, assembly GCF_000381125.1. GTDB lineage: Bacteria > Pseudomonadota > Gammaproteobacteria > Burkholderiales > Burkholderiaceae_C > Caldimonas > Caldimonas manganoxidans. The sequence continues at coordinate 3,679 of NZ_KB905951.1, forward strand.
GCAGCCACCAACAACCCGGCCCTCGACCCGGCCTGGGACGACCCCGCCGGCGTGCCCATCGATGCCTTCATCTTCGGCGGCCGCCGCAGCACCACCGTGCCGCTGGTGACCGAGGCGCGCAACTGGGTCGAAGGCGTCTACATGGCCGCCACCATGGGCTCGGAAACCACCGCCGCGGCCGTCGGCCAACAAGGCGTGGTGCGCCGCGACCCCTTCGCGATGCTGCCCTTTGCCGGCTACAACATGGCCGAGTACTTCCGGCACTGGCTCGACCTGGGCGAACAGCTCCAACGCAGCGGCGCCCGCCTGCCGAAGATCTACACCGTCAACTGGTTCCGCAAAGACGAAGCCGGCCGCTTCGTGTGGCCGGGCTTCGGCGAAAACATGCGCGTGCTGAAGTGGATGATCGACCGCATCGAAGGCCACGGCCAAGGCCAGGAGCATGTCTTCGGGGTCACGCCTCGCTACGGCGATCTGCACTGGGCGGGGCTGGAGTTCAGCCGTGAGCAATATGCCCAGGTCACCAGTCTGGACCTGCAAGCCTGGCAAGAGGAGCTGAAACTGCATGAAGAGCTGTTCCAGCAACTCGCGCACGGCCTGCCCCGTGAACTGATCGACACCAAGGAGCGCTTGGCGCAGCGTCTGGCTGCCTGAGCAAGCCTTGCCTTCCAAGCAAAAAGCCGCCCGAGGGCGGCTTTTTTCATGCGCCCACGCCGATGGCGAAGGCCGCAGCGCTCATGCCCGCGCGGACTCGTCGTCTTCGGACTGCAAACGCGCGGCCGCGGCGCGCAGTTCGGCGGCAAAGCCCGGCTGCGAGACGCTGTAGCTGTCGGCCAGACGCAGCATCTCCTGGATGGCGCGCGCCTGTGCCCAGCGCTGACGCTGCTCGATGAGGTGGCGACCCACGGTGCGCAAGCCCTGCAGCAGGCCCGCGAAGAGACGAGCTGCCCAAGACGCACCGCGCGGAGGAGCGGTCTTGACCGGGGCCGACGGGAGCTTGATGGTCGTGGCAGACATGGTGATCTCCTTTCCGTACACGCCTGATGCGACGTGACGGAAGGAAGTCTAGGGTAAACCCTAGGTATGTTGCCAATGGATTGTTGAAATCACTGATATTCACATTATTTATGTCATGATCGCCGCATGAGCTTCCGCACCCTGGACCTCAATTTGCTGCGGGTGTTCGACCAGGTGATGGCCGAACAAAACCTGACACGGGCCGCGCAGCGTCTGGCCATGACCCAACCGGCGGTCAGCAATGCCTTGCGTCGGCTGCGTGAGGCCTTGGGCGATGAGCTGTTCACCCGCACGGCCTTCGGCGTGAAGCCCACGCCCAAGGCCGAGGCCTTGTGGCCGGAGGTCAGAGCCGCGCTGGAGCGTCTGCGCGAGGCCATCGAGCCGCGCCACTTCGACCCGCGCACCCAGGAGGCGAGCTTCCGCCTGGCCATGGCCGACGCCACCGCGGCCACCTTGCTGCCGGCGCTGGTGCAGGCCATCGAATCCGCCCAAGCCCTCACCAACGTGCGGGTCGTCCCGCTGACCACCCGCGACCCGCGTCCCTGGCTGGAGCGCGGTGAGGCCGATTTCGCGATTGGCTACTTCCCGCAGGCCGTGGCGGCGCTGGAGGCCGAGGGCGCTCAAGCCACCATTCACCACCAGCGGCTGTACGATGGGCACTACGTGTGCGTGATGCGCAAAGGCCACCCCCTGGCGCAAGGCGAACTCACGCTCGATCGGTTCTGTGAGGCCCACCATTTGTTGGTGAGCTTTTCCGGGCGCCCGCATGGCTTCGTGGACGAAGCCTTGGCCGCGCTGGGCCGCAGCCGGCGGGTGGTGCTCACGGTCAACCAGTTTTTCACCGCCGGGCGCGTGGTGACCGGGTCGGACCTGTTGACCGTCTTGCCCTACGAGTTTTTATCGGCCACCGGTTTCGAGGACGAGTTGGCCATCCAGCCCATCCCGCTGGCCCTGCAAGGCGTGCATGTGGAGGTGCTGTGGCACCAACGGCACGACCGGCATCCGGCCCATGTCTGGATGCGCGAGCACATCGTGGCGGCCGGTCAGGCGCACCAGCGCCGCCAGGCGTCTCGGGGGTGATCAGGCCGCGGCGCGGCGCCAAGGGCGGGCCGACGCCGCGGCCGTCGGGAACCCGTAGAAGCCGAAGTCCAGCGCCGGCCGCTGGCCGCTCATCAGCGCGGCCAAGGCGCGCCCCGAGCCGGCGCCGTGCGTCCAGCCCAGCGTGCCGTGGCCGGCATTCACCCACAGGCGGCCCACCCGCGTGCGGCCGATGTAGGGGATGTTCGAGGGCGTGCTGGGACGCAGGCCGGCCCAGAAGTGGGGCTCGGACAGGTCGGCCACGCCGGGGAAGAGCTGCTCGTAGCGCGCAAGCAAGGCCTGACAACGCACCCGCGCCGTGGGCGTGTCCAGGCCGGTGTCGTAGCCGGCCAGCTCGGCCGTGCCCGCAATGCGCACGAACTCGCCCAGGCGGGAAATGGCGATCTTGCGGCTGTCGTCCAGCAGGCTCACGACGCTGGCGCGTTCGGGATGCTTCAGCCGCAAGGTGGCCGAATAGCCCTTGGCCGGGTAAATGGCCAGCCCGACGCCCAGCGGGCGCAGCAATGGCGCGGTGTACGAGCCCAAGGCAGCCACATAGGCATCGGCCACCAGGGTGTGCGGCCGACCGCTGCGGCGCTCGGCCACGCGCACGCCGAGCACCTCGCCCCCACCGGCCTCGATGCCGAGGATGTCATGCTCGTACAGAAAACGAGCGCCGCGCTGCGCACACCGGCGCGCCAACTGCTGGGTGAAGACGCGGGCATCGCCCGACTCGTCGGTGGGCGTGTAGGTGCCGCCCGCAATGTGCGAACCGAACGCCGCCAGCGCGGGCTCCACCTTGAGCACGTCTTCCCGGCTGAGCACGCGGCGGTCCACGCCGTACTTGCGCATCAGCTCGGCGGCGGCGGCGCCTTCCTCGAAGTCCTTGGGCGTGGAGAAGAAATGCAAGATGCCGCGTTGCAGACGCTGGTACTCGATGCCGGTGCGCTGCACCAACTCCTGCAGCGACTCATGGCTATAGCGGCCCAAGGCCACGAGCTGGCGCACATTGCGCTCGAAGGCCGCATCATGGCACTGGGCGAGGAAGCGCAAGCCCCACAGCCACTGCTGCGGGTCCAGCCGGGGGCGGAACAACAGCGGCGAGTCGTCGCGGGCCAGCCATTTCAAGACTTTCAGCGGCGCGCCGGCGCTGGCCCAGGGTTCGCAAAAACTCACCGAGATCTGGGCGCCATTGGCAAAACTGGTCTCCAGCGCGGCATCGGGCTGACGGTCGACCACGGTGACCTCGTGCCCCTCCTCCAGCAGGTACCAGGCCGTGCTGATGCCGACGATGCCGGCGCCTAGGACGATGACTCGCATGATCGACTCCTTCGAAGGAACGGGGCCTCCCGGGGGTCAGACCCCCGAGCCCCCTAGGGGTTGCAGCAGCAGTTGCGCCGCAATCCAAAACATCACCGCGGCGATGGCCACATCCAAGGCCCGCCACACCTCGGGGCGGCGCAGCCAGCCCGAGGCCAGGCGCGCCCCGTAGCCCAGCAGGCCAAACCACGCGGCCGAGGCCGCCCCCGCGCCGGCCACGAAGGCCCAGCGCGCCGCCGGCGGATGCTGCGCGCCCAGCGCCCCCATCAGCACCACCGTGTCCAGGTAGACATGGGGGTTCAGATAGGTCAGCGCCAGCGCCGTCGCCAGCGTGGGCGCCAGGCCGCGGTCGGCCCCTTGGGCCACCAAGCCGGCCGTAGCGCCTGACCAAGCGCGCCGCGCTGCCAACGCCCCGTAGGCGATCAGGAAAGCCGCCCCGCCGTAGCGCATGGCGGCCAACCAGGTCGGCGAGGTGGCCAGCCAACGGCCCAAGCCCATCACGCCCAGCGTGGTCAACATCCAATCCGACACGATGCACAGGGCCACCACGGCGCCCACGTGCCGGCGCGCCAAGCCTTGGCGCAAGACCAAGGCGTTTTGCGCGCCGATGGCCACGATCAAGCCGGCCATCGCAACCCAGCCTTGCAACCCGGCTGCCACCACGGCAGGCGAGTTCAACACGACAACGGCGTGGGTCGGATCGGGGGCCACCATCCGGCCATTGTCGGCAGGCGGCGCGCTTCAGTGAAGCAAGATGAATAAAGTTCCGATTACATTAGAACCACTTATGAACGATCTGGACCCTGCCGCCTTGGAATGTTTGGCTGCGCTGGTGGACGAAGGCAGCTTCGAGCGCGCCGCGGCGCGGCTGAGCCTCACGCAGTCGGCCGTCTCGCAGCGCTTGCGGGCGCTGGAGGCCCGCCTGGGCCAGCCGGTGGTGGTGCGCTCGCGTCCGCTGCGACTGACCGAGGCCGGCAAGGTGTTGCTGCGCTTTGCGCGTCAGTGGCAAGCGCTGCGCGCCGACGTGGCCCGCGAACTGGAGGCCGCCGGCCGAGCGGACGATCGGCTGCCGATCGCCGTCAATGCCGACAGCCTGGCCACTTGGGTGCTGCCGGCCTTGGATGCGCTGGTGCAAGCCGGCGTCTTCCTGGAACTGGTGGTGGACGACCAGGATTTCACCCACGACTGGTTGCGCCAAGGGGCCGTGTTGGGCTGCGTGAGCACGGTGCGCCAAGCCCTGCGGGGCTGCCGCGTCACCCCGCTGGGCGTGATGCCTTATGTGGCCGTGGCCAGTCCGGCCTTCGTCGCGCGCGAGCTGCCCCAGGGCTTGCACCGGCGCAACTTCTCGCAGGTGCCCTTCCTCGTCTTCAACCGCAAGGACGACATGCAGGCGCAATGGGTCAGCCGCGCGTTCGGGGTGCGACAACCCCGCCTGCGCGAACGCTTCGTGCCCTCGTCGGACGCCTATGTGCGCGCAGCCGTGATGGGCTGGGGCGTGGGCGTGGCCCCGGAACTCCAGGTGCGCCCCCATGTCGAACGCGGCGAGTTGCAAGTCTTGCACCCCGAGGTGCGTTTGCCGGTGGCTTTGCACTGGCACCAATGGAAGCTGGGCGATGATCCTGGCCCGCAGGCCCGGGCCAGTTTGCTCGATCGCGTCGGCCTGGCTTTGGCGGCCGGAGCACGACACGCCTTGGAGCCCGTGGCTTGAGCCGCTGCACTCATTCCACTCATTCGACTCCGCGACCATTCTGCCCACGATGCCTGCCCTGCCCGACCGTCGCGCCTTCCTGACCCAGCTCTCGCGCACGGCCGCGGCCGTGGCGCTGGCCCGCCTGGCCGCCCCGGTGGCAGCCCAGCCCGACGGCGCTCGCATCACCGACGATCCTTTCACGCTGGGCGTGGCCAGTGGCATGCCGCGGCCCGAGGGCGTGGTGCTGTGGACCCGGCTGGCACCACGCCCTTTGGAGCCTGACGGTGGCCTGCCCCCCGTGGCCATGAAGCTGCAGTGGGAAGTGGCCGACGACGAGCACTTCCGCAAGGTGCGTCAGCGTGGCGAGGTCTGGACCGGCCCGCAACGGGCCCATGCCGTGCATGTGGAAGTGAAGGGGCTGCCCAGCGGGCGCACTTACCACTACCGCTTTCACTGCGCAGGCGCCAGCAGCCCGGTGGGCCGCACCCGCACGGCGCCGGCCGAGGACGCCGAAGTCGGCCTGCTGCGTGTGGCGCTGGCGTCCTGCCAGCATTACGAGCAAGGCTACTTCACCGTGCACCGCGAGATCGCGCGGCAAGACCTGGACTTCGTGCTGTTCGTCGGGGACTATCTGTACGAAACCAGCCATCCGCAGCGGCGCCTGCGCCGCCATGGGCCGCGGCCGATCACCTTGGCCGATTTTCGGCGCCAGCATGCCTGGTACAAGCTCGACCCCGATCTGCGTGCCGCCCATGCTGCCCATCCCTGGGTGCTGACCTGGGACGACCACGAGGTCGAAAACGACTATGCCGGCGATCGCAGCCCCTTGCTGCCCGACCCGCAAGCCTTTCTCGCCGTGCGTGCGGCCGCCTATCAGGCTTACTTCGAACACCTGCCGCTGGCCCCATGGATGGCCCCGCAAGGCCCGCACATGCGCATCCACGATCGCTACCCCTGGGGCCGGCTGGCCGAGCTGTGGACCCTCGATGCTCGGCAGTATCGCTCGCCCCAAGCCTGCGCCACTGCACAGCGCCCCTTGGGCGGACGCTTGGCCGCGCCCTGTGCGCTGCTGGGGGACGCGCAGCGCAGCATGCTGGGCGGCGATCAGGAACGCTGGCTGCACGACGGCCTGAGCACCTGCCCCCGACAGTGGAAGCTGCTGGGCCAGTCCACCCAAATGAGCCCGTGGGGCGTGGACACTCCGTGGGGACGCCGTCTCTACACCGATGGCTGGGACGGCTACCCCGCCGCCCGCGAGCGCCTGCTGAGGGGCATCGCGCAAGCCCGGGTGCGCGATGTGGTGGTCTTGGGCGGCGACGTACACCGCCATGTCGCCGCCGACCTGCGCGTGGTCCCCAACGATGCGCGCTCGCCAGTGGTGGCCAGCGAGTTCGTCACCAGCTCGATCACCAGCGCGGGGCTGCCGGACTACGCCATGGGGCTGGTGCGATCGAGCAACCCGGACCTGCAGCATGCGCGTTCGGACGAACGAGGCTATGTGCTGCTGAGCCTGGACGCCCGCCATGCGCGCGCCGAATTCCGCGCCACCGCGCACCCCGTGCTCGCCGACGCCCGGCTGGCCACGCAGGCGGTCTATGTCGTCGCCGCGGGACGCGCCGGCGTGCAGGCCGAGCACGCGGCCGCGCTGGCCCGTCGCTGAACGCAGCGCCCCACAGGCTGCGCCCGCCCCGCAGTCGAGGGGGCCGGGCTGTGCAAATGTCGCCACATCCCCCTCCAATTCGGGATATCGCCCCCTTCAGGCCGGGCGCACACTGCCGACACATGAGATGAGACAAGGCACCGCCCCCCCAGGCCGTGCCCCCCACGGAAGGTGCACCATGGCCCGCTTTGCATTGCCCCCCTGGAACCGTGCGCCCGCGCCAGCGGCGCCCGCCTATGAACCCGACCCGGCCGATCTGGGCACCGAGCTCGGCTTGGAAGCCCGCCTGGGCGGCGAGGTGCCCGCCCCGCCCCACCATGACCGCAGCGCCCGAGACGCGCACGCCCCGCACGAAGACCGCTTCGGCCAGGACGACGTTTGAAGGGCTCACGGCCCACGGCGCCACGGGCCGCGGTGGCGCGCTGCGCGGTGGTGGATCCCGCGCTGAGGGATCCAGACGCTGAGCTGGGCCGCGGCTCCGTGTCGATCAGGTCCCAAGCCGGTGCGAGCTGTCCAAAGCCCAACGCGGTGGCCGTCGACCATTTCTTCATGGCCATACGCCTGACCCTGTATCGGTGTCCCCCAAAGCCTCTCCCGCCGGATCCGAAGTCGTCCAGGGACCGCTTCGGGACCCGCCGAGCAAAATTACCCATCAGTTCCATTTTCAACCGATTGGTATTTTGTGTGACCCGATGGTTGCGCTTCGACGGATTCGTATGCTTTGCTGACGGCGGGTCTACAATGCAGCCCATGGCCCGCATGTCGTTCAAGGAACAGGTGCTTCGCGCCCGCGAAGACGCCATCGTCTCGTCGGTCAACCGGCTGCTGGCCGAAAAAGGCTTCGAGATGATGACCGTGGACGAGGTGGCCGCCGATGTGGGCATCGCCAAGGCGAGCCTGTACAAGCACTTCACGTCCAAGGAAGAGCTGGCCGCCGCGGCCATGATCCGCGTGCTGCAGCGGGCGCTGGACTTCACCGCGACGCTGGAGGCCGACGCGCATTTGGCGCCGATCGACAAGCTGCGCGCCACCGCACGCTGGACGATGGAGGTTCAGCTCGCCGGCGAGATGCCTTCCCTGCCCTCGCAGAACTCCAGTCTGCGCCAGGCGCTGATCGCCAACCGGCAGTACATGGACCGGCTGATGGCGCTGAGTGAGCGGCTGGGCGCCTGGATCGTCGCGGCCCAAGCCGGCGGGCAGATCAACCCGGCCCTGCCGCCGGAAGTGGTGCTCTACACCCTGTACGCCCGGGCCTGCGATCCGGTGCTGAGCTTTCTGAAGGCCGGCGGGCAGTACAGCGATGCACAGATCATCGACACCTTGCTGTCGACCTGCTTCGACGGCCTGCGCGGGCCGCCACGCTGAGCCCGTTCAGCGCACCAGCAAGACCGGCGTCTTGCAATGGGCGATCACATGGGTCGCCACCGACCCCATGACCAGATTGCCCAAGGCGCTGTGGCCATGCGAGCCCATGACCACCAGGTCGAACTTGCCGCTGGCTGCCGCCTTGGCAATGATCTCCCCGGGGTGGCCGACTTTGTGCGCCGTCTTGCACTTCAACCCTTGCTTGTCGAAGAAGGTGCGCACGGGCTTGAGCACCTTTTCGGCCTCGTCGGCGTAGTACTCGGCCAGCGTTTCCTTGTCGATCACGGCCGCCGCCCGCGGCGGCACGGCCGGCACGGCCGTCAGCACGGTGTAGTCATGCGCACTGCCGAACAGTTCATCATGGGCTGCCAGATAACCCAACATGCGCTTGGTGTAGACGCTGCCATCGACGGCGACGAGGATCTTCATGGAAACGCTCCTGAAAGGGGGCATGGCCCACAGCTTGTCATCACCGCGAGGGGCCGGGCTTGATGTGCGTCAAGATCATACGCAGGCTGTCTCGGACCCCAGGCGATGCCGCACGTTCGCAGGCATCCCCTTTCAGAGGGATGGGTTCTGCACAGCGGGCAGGCTACAGTGGAATCGTGCTGTCACACGGGGCGGACTCGACAGTCGCCGGGCTTGCACCGATGCCGCGCCAGGCATCGCGCGATAGGCCCATGATCACACCACGATCACAGTCTCCCAACGACGTCCTTTTTAGGACTTTCTCGCCCACCTTCGCGGTGGGCGATTTTTTCTCACCGCAGGGCCCCGCAAAGCGTGGCGGTGCACGAGCCGTGCGGCCCTCAGGGGCAAAAGCCTGCGGCCAAGGTTTCGCGCAAGTAGGCCACCAGGGCCTGCACCGCGCGCGGCACCACCGGGCTGTACGGGCGGATCGCATAGATGCGCTCACCGAAAGCGCCCACCGGCCGCCAGCGCGGCAACACCGCCACCAAGCGGCCGGCTTGCAGCGCGGCCTGGGCGCTGAAGTCTGGCAGCACCGCCAAGCCCAGCCCGCCGAGCACCGCCTCGCGCAACACCTCGCTGTTGTTGGCCGCAAAGGGCCCACGCACGGGCACGGTGACGCGCTGGCCTTGGGCCGACTCGAAGGACCAGGTCGCGCTCTCGCCGGGCCGCGGATAGCTCAGGCAGTCGTGCGCCACCAGCTCCTGAGGATGCTCGGGCACACCACGTCGGCGCAGGTAGGCCCGGCTGGCCACCAGCCAGGAGCGGGTCTCGCACAGGGTCCAGGCCACATGGGTGTCCGGGGGGGGCAGCGGTGTGGCGCACCGCCAGGTCGAAGCCCTCCTGGGCCAAGGAGACCAGGCGGTCGGAAAGATCCATCTCGATGCGCACCTGCGGATGACGGCGCAAGAACTCCGGCAGCCGCGGCACGATCTGCTGCCGCCCCAGCGCCACCGGCGCACTCAGGCGCACCAGGCCGCGCGGCTGGGCGGCCAGGTCGCGCACCTGGGCGAAACCGCGCTCGATCTGCGCATAGGCCTCGCGCGTGGCGTCCACCAGCTGTTGGCCTGCCTCGGTCAGCCGCACCGAACGGGTGGTGCGCTGCACCAACGGCACGCCGGCGGCGCGCTCGAGTTCGACGATGCGCTGGCTCATCGCCGCCTTGGAGATGCCCAAGCGGCGTGCGGCCGCGGTGTAACTGCCTTGCGCGGCCAACTCGCCCAAGGCATGGACATGGCCCCACAGGCTCTCGATGCGCTCGCCCACCATGATTGGTTCCAATTTCTGGGTCACGATTGTTCATCATTCTGAACGACATGGTCAGCCGCCGGCGCTTGGAAGGGCCGCAGCGGCGGCCTAGACTGGGTGCATCGCCAAGTCTTCGCAGGAGCAACGAGATGGGAACCTCTACGGCCGCATTTCACGCCACCGTGGCCCACTGGATCGCCGGACGTCACACGGCCGGTGCGAGCGGCCGCGCCCAGCCGGTGTATCAGCCGGCCACCGGTGCGGTGGCGCGGGAAGTGGTGCTGGGCGGCGTCGAGGACGTCAATGCCGCGGTGGCCGCCGCGCAGGCCGCCTTCCCGGCCTGGGCCGACACCCCGCCCATCCGCCGCGCCCGCGTGTTGTTCAAGTTCCTCGAACTGCTCCACCAGCATCGTGACACGCTGGCGGAAATGATCACCGCCGAGCACGGCAAGGTGTATTCCGATGCGCAGGGCGAGGTCACGCGCGGCATCGAGATCGTGGAATTCGCCTGCGGCATTCCGCAGTTGCTCAAGGGCGACTACACCGAGCAGGTCTCCACCGGCATCGACAACTGGACGCTGCGCCAGCCGCTGGGCGTGGTGGCCGGCATCACGCCCTTCAACTTCCCGTGCATGGTGCCGTGCTGGATGTTCCCGGTGGCCCTGGCCTGCGGCAACAGCTTCGTGCTCAAGCCCAGCGAGCGCGATCCCTCGCCCTCGATCTTCATGGCCGAGCTGCTGCAACAGGCCGGCCTGCCCGATGGCGTGTTCAACGTGGTGCAAGGCGACAAAGTCGCCGTCGATGCGCTGCTGGCGCATCCGCAGGTCAAGGCGCTGAGCTTCGTGGGCTCCACGCCGATTGCGCAATACATCTACGAGACCGGCGCCCACCACGGCAAGCGCGTGCAGGCGCTGGGCGGGGCCAAGAACCACATGGTGGTGATGCCCGATGCCGATCTGGACCAGGCGGTGGACGCGTTGATCGGCGCGGCCTATGGTTCCGCCGGCGAGCGCTGCATGGCGATTTCCGTGGCGGTGCTGGTGGGCGAGGTGGCCGACCAGATCGTGCCGCGGCTGGCCGAACGGACCCGGCAGCTCAAGATCAAGAACGGCATGGAACCCGATGCCGAAATGGGCCCCATCGTCACGAAGCAGGCGCTGCAGCGCATCGAAGCCTACATCGCCGAAGGCGTGCGCGAAGGCGCGCACCTCGTGGTCGATGGTCGTGGCCATACGGTGAGCGGCCACGAGCACGGCTTTTGGCTGGGCGGCACGCTGTTCGACCATGTGACCCCCTCGATGCGCATTTACCGCGAGGAAATCTTCGGCCCGGTGCTGTGCTGCGTGCGGGTGCGCGACTTTGCCGAAGCCGTGGCGCTGGTCAATGCGCACGAGTATGGCAATGGCGTGGCCTGCTTTACCCGCGATGGCCACGTCGCGCGTGAATTCGCGCGGCGCATCGAGGTGGGCATGGTCGGCATCAATGTGCCCATTCCCGTGCCCATGGCCTGGCATGGCTTCGGGGGCTGGAAACGCTCGCTCTTTGGCGACATGCACGCCTATGGCGAGGAAGGCGTGCGCTTCTACACCCGGCAGAAGTCGGTGATGCAGCGCTGGCCGCAAAGCACGCCCCAAGGAGCCCAGTTCGTGATGCCCACCGCGCACTGACGGACCGCGCACTGATCGACCGCGCCCTCAGCCGCGCCGCGCCGGGCGAGGGCGCAGCGCCTGCAGCATGTGCTGGCGAAACGCCTGCGCGATCGGCGACAGCTGCTTGCCGCGCGGGGTGACGAGGTACCAGCTGTTCGGAATCGGAAAACCCTGCACCGGCAGCTCCACCAGATTGCCCGGGGCCATGTGGGTGAGCGCATGGCGACTGAGGATGGTCACCCCCAAGCCGGACAAGACCGCTTCCTTGATGGCCTCGTTGCTGGCGATGGTCAGCGTGCGGCCCAGCGTCCAGCCCTGCTGGGCCAGATAGGTTTCGATCGCATGGCGCGTGCCCGAGCCGGGCTCGCGCATCAGCAGCCGCTCACCGGACAGATCCTGCCAGCGCAGCCGACGACGGCGCACCAGTGGGTGATCCTGCGGGGCGATCAGCACCAACGGGTTGTCGGTCAGCCACTGGGCCTCGATGTCCAGTTCGCGCGGCGGATGGCTGAACACGTAAAGATCGTCGAGGTTGGCTTGCAAGCGCTGCCGGATGTCGGCGCGGTTGCCCACCTGCAGCTCCACCTCCACCTGCGGATGCGCCTTGCAGAACGGGCCCAGCAGCGCCGGCACCAGGTACTTGGCCGTGGTGACCACGCCCAGCCGCAGGCGGCCAATGGACAGGCCGGCTCGTTGGGCCAGCCGCATCTCCAGCCGGTCCAGCACCTCGAAGAGCTCGCGTGTGGCCGCCAACACCTCTTCGCCGACGTCGGTGAGGTACAGCCGCTTGCCAATCTGCTCGAAGGGCTGCACGCCCAGGGCCTCGGAAAGTTTGGCCAGTTGCGTGGACACCGTGGGCTGGGCCAAGTGCAGCGCGTGCGCCGCCTCGGTCACGCTCAGGCGCTCGGCCACGGCCTTGAAGATTTCGAGCTGCCGAAAGGTGGTCTGACGGGTGTGCAGGCGGGTTTTCATGGCCGGGCTCCATCAATCGATATTCATAGATATTAATGGCATAGATAATCTATTTTTCAAAATCTTCGTGTTCTTCAAGAATTTCGGTGCGGCCCACCCGGCCGCATGAACGGAGAACACGCCATGAGCCCATCCCTGCCTCTTGTGACCGTCGCACCTGGCGACGGTATCGGCCCGTCGTTGATGGAGGCCACCTTGCGCATCCTGGATGCCGCGGGCGCGCGCTTGGACATCCGCACGATCGAACTGGGCGAAGCGGTCTATCGAGCCGGCCACGCGTCAGGCATCGCCCCGCAGTCCTGGGACGTGCTGCGCGACAGCCACGTGCTGCTCAAGGGCCCCATCACCACGCCGCAAGGCGGGGGCTACAAGAGCCTGAACGTGAGCCTGCGCAAGGCGCTGGGCCTGTATGCGAACGTGCGGCCCTGCGTGGCCTACCACCCGGTGGTGCCCACCCGGCACCCCGGCATGGACGTGGTGATCGTGCGCGAGAACGAGGAAGACCTCTACGCCGGCATCGAGCACCGTCAGACCGACGAGGTCGTCCAATGCCTCAAGCTCATCACACGACCGGGCTGCGAGCGCATCGTGCGCTATGCCTTCGAGTACGCACGCCGCCACGGGCGGCGTCGCGTCACCTGCTTCATCAAGGACAACATCATGAAGATGACCGATGGGCTCTTCCATCGCGTCTTCGAGGAGATTGGCGCGCAGTACCCCGAGCTGCAACGCGACAGCCTGATCGTGGACATCGGCACCGCACGCCTGGCCGATGCGCCGCAGGATTTCGATGTCATCGTCACGCCCAATCTCTACGGCGACATCGTCTCGGACGTGGCTGCGCAGATCGCCGGGTCGGTGGGCATGGCCGGTTCGGCCAACATCGGCGAGCACTGCGCGATGTTCGAGGCCATCCACGGCTCGGCACCGCAGCTGGCCGGCCGCGATGTGGCCAATCCCTCCGGATTGCTGAATGCGGCAGTGCTGATGCTGCTGCATCTGGGACAGGCCGAGGTGGCGCAGCGGGTGCACAATGCCTGGCTGAGCACGCTGGAAGAGGGCCTGCACACGGCCGACATCTTTCGCGAGGGTCACAGCCGCCAGCGGCTGGGCACGCAAGCCTTCGCGCTGGCCGTGGTGCAACGCCTGGGGCGCGAGCCGCAAATCCTGCGCCCCGCTCGCTTCGATGCGCAAGGCCCGCTGCAACTGCCAGCGCCGGCGCGTCGTGCACCGGCTCGCAAGCAGCTCGTCGGTGTCGATGTGTTCCTGCACTGGAGCGGCTCGTCGCCCGAGCCGCTCGCCCAAGCGCTACGACGCCTGACCCCGGGCTTGCTCGGCCTGCAGCTCATCACCAACCGTGGCGTGAAGGTGTGGCCGCACGGCCTGCCGCAAACCTTTTGCGTGGACCATTGGCGCTGTCGCTTCAAGGCCGCCAACGACGGCCTGCGCTTCGACGAGGTGCTCGATTTGCAGGCCAGGCTGCACCAAGCCGGCTATGAGGTCATCAAGACCGAAAACCTCTACCACTTCGACGGCGAGCCCGGCTATGCCGGGGTGCACGGCTGAAGGCGCGCCTGGCCGCAGCACTCAGCGCCGCGCTTGCAGCATCGCCGCCATGCGCTCGTGGATCAGGTGCACCGCCTTCAACGGCCGCAACATGACCTTGAAGTCGGTGATCTGGCCGGCCTGGTTCCAGCACAGGATGTCCACGCCGTTGATGTACAGACCGTCGAGCTCGAGCTCGAGCTCGAACTCCAGCATCGCATCGGACGGGCCGACGATCTCGCGCACATAGCGGAAACTCGGGTGGCCAAACACCTGGAAGGCCGCACCGAGATAGGCCGCTGCCAGCGCCCGCCCCCGCTGCGGCGTGTGCACCACGGGGGAGTGGAAGACGGCGTCTTCGGCCAACAGGGCATGCAGCCCTGCGGCATCTTGCTCGCGCACCAGTCGGTGCCAGGTGTCCAGAGGATGAGGCGTCATGGGCGGCATGCCAGGGGTCGATGGGCGGCAGTATCGGGCCATCCAGACCGAAAGTCGAGCCCACCGCTCACGTGCCCACCACGCCGCCATCACGCTTGCGAATGGCCACCGTGGCCGATCGGGGCCGGCCGCCGTCAGGCCAGCGGGAGTGTTGGGTGGGCTGCGCCGGGTCGGTGCGGTCGTTCTCCGGCTCGCCCGGGTGCTGGATGTTGACGAACATCGTGGTGCCGTCAGGGGTCATGGTGGCGCCGGTGATCTCGGCGCCGCGGGGGCCGGTGAGGAAGCGGCGCACTTCACCCGTGGCCGGATCACAAGCCAGCATTTGGTTGTTGCCCAGCCGCGCGAACTCGCCGCGGCTCATGACGCTGGCACTCATGTCGGTCTGGATCCACAGCACACCGCGCGGATCGACCCACAGGCCATCGGGGTTGGCGAACGCATCGCCGCGGATGTTGCCTTGCGCTTCGGTGCGCGCATTCATCGGGTCGCCGGCCAAAAGGAACACCTCCCAGGTGAAGGTTTCACCGTCGAAGTCGCCCTCCTCGCGCCAGCGAATGATGTGGCCCATGTGGTTGCGTGCGCGCGGGTGGGCGGCGTCCACACCCGGGAAGCCTTCGGTGCCGCGGCGGCTGTTGTTGGTCAGTGAACAAAACACCTCGCGCGTGACCGCGTTGACCGCCACCCATTCGGGACGGTCCATCGGCGTGGCCCGCAACGCATCGCTGGCCTGGCGGGCCTGGATGAGCACCTGGCCCTGGTCGGCAAAGCCATGGGCTGCCGTCAACGGCCCGCGGCCATGCACCAAGGGCAGCCAGCGGCCACGGCCATCGGCGTCGAAGCGCGCGACGTAGAGCGTGCCGTGGTCCAGCAGCTCGGCATTGGCCTTCGCACCACCGGGGCGGATGGCATCGCGCGAGACGAATTTGTAGAGGTACTCGAAGCGGGCATCCTCGCCGCTGTAGACGACCGCACGGCCGTCGCGGGTGACGGCCACGGTGGCGCCCTCATGGGCCGCACGGCCCAAGGCGGTGCGCTTGACCGGCATGGACTGCGGATCGAAAGGATCGACCTCGACGATCCAACCGAAGCGGTTCGGCTCATGCGGGTGGCGCGCGGCATCGAAACGTTCGTCGAACTCATGCCAGCGGTAGCCCCAATCGGCCCCCATCCCCCAGCGGCGCTGGTGGGCATCGAGCAGTGTCGGGGCGGCAAAGTAGCCGATGAAGTTCTCTTCCCCGCTGAGATAGGTGCCCCAAGGGGTGAGGCCGGCGGCGCAGTTGTTCAAGGTGCCCAGCACGGTGCGGCCCGCCGGGTCGGCCGCGGTGCGCATCAGCGGATGGCCGGCGGCAGGGCCGCGCAACGCACACGGTGTGAAGGCGGTCAGGCGGCGCGCATAACGTGAGGGGAGCACCAGCGCCCAGCGACCATCGCGCAGGGTCACCTCCACCACCGAGATGCCATGCGCGGCCTGGCTCTTGCGCACTTTCTCGGCCGACCAGTGGGCCATGCCGTCGGGATGCAGCAAGCCCTCATCGGTGTATTCATGGTTCATCACCAGCAGCCCACGGTCGCTGCGGCCCTCCAGCGGAAAGAACTGCAGTCCGTCGTGATGCATGCCCAGTTGCGCCGCCTGGTCGGCCGCGCTGTGGCTTGCGTCGGCGCGCCACGGCGGCATGTGCCCGGGCAAGCCCACGGGCTCGCCCCAGCGCGCGATCACCTGGGCCTCGTAGCCCTCGGGCACGACCACGGTGTCGGCCGTCGATGGCGGCACACCGCGAAAGCCCAGCAGGCGCGACGACGACGCCGAAGCCGACGCCAGACCCAGCGAGGCGAGCGCCACGGCCGTGCCGCCTTGTAGCACGCGGCGGCGCGAAAGGTCGCACAACGACCGCAGGTCCACACATTCGCTGCGATTGGACCATTCCATGCGTTCGTAGTCCTTGGGCATGACGCCTCACCTTGCTGAATGTGCCCTGAAGAAGTGCACGACCGTCCACAAACCTAGGGCAGACCCTGGGGTTGTCTCATGGGTGACTGCGGCCATTGGGACCCTTCCCCTACCTTGTGCCCACGCATTATCGAGAAGGAAAGAAGGAGACAGCGGATGCAGCTTTTTCGCCTGGACCACAAGGTGGCGATCGTGACCGGCTCCAGCCGGGGCATCGGCCGCTCGATCGCCGAGAACCTGGCGCGCTGCGGCGCGCGGGTGGTGATCTCCAGCCGCAAGGCCGAGGCCTGCGAAGCCGTGGCCCAGGCCATCCGCGACGAAGGCGGGCAGGCCATGGCCATCCCCGCCAACATCTCGTCCAAAGAGCAGCTCCAAGCCTTGGTGGCGCAAACCCGCGAGCACTGGGGGCCGATCGACATCTTGGTGTGCAATGCCGCCAGCAATCCCTACTACGGCCCTAGCACCGGGATGAGCGATGAGGTCTTCGACAAGATCATGCGCAACAACGTGCTGAGCAACCATTGGCTGTGCCAGATGGTGCGCGAAGACATGGCGGCCAAAAAGGACGGGGCCATCATCATCGTCTCGTCCATCGGCGGTTTGCACGGCTCGACCACCATCGGCGCCTACAACATCTCCAAGGCGGCCGACATGCAGCTGGCGCGCAACCTGGCCGTGGAATGGGGGCCGGACAACATCCGCGTCAATTGCATCGCCCCGGGCGTGATTCGCACCGATTTCGCCAAGGCCTTGGTCGACGACCCGCGGGTGCGCGCGCTGATCGAAACGCAGCTGCCGCTGCGCCGCTTCGGCGAGCCCGATGACATCGGCGGCATCGCAGTGATGCTGGCCTCGGCCGCTGGACGCTACATCACCGGGCAGACGATCGTGGCCGATGGCGGCTACATGATCCGCTGAGCCTGCGCCCTTCCCTTCCACACGGAGCTCTCCCCTTGGATTCGTTCTTCCAGCAAGTGCTCAACGGGCTGACGCTCGGGGGCATTTACAGCTTGGTGGCCCTGGGTCTGACCCTGGTCTACGGCATCTTGCACGTGCCCAATTTCGCGCACGGGGCGTTCTACATGGCCGGAGCTTATGCGGCGTTCTGGCTGATCACCGAGCAAGGCTTCCACTACTGGGTGGGCATGGCCGGTGCCGCAGTGGCGGTGGCGCTGATCGCCGTTGCGGCCGAGCGGCTGGTGTTCCACCCGCTGCGTGAGGCCCCGGCCCTGCACCACATGATCGCGGCCATCGGCCTGCTGCTGTTCTTGGAAGCCGGCGCGCAGGCCGTGTGGGGCGCCGACTTCCACCGCCTGCCCACGCCCTACACCGGCATCGTCGACATCGGCGGCGCCACCGCCCCGGTGCAACGCTTGATGATCGTCGGCGCGGCCTTTGCGTTGATGGTGGCCTTGCACCTGTTCCTGAAGAAGACGGTGATCGGCTCGACCATCATCGCGATGGCGCAAAACCGGCAGGGCGCGGCCCTGGTGGGCATCGACCCCAACCGCGTGGCGATGCTGACCTTTGCGATCTCGGGCGCGCTGGCCGCGGTGGCCGCCACGCTGTATGCGCCGATCAACCTCATCTACCCCGCCATGGGCCACCTGGTCATCACCAAGGCCTTCGTGATCATCATCCTGGGCGGCATGGGCAGCGTGCCCGGCGCGATCGTCGGTGGCTTGATCATCGGCTTTGCCGAGAGCTTCGGCGCCTTCTACATCTCGCCCGACTACAAGGACATCATCGCCTTTGCGCTGCTGGTGGTGATCCTGTCGCTGCGCCCCGAGGGGCTGCTCACCAAGGGAGTGCGCTGACATGGACCGCCTCTTGGACCTTTTGCACGGCAAGCTCGGCTGGAGCCTGCTGCTGGCTGCCGGCATCGTGTTTCCCTTCGTGGCCGGCAACGACTACCACCTCACGGTGATGTCCACCGCCTACATCTATGCGCTGGCCACCCTGGGGCTGAACCTCATCACCGGCTACACCGGCCAATTCAACCTCGCGCACGCCGGCTTCATGGCCGTGGGTGCCTACACGGTGGGCATTCTCACGGTGGACCATGGCCTGCCCTTCTGGGTGGCGTTTGCGCTGTCGGGCGCGGTGGCCGCCGTGCTGGGCTTTTTCGTCGGCATCGTCTCGCTGCGGCTCAAGGGCCATTACTTCTCGATCTTCACGCTGTGCGTGGGCTACATCCTGTACCTCGTGATCGAAAAGTGGGAGAGCCTCACCCACGGCACGGTGGGCATCATCGGCATCCCGTCGCCCTCGCCCATCGGCCCGCTGCAGTTCGAGTCGCCGCGCGAGCTGTACTACCTGGTGCTGTTCTTCCTGGCCGTGGGCCTGTGGGCCATGCACCGCATCGTCCACTCGCTGGTCGGGCGCAGCTTCGTGGCCGTGCGCAACAGCGAGGATTTGGCCGAGGCGCTGGGCCTCCACCTGATGCGCACCAAATTGACGGCTTTCGTGCTGTCGGTCGTCTATGCCGGGTGGGCCGGTGGCCTGTACGCGGGCTTCGTGCGCTTTCTGGGCCCCGGCGTGGCCGGAGTGGAGCACACCTTCGACATGACGATGTACATGCTCGTGGGTGGCATCGGCACGATGTTGGGTCCGTTGCTGGGCGCTGTGGCCATGCCCTGGCTCACCCAGTACCTGCAGTTCCTGCAGGAATACCGCTTCGTGGTGTTCGGCCCCCTGCTCATCGTGCTGATCATCTTCCTGCCGCACGGTGTGGTGGGCAGTGGGCTGCAGTGGCGCGCGCGGCGCCAGTCGCAGCAGGCCGCGGCGGCCCACGCCGCGGCCCGACAGCGCCCTGCCGCAGCCTGGTCCCCTCAGGAGGATGGCCATGCTTGAGATCCATCGACTGACCAAGCGCTTTGGCGGCCTGGCGGCCGTGCGCGAGGTGAGCACCACGATCGAGCCCGGCTCGATCCACGCGATCATCGGCCCCAACGGCGCGGGCAAAACCACGTTGTTCAATCTGATCAGCGGCGCCCTGAGGCCCACCAGCGGACGCATCGTCTACGAAGGCCGCGACGTCGCTGGCCTGCGCGCCGACCAGATGGCGGCGCTGGGCGTGGCCCGCACGTTCCAAACCACCGCGCTGTTCGACCGCGCCACGGTGCTGGACAACCTCATCGTGGGCCACCGCTTGCGCACCCGCTCAGGGCTGTGGGACGCGCTGTTGCGCACCCGCCGCCTGCGCGAAGAAGAGAAGCGCTGCCGGCACCAGGCAGAGCAGGCGCTGGATTTCGTGGGCCTGAGCCATGCGGCCCACCGCATGGCCGGCGACCTCTCGCAGGAAGAGCGCAAGCGCGTGGCCTTCGCGCTGGCGCTGGCCACCCAGCCCAAGCTGGTGCTGCTGGACGAACCCGCCGGCGGTGTGAACCCCGAGGAGACCGCGGGGCTGGCCGCGCTCATCCGCAAGATGCGCGACAGCGGCCTGACGGTGTGCCTGATCGAACACAAGATGGACATGATCATGCGCCTGGCCGACAAGATCGTGGTGCTGAACTACGGCGAAAAGATCGCCGAGGGCCGCCCGGCCGAGATCCGCCGCCATCCGCAAGTGATCGAAGCCTACTTGGGCCGCGACGACACCCATGGCATCCAGGAGGTCGCCGATGCTGCAGCTTGAGAACGTGAGCCTGCACTACGGCGCGTTCCGCGCGCTGCACGGCGTGTCGCTGCATGCCGACGAGGGCGAGCTGGTGGTGTTGCTCGGTGCCAATGGGGCCGGCAAGAGTTCGATCTTCCTGACCGCCAGCGGTCTGCTCAAGCCGTCTGGCGGGCGCATTCGGCTGCGTGGCAAAGACATGACGAGTGCCAAACCGGCCCGCTGGGTCCAGCAGGGCCTGGTGCTGTGCCCCGAAGGCCGCAAGCTCTTTCCCGGCATGTCGGTGCTGAAGAACCTGATGCTGGGCGCCTATGTGCACCGGCGCGACCGCAAGGGCAACGCCAAGCTGCTCGAGGAGGTCTTCGACCTGTTCCCCATCCTGCGCGAGAAGAAGGACCAAGCGGCCGGCTCGCTGTCGGGCGGGCAGCAGCAAATGGTGGCCATCGGCCGCGCGCTGATGGGCCGACCCCAAGCCTTGCTGCTGGACGAGCCGTCGCTGGGGCTGGCGCCGCTGGTGGTCAAGCAGGTGCTGGAAGTGATCCAGCGCATCAACCGCGCCGGCACCACGGTGCTGTTGGCCGAGCAAAACGCGTACGCCGCGCTGCAGATCGCCCACCGCGCCTACGTGCTGGAAGGTGGGCGCATCGTGATGGAAGGCCGCCGCGAGGAGCTGCTGGGCCACGACGCCATCCGGCGGGCCTACATCGGCGCTTGATGTCGGTTTCCTTCCGTTCCCACCCCATGCCGGCCCCCGCGGTCCGGCTTCACTCAGGAGAGCAAAGACATGTCATACCCATCCTCATCGCGCCGCCTCGTGCTGCGCAGTGCGGCCGCCTTGGCCCTGGCGGGCATCGGCAGCGCCGCGGTCGCCCAGGAGGTCGTCAAGATCGGTTTTTCGGGCCCCTTGAGCGGCGGCGCCGCGCTGTACGGCAAGAACGTGCTGTCCGGCATGGAGATGGCCATCGCCGAGATCAACGCCGATGGCCTGGAGGTGGCCGGCAAGAAGGTCAAGCTGGAACTCGTGGCCCTGGACGACAAGTACAACCCGAGCGAAAGCGCGATCAACACGCAGCGCCTGGTGCAAGAGCACAAAACACCGGCGGTCTTGATCCCGCACTCGGGCGGCAGCTTCGCGGTGCAGACCACCAACGAGCGCCTGGGTGTGCTGCTGCTGTCCTACACCAGTGTGCCCACCATCACCGCACGCGGCAACACCCTCACCCTGCGCATTCCGCCGGAGTTCACCGGTTACGTCGAGCCCTTCACACGCTACGCGATGGGCAAGTACGGCAAGAACCTGGCCATTGCCAATGCCGACCATGACTACGCCAAGGCCTGGACGGCGGCCTTCAAACCGGCCTGGGAAGCCGCCGGCGGCAAGATCGTGGCCGAGAACCCGATGTCGTACAACCGCTCGACCGATTTCTACAGCGGCGTGAGCCGGGTGCTGGCCTCCAAGCCCGACGTGATGTTCATCGGTGGCGCCTCCGAGCCCACCGGCCTGGTGGTCAAGCAAGCGCGCGAGCTGGGCTTCAAGGGCGGCTTCGTGATCATCGATCAGGCCAAGATGGACGAGATCGCGAAAGTGACCGGCGGCTACGGCCCGCTGGAAGGCTCGATCGGCGTGCTGCCCCTGGTGGAAGACACGCGAGCGCACGCGCGGGACTTCGTCGAACGCTTCCGCAAGCTCCACCCGGGCCGCGACCCGAGCTCCGAGGTTTCGCTGAACTACACGGCGGTGCATGCGCTTGCCCAAGCGATGCGCCTGGCCGGCACGGTCAGCGATGCCAAGGCCATCCGCGCCAAGCTGAACGAAGCCTTCAAAACGCTGCCGAAGAAGTACAACCCCAACGACATCGAAGGCGTGGACGACAAAGGCGGCGCGCTGGCCAACACCTACGTGGCCGTGGTCGAAGGCGGCAAGATCCGGCAGGTGACCCTGCGCGAACTGAGCAGCAAGTAAGCGCGGCGCCCCGCCAAGCCCCCGGGGCCTCGCGGCCCCGTTTTGCAGGGCGGGCGCTCAGCGCCAGCCGTCCTCCGGCATGATGCGCTTCATGAACTGATCGAACATCGGCACGGTGAAGGCCGTGTCGCCATGGTTGGGGCTCCAGATCATGCCCTTCTTGATGAGGGAAGTGCGCACGGGCGCGAGCGTCGTGACTTTCTCACCCAGGGTATCGGCAATGTCGCCGGATCGATGCGGCCCGGCGCCCAGTTCGGCCATGGCGCGCAGGTAGCGCCTTTCCTTCGGGGTGCAGCGGTCGAAGCGCACGCGGAAAAAGCCCTCGTCCAGTTCCGCGCGCGCCGTGGTGGAGGCCCGCTCCACGTCGGCCAGGGTGATGGGCGACTGCGCGGCGGCATTCCAGGCGTGACTGCCCCAGGTCTGCAAGAAGTACGCGTAGCGCTGGGTCACGTCCAGGATGCGCTGCACCGCGTCGGGCATGATGGCGGCCCCTTCGTCCTCGATGGGCTTGACGATGGCCACGCGCGCGGCATCGGGGGGCAAGGCCCCGATCTCGGTGAAGTCGAACATCCGCTCGGCATAAGACTTCGCGTTGCCCATGCGGCCACGCAGCTGCGGCAGGCCCGCCCCGACCAGCACCACCGGGAGCTGCCGCTGCGCGCTGCGATGCAGAGCCGTGATCAGTGCGGCAAGCTGGGCTTCCTCGACATACTGCAGTTCGTCGATGAACAAAGCCAACGCAGTGCCCGCAGCCTTCGCCGCCAGGCCGGCCTGCTCCATGAGGGCCAGCAGGTCGAGCTCGAGGTCGCCGTTGTCGGCCAGGCCGGGCTCGGGCTCGTAGTCCAGGCCCACCTCGATGTCCTTGTAGGTGACCTTCAGCTTGCGGGCAAAACCCGCCAAGGCGCGCAGGCCGCGGATGGCCAGGTCCTTGGCGTTGTCCAGCATACTCAGGCGCAGCAGAGCCTGGCGCAACTGCGGCGCCAGCAGGGCCGGCAAGGACCGCTCCTCGGGCGCTTCGACACGGATGGTGTGGATGCCTGCGGCCTCGGCGTCCTCGCGCATGCGGTCGAGCAGCACCGTCTTGCCCACACCGCGCAGGCCCACGAGCATCATGCTCTTGGCCGGCCGCCCCCGGCGCACACGCTCCATCGCAATGTGCACCTCCCGGCGCAAGTCATCACGGCCCGCCAGTTCGGGTGGGGGGGCGCCCGCCCCGGGCGCAAAGGGGTTGCGGATGGGGTCCATGGCGGAAATATACATGAATTAGCAAGTTTATGTTCAAAACATAAATTCGCTAATTCACCTTGAACTGCCCCGGGAGGGCTAGAGCTTCTCGGTCTCCCCGCTCTTGGGCTGCCACTTCATCAGCTTCTTTTCGATCACACCCACCAGGGCGTCGAGCACCAGCGCAAAGGCGGTGAGCACCAGGATGCCGGCCATCACGGTGTTGATGTCGAAGCTGCCTTCGGCTTGCAGGATGAGGTAGCCCACGCCGCGGGCCGAGCCGAGGTATTCACCCACCACGGCGCCGACGAAGGCCAGCCCCACCGAGGTGTGCAGCGAGCTGAAGACCCAGCTCGTCGCACTGGGCAGATAGACATGGCGCAACAACTGCTTCTGGCTGGCACCCAGCATGCGGGCATTGGCCAGCACCACCGGGCTGACCTCTTTGACGCCTTGGTAGACATTGAAAAAGACGATGAAGAAGACCAGCGTCACGCCCAGCGCCACCTTGGAGGCAATCCCTAGCCCGAACCACACCGCAAAGATGGGCGCCAGGATCACGCGCGGCATGGAGTTGGCCGCCTTGATGTAGGGGTCGAGGATGGCCGCGGCCATCGGGCTGAGCGCCAGCCACAGGCCCATGGCCAGGCCGAAGACGGTGCCAATGCCAAAGGCCAGCAAGGTCTCGATCAGCGTGATCCACAGGTGCTGGTAGATGTCGGCCGAGACGAAGAACCAATCCCAGATGCGGCCGAAGATCTTCAACGGCTCGCCGAAGAAGAAGGCGGCTTGCTGGTCGTTGTCGAAGATGAAAGGCGGCAGCAGGCCCGGCCGGGTCATCACGTGCCAGAACGCGAAGACCACGACCAGCACACCCGCCTGCCAGGCCCGCAGGTTCCGAGGGTTGGGTTTGATGCGTTGCCACATATCGATTCAGCGAGTCAGGCGGCCAGTTGCTGCCGGTAGCCTTTGAGCACCTCCTCGCGCAGCACGTCCCAGATGGCCTGGTGCAGCTCGATGAAGCGCGGGGTCATGCGCACTTCGGCCACGTCGCGCGGGCGTTCGATGTCGATCGTGAATTCGCCGATGGGACGCGAGCCCGGGCCGGCGCTGAGCACCACCACGCGATCGCTCATCGCGATGGCTTCATCCAGGTCATGGGTGATGAACAGCACCGCCTTCTTCTTCTCGGCCCACAGCTGCAGCACTTCGTTTTCCATCAGTTGGCGGGTCTGGATGTCCAGCGCCGAAAACGGCTCGTCCATCAGGATGATGTCGGGGTCGAGCACCAGGGTCTGCGCCAGGCTGGTGCGCTTGCGCATGCCGCCGGAGAGTTGGTGCGGGTAGCGGTCGCCAAAGCCGCCCAGGCCCACGCGCTTGAGCCAGTGCTCGGCCTGCGCGCGCGCATCAGGCACGCCGCGGAACTGCAGCCCGGCCATCACGTTGTCGATCGCGGTGCGCCAGGGCATCAGCGAGTCGGCCTGGAACATGTAGCCGGCACGGGTATTGATGCCCACCAGCGGCTGGCCGAAGACTTCGACGCGCCCGCTGCTGGGCGCCAGCAAGCCCGCCGCCACGTTGAGCAAGGTGCTCTTGCCGCAGCCGGTGGGGCCCACCACCGAGACGAACTCGCCCGGCGCGATGTCGAGGTGGACATCGCGCACGGCGGTGTAGCGTTGGGTTTTGTCCTCGCGGCTGACGAAGGTGCAGGTGATGCCCTGCAGCGAAAGCGCTGGTGCCGTCATGCTTTGGGGTACTTGGCGTTGGCCTTCTTCACGAAGTCGTTGGTGTAGACGGCTTGCAGGTCGAACTTCACGTTGTGGAGCGACTCGTCGATGCTGCGCAGGGCGCGCAAGGCCGTCTCGGGGCCGGCCTCGGGGATCATGCCGTCAGAAGACAAGGCCCCCTTGGCCGCCAGAAAGGCGTCGATGTAGACCGCACGATCACCAAGCAAGTAGCTCTCGGGCACGGCTTTGACGATGTCGGACGGGCCGGCCTGCTGGATCCATTTGTTGGCGCGCACGATCGCATTGGCCAGTGCTTGCACGGTATGGGGGTTTTTGTCGATGAAGGCCTGCGGCGCATACAGGCACCCGGCTGGCATCGGGCCGCCAAACACACGGTCGGCTTCTTTGACCACACGGGTGTCGGAGACGATCTTCAGGTCGCCCGAACGCTGCAGCAACGTGATCACCGGGTCGAGGTTGGAAATCGCATCGATTTGGCCGGCGCGCATGGCGGCAACCGCACCGCTGGACGCCCCCACCCCGATGATGGACACGTCGCTGGGCTTCAAGCCCGCCTTGGCCAGCACGAAGTTGACCATCACGTTGGTGGACGAACCCGGGGCGGTCACGCCGATCTTCTTGCCTTTGAGATCGGCCACCGATTTGAAGTTGGGCAGGGTCTTGGGATTGACGCCGAGCACGATTTGCGGCGCACGCCCCTGCAGCACGAAGGCGCGCATGCGCTGGCCCTTGGCCTGCATGTTGAGGGTGTGCTCGAAGGCGCCCGAGACCACGTCGGCGCTGCCGCCGACCACGGCCTGCAGCGCGCGCGAGCCGCCGGCGAAGTCGGCAATCGTCAGGTCCAATCCCTCGTCTTTGAAATAGCCCAGCGTCTCGGCCACGGTCAGTGGCAGGTAATACAGCAGGTTCTTGCCGCCCACGGCGATCGTGAGCTTGGGTTTTTCCAGCGCTTGGGCACGAAGCGGCATGGGTGCGGCCAGCGCACCGGCGGCAGCAGCACAGGCAGAAAGGAAGTGACGACGCTTCATGGCTTGTCTCCTGTGGGTCGATCGTTGAGATCGAAAGTATCGATCCGAACCACTGTAATGCCAGTGCAGGCCAGCGGCTGTACGTGCTTGCCCCGACAGCCCTGTGCGGCCGCGGCGAGCGCACGGCAAAATCGAAGCCCACCTGCCATGCCCCCCCGCCCATGGATCTCCTCAAGCCCCTCATTGCGCTGCTAGCCATCGTGAACCCCATCGGCGTGGTGCCGTTCTTCATTCACTTCACGCAAGGCTTCAGTGAGGCGCAACGCCGCCGCACGATCCGCGTCAGCGCCTTCACCGCGTTTTTGGTGGTGTCCATCAGCGCGCTGGCGGGCTTGCGCATCATCGAGTTCTTCGGCATTTCGATCGCGTCGTTCCAGGTGGGCGGCGGCATGCTGCTGCTCATCAGCGCGCTGCAGATGCTGCAGGCCCAGCAGGCCGAAACGCGCAAGGAGGATGTGGACGAAGGCGAATCGAAGGCCGACGCGGGCGCCAGCATCGCGGTGGTGCCGCTGACGATTCCGCTGCTCACCGGCCCGGCGACGATCTCGACGATGGTGATCTACGCCCAGCAGACGCGCCACTGGTGGCAGCTGGCCGTGTTGGTCGGCTATGGCGTGGTCATCGGTGCGGCCGCTTTCCTGGCGCTGTCGGCCGCCGGGCGCATTGCGCGGCTGCTGGGGCGCACGGGCATCAATGTGATGACCCGGCTGATGGGCTTGATTCTGGCGGCCCTGGCCGTGGAAATCATGGCCGAGGGGCTGCTCAAGCTCTTTCCGGCACTGGGCGGGGCTACTTGAGGCGCGCGCCCTCGGCGTCGAAGACCTGCACCTCCATGGGGATGCCAGCGCCCACGCTTTGCGTAACGGTGCAGAAGGCCTCGAACTGCGACAGCACGCGGTCCAGGTGCTCGAGCTGCGCCGCAGGCACGCCCAGGCGCAGCACCGCCTCTATCTTCAGCACACGCAGCCGGCCTTCGGCGTTGCGGCCTACCGCCGCCGTCACCTGAGCGTTCAGTGGCTCAGGGGTCTGGCGGTACTTTCGCAAGGCGAACAGCAGGGAATCGCTCAAACAGTTGCCCACGGCGGCGGCCAGGAGCTGCACCGGCGACGGCCCGGTGCCGCCACCCAGCGGCGGGGGTTCGTCGCCGATGAGCGCAGGCACGGTACCGCCGAAGACGATCTCGAATCGGTAGTCCTGCTGCTGTTGCAGGCGCACGGTGACCTGGGAATCGCTCATGGGGGGCCTCACAAGGCGTTGACGGGGATCTTCAGGTAGGACACACCGTTGGCCTCGGGTGGCGGCATCTCACCAGCGCGAATGTTCACCTGCACCGAAGGCAGGATCAGCGTGGGCATCTCCAGCGTGGCATCGCGTTGGGTGCGCATGCGCACGAATTCCTCTTCGCTGATGCCATCACGGATGTGGATGTTGTGCGCACGCTGCTCGGCCACGGTCGATTCCCAGGCCGGCGCCCGCCCCGAGGGCGGGTAGTCGTGGCACATGAACAGCCGCGTCTGCGGCGGCAAGCTCAGCAGCTTGCGCACCGAGCGGTACAGCGCATGCGCGTCGCCGCCGGGAAAGTCGCATCGGGCCGTGCCCACGTCGGGCATGAACAAGGTATCGCCCACGAAAACCGCATCGCCCACCTGATAGGCCATGCAGGCCGGGGTGTGCCCCGGCACCGACATGGCCCGCGCCTGCAGCTGACCGATGGAGAACACTTCCTCATCGTGCAGCAAGTGGTCGAACTGCGCCCCGTCGGTGCGGAACTCCGGCTCCAAATGGAAGATGCGCTTGAAGACGTCTTGCACCCGTGTGATGGCCGCCCCAATGGCAATGCGCCCGCCCAGGCGGCCCCGCAAGTAATGCGCGGCCGAGAGGTGATCGGCATGGGCATGGGTTTCGAGGATCCACTGCACCGTCAAGCCCTGGGCTTGCACGAAGTCGATGATTTTGTCGGCCGAGGTGGTGCGGGTGCGGCCCGATTTGGGGTCGAAGTCCAACACCGAGTCGATCACCGCCGCATCCCCACCGGGGCGGTCATAGACCACATAGCTGACCGTCCAGGTGGCCGGGTCGAAGAAGGCTTGCACATTGGGGTTCATGGTCGTCAATCGGCAAAGGTCAGGATGAGAACAATATATTGACTGATAGTTTGTTTGTCAATATACTATCTTCATCTTAATCATTGATCTCCTCCGGCCCCCAGAAGATGCAGACCGATTTCGACCTGGAGCCCAGCCGAGTGCGCTCGGCCGCCGACGCCGCCTGTCGGCTGTTGAAGGTGCTGTCCAACCCAGACCGCTTGTTGCTGTTGTGCGAGCTCACACAAGGCGAGCGCCGCGTGGGCGAGCTCGAAAGCCTGTGCGGCATCGCCCAGCCCACGCTGTCGCAGCAGCTGGGCGTGCTGCGCGAGGAAGGCTTGGTGGCCACCCGGCGTGAGGGCAAGCACATCTATTACCGCATCGACAGCCCCCAAGCCTTGGCAGTGATGCGGGTGTTGTACGAACAGTTCTGTCAGTGAGGCTGCACATGATCACGATCGATTGGACCCATTTCACTCCTGGACTGTCCTTGGCCGGCGGGCTGCTGCTGGGCGTGGCCGCCGCCTTGTTCATCTTGCTCAACGGCCGGGTGCTGGGCATCAGCGGCATCGTGGCCGGCTTGCTGCGTCCGCGCCGCGGAGATACCGGCTGGCGGCTGGCCTTCGTGCTGGGCTTGCTGGCCGCACCGGCGGTGTATGCCGTGCTGGCGCCGCTG
Source organism: Caldimonas manganoxidans ATCC BAA-369 (assembly GCF_000381125.1). GTDB lineage: Bacteria > Pseudomonadota > Gammaproteobacteria > Burkholderiales > Burkholderiaceae_C > Caldimonas > Caldimonas manganoxidans. The sequence continues at coordinate 32,415 of NZ_KB905951.1, forward strand.
CCGCAGGCGCGCATCGACGCCGATTGGGGGGTGCTGGTGATCGCCGGCCTGCTCGTGGGCCTGGGCACGCGCTACGGCGCAGGCTGCACCAGCGGTCACGGCGTGTGCGGGCTGTCGCGCCTGTCGCCACGCTCGCTGGTGGCCACGTTGGCCTTCATGGGCGCGGGCTTCCTCACCGTGTACCTGGTGCGCCATGGGTTCGCCTGAAGTTCGCCTGTCTCGACATACGGACATCGGAGTAGGAGCGCCACCATGCAACGTTTGACGGAATTCGCCGTGGGCCTGATCTTCGGGTTGGGCCTCATCCTCTCGGGCATGACCGATCCGGGCAAGGTGCTCGGTTTTCTGGATGTGTTCGGCGCCTGGGACCCTTCGCTGGCCTTCGTGATGGGGGGGGCCATCGCGGTGGGCGTGGGCGCTTTCGCCGTGGCCCGGCGCCGCACCACCAGCTTCCTGGGCGGCGCCATGCACCTGCCGCAGCGGCGTGACATCGACCGCCGGCTGGTGTGGGGCAGCCTGACCTTCGGCGTGGGCTGGGGCTTGGCCGGCTTCTGCCCGGGCCCGGCGCTGGTGTCGCTGGGCGCGCTGCAACCGAAGGCGTTGGTGTTCGTGTTGGCGATGTTGGCCGGCATGGCGATCTACGAATACCTCGAGGCCGCGCAGGACAAGCAGGCCGGCTCCCGCTGAGACAAGCGAGATGGCGATGCACGTGCTGCCGCAGTGGCTGCGACACTATCGCCGCCCATGGCTGGTTGGCGATCTGACGGCCGGCCTGATCGTCACGGTGATGCTGATTCCGCAGAGCCTGGCCTATGCCATGCTCGCCGGCCTGCCGCCGCAAGTGGGTCTGTACGCCAGCTTGTTGCCGCTGGTGGCCTACGCCCTGATCGGCTCGAGCATGACGCTGGCCGTCGGCCCGGTGGCCGTGGCCTCGCTGATGACGGCCAGTGCCTTGCAACCGCTGGCCACTGCCGGCTCGCCCGAGTATGTGTCGCTGGCCATGCAGCTGGCCCTGCTGTCCGGGGTGATGCTGCTGGTCTTTGGCGCGCTGCGCCTGGGCTTCGTCGCGCATCTGCTCAGCCACCCGGTCATCAGCGGCTTCATCAGCGGTTCGGCCATCGTGATCAGCGTCGGTCAGCTGCCGTCTCTGCTGGGTTTGAATGTCCCGGCCCATGGCGTGTGGGACACCTTGCATGGCCTGCTCACCGCCCTGCCCCAGACCCAACCGGCCACCCTGGCGCTGGGCGCCGGCAGTGTGCTGTTTCTCTGGCTGGCGCGCCGCCATCTCGCGCCCGCCTTGACGCGACTGGGCGTGCCGCCGGCGGTGGCCGAGCTGCTGAGCAAACTCGCCCCGATGGCGGCGGTATTGATCTCCACGGCCTTGGTCGCCCTGCTGGATCTGTCCCGCACGGCCGGGGTGCGCATCGTGGGGGCCGTGCCCCAGGGGCTGCCGTCGCTGACGCTGCCGCTGCCCGACCTGGACACGGTGGGTGCGCTGCTGCTGCCGGCCTTGTTGATTGCCTTGGTCGGATTCGTCGAAAGCGTCTCGGTCGCGCAGTCGCTGGCGCTGAAGCGGCAAGAGCGCATCCACCCCAATCGCGAGCTGCTGGGCCTGGGCGCGGCCAATGTGGCCAGCGCCTTGTCCGGCGGCTATCCGGTCACGGGCGGCTTTGCACGTTCGGTCGTGAACTTTGCGGCCGGCGCCCGCACGCCCTTGGCCGGCGTGATTTCCGCCGTGCTGATGGCCGTGGTGGTGGCCGCCTTCACCGACGTGTTCTATCACTTGCCCAAGGCCGTTTTGGCCGCCACCATCATCGTGGCCGTGACCGCCTTGATCGACACCCGCACGCTGCGCGATGCCTGGCGTTACGACCGCGGCGACGCACTGTCCCTGCTGGCCACGGCCTTCGGCGTGATCGCGCTCGGTGTGGAGGCCGGCATCGCCATCGGCGTGGCCTGCTCGCTGGGGGTGCTGGTGTGGCGCAGCAGCCATCCGCACATCGCGGTCGTGGGCCGCGTGCCTGGCACGCAGCACTTCCGCAATGTCGAGCGCCACCAGGTGGAGACGGTGCCGGGCCTGCTGGCGCTGCGGGTGGATGAAAGCCTGTACTTCGCCAATGCCGCAGTGATCGAGGACCGCATCGAGGCCCATCTGGCGGCCCAGCCCGAGATCCGCCAGGTATTGCTGGTGTGCCCGGCGGTCAATCAGATCGACACCACCGGCCTGGGCATGCTCACCGAATTGCAGCGCAGCCTGGCGCGGCGTGGGATCACGCTGGCCTTGTCCGAAGTGAAGGGCCCGGTGATGAACCGTCTGCGACACACGCCCCTGGGCCACGCCCTGGAAGGCCAGATTTTCCTGAGCACGCACGAGGCCTTCGAACACGCTCGGCGCCGCCTCGGCGCCGCCTGATCAACGCGCCGTCGGCACCCAAGCCTGCAAGCGGGGCAGCATGGCGCGGTACGGGGCCAGCAGCACCACGGCCATGAGCCACTTGATCGCGAGGTCTCCCGCGCCAAGCGCCAACCAATCGAACTCGCTGCCGGCAAAGGCGATGTAGAAGAAGATCGCCGTGTCGATCACCGAGGCCAGCAGCGAGCCGATGAGCGGTGCCTTCCACCAGCTCGCCTGACGCAAGCGGTTGAAGACGGCGATGTCCAGGCCCTGCGAGACCAAAAAGGCCGCCCCGGAGGCCACCGCGATGCGCCACGGGGCCAGCCACAGCGAGACGACCACGGCCACCACGAAGCCCACGGCCACCACGCGGCGCGCCGCCGAGGGGCCCACGGCCCGGTTGGTGAGATCGGTGACCAGGAAGATGAGCGGATAGGTGAATGCGCCCCAGGTGAGCCAGTCGTTGATGACGAACTGGACCAGCACGTTGGACAGCACGATCACGCCGGCCATCGCAAGGAGGGGGCGCCACAAGACGCGAAGCTCTGGAGTCATGGACATGGCAGGGCGCATTGTCTCGCGCACCGCGGCGTTCCGCCAGGAGGGCGCTCATTGTTCTGCATGGTGAACAATGAGGTCAGGATTCCGCCGCCGGGCCGATGCTCCCCGGGCGGGGGCTGGCACTAGACTGGCACTTGAAGGTGGAGGGCGCAAGAGATGTCGCAAGCGATGCACAGTCAGCCGTTCGACTACGTCATCGTCGGCGCGGGCACGGCCGGCTGCTTGTTGGCCAACCGGCTCAGTGCCGATGCCTCCAAGCGGGTCCTGCTCCTGGAAGCCGGCGGGCGCGACACCTACCCCTGGATCCACATTCCGGTGGGTTATCTCTATTGCATCGGCAACCCGCGCACCGATTGGCTGTACCAAACCGAGCCCGACGCCGGGCTCAATGGCCGCCGGCTGCGCTACCCGCGCGGCAAGGTGCTGGGCGGCTGCTCCAGCATCAACGGCATGATCTACATGCGCGGTCAATCGCGCGACTATGACGGATGGGCCCGCCTCACGGGCGACCCGGCCTGGCGCTGGGAGGTCTGCCTGCCCTTCTTCAAACTGCATGAAGACCATTGGCGCCTGGACGAGCCCGACCCCAGCAACCCGGGATTTCGCCAGCTGCACGGCCACGGCGGCGAATGGCGAGTGGAAAAGCAACGCCTGCGCTGGGAGGTGCTCGACGCCTTCGCGCAGGCCGCGCAACAGGCGGGCATTCCGGCCACGGACGATTTCAATCGCGGCACCAACGAAGGCGTGGGCTACTTCGAGGTGAACCAACGCCGCGGCTGGCGCTGGAACGCGACCAAAGCTTTTCTGCGACCGGTGCTCGACCGTCCCAATCTGACGGTGTGGACGCATGCCCAGGCCAGCCGGCTGCTGCTCACGCGTGCCGACGACGGCCGGTGGCGTGCCAGCGGCGTAGAGGTGCACACCCGCCACGGCGTGCACCATGTGCGGGCCCTGCGCGAGGTGCTGCTGGCGGCCGGGGCCATCGGCTCGCCGCAACTGCTGCAGCTGTCGGGCATCGGCCCGGGGCCTTGGCTGCACGAGCACGGCATCGAGTTGCGCCATGAGCTGCCAGGGGTGGGCGAGAACCTGCAAGACCATTTGCAGCTCCGCGCGGTGTACGCGGTGCAGGGCGTGCCCACGTTGAACACGCTGGCCCACTCACTGTGGGGGCGCCTGCGCATCGGCCTGGAATACGCCCTCAAGCGCAGCGGGCCGATGAGCATGGCGCCTTCGCAGCTGGGCGCCTTTACCCGCTCGTCGCCAGCGCACACCTGGCCCAATGTGGAATACCACGTGCAGCCGCTGTCGCTGGAGGCCTTCGGCGAGCCGCTGCACCGCTTCGATGCCTTCACGGCCAGTGTCTGCAACCTCAACCCCACCAGCCGCGGGCAGGTGCGCATCCGCTCCCCGCGCTTCGAGGACGCCCCCCGCATCATGCCGAATTACCTCTCCACGCCTGAAGACCGCCAAGTGGCCGCCGACTCGCTGCGCCTGACACGGCGCATCGTCGCGCAGCCGGCCCTGGCGAAGTACCAGCCCCAAGAAGTCAAGCCCGGCATGCAGTACCAAAGCGACGAAGAACTCACCCGTCTGGCCGGCGACATCGCCACCACCATCTTTCACCCGGTGGGCACGTGCCGCATGGGCGCGGCCGACGACCCCGGCGCCGTGGTCGATACGCGGCTGCGCGTGCGCGGCGTGGACGGCCTGCGCGTGGTGGATGCCAGCGTGATGCCCACCATCACCAGCGGCAACACCAATGCGCCCACGTTGATGATCGCCGAGCGGGCCGCGCAGTGGATCGCCGAGGCGCACCGCTAAGATCGCACGATGCTTGCCCTGTTCACTGCCGCCTTCGTGCTGGGCCTGATCTTCAATGCCGCGCCCGGCGCCGTTTTTGCCGAAACCGTGCGCCAAGGCGTGCGCGGGGGCTTCCGCCCGGCCTTGGCCGTGCAGGTGGGCTCGCTGGTGGGCGATGCCACCTGGGCCGTGCTGGGCCTGGCCGGCATCGGTGTGCTGCTGCAAGTGGATGCCCTGCGCTGGCCCGTCGGCGTGGCCGGCGTGGCCTATCTGGTCTGGCTGTCTTGGGACGCCTGGCGCGCGGCCAGCCAGGAGTTCCAGCTCGACGCCGCAGCGGCCGCCCCCACGCCCCCGTCGCGCGCGCTGCGCTCGGGCATGACCCTCTCACTGACCAACCCCCACAACATCGCCTTCTGGGCCGCACTGGGCAGCGCGCTGGGCGCCGTCGGCGTGGAACACCCGACCGCGGCCGACTATGGCCTGTTCCTGGCCGGCTTCATGGCCTCGTCGGTGCTGTGGTGCTTCGTCTGCGCAGCCATCGTGGACCGTCTGTTCCGTCGCGCCGGGCCGGCCTGGGCGCGCCTCACGTACCGGCTTTGCGCGGCGGCCTTCCTGGCCCTGGCCTTGGCCTCGTTGCGCGACCTGATGGTCACGCGCGCAGTGCCCTCGACGGCGCCGCCTGCGCCGCTCGTGCAAGGGCTCGAACATCCGCGGCCCTCTGGGTCCTGAGGCTCGGGTCGCCGGGCCCGCTCACCCCAGCGTGACGGCAAGGCCGACCAGGGCGCAGCCCCCCAGCAGCGGCATCACCCCCAGCCCGAAGCGAAACAGCGCCACGGCCGCGCCCGCGGTCATCACCGCCGAGACGACATCGAAGCGGCCCTCGAACCCCTGGGGCCACAACACGTGATAAGCGAAAAACAGCGCCAGCTGCAGGATCACGCCGACCACCGCGGCGGTGACGGCCGACAACGGCGCGGTGAACCCCAGCTTGCCATGCGTGGCCTCCACCATGGGCCCGCCGGCCAGAATGAACAAAAAGGACGGCAAGAAGGTGAAGAAGGTGGCCACCGAGGCCGCCACCACCCCGCCCCAGAAAGGCGACTGCCCCGCCCATGCCGGCTGCAGCCAGCCCCCCACGAAACCGACGAAAGCCACCACCATGATGAGCGGACCCGGCGTGCTTTCGCCCAGGGCCAGCCCATCGATCATCTGCGGCCCGCTGAGCCATTGGTAGTGCTCCACCGCCCCCTGGTACACATAAGGCAGCACGGCATAGGCGCCGCCGAAAGTCAGCAGCGCGGCCTTGGTGAAGAACCAGCCCATCTGCACGAGCATGCCGTCCCAGCCCTGCGCGGCCACGAGCACGGCCAGCACGGCCGCCCACAGGCCCACGCCGACGGCCAGCACCTTCAGCAACCGGGCACGCGAGAAGCGCACATGCGGCGGCGCCGGCGTGTGGTCATCGATCATGGCCGGCCGCTCGTCCTGCGAGGCCAAGCCGTGCCCGCCCCCCAGGACGAACACCGCCGGCCAGCGCCGCGCGCCTAGCCAGCCGACCAAGGCGGCGGCCATCACGATGGCCGGAAACGGCACCCCAACGGCGAAGCTGGCCAAGAAGGCCGCTGCCGCAAGGCCCCACATCCAACCGTTCTTCAACACCCGGCTGCCGATGCGGTAGGCCGCATGCAGCACGATGGCCGTCACCGCCGGCTTGATGCCGTAGAACAGGCCCGCCACCACCGGCAGGTGGCCCCAGCGCAGGGAGACCCAGCCGAGTGCGATCAACATGAACAGCGAGGGCAGCACGAACAGCGTGCCCGCCACGAGGCCGCCCCAGGTGCGGTGCATCAGCCAGCCGATGTAGGTAGCCAGCTGCTGAGCTTCGGGGCCGGGCAGCAGCATGCAATAGTTCAATGCATGCAAGAAGCGCTTCTCGCTGATCCAGCGACGGCGCTCGACCAGCTCGCCGTGCATGATGGCAATCTGCCCTGCCGGTCCGCCAAAGCTGATGAAGCCCAGCTTGAGCCAAAAGCGCAAGGCTTCGCCGAAGGGCACCTGCGCAGGAGGTGAGGACGAGGCGGTCATGGCCGCATTGTCTGCCGAACACGCGCAACGGCCGCGAGGCCACCGGCGCGCCGCATGCCGCCGGCGCGCGCCATGCCGCCGGGCTCACCGCCCGCCGCAGAGCCGACCGATCAATGCGCCGGCGCGAACGATGCGCGGCGACGGCGATTGACCCACCAGACCAGCGACAGCATCACCGGCACCTCGACCAGCACGCCCACCACCGTGGCCAAGGCCGCGCCGGAATGCAGGCCGAACAGCGAGACGGCCACGGCCACGGCCAGCTCGAAGAAGTTGCTGGTGCCGATCAGGCAGGCCGGGCCGGCGATCGCATGCGGCAGGCGCAACAGTCGAGCGCCAACCCAGGCCACGGCGAAGATGCCATAGGTCTGCAGCACCAGCGGCAACGCGATCATCGCGATCACCAAGGGCTGCGACACCAGCGTGTCGGCCTGCAAGCCGAACAACAACACCACGGTGGCCACCAGCCCGGCCATCGAGGCCGGCTTGAGCCGCTCCACGAAGTCGCTGACGGCCCGCGGCGAGCGGCGCTGCAACACATGCCGCGTGGCCATGCCGGCCAACAAAGGCAGCACCACGTACAGCACGGTGGACAGCAGCAGCGTTTCCCACGGCACGGCCAGCTCGGTCACACCGAGCAAGAACGCCGCGATGGGGGCATAGGCCACCACCATGATGAGGTCGTTCACCGACACCTGCACCAGCGTGTAGGCGGCATCGCCTTTGACCAGCTGGCTCCAGACGAACACCATGGCCGTGCAGGGTGCTACGCCCAGCAAGATCATTCCGGCGATGTACTGGTGCGCCGATGACGGATCGACCCAGGGGGCGAAGACATGCTCGAAGAACAGCACCGCCAGCCCTGCCATCGTGAACGGCTTGATGAGCCAGTTCACCACCAGCGTGAGCGCCAAGCCCCCGGGCCGCTGCCCGACCTGACGCACCGCCGACCAATCGATCTGGATCATCATCGGGTAGATCATCATCCAGATGAACAGGGCCACCACCCCATTGACATGCGCGAACTCCATCGCGGCGATGAGCTGGAAGACGCCGGGCACCAACGAGCCCAGGCCCACGCCGGCCAAGATGCCCAGTCCGACCCACACGGTGAGGTAACGCTCGAACACTCCCATGGTGAGACTCAACGCTGGCCGATGTCGGTGATCTCGCGCTGCAGGGCGAGTCGGTCGAGCGAGGCCAGCGGCAGGGCCAGCATCAACTCGATACGGCGCTTCAAGACGGTGGCGACGTCCCAATAGGCACGCGCCTTGTCCTCGTCGCTGCCTTGCACCCGCGACGGATCGGGCACGCCCCAGTGAGCCGTCATCGGCTGGCCCGGCCACACCGGACACACCTCGCCGGCGGCCTGGTCACACACGGTGATCACGAAGTCCATGACCGGCGCGCCGGGCTGGGCGAATTCCGACCAGTCCTTGCTGCGAAACCCCTCGGCAGCCACCTGCATCTTGGCCAGCGTCTGCAGCGCCAGGGGTTGGATGGCGCCCGCCGGATGGCTGCCCGCCGAGTAGGCGCGAAAGCGCCCGCCCCCCAGGTGATTGAGCAAGCCCTCGGCCATGATCGAGCGGGCCGAATTGTGGGTGCACAGGAACAGCACGTGATAGACCTTGTGACTGGATGCGTTCATGGTGTGAATGTGTGCGGGTAAGCCTCAACAAGAAGCGCCGCCGCGGCCCGACGGCGCCATCACGGACGCAAGTCCGCAGTCCGCGCCCTGACAGCAATGCTGGGTGAGGTAAGCCAGCAGCCCGTTCATGCGCGCGATCTGCGGGCGATAGATGAGATGGCGGCCGTCGCGCTCCTGGCTGACCAGGCCGGCGTGCATCAGCTCCTTCAGGTGAAAAGACAGCGTCGAGGCGGTCACGCCCAGCACGGCGCCCAAATCACCCGGGGTCATGCCCGAGGGGCCGGCCCCCACCAAGGTGCGGAAGATGCGCAGCCGCGCACCTTGGGCCAGGGCGCCCAGGGCGCGCAGCGCCACCGTTTCGTCCACCGCTTCGATGGGCATCCCCACACGCTGGGCAAACATGCTCATGGTCTGCAACCCATCGATATTTCTATGATTATCGAATTATAAACGGCCCATGTGTCCGTTCGGTGACGACGGCTCCCCCCCTCAGCGGGAGACGATCAGCCGCAACCCCAGGCCCACGAAGACGGCGCCGGCCACGCGGTCCAGCCACAGACCGATGCGCGGCGCCTTGTGCAGCCACTGGCCGATGACGCCCGAAAACAGTCCCAGCAGCGAAAACAGAATCGCGGCCTGCAGTGTGAAGACCACCCCCAGCTGCGCCATTTGCCAGCCCACGTGGCCACGCGCGGGCAGCACGAACTGCGGCAGGAAAGACAGGAAGAACAGCACCACCTTGGGATTGATGGCGTTGGCGAACACGCCCTTGAAAAACAAGCGCCGCAGCGACGCCTCCCCCAGGCCATCGCGCACGACCTGCGCGCTGCCGCGACTGCGCAAGGCCTGCACGCCCAGCCAGATCAGATACAGCCCGCCGACGATCTTCAACACCGAAAACGCCATGGGCGAGGCCGCGATCACCGCGCTGACGCCAACGACGGCCAGCGCCGTGTGACTCAGGCAGCCCAGCGCACACCCCAGCCCAAACGCCACCCCGTGGCGCCGCCCCTTGCTGATGCCCATGCCAAGCACCATGAGATTGTCCGGACCCGGCGACACGGTGATGAGGACGGCGGCCAGCAGAAAGCCGAAGAATTGTTCGGGAGTGAGCATGGTGGCCACAGCTTACTTCAACCGGCGCGGCGCGGGGCAGCGGCCTCCAGGGCCGCTTGCGCTTCGGTGGAGCAGCCCAGCGCCGCGTGCGCCCGGGCACGCCCGGGCCTTGGTCGCGTCTGACCACACCCGCGACGCATTCGGTCCGCGCAGCGGCGATGCCCGAGCGACACCCTGGGGCGACCGCCCTGGCGCCTCAGCGCAGGTCGGTGTCGAGCAGGTCCAGCTTGCGCTGCAGGTACTCCTCGCGCCCGATGTCGCCGGCGGCATAGCGGCGATCCAGCTCCTCCAGCGCCAACCGGCGGCGTCGATCACCACGCCTGCTCAGCGGCTGATCGCTGGACATCCACCACAAGCCCACGGCCAGCAGGCCCAGGATCACGACCAAGCCGCCCAGCAAATCCCACACATGCGGTGGGAACAGGCCGGCGGGGCCGGCGCACGCGCTCAGCGCCAGCAGCGGCGCCAACCCCAGCCCACGCCTCAGCGTTGCGGCGACCATCAGCGCCCCCCGTACAGAGGTTGCAACGCGTCGAGGCTGGGGCCGAGCTGGACCGCCTCCAAGGCCGTGCCATGCGCGCTGCGCGTGCCCAGACCCGAAGCCGCCAAGCGCTGCCCCACGGCCAGCGGCTGCAGCAGTCCATGCGGCGGAAAACGCACGATGTCGCCGTTGTCGAGGATGGCCCCGTTGATTTCGCCACGCGCTCCGGTCAGCACGGTGGTCACTTGCCCGGCCGTCTGCAAGGGCTGCAGCTGCGCGGCGCGCAGGTGGCGCGGCAAGGGGCGTTCGTTCCACGCCGGCGGCTGGTCGATGACGCTGGCCCCGCTGGCCGCATCGATGACCGCATAGGCTTTGATCTGAGCCAGCGCCTGGGGCCGGCCGAACACGCGCACCGTGCGTCCGGGCGCGGCCACTTCGGCCAGCTGTGGGCCCAAATGCGGCGGGAAGCGCACCACCCGACCGTCGGTCAGCAGCAAGCCGTCCACATCGCCATAGGGGTTGACCAGCAAACGCTGCACTGCCGCCTCGGCCACTGGCGCGCCGGCAGGCGGCCAGGCCGCCTGATGCGGCGCCGGCCCATGGTGCGGCGGCCGTGCCACCGCCGCTCCGGCCGCCAAGCTGCCGCCCACAACCGCAAGCAGGCCACAGAACCAAGCAGGAACTCGTCGAGCAGACTTCATGGAAGACACCTCCGATGAGTGGGTTGCGAAACTGAGGTGTCAAACCCTGGGCAAGCCCCGTGCCAGAAATTTTTCTCTTGAAAATCAAAGACTTGCTACAACCCTCCGGGGCCAAGCGTCACACCATGTGACGCCTGCGGCGTCCGCTGTGGTGACAGTGGCGCGCTGCGCGGCTCAGTCCAAGCCGTGGGCTTGCAGCTTGCGGTAGAGCTGTTGGCGGTGCAGGCCCAGGCGACGCGCGGCTTCGGCCCGGTTGCCGCCGGCGGCGGCCAAGGCCCGTTGCAGCATCATGCGCTCGACGGTGGCCAGCGCCGGCTCCAACGGGCCGTCCCAATCGATGTCGAGGCTGGGGCCGCCCGCGGCGGCGGCCGCGGCCTCCAGCCCCAGGGCCGCCGGTTCGATCACCGGCCCACTGGTCAACGCCACGGCCCGCTCGATGGCATTGCGCAGCTCGCGCACGTTGCCTGGCCAACGGTGGCCCAGCAAGGCACGCGCCGCCGCGGGCGACAGCCGCTTGCCCGAGCCGCTGGCGCGCAAGAAATGCTCGGCCAGCAGCACCACATCGGCCAGGCGCTCGCGCAGCGGAGGCAACTCGATGCTCAGCACATTGAGCCGGTACCACAAATCGCTGCGAAACCGGCCCTGCGCGACCATCTCGTGCAACGGACGGTGGGTGGCGGCCACCACGCGCACGTCCACCGAGTGGCTGTGGTGCGCGCCCACGGGCGTGACCTCCCGCTGCTGCAGCACCCGCAGCATCTTGGCCTGCATGGCCAGCGTCATGTCGCCGATCTCGTCGAGGAACAAGGTGCCGCCGTCGGCCTGCCGGAAGCACCCCAGGCGGTCTTGCGTGGCGCCGGTGAAGGCCCCTTTGACATGACCGAACAGCTCGCTTTCGAGCAGCTCGGCCGGCACCGCCGCGCAATTGATGGCCACGAAGGGCCCGTCACGGCGCTCACTGTGACGATGCAGCGCGCGGGCCACCAGCTCCTTGCCGGTGCCGGTCTCGCCCAGCACCAGCACGGTGACATCGCTGGCGGCGGCTTGGCCGATGCGCTTGAGCACGCGGCGCATCGCCTCGCTGCTGCCCACCAGCTCGTGCGCCGTGGCATCCGGCGGCAAGGCCGTCGCCGGCGTCTGCGCCAAGGCCGCGCGCTGCGCCAGGGCACGACGCACCACCTCCTGCAAATCTTGGCGCCCCAAAGGCTTGGTCAGGTGATCGAAAGCGCCCAATCGCATGGCCTCGATGGTGTTGGCACCGCTGGCATGGGCGGTCAAGACCACGCAAGGCAGCTGCGGAGCCAGTTCGCCGGCGCGGCGCAAGAAGCTCAAGCCGTCCTCATCGGGCAAGCGCAAATCCACGAAGGCCAAGGCCAGCTCGTCCTGCGCGGCCAGGTGCGCCAGCGCCTGCGCCACGGTGGCCGCCGGCACGGCCTCGTGCCCCAAGTCGCCCAAGGCCTCGGCCAAGCCAGCACGAAACCCCGCATCATCGTCCAGGATCAGGATGCGCGCCATGGCAATTCGATGCAAAAACAAGCCCCATGCGGCTGCACCGGCTGATGAGTGACCCGTCCGCCATGCGCCTGCGCGATCTCCCGCACCAAGGCCAATCCCAGCCCGGTGCCGCCGGCGCGCCCGGTGGCAAACGGCTCGAACAAATGCGGCAGCAAGTCCGCCGGCACCCCCGGGCCGTCATCGCGGACGCACAGATGCAGCCAGGCCGACTCGCCGCGGGCCTGCAGCACGACATGCCCGCCGGCCGGCGTGTGCGCCAAGGCATTGAGCAACAGATTGTCCAGCGCGCGCGACAGCGCCGCCGGATCGATGCACACGGGCGGCGCCGTGGCGCCATCCCAGGGCGGCTCTAGCCGGCAGGTCAAACTCACGCCTCGCTGCTGCGCGGCCTCGGCATGACGATGCAGCTGGGCGGGCAACCAATCCTGCAAGACCACCGGCTCCGGTTGCACCCGAAACGGCTGCGTCAGGGTCAACAAACTGTCCACCAAGGATGCGATGCGGGCCGATTGCTCCAACACCGCCTGCAAGGCCCCGCGCGCGCGTTCACGCTCCAGCGGCGCGGGGGCCGACAGCGCGTTCTCCGCCTTCAGCCGCATGGTGGCCAGCGGGTTGCGGATCTCATGGGCCAGCCCGGCCGACAAGCGCCCCAAAGCCGCCAGCCGGGCGGCTTGCGCCAGCTCGGCGCTGAGCCGCTCGGCCTGCTCGCGGGCCCGCTGCGCACGCACGGCATGGTCGTTGAGCGCCGCCCCCAGTCGATCCAGCTCCGGCACCCCGGTGGGCGGCACCCACGGCTGCGGCGCGGCCGGCGGCGGCGTGGACAAGGCGCGCTCCAAAGTCTGCAAACCGCGCCCCCAGCGTGTCAGCGTCCAACCCAGCCAGCCGCCGCTGAGCACCACGAAGCCGAGCAACAACCCCAGCGCGAACGTCAAATGCTCCAAGGCCTCGGCAGCCACCGTGGGCACCCGCTTGAGCGTCCAGCCCACCATGGTGGGCTGCGGCGCTCGATCTGGGCATGCATGCAACACCACCGTCTCGCGCAGGCCCGGACGCACCTCCGTCAAGGCCTGCGCCGCGGCATGCGCCCGTGCGGCCAACGCCTCGATGCGCTCGCGCTCGGCCTCGGGCACGTCTCGCTTGATGCCCGAGCCGTCATACGTGGGGAACGCATAGGCCACCACCCCGCGCCCTCGCTGCCACAGCCCCCCTTCCACCCCGGGCATGTCGCGCAGCGCCAGATCGATGGCCGCCTCCATGGCGGCAGGAGCGTCGGCCACCGACAGCTGGGCAGCTCGCGCCTGCGCGGCCACCATCTCCGCGCAGGCCGCGCCGACACGCACCACTGCGGTGCGCACCAAGGCCTCGGCCCCTTGACGGCTCAAGGACCACACGGTCCAAGCCAACGTCAGGGCCACCACCGCGATCGACACCCACAGCATCGCCAGCCCCTGCCCCAAGGACAGGCCGGCCCGACGATGCAGCCAGGGCCATCGCGGCATCACAGGGCCCACGCGGGGGCGGGGATCGAAGGAATCGGCCATGCACAGGGTCGCGCTTCTGACGCAGCCCCGCCTGGACGGCGCTCAGCAGGGCTGTGCTGGGCCGTAGTGTAAGCCGATCGCCTCCGGCCGCAGCGCCTCAGCGCAGACGGCCCACGTAGCGCTGCTGCACGACCTCGGGGGCCGATCGCGCCAAGGGCTCATCGGGCTGGCGCTCCCAGGCCGGCCGCGGTGGCATGGCAAGGGCGCGCGGCCGCTGTGGCTGCATCGCCCGCTCGAGCTTGTCGGCCCAGGACTGCAGCTCCTCATCGGGCTGCCGGCGGCACACACGGATGATCTCCTGGGCATAGTCCCAATTCGCCGCCATCCATTCGGGGTCGGTCACCCGCCCCACTTTGCGGCGCAACAGCACATGCAGGTGCGCCGCGATGGCCAGACGATCACTTTCCGATGGGCTTGCGCTCACGCGAAAACTCCTGCAACGAGAGACAGCCCCCGCCCTCAAGCAAGCACCGCGCCAACGTCACCCTGTCTGCGGCCGCCTCCGGCACGCAGGCTGCGCGCTTCAGCGCCGGTCCAAGGGGCAAGTGCTCAGGCCCAGCAAGCTATACAACGGGCACATCCGGAACAGCCCGGTCAGCAGCGGCACCACGCCGATGTAGCCCCAAAGGCCCACGGTGCCGGTGGCCGCCAGCGCGACCAACACCAGCCCCAGAACGATGCGCGCGATGCGGTCGATCCGGCCCACATTGACTTTCATGTTCGCAACTCCTTGCTCCACCGCTGGCGGTGTGGCATGCACACAGGGCCACAGTGTGCGCGCAGCACCGCCGCCGGGCTTGACCTGCCTCAACCCCACGATGCGCCGGACCTCGAGCACCCCCGCCCCGCGGGGACTAGATGTGAAGCTTCAATAGGTTGTATCTGTAGTTCACCCGGACTGCGTCTGGGAGACCGGAAGTCACCAAACAACCCAGCACTCCCAGGAGCAGTCGGATGAACATCCATAAGAATGCCAGACTTACCTTCGCCCGTCGCTTGCTGATGGTTCAAGAGATGACACAGCACGGGCTCGAGGCCTGTGAAGCGTCCTCACGCCATGGCGTGAGGACGCGCACCGCGCGCAAATGGCTGGGCCGCTACCTGGTCGAAGGCGCCAGTGGCTTGACTGACGCGTCTTCCCGGCCGAAGTGGTCGCCGCGGGCGATCGCGCCGAGCAAGGCATTGCTCATCGTCGAACTGCGGCAGCGCCGAATGACCCATGTACGAATTGCCCAGAGCGTCGGCGTATCCCAGGCCACGGTCAGCCGTGTGCTGCACCGAGCCGGGCTGTCAACGCTGTCGGATCTGCTGCCGCGCGAGCCAGTTCAGCGCTACGAGCATGCGAGGCTGGAGATCTGCTGCACATCGACACCAAATAGCTCGGCCATATCGAGCGGCTAGGGCATCGGGTCAATGGCAACCGGCGTGACTCGGTAGGGAGAGGCGGCTGAGAGTTTCTGTTCGTGGCCGTGGACGACCATGCCCGCGTGGCCTTCACCGCGATCCCCCTGCGCAGTGCAGTTCCTGCGCGACGCCGTGGCGTACTACAAACGTCTTGGTGTGACGATCATGCGGATGCTGACTGACAACGGCTCGGCCTTTCGCTGAAAGCCGTTCCGACAGGCTTGCCAGCAACTGGGCATCACGCAGAAGTTCACCAGCGCGTATCGGCCACAAACCAACGACAAGGCCGAGCGGTTCATCCAGTCGGCGCTGCGTGAGTCGGCCTACGGCTGGGTCTACCAAAACTCCGAGCAGCGGCGCCAAGCGCTTCACAGCTGGTAGCACCACTACAACTGGCATCGCCCGCACCACGGCATCGGCCGCGTTGCGCCTATGTCACGGCTTCCAGTTCCTCGGAACAACCTCTTGATGGCTCACAACTAGGGGCTGATTTCTGGGAGTTCTGCCGTGATGTTTGCCTGCCCCGCCAACGACGATTTCTTCCGCTTGCGCCTCGATCACAGATTGACCTGCGTCATCCGCTGGCTGTGCTGGCCTTGCGCATGCCCCGGCAAGAGATCGAAGCACGGGTGGCCCTGGTCTACTCCCGCAAAGGCCGCGCCGCCATGCCTTATCTGGACCTCTTTGGCGAATGGGGCAGCGCTCCCCGGTGGCCAGCAACGCCGGGTGTCCCCGCGTGCTGATGCGCATCATGATTGCGCTGCTGTACCTCATGTACGCCTTCAACGAATCCGACGCAGGCGTGGTCGAGCGTTGGGGGGGAGACCCCCACCTGGTGATTCTTCTCGGGCCGAGCGTACTTTGGGCACCGCCGCCCCTGCGACGCCACCACCCTGGTCAAGTTCCGCCAGTTGCTGGGCGAAAGAAGGTGTGGAGGACTTGCTGGCACAGACCCTCAACGTGGCCGTCGAGCTCGAGCTGATCCAGCCGCGGGAGCTCTCCCGCGTAATCGTGGACAGCACGGTGCAGCACAAATCAATCGCGCCCCACCGACAGCCGTTTGCTGCAGAACGCTCGCACCAAGCTGGCGGAAGCGACCAAGGCGGTGGGGATCGACCTGAAGCAGACCTTTGCCAAGGAGTGCAAAGCGTGGGCTCGCAAAGCCTCTGGCCATGCCCATGCCCGCCAGTTCAAGCGCATGCGTCGCGCCATCAAACGCTAGGGAAACGCTGATCAAGCCCCGCGCCGCGGCGAGATTGTCCTGCGCGGGGCGAAACGGAGCGTTTTTGGCGCGTTCTACGGCCTCGAGGGCCTTACTGGCGGGCCCTT
>NZ_KB905952.1 GCF_000381125.1 Caldimonas manganoxidans ATCC BAA-369
CGGGCCATGTACTTGCCGTGGATGTCGACGGTGAAGTCGGCGCTGACGACCGTGCCGCCATGGGTGGTCTTGTCGCCCAGGACGATGAATGGGCGCATGCAGTCCTCTCCTGATGGTGTTGTGTGGCCCCAGCGTGCTGCATCATGCGGGGCCCACGGGCAGTTTATGCAGCGTCAACGCACACGCTGTAATGAGTTGTGACACGACGGGGCGCGCTACATCTGTTCCCAGGGCAAGCCGTCGTGCCGCCAGCCGTTCTGCGTGCCGCGGTGCAAGTGCTCGTCGCGATCACCCTCGAAGCCGTGGCGCACGTCGACCACCTCGGTGAAGCCGGCAGCCTCCAGGGCCCGCGCGGCCTCGAGGCTGCGCGGGCCCGAGCGGCAGATCAGCACCACCGGGCGGTGCGGGCTGGCGGTCTCGCGCCGCACGCGCTCGACGAAGCGCGCCTCGTCGATCTCCATCTCGGGGTATTCGTACCAGGGGATGCGCACCGCGCCCGGCGGGTGGCCCACGTACAGGTACTCGATCTCCATGCGCACGTCCACGAAGAGGGCGTCGGGGTGGGCCTGCAGGTGGGCCCAGGCCTGACGGGGGGTGAGGTCTTTCATGGCGTCGGCGACTGGTCGTGGCGGCATTGTCCCGCAGCGCCAAGCCCCCAGGGAGCGCCGGCCCGGCGCCCATGCCTACAATGCGTACATGGACGCCCGACCCTACACCCGCGCCGCCGCGCTGCCGGAGCTGATGCGCCAGCGCATCGTCATCCTCGACGGCGCGATGGGCACCATGATCCAACGTTACAAGCTGAGCGAGGCCGACTACCGCGGCACGCGCTTTGCCGACCATCCCAAGGATCTCAAGGGCAACAACGAACTGTTGGTGTTCACCCGGCCCGATGTGATCAGCCAGATCCATGAAGCCTATCTGGCGGCCGGGGCCGACATCATCGAGACCAACACCTTTGGGGCCACCTCGGTGGCCCAAGAGGACTATGGGCTGGCCTCGCTGGCGCGTGAGATGAACGTGCAAGCGGCCCGCCTGGCGCGCGCGGCCTGCGAGAAATTCGCCACGCCAGACAAACCCCGTTTCGTGGCCGGGGCCTTCGGCCCGACGCCGCGCACGGCCAGCATCAGCCCGGATGTCAATGACCCTGGGGCGCGCAACATCGATTTCGACACCTTGCGTGCGGCCTACTACGAGCAGGCCGAAGGGCTGCTCGAAGGCGGGGCTGACCTCTTTCTGGTGGAAACCATCTTCGACACGCTCAATGCCAAAGCGGCGATCTTTGCGATCGATGAGCTGTTCGAGGCCACGGGCGAGCGCGTGCCGGTGATCATTTCGGGCACCGTCACCGATGCATCGGGGCGCATCCTCTCGGGCCAGACCGTCACGGCCTTTTGGCACTCGGTGCGCCATGCGCGCCCCATCGCCGTGGGCCTGAACTGCGCATTGGGGGCGGCGTTGATGCGTCCGTACCTGGAGGAGCTGGCCAAGGCCGCCGACGACACCTTCATCTCCTGCTACCCCAATGCGGGGCTGCCCAATCCGATGAGCGAGACCGGCTTCGACGAGACCCCCGAGGTCACCAGCGCGCTGATGGAAGACTTCGCGCGTGCCGGGCTGCTCAACATCGCCGGCGGCTGCTGCGGCACCACGCCCGAGCACATCGCGGCGATCGCCCAGCGGGTGGGGCGCTACCAGCCGCGTTGCCAGGCCCAGGGCATGTTCAGCCGCCTGGTGTCGCAGACGGCTTGAGCCTGGCCGCCTCGGCGCTCAGGGGGCCGGCACGCTGATGAGCAGCTCGACCCGGCGGTTGAGCGCCCGCCCTTGGGCGGTGGCATTGTCGGCCACGGGTTCGGTTTTGCCGCGGCCTTCGGCGAGCAAGCGCTCCACCGGCACGCCACGCCCCACCAGGTAATCACGCGCGGCTTCGGCGCGCTCTTTGGACAGGCGGTTGTTCAGTGCGTCCGAGCCGCGCGCGTCGGTGTGCCCGAGGATGAGCACCCGGGCCTCGGGCGCTTCGAGCAAGGCGGCGGCCACCAGGTCCAGGGTCTGCCGGAAGCCCTCGGTCACCGCGGCGCGCCCGGAGACGAAGGAACTGTCGCCGGTGGCGCGCACCAACAGACGGTTGTCGTCGGTGCGCCGCACCTCGACCTTGCCGGTCTGGGCGGCGCCCAACAGACGTTGCGCCAACGCCTCCATCGAGGCCGTCCAGGCATGGCTGTCGATCACCGAGACGGCCGGGGCCGCAACAGGGGCCGGTGGCGGGGCGGGCGCCGCCACGGGGGCCGGCGGCGGTGCTTCGCTCGGCGTGGGCGTGGCGCAGCCGGCGAACCCGGCGAGGGTGACCAGGACTGGCCACAGTCGTTGCAAGCGCATGCTCATGTCTTTTCCTCCTGAGTGGGATGGGTGGGGACGAAGAAAAACCCCGGCCTGGCGCCGGGGCTGGGTTTGGGTGCAGCGGCGATCAACGAGCCTGAGCGGTTTGCTCGCGCTCGGCCACGAAGATCTCCACGCGCCGGTTCTTGGCGCGCCCTTCGGCCGTGTCGTTGCTGGCCACGGGCTCGCGGCTGCCCCGCCCATCGATGCTGATGCGCGAGACGGCCACGCCGCGGGCCACCAGGTAGTCGCGCGTGCTGGCGGCACGCTCGATGGACAAGGGGTTGTTGACCGCATCGGAGCCGGTGCTGTCGGTGTGGCCGATGATGCGGATCTCGGTGGCTGGATGCTCGCGCATGCTCTGGGCGAATTTGTCCAGCACGCTGGCCAGTTGGGGCCGGATGGCCGAACGGCCCACGTCGAAGCCGGCATCGGACGGAATCTGCACGCGGATCTGGTTGTCGGCCGTGCGCTCCACCCCGATGCCTGTGCCGGCGCTGGCCTGCTCCATCTTGGCGCGTTGCTCTTCCATGCGCTTGGACCAAATGTAGCCGCCCAGCGCACCGACGGCCGCACCGGCGGCCGCGCCGGTGGCCGCGCTCTTGCCTTTGTTGCCCCCGGCGGTGGCCAGACCGATCAACGCGCCGGCGGCCGCGCCGATGCCGGCCCCCTTGGCGGTGTTTTGCTGGGTTTCACTCATGTTGGCGCAGCCTGCGGCCCCCAGGGCCAAGGCGCACAGTGCCACGATGCTTCGCTTCATGATCGTTCCTCGGACTGCCAAAGTTCAAATTCCAGCCGAAGCTGGATCGACTGGCAAGGTCATGGCGTTGAAAAATGTAACGACCGCTCGATCCATGAGCCCCCTCGGTTGGAGGGGCTTCGCGTAAAATACGTAACTTCCAAGGAGCGTTGCAGCACCGGTGCCTCTGGCGTCCGTGTGTCAGGCTTGGAATTTTCGTTCGCAACGACGCTCGCCCGCGCCGCCACGGGTGAGCCGTGGCCCCTCGCATGACCGGCCATGACTTCTGCCTCCCTTACTGCCTCCTCTGCTGTGCCGCCGATGCGACTGTCGGGGCTGGAACCCGTGTTGATCGGTGATGGCACGCTGTTCGTCAACATTGGCGAGCGCACCAATGTGACCGGCTCCAAGGCATTTGCGCGCATGATCCTCAACGGTCAGTTCGAAGAGGCCTTGGCCGTGGCACGCCAACAGGTGGAAAACGGCGCGCAAATCATCGACGTCAACATGGACGAGGCCATGCTCGACAGCAAGGCCGCGATGGTGCGCTTCCTCAACCTGATTGCGTCTGAGCCTGAGATTGCGCGCGTGCCGATCATGATCGATTCCTCCAAGTGGGAGGTGATCGAAGCCGGCCTCAAATGCATCCAGGGCAAGGGCATCGTCAATTCCATCTCGCTCAAAGAGGGCGAGGCAGAATTCAAGCGCCAGGCCCGGCTGATCCGGCGCTATGGCGCGGCCACCGTGGTGATGGCCTTCGATGAGCAGGGCCAGGCCGACACCTTCCAGCGCAAGATCGAGATCTGCCAGCGGGCCTATCGCCTCCTGGTGGACGATGTGGGCTTCCCGCCCGAGGACATCATCTTCGACCCCAACATCTTCGCGATTGCCACCGGCATCGAGGAGCACAACAACTACGCGGTCGACTTCATCGAGGCCACGCGTTGGATCAAGCAGCATTTGCCCGGGGCCAAGGTGTCCGGCGGCGTCTCCAACGTGAGCTTTTCCTTCCGCGGCAACGAGCCGGTGCGCGAGGCCATCCACACGGTGTTTCTGTACCACGCGATCCGTGCCGGCATGGACATGGGCATCGTCAACGCCGGGCAGATCGGCGTCTATGACGATCTAGACCCCGAGCTGCGCGAGCGGGTGGAAGACGTGGTGCTCAACCGCCGCCCAGACGCCACTGAGCGGTTGCTGGAGATTGCAGAACAGGTCAAGGGATCGGCCAAGGATGACAGCGCCCGCTTGGCTTGGCGCGCGCTGCCGGTGGAGGAGCGCTTGAGCCATGCGCTGGTGCACGGCATCACCGACTTCATCGTGCAAGACACCGAGGAAGCCTGGCAGAAGATCAAGGCCCAAGGCGGCCGACCGTTGCATGTGATCGAGGGCCCGTTGATGGCCGGCATGAACATCGTGGGCGACTTGTTCGGTGCGGGCAAGATGTTTTTGCCGCAGGTGGTCAAGAGCGCACGCGTGATGAAGCAGGCCGTGGCCCATCTCGTGCCCTACATCGAGGAGGAAAAGCGCCAGCTCGAGGCCGCCGGCGGCGATGTGAAACCCAAAGGAAAAATCGTCATCGCCACCGTCAAGGGCGACGTACACGACATCGGCAAGAACATCGTCGCGGTCGTCCTGCAGTGCAACAACTTCGAGGTGGTCAACATGGGCGTGATGGTGCCCTGCCAGGACATCCTCGCCCGCGCCAAGGTCGAAGGGGCGGACATCATCGGGCTGTCGGGGCTCATCACGCCCAGCTTGGAAGAAATGCAGTACGTGGCCTCGGAGATGCAGCGCGACGAATACTTCCGGGTCAAAAAGATCCCACTGCTCATCGGTGGGGCCACCACCAGCCGCGTGCACACGGCCGTGAAAATTGCCCCGAACTACGAGGGGCCGGTGGTCTACGTGCCCGATGCCTCGCGCAGCGTGAGCGTGTGCTCGGACTTGTTGTCGGACGAGCGCGCGGCGAAGTACCTCGAAGAACTGCGGGCCGACTATGAGCGCGTGCGTCAGCAGCATGCGGGCAAGAAGCAGGCGCCCTTGGTGAGCTTGGCGCAGGCGCGCGCCAACAAGACCCCGATCGATTGGGCCTCGTATATGCCGCCCAAACCCAAGTTCCTGGGCCGGCGCGTGTTTCGCAATTACGATTTGGCCGAGATTGCGCAGTGCATCGACTGGGGTCCGTTTTTCCAGACCTGGGATTTGGCCGGTTCTTTTCCGGCCATCCTCACCGACGAGATCGTGGGCGAATCGGCGCGGCGCGTCTACAGCGACGGGCAGCGCATGCTCAAGCGGCTGATCGAAGGCCGCTGGCTCACTGCGCATGCGGTGATCGGCTTGTATCCGGCCTGTCAGGTCCACGATGACGACATCGTGCTCTATGCCGACGAGGCGCGCACCCAGGTGCTGATGACTTGGTACGGCCTGCGCATGCAAACCGAGCGCCCGGTGGTCGATGGGGTGCGTCGCCCCAACCGCTGTCTGGCCGACTTCGTCTCACCGCTGAACAACGATTACGTGGGCCTGTTCGCGGTGACCGCCGGCATCGGCGTGGAGAAGAAGGAGCGGTACTTCTTGGATGACCACGACGACTACTCGGCCATCATGCTCAAAGCGCTGGCCGATCGGCTGGCCGAGGCGCTGGCCGAGCGCATGCACCAGCGCGTGCGCACCGAGCTGTGGGGCTATGCTCCGGACGAGGCGCTGTCCAACGAAGAGCTGATCGCCGAAAAATACCGTGGCATTCGCCCGGCCCCTGGCTACCCGGCCTGCCCGGACCACAGCGTCAAACGCGACATGTTCCGAGTGCTGGGGGCGCACGAGATCGGGATGGGCCTGACCGACAGCCTGGCCATGACCCCGGCGGCCAGCGTCAGTGGGTTCTACCTGGCGCACCCGCAGGCGGTGTACTTCAATGTGGGCCGGGTGGGGGCCGATCAACTCGATGATTTGGCCCGCCGCAGCGGGCGCGACCGCGCCGAAGTCGAGCGCTTGGCCGGGGCCTGGGTCTGAGTGCGCAGCTCCAGCGGCAGCACGCCTTGCAAATAGGCGTCGATGAGCGCATGAGCGCTGTCCAGTGGCTCCAGCTCGGGCAGGCGTAGCAAGCGCAAGCGCAGCAGGCCACCCAGGAAGCATTTGGTCTCCAAGGCCGCCAGGCGGGGCGTGATGTCCGGGCGCAGCGTGCCTTCCAGACGGGCTTGTTCGTAGGTGCGCTCGAGCTTGCCGATCAGGTCTTGGCTGTGAGCGATCCAGTCGCTCAGATCCTCGCTGCGTTCGCCGACGAATTCGCACTTGAACTCCAGAATCTCCATCACCACCCGCAGCTCGGGGTCATCGATGGAGCCGATCAGCTGACGCAGGAAATTGCGCAGGCGGTTGCGTGCGTCGGCCTCGGGGTCGAGCAGCAGCGTGTAGTCCAGCCGATCGATGAAGGGGATCGAGACTTCATCGAACATGGCGTCGATCAACTCGCCTTTGTTGGCGAAATGCCAGTACACCGCGCCGCGTGTGACGCCCGCTTCCTTGGCGATGTCCTCCAGGCTGGTCATCGACACGCCTTGGGCGTGGAAACACCGCCGTGCGGCGGCCAAGATCGCCCGGCGGGTTTGTTCGGCTTCTTCTTTGGTGCGTCGCGCCATGATAAGCATACATTCGTGAATGTATGTATGATACGGGCTTTCCCGGGGGCGCGAACTCGGGGTTGATCCGCACCGGCGTGCGGTCGATCGAGGGACGCGCCCGGCTCGATCCACCTATCCATGCTCACGCCGACGGCTTCGTGTTCGAAGCCCGGGGCGGCGTGAGTCGATGAGGACTTCATGCGAACGATCGTCGATGACTTCACACGCCGGTTCGCTGCGGGCTCGGTGAGCCGCTGGAGCGCTGTATTGCTGGCTGCGGCGGCGTTGGCGGGCTTGGCGGCCTGCGATGCGGCCAAGACCGCGCCCAGCCCTGCGGCCGGGGCGGCCCTGCCGGTGCAGGTGCGCGTGGTGCAAGAGCAGCAGCTGCCGATCACGTTGGAGGCCGTGGGCCAGGCCGAAGGCTCCAAACAGGTCGAGGTGCGCGCCCGCGTGACCGGGTTGATCGAGCGCCAGCGCTACCAAGAGGGCGAGCCGGTGCGTGCCGGCGCGGTGCTGTATCAGATCGAGCGCGCGCCCTTCGAGATCGCGCTGCAGCAGGCGCGCGCCCAGCTGGCCCAACAGCAAGCGCAGCTGGATCAGGCCCGCCGCGAGTACGAACGACTGCGCCCGCTGGCCGAGGCTCAGGCCATCAGTCGACGCGAGGCCGACAACGCCCAGTCGTCGCTGCAGCTGGCGCAAGCGGCCGTGGCCCTGGCTCAGGCCCAGGTTCGACAGGCCGAGTTGAACCTGTCCTACACCACGGTGACGGCGCCGATCTCGGGCATCAGCGGGCGCTCGCTGAAGTCGGAAGGGGCGTTGGTCAACCCCAGCACCGACAGCCTGCTGACCACGGTCACGCAGACCGATCCGATCTGGGTGCGATTCGCGCTGTCCGAAGCGGAGCTGGCCCGTGTGCGGGCGGCCGGCGGCACGCAAGTGCGGTTGTTGAGCGACCGGGGCGAGTCGCTGCTGGAGCAGGGGCGACTGAACTTTGCCGGCTCCACGGTGGATCCGTCGCTGGGCACGGTGCCGCTGCGGGCCGAGTTTGCCAACCCGCGGCTGCGGGTGCTGCCTGGCCAGTTCGTCAAAGTGCAGGTGGTGGCAGGGCAGGCACGAGGCTTCTTGGTGCCGCAGTCGGCCGTGATGCAAAACGAGCAAGGGCGCATGGTGTGGGTGGTGCGCGAGGGGCAAGCCCAGCCGGCGCCCATCCAGACGGCCGGGTGGTTGGGCAGCGATTGGGTGGTCACCAGCGGGCTGAAGGCCAGCGATCAGGTCATCGTCGAGCATCTGATGAAGCTGCGTCCCGGCGCCCCGGTGGCGCCGCAGCCGGCCGAGCCGCAGCCCGCTGCAGCGCCAGCGGCCGCCGCAGCGGCCTCGACGCAGTGAAGAAAAGGAGGGCGCATGAACTCTCGCTTCTTCATCGAGCGGCCGATATTCGCCGCGGTCTTGTCCATCGTCGTCGTGCTGGCCGGGCTGGTGTCGATGCGCGCTTTGCCGATCGCCCAATATCCGGAGATCGCCCCGCCGACGGTCACCATCAGCGCGTCCTATCCCGGCGCTTCGGCCGAGACGCTGGCCACCACGGTGGCCGCACCCATCGAGGAGCAGCTCTCCGGCATCGAGGGGCTGCAGTACTTCAATTCAAGCGCCTCGTCCAACGGCACGGTGGAAATCACCGCTACCTTCGAAGTCGGTACCGACATCGACAAAGCCACCTTCAATGTCAACAACCGCGTGCAGCTGGCCTCGCCGCGCCTGCCTGACGAGGTGCGCCGCAACGGCGTGGTGGTGGCCAAGCGCTCGAACAATTTTTTGCTCGTCATCGCGTTGAACTCGCCGCAGGGCACGCACGATGAGTTGTTCTTGTCCAACTACGCCACGCTGAACATCCTGGACGAGCTCAAGCGCATTGCGGGCACGGCCGACGTGCAGGTCTTCGGCGCGCGCGACTATTCGATGCGGGTGTGGCTCAATCCGGACCGCATGGCCCAGCTGGGCATCACGCCGGCTGACGTGGCCGCGGCCATCGGCGCACAAAACGCGCAATACGCCGCGGGCAAGATCGGCGCCGAGCCTGCGCCACCGGGGCAAGAGATTGCCTACACGGTGACCGCGCGCGGCCGCCTGCTGCGCCCGGAAGAGTTCGGCGAGATCATCCTGCGCGCCAGCGGCCCCGGCGGCGTGCTGCGCCTCAAAGACGTGGCCCGCGTGGAGCTGGGCGCGCAAAGCTACGACCAGTCCAGCTACGTGGATGGCAAGCCCTCCATTGCCATCGGCGTGTTCCTGCAGTCTGGGGCCAATGCGCTGGACGTGGGCGAAGCCGTCAAGGCCAAGATGGCCGAGCTCAAGCGCGAGCGCTTCCCCACCGATGTGGACTACAGCATTCCCTACGACACCACCTTGTTCGTCTCGGCGTCGATCCACGAGGTGGCCAAGACGGTGATCGAGGCCGCGCTGATCGTGCTGGTGGTGGTGTTCATCTTTTTGCAAACCTGGCGCGCCACGCTCATTCCGATGCTGGCCGTGCCGGTGTCGCTGATCGGCACCTTCGCCGGCCTATGGCTGTTGGGCTTTTCGATCAACACGCTGACGCTGTTTGCGATGGTGCTGGCCATCGGCATCGTGGTCGATGACGCGATCATCGTGATCGAGAACGTCGAGCGGCTGATGCGCGAGGAGAGAATGAGCCCCTTTGCGGCGGCCATCGAGGCCATGCGCGAGGTCTCCGGCGCCGTGGTGGGGATCGTGCTGGTGCTGTGTGCCGTGTTCATCCCGGTGGCCTTCATGGGGGGCATCGCCGGCCAGCTGTACCGCCAGTTCGCCGTGACGGTGGCCATCTCGGTGGTGCTGTCCGGCGTGGTGGCGCTGACGCTGACCCCGGCGTTGTGTGCGTTGTTGCTCAAGCCCCATGAGCATGAGGGCCCCACGCGCGGCGAGCGGTTGTTCGCGCCGTTCAACCGTGGGTTCAACTGGCTCACGGCGCGCTTTCTGAAAGGGGTGGATTGGGCGCTGCGGCGTCGGCTGGCCGCCTTGAGCGGCTTCGTGCTGATGCTCGGCGCGGCGCTGTGGCTGCTGGCGACGGTGCCGGGCAGTTTCGTGCCCGATGAGGATCAAGGCTACATCATCGCCTCGGCGGTGTTGCCCGATGGCGCGACGCTGGCGCGCACCGAACGCACCACCGAGCGGCTGCGCCAAATGAATGCCGACAATCCGGCCATTCGCAACTTCTTCGCGATCAATGGCTTCGACTTCATCGGCGGGGGCGCCAAGGCCAATGCGGCCACCATCTTCATCCCCATGAAGCCTTGGGAAGAGCGCCAGCAAAGTGCGCAAGCGCTGGCGCAGGCGGTCTCGGGCATGGGCTTTGCCTTGCCCGATGGCATTGCCTTCGCGTTCAATCCACCCGCCATCCTGGGGCTGGGGCAGGCCGGCGGCTTCGAGGTCTATGTGCAAGGCCGCACCGAGCCCGATCCTCTGAAGCTGGCGCAGGTCACGCAAGACTTCATGGCCGCGTTGGCCAAGCATCCCGCGCTGACGGGCTTGAACACCTTCTACCGCCCCACGGTGCCGCAGTTGCGCGTGGAGGTCGATCGCGAAAAGGCCCTGGCCTTGGGCGTGCCGGTCAGTGAGGTGTTTGCCGCCTTGCAAGCGCAGATGGGCTCGTACTACGTCAATGACTTCAACCGCCAAGGGCGCACCTATCGCGTCACGATGCAGGCCGATGCGCCCTACCGGGCCAAGCCGGAGGATCTCGGTCGCTTGCACGTGCGCTCACAGACCAGTGGGCAGATGATTCCGCTCAAGGCGCTGATCCGGGTCAGCGACATCGTCGGCCCGGAGCAGGTCGAGCGTTACAACGGCTACATCGCCGCCAAGATCTTCGGCAATGCCGCGCCAGGCTACAGCTCCGGCGAGGCCATCGCCGCGGTCGAACAAGTGGCGCGCGAGCATTTGCCGGCGGGCTATTCGATCGAATGGACCGGCCAGGCGTTCCAGGAAAAGCGCACCGGCAATGCGTCCGTGTTCGCCTTCGGCTTTGCGCTGATCATGGTCTATTTGATCTTGGCCGCCTTGTATGAGCGCTGGGGTGTGCCGATGGCGGTGATGCTGGCCGTGCCCTTTGCCGTCACGGGGGCGCTTTTGCTGGTGTTCTTGCGCGGCATGGAAAACGACATCTACTTCCAGATCGGCCTGGTGGTGTTGATTGGCCTGGCCGCGAAGAACGCGATCCTGATCGCCGAATTCGCCATGCAAGGCATGGAGCGGGGCTTGTCGGCCGTGGCCGCGGCCCGCGAGGCCGCGCGTCTGCGCTTCCGCCCGATCGTGATGACCTCGCTGGCCTTCGGCTTGGGGGTGGTGCCGCTGATGATCGCCACTGGCGCCGGTGCGGCGGCCCGCCAATCGATGGGCACGGGCGTCTTCGGTGGCATGCTGGTGGCCACCTTCGTGGCCCCGATCTTCATTCCGCTGTTCTTCACTTTGCTGGCCCGCAAGCCGCGGCCCCAGCACAGCCATGCGCCAGGCTCGACCGAGGAGGTACCGGTATGACGATGCGCCAACCGTTGCGAACCCTGCGGCTGGGGCCCCTGCTGGGTGCGGCCGTGCTTGGGGCTTGCGCGGCCGTGGGGCCGGATTATCAGCGTCCGGCCGTGAACCTGCCGCCGCAGTATGCCGCGCCTGCCGAGACCTCCCCCGTGGCGCAGGCGCCGTCGGAGGTGTCGCCCCACTGGTGGACCTTGTTTGGCGATGCCACGCTGGACGACTTGATGCAGGCTGCGCGGCGCCACAATACCGACGTGCAAGCGGCCGTGGCCCGGGTCGAGCAAGCCGTGGCGCTGCTGAGCGAGGCCGAGGCGCTGCGCTGGCCCACGCTGGGTCTGCGCGCCAGCGCCACGCGACAACGCAGCAGCGAGCTGTCGGCCACCGGCACGGGGGCGACCTTCAACACCTTCGAGCTTGCCGCCAGCACCGGCTTCGAGATCGATTTCTGGGGGCGGCTGCGTCGGGCTTCGGAGGCCGCCCGCGCGCAGGCCCTGGCCAGCGACCATGCCCGCGAGGTGGTGTGGCAGACCGTCAGCGGCCTGGTGGCCCAAACCTACTTCAGCCTGCGCATGCTCGATGAGCAGATCGCACTCAGCCGCGACACCCTGGCCTCACGCGAGGCCAGCTTGCAGCTGCTGCGCATGCGGCTGCAAGGCGGGGCGGCTGCGCGCTTGGACGTGGATCAAGCCGAGGCCGAGCGTGCCGAAGCGGCTTTGCAGTTGCGTGAGTTGCAGCGCCAGCGCGAGTTGGCGCGTTCACAGCTGGCGCTGCTGAGCGGCCAGCCGGATTTGCAGTTGGCCCCCGGGGCGGTGCGCGACCTGCCGGTGCCGCCGGTGCCGCCGGCCGGTCTGCCCTCGTCCTTGCTGGAGCGCCGGCCCGACGTGCGGCAAGCCGAAGCGCTACTGGCCGCGGCCAATGCCCAGATCGGCGTGGCCCGGGCGGCGATGTATCCCAGCATCACGCTGACGGGCGCCTTCGGCGGGCAAAGCGCCGAGCTGGCCGATCTGCTCAAGGGCGGTGCGCGCATCGGGCTGTTGGGCGTGGGGCTGGATGTGCCGATCTTCGACGCCGGCCGGCGCCGTGCGCAGACGGCTCAGGCCGAAGCGCGTCAGCGCGAGGCCCTGGCGGCCTACCAAGGCGCGGTGCAAGCGGCCTTTCGCGATGTCGCCGACGCCTTGACCAATCTGCAAGCCGCCCGGGCCGCGCAGGCCGATGTGGAGCGTGCCGCGCAGGCCAGCGAGCGGGCGCTGCGCTCCGCGCAGCAGCGGTATGAGGCCGGCTACTCGGCCTATCTGGAGCTGCTCGATGCGCAGCGCAGCGCCAATGCCGCGCGGCTGCGGGTGCTGGACAACCACCGCGCCCAACTGGCCGCGACGGTGGAACTGTTCAAGGCCTTGGGCGGCGGCTGGACGCCGCCCGCATCGCCGCCGCTGGCTCAGGGCTCCTGAACGCGGGCGCGGCCCTCAGGCCGCACCCGCCATCAGCGCTTCGATCTCGTCGGGCTGCACGGGGGCGTCGCGGGTCAGCAGCTCGCAGCCCGCGGGCGTGATGAGGGCATCGTCTTCGATGCGGATGCCGAGGTGCCAATAGCGTTCGGGCA
The DNA here is from genome assembly GCF_000381125.1 of Caldimonas manganoxidans ATCC BAA-369. Taxonomy (GTDB): domain Bacteria; phylum Pseudomonadota; class Gammaproteobacteria; order Burkholderiales; family Burkholderiaceae_C; genus Caldimonas; species Caldimonas manganoxidans. The sequence goes on from NZ_KB905952.1 coordinate 12,881, forward strand.
CGCCTGGGGCTGGACGCACGTACAAGCCGGGCTCGACGGTGGCCACCATGCCCGGCTGCAAGATCCGCGAGGGTTTGCGCAGCACTCGGCCGCCCATGCCGTCGGGTTGCTCGATCGGGGGCTCGTCTTCTTGCACATACGAGCCCACGTCGTGCACGTCGCGGCCCAGCCAGTGGCTGGTGCCGTGCATGTAGAACGGGCGATACGCGGCCGTGCCGATGACCTCATCCACGTCGCCATGCCGGCTGCGGTCCAGCAGCCCGGTGTCCAGCATCCCCTGGCACAGCACGCGCAAGGCGGCCTCGTGGGCATCGCGCAGGCGGGCTCCCGGCCGCAGGGCCGCGATCGCGGCGGTTTGGGCGGCCAGCACGATCTCGTAGAGCTCGCGCTGCGCCGCGCTGAAGCGTCCGCTGATCGGGAAGGTGCGGGTGATGTCGCCGGCATAGCCGCGGTATTCGCAGCCGGCATCGACCAGGCACAGCTCCCCGGGCTTCAGCGCAGCTTCTCCTGCCGGATGGTGCAGCACACAGGCGTTGGCGCCGGCGGCCACGATGCTCGGGTAGGCCGGACCGACGGCGCCTTGGCGTCGGAACTCGTGCAGCAGTTCGGCCTCGAGATGGTATTCGCGACATGGCTCCAGCCGGCCTTCGCGTGCCCACTGGCCACAGCGTTCCATCACGCGCACATGCGCCAGGGCCGAGATGGTGCCGGCGCGGCGCATCAATTGCAGTTCGTGCGCGTCCTTGATCAGGCGCATCTCGTCCAGCAGCACCGACAGGTCACGGCACTGCGTGGGGCAGCTTGCGCCCTGGCGCTCGCGCGCGCGCACCACGTCCAGCCAACGCTCGATGCGCGTGGCCAAGCCTTCGTGCACGCCAAAGGGGTACCAGACCGCCGGATGCCCGCTGAGCAAGTTGGGCATGTGCTGGTCGAGATCTTCGACGCTGAGCGCCGCCTCCACGCCCAGGGCGGCCGCCGCGGCCTCGGGGCCGAGCCGATGGCCATCCCAGATCTCGCGCTCGGGATCGCGCGGCAGGCACAGCAGCGTGCTGCGCCCGGTGCTGTCCAGCACCAGCCAGGCGTCGGGTTCGTCGAAGCCGGTGAGGTAATGGAAGTGGCTGTCGGGCCGATAGGGATGGTGAGTGTCGCGGTTGCGCACGCGCTGCGGCGCCGTGGGCAGCACGGCCACACCGCCGCCGGCCTCACGCAAGGTCTGCGCCAGCCGGGCCCGGCGCTGGCGGGGGGCCTCCGGGTCGGCGGCCAAGGGGGGAAGCAGGCTCATCCGCACAGTCTAGCCCGGCGGCGTGGTCGGTGGCGACTTCATCACCCTGTCACAACACAGGCAAACACTGCGCGGCGTTTGTCAGTCGTTGCAGGAGAAACTGTGAAGCAAAAGCACAAGCCCTGGGGGATGGGCGGCATCGTGGCGGTCGCGACGGCCCTGGTCGTGGGCTGCGGAGGCGGCAGCGACGGCAACTCACCCGACGAACCCGTGGTGCTCACACCCACCAGCCTGAGCATGACGCGCATCGGCGGTTACGTGCACGAGAACCCGACGAGCCAGCCCGGCGCTGCCGAGATCCCCGCCTACGATCCCCTGAGCCGTCGGCTCTTCGTGGTCAATGCCACCCTCGGCTCGGTGGACGTGCTCGACCTGAGCAACCCGGCCGCGCCGACCCTGGTGCAGACCCTGGACGTGAGTGACCTGGGCGCCAGCGTCAATAGCGTGGCCATACACAATGGCGTGGTGGCCCTGGCCATCGAAGCCAATCCCAAAACCGACCCCGGGCGGGTGGCGTTCTATCGTGCGGCCGATTTGCAGCGCATCGGCCAGGTCACGGTGGGGGCTCTGCCCGACATGCTGACCTTCACCCCCGATGGCCGGCGCCTGCTGGTGGCCAACGAGGGGGAACCCAACAGTTACAACCAGCCCGACTCGGTGGATCCCGAAGGTTCCATCAGCATCATCGACCTGCCGGTGCTCACGCCCACCCAGGCCACCCTCACCGTCACGGCCCGCACGGCGGGGTTTGCGGCCTTCAACAACCAGGCGGCCTCGCTGCGCGCGGCTGGCGTGCGCATCTACGGCCCCAATGCCACCGTGGCGCAGGATCTCGAGCCCGAGTACATCGCCGTCTCGGACGATGGCCGCACGGCCTACGTGACGCTGCAGGAGAACAACGCGATCGCCATCGTGGACATCGAGACGGCCACGGTCACGTCCATCCGCCCGCTGGGCTTCAAGGACCACAGTCTTGCCGGCATGGGCATGGACGTGAGCGACGAAGACGGCGGCACCCACACCAACAGCGGCACCCCCGCGGTGCGCATCGCGCCGGTGCCGGTGCGCGGGCTCTACCTGCCCGATGCCATCGCCAGCTACACGGTCGGCGGCCAGACCTACCTCATCACCGCCAACGAAGGCGATGCGCGCGATTGGCCGGGCTTCAACGAGGAGACGCGCGTGCGGGCTTACTGCACCAACGGCCTGGAGCCGGCGATCTTCGGGCCGGACGCCGCCAACCTGCTGTTCGACTCCCACCTGGGCCGCCTGCGCATCACCACCACGCCCAACGGCGGGCTGGACGGCAAGAACAGCGCCGGTCGCTGCACCGAGCTGTACGCCTTCGGTGCTCGATCCTTCTCGATCTGGACCGCCGACGTCAGGCAGGTGTACGACTCGGGCGACGAGTTCGAGCAGCGCACGGCGGCCTTGGCGGGCACGCCAGGTCATGACTACGCCTTCAACGCCAGCAACGACAACAACACGCTCGATAGCCGCAGCCCCAGCAAAGGCCCCGAGCCCGAGGGCGTGGTGCTGGGCCGCTTCGGCGCAAAGACCTTCGCCTTCATCGGCCTGGAGCGTGTGGGTGGGGTGATGATCTACGACGTGAGCGACCCCGCGGCGCCCCGCTTTGTCACCTACCTGAACACGCGCGAAGGCGCGGGTGGCGACCGCGGCCCTGAAGGCCTGGCGCTGATTCCGGCGGCCGACTCCCCCCATGGCCAGCCCCTGCTCATCGTCGGGCACGAAACCAGTGGCACCACCGCGGTGTATCAGATCAACCTGAGCTACTGAGCCTTTTCGCTCTGGGCGCGGCGCAGCTCGACCAGCTTGCGCCGCAGTTCGCGCTCTTGCGGGTCCTTGGGCTCACGCCGTGCTCTCGCGCGCCGCCGTTCGTTGGCCCGCCGCTGTTGCAGTTCACGCACTTGCTGGATTTGCAGCCGGATGAAGTTGGCCACGTCTTCCACCCGACTCAGGCCGCCCAGCGTGGCCGTATGGGGGAGTTTGACGGCTTTGCCGTCGTCCAGGGTCAGCGCGATGTAGCAGGTGCCCAGTGGTCCCAGCCAGCGCTTTTCCACCACATGCACCTCGGCCACGCGCGAGACCGGCACTCGACGGGTGGAATGCCGCCAGCCGCGCCGCCAGCTCACGGACTTCACGCTGGCGGCGGCGCGTTCCCAGGTCCACCAGTCCCAGCCCAGGGCGGCGCACCAGGCCAGCCCCGCGGGCACCCACAGCCCGGGCCGATCGAAGACCCAGGCACAGGCTCCCAGCACGCCGGCCAAGATCAGACCGGCCCAGACGATCGCCAGGTCGCGCTGCGGCGTGAGCAAGGAGCGGTCGTAGACGAAGGAATCCAAGCCCTCGCCGGACAAGGGCGAGGCCGCCAGTTGCACGCCGCGCAGGGCCTTGATCACGCCCACCTCGAGCAAGGCCGCCAAGGCCACGGCCGCCAGCATTCCGACGAGCAGCTCCTTCATGTTCCGTCCTCCGGGGTCGGTGCTGTGCCAAACGGCAGCGGTGCCGACAAGGCTTCCCATTGTGCGGGGGTTCCGACGTTTTCCCAGCGGCCTGTATACATTTCGACACTGATTTGGCGGCGACGCATCGCCTCATGCAAGAGCGGGCCCAGCGCGGCAGGACGCCCCACGGGCAGGTGGCGGCACAACTCGGCGCGCATCAGCGCCAGGTTGGCGTAGGTATGGAGCGGCACGGTCTGCGGCGGTTCGCTCAGTCCCAGGCCGTCGGCGCCGATGCCGAAGTCGCCGCGCGGGTGGTACGGCGGGTTGGGCACCAGCCACAGATGGGCCAGCCGCGAGCCTGCGGCAAAGGCCTGCGCGCGCGCGGCGTCGAAGCGGAAATCGGGGGCGAAGATGTCGCCGGAGACCACCCAGAAGCATTCGCCCAGCCACGGCAGGGCCTTGGCGATGCCACCGGCGGTCTCCAGTGCCCCGCCATGGTCGCGACCTTCCATCGAGTAGTGGATGCGCAGCCCGAAGCGCGAGCCATCGCCCAAGGTGGCTGGGAACCGCGCCTCCAGCCAGGCGGTGTTGATGACCACCTCGCGTACGCCGTCGCGTGCCAGGGCCAGCAAATGCCATTCGATCAAGGGTCGGCCGTGCACCGGCAACAGCGGCTTGGGGGTGTGGTCGGTCAGCGGGCGCATGCGTTCGCCGCGGCCGGCTGCCAGGATCAGGGCTTTGAGGTTGTCCATGCGCGCAACAAAGGGCCTTCGGAGGCCCGGCGGGCCCCCAGCGGGGTGATTATCCGCGCCGACTTACAATGCGGGATTCCCCGATCCAACCCCCGTCCCATCCGCGCATGCCGTCGGCGGCGCCGGGATGCACAGCCGCAGCGGCAGGTTTTCTCATGGACATGAGTGCCCAGACCCCCTCGACCCTCCAGAACACCACCTTGATGGCCAATGCGATCCGCGCCCTGGCGATGGATGCCGTGCAGGCCGCCAATTCGGGCCACCCCGGTGCCCCCATGGGCATGGCCGAGATGGCCGTGGCGCTGTGGAGTCGCCACTTGCGCCACAACCCGGCCGACCCGCAGTGGCCCGATCGCGACCGCTTCGTGCTGTCCAATGGGCACGGCTCGATGCTGATCTACGCGCTGCTGCACCTGAGCGGCTATGACTTGTCGCTGGAGGAGATCAAGCGCTTCCGTCAGTTGCACAGCAAGACCCCGGGGCATCCCGAGGTGGGCATCACGCCGGGCGTGGAGACGACCACCGGTCCGCTGGGGCAGGGCTTGACCAATGCCGTGGGCATGGCCTTGGCCGAGAAATTGCTGGCGCATGAGTTCAACCGTGGCGAGCACCGCATCGTCGATCATTACACCTACGTGTTTCTCGGCGACGGCTGCTTGATGGAAGGCATCAGCCACGAAGCCTGCGCCTTGGCTGGCGCCTGGAAGCTCAACAAGCTCATTGCGCTGTACGACGACAACGGCATTTCCATCGACGGCCAGGTCGATCCCTGGTTCATCGATGACACTCCCCAGCGCTTTGCGGCCTACGGCTGGCAAGTCATCGACGACGTGGACGGCCATGACGTGCAGGCGGTGGATGCGGCCATCGCCCAGGCCAAGCGCAGTACCGACCGGCCCACGCTGATCGTGTGCAAGACCACCATCGGCAAGGGCTCGCCGAACCGGGCCGGCACGGCCAAGGTCCATGGCGAGGCCCTGGGCGTGGAGGAGATTCGCGCTACGCGCGACGCCTTGGGCTGGGTGCATGACCCCTTCGTGATTCCGGCCGAGGCCTACGCGGCTTGGGATGCCCGCCAGACCGGTGCGGCGCTGCAGCGCGACTGGCAGTCCCGCTTCGAGGCTTACCGGGCCGCGCATCCCGAGCTGGCCGCCGAATTCGAGCGCCGCATCCGCGGCGAGCTGCCCGCCTCGTTCGCCCAGGTGGCGGTGGATGCGGCCGTGGCGGCCCATGCCAAGGCCGAGACCGTGGCCACCCGCAAAGCCAGCCAGATCGCGCTGGAGGCCTTCACCGCGGCGCTGCCGGAGCTGCTGGGCGGCTCGGCCGATTTGACCGGCTCCAATCTCACCCAGACCAAGAGCACGCCGGCGTTGCGCTTCGATGCGGTCAGCGGCGAGCCCAACGGCGGGCGGCACATCAACTACGGGGTGCGCGAGTTCGGCATGGCCGCCATCATGAACGGCATCGCGCTGCACGGTGGCTACATTCCCTACGGCGGCACCTTCCTGACCTTCAGCGATTACTCTCGCAACGCCATCCGCATGGCCGCGCTGATGAAGCAGCGCGTGATCCACGTGTTCACGCACGACTCCATCGGACTGGGCGAAGACGGCCCGACCCACCAGTCGATCGAGCATGCGGCCAGCCTGCGTCTGATCCCCAATTTGGATGTCTGGCGTCCGGCCGATACCGCCGAGACCGCGGTGGCCTGGGCCTGCGCGCTGCAAAACAAACATCGCCCCACGGCCTTGCTGCTGTCGCGTCAGAACCTGCCCTATGCGCCCAAGGCGGGGCTGGAGGACATCGCGCGCGGGGCCTATGTGCTGGCCGAGCCGAGCGAAGTGGGGCTGCAGAAAAAGCCGCAGGCCGTCCTCATCGCCACCGGCTCCGAGGTGCAGCTGGCCTTGCATGCGCAGCAGTTGCTGGCCGTGCAGGGCATCGCGGTGCGCGTGGTGTCCATGCCGTCGAGCACCGTCTTCGACCGCCAGGACGCTGCCTACAAGAGCCAGGTGCTGCCTGCGCGGCTGCCCCGCATCGCGGTGGAAGCTGGCGTCACCGACTTCTGGTGGAAGTACGGCTGCGCCGCGGTGGTGGGCATCGACACCTATGGCGAATCGGCGCCGGCCGGTGTGCTGTTCAAACACTTCGGCTTCACGCCGGAGAATGTGGCGGCCACCGTGCGCGCCGTGCTGGCACAGTGAGTCGAAGAGCGGGGGCGACCGACGACGGCGCCCCCGTTTTTCATGAGCGACACAGATCGACTTTTCTCTAGGAGAGCGCAATCATGACCATCAGAATCGGCATCAACGGCTTTGGGCGCATCGGGCGCATGGTGTTCCGCGCGGCGGTGAAGAACTTCCCGGACATCGAGGTGGTGGCGATCAACGACTTGCTCGAACCCGACTACCTGGCCTACATGCTGCGGTACGACTCGGTGCATGGTCGCTTCGATGGCGAGGTGGCCGTCGAAGGCAGCACCTTGGTGGTCAATGGCAAGAAGATCCGCCTCAGTGCCGTGAAAGACCCGGCCGAGCTGCGATGGGGCGAGGTCGGCGCCGACATCGTGGTGGAATCCACCGGTTTGTTCCTCACCAAAGACACCGCTGGCAAGCACCTGAGCGCCGGCGCGAAGAAAGTGATCATGTCTGCGCCGTCCAAGGACGACACCCCGATGTTCGTCTACGGCGTCAACCACACCAAATATGCCGGCGAGGCCATCATCTCCAATGCGTCTTGCACCACCAATTGCTTGGCGCCGCTGGCCAAGGTGCTGCACGACAAATGGGGCATCAAGCGCGGCCTGATGACCACCGTGCACGCGGCCACGGCCACGCAAAAAACGGTGGACGGGCCGAGCAACAAGGACTGGCGCGGCGGCCGCGGCATCCTCGAGAACATCATTCCCTCCAGCACCGGCGCGGCCAAGGCCGTGGGCGTGGTGATCCCCGAGCTCAACAAGAAGCTCACCGGCATGGCCTTCCGAGTGCCCACCTCCGACGTGTCGGTGGTTGACCTCACCTGTGAACTGGAGAAGCCCGCCACCTATGCCGAGATTTGCGCCGAGATGAAGGCCCAAAGCGAAGGCGCGTTGCGAGGCGTGCTGGGCTACACCGAAGACAAGGTCGTGGCCACCGATTTCCGTGGCGACCCGCGCACCTCGATCTTCGATGCCGAAGCCGGCATCGCCTTGGACTCCACCTTCGTCAAGCTCGTGGCCTGGTACGACAACGAATGGGGCTACTCCAACAAGGTGTTGGAAATGGCCCGCGTGGTGGCCTCGAAGTGATCGGCGCTCGTCGTTGACCTCAGGGCTCCTGCGGGAGCCCTTTTTCGTGTCCCCGTAGGATCAGGGGCGCGCGTCGGACGCAACCTCACAGGGCGCGGGCCGACGCCCCTGCAGCCGCGGGGCCAGGTCCTCCAAGCGCGTTTGAAGTTTGGCGCTGGCCGCGGGGATGCGCACCTGCACACGCACGGCCGGTGGCGTGATCGTCAGCACGCGGGCCGCACGCACACCGCGATCGGCCAAGGCCAAGGCCCGCCGCTCGGCGCTTTCGCGCGAGTTGAAGCGGCCCAGCGTCAGCCCGGGCTCCAGGCCGGGCGAATGGCGCAGCTCTTCAGCGCGGATGCCGGCTGCGCGCAGTTCCTCTTGCCGGCGCAGCAGCGCCTCGCGGCTGGGGTACTTGCCCAAGTAGACCAGGAACACCCCACCGTGCTCCTCGCGCTGCGCGCTCCAGTCCACACCTTGCAGCACCTGCGAGAAGGTCGTTTGCACGGCGGCGTACTCGGCCTCGGTGTAGGGGCCGATCTCCAAGCAGCTACTCTGGGCTGCCTCGCTGGCGGCCGAGGCTGGGGCGGGCAGCGCCGGGGCGTCCTGTGGCTCAGCCGCCGAGGCCGCCTCGGGCTGAGAAGGCGCAGCCGCCTGCGGCGCGGTGTGGATTTGCACGAGCTCGGGACGCACCTGGCGCTGGAGCCGTTCGGGCTCGCGTGGGCTCGGCGAGATCGACACCAGGCCGTGCAAATGACCGGCCGTCCAGGCGTAGTAGCCCAGGTTGGCCAGCAGCAGCACGAGCACCAGCAGTCTCAACATGGGCGCACACTCACCTCGCCGCTGTCCAGACGGTGCAGGCCGTGCGCGTCACGCAGCAGCAAAGCGCCATCCTCGTCGACCCCTTCGGCCTGGGCTTCGGGCAGCTCCGGCTTGGTGGTGCGCACACGGCGGCCGCGCAACAAATCACGGGCTGCGAAACGCCGCGCAAAGGCCGCAAAGCCGCGCAGCTCGAACAGCTTGAGTGCGCCCACCAAGGCGGTGGCGGCCGCCGTGAGGGCCTCGGCGGCGGTGAGGCCCGGGTCGAGCTGGCGCAGCCAAGCCACCGGATGGCGCGGGTCGGGCAGGGCCGGCGGCACCTCGATGTTCAGGCCCACGCCCACCACCACATGGCGGGTGGCACTGGCATGGCCCTGGGTCTCGATCAAGATGCCGCCCAGCTTGCCGGCGGGGGCGCCGTGGTCGTCGAGCGTCCACAAATCGTTGGGCCACTTGATGCGCAGCAGCGGGTGCAGCGCCTCGGCCAGGGCCACGCCCACGGCCAGCGACAGTCCGCCCCAGCGCTGCGGCGACAGCGGCAAGCCCAGTGAAAAGGTCAGCGAAGCCCCCGGCGCCGACTGCCAGGCCCGCCCTTGGCGGCCGCGCCCGGCGTGTTGGCGCTCGGCCACCAGCAGACAGGCGGCGGTATCGCCCTGACGTGCGCGTTCCAGCAGCCGGGTGTTGGTGGAGTCGACCTCGGCCAGCACCTCCACGCTCAACCCCGGCAGCTGGGGTTCGAGCCGTTCCCAGAGGTCTTCGACCGGCCAGCGCAAGGTGCTCATCGCTTCGGGGCGAGCATGGTGCGGCGGCAGTTCGGTGCACCGCAGCGGCATTCGTACTGCTTTTTTAGTTTGGGCGTGTAGCGCTCGTCGATCACCAGGCGGTAGTCGTAGAACAGCTCCTCGCCAGGGGCGATGTCACGCAAAGCCTTGATGAACACGCGGCCATTGACTTCGTCGGCTTCGCAATTGGGGTTGCAGGCATGGTTGATCCAGCGTGCGGCGTTGCCGCCGTACTTGGCGTCGATCACATGGCCGTCGTCGATGTGGAAGTAGAACGTGTGGTGCGGGTCGCTCGGGTCGTGCGGGTGGCGGCGTAAGGCTTCGGCCCAAGTGATGACTTCGCCCTTGTACTCGATGATGCGCTCGCCGGCGCGGATGGGCGCCACGGCGAACACCCCTTTGCCGTGCACGCTGGAGCGGCGCACCTGGATGCGCCGCCGCCGAGCTGGGGCAGCGGACCCCGCGGCGGCGCGGGGGGAACGGGAGGGCCGAGCTTGCGTCATGGTCGACTTTGGGTACATTGAAATGTGGGAGCGCGCGCGTGCGTGCGCGCACGCGCGAGGCAGCGGCATTGTAGGGGCCGCGCGCTAGGCGCGCTGCGTGGCCGGCTCGCCGCCCCCCTTCCTGACCCCCACACGAGATCCATGAGCAAAGCCCTGGTGATTGCCGAGAAGCCGTCCGTCGCACAAGACATCGTGCGAGCGCTCACGCCTGTCTGCGGCAAATTCGAAAAGCACGACGAGTATTTCGAGAACGAGCGCTACATCGTCAGTTCCGCCGTGGGCCATTTGGTGGAAATCAAGGCGCCCGAGGCCTACGACGTCAAGCGCGGCAAGTGGAGCTTTGCTCACCTGCCGGTCATCCCGCCGCATTTCGAGCTGCATCCGATCGACAAGAGCAAAGGCCGGCTCAACACGCTGGTCAAGCTCATTCGCCGCAAAGACGTCACCGAACTCATCAATGCCTGCGACGCTGGGCGCGAGGGCGAATTGATCTTTCGCCTCATCGTGCAGTACGCCACGCCGGCACGCGGGGGCTTGAACAAGCCCATTCGCCGGCTGTGGTTGCAAAGCATGACGCCCCAAGCCATTCGCGAAGGCTTCGAGCGACTGCGCAGCGACGAAGAGATGCGCGGCCTGTCGGAGGCTGCGCGCAGCCGCAGCGAGGCCGACTGGCTGGTGGGCATCAATGGCACGCGGGCGATGACCGCCTTCAATTCGCGCGACGGGGGGTTCTTCCTGACCACCGTGGGCCGCGTGCAAACGCCCACGCTGTCGATCGTGGTCGAGCGCGAGGAGAAGATCCGCAAGTTCGTGCCGCGTGACTACTGGGAGGTGCGCGCCACCTTTGCGGCCCAGACGGGCACTTACGAGGGCAAGTGGTTCGACCCGGCCTGGAAGAAGAACGAGGCCGACTCCGAGCTGCGTGCCGACCGGCTGTGGTCGGCCGAGCAAGCCCAGGCCATCGCCGAGGCGGTGCGTGGCCGCGCCGGCACCGTCACCGAAGAGGCCAAGCCCAGCACCCAGAGCAGCCCGCTGCTGTACGACCTGACCACGCTGCAGCGCGAGGCCAATTCCCGCTTCGGCTTCTCGGCCAAGACCACGCTGTCGCTGGCGCAGGCCTTGTACGAGAAGCACAAGGTGTTGACCTACCCGCGGACCGACTCGCGCGCTTTGCCCGAGGACTACCTCGGCGTGGTCAAAAAGACGATCGAGATGATTGCCGGCGAAGACCTGCCGGGCCCGTTGCGCGAGTTGGCGCCTCATGCGGCCAAGGCGATCCAGGCGGGCTACATCAAGCCCAACAAGCGGGTGTTCGACAACGGCAAGGTTTCGGACCACTTTGCCATCATTCCGACCTTGCAGCCGCCCAAGAGCCTGACCGAGGCCGAGGCCAAACTCTATGACCTGGTGGTCAAGCGCTTTCTGGCGGTGTTCTACCCGCCGGCCGAATACCTGGTCACCACCCGCATCACCACGGTGCAGGACCAGGGGCAGACCTACAGCTTCCAAACCCAGGGCAAGGTGCTGGTGCAGCCGGGCTGGCTGGCCGTCTACGGCAAGGAGGCGCAAGAAGACGATGCCAACCTCGTGGCAGTGACGCCGGGTGAGACCGTGCGCGCCGAGGAGGTGGCCATCCATGCCACCAAGACCCGGCCGCCGGCGCGCTACACCGAAGCCACGCTGCTGTCGGCCATGGAAGGGGCAGGCAAGCTGGTGGACGATGAAGAACTCAAAGCCGCGATGCAAGACAAGGGCCTGGGCACCCCGGCCACCCGCGCGGCCATCATCGAAGGCTTGATCCAAGAGAAGTATCTCGTGCGGGAAGGGCGCGAACTCGTTCCCACCGCCAAGGCATTCCAGCTCATGACACTGCTGCGCGGCCTGGACGTGGAAGACCTCACCAAGCCCGAACTCACCGGCAACTGGGAGTACCAGCTCGCCCAAATGGAGAAGGGCAAGCTGTCGCGCGAAGCCTTCATGGCCGAGATCGCCGCGATGACGCAGCGCATCGTGCAAAAGGCCAAGGAGTACGATCGCGACACCATCCCGGGCGATTACGCCACGCTCAAGACGCCATGCCCCAACTGCGGCGGGGTGGTCAAAGAGAACTATCGGCGCTTCAGCTGCACGGGCAAGACGGGCAACGAAGACGGCTGCGGCTTTTCGATCAGCAAGATTCCCGGGGGCCGCAGCTTCGAGCTGCACGAGGTCGAGCAATTCCTCGCTCACAAGAAGATCGGCCCGCTGGACGGCTTTCGCTCCAAGGCCGGCTGGCCGTTCTCGGCCGAGCTCAAGCTGGTCTATGACGAAGATCTGGGCAACTACAAGCTCGAGTTCGATTTCGGCGAGGATGCCAAGCAGGCACAAGATGGCCAGCCGGTGGACTTCAGTGGCCAAGAGTCCTTGGGCGCCTGCCCCAAATGCAAGGGGCATGTGTACGAACACGGCACCAGCTACGTTTGCGAACACGCCGTGGGCTCGCCCATCACCTGCGACTTCAAGAGCGGCAAGATCATCCTGCAGCAGCCCGTGGCGCGCGAGCAGATGAGCAAGCTGCTGGCCACCGGCAAGACCGATTTGCTGGAGAACTTCGTCTCCAACAAAACGCGTCGCAAGTTCAAGGCCCACCTGGTGTGGGACGCCAAAGAAGGCAAGGTCGGTTTCGAGTTCGAGCCGCGTGCGACCAAGACGGCGGCCAAGAAGACCCCGGCGGCGAAGAAGGCGGTCGCCAAGGAATGAGCTCGGCGGTCTTTCTGAAGCTGCTGGCCATCTTCATCGTCGTGACGATCGGTTGGCTGGCGGGGCGGGCCAAGTTCTTCGGCGGTGGCCAGACGGCGCGCTCGCTGTCCAATGCTGCGTTCTACTTGTTTGCGCCGGCGCTGCTGTTTCGCACCACCGCGCGCATCGACTTCGCCGCCTTGCCCTGGACGGTGATCCTGGCGTATTTCATGCCCGTGGTGGGGCTGTTGCTGGCTCTCTATGGCTGGCGACGCACACAGACCGCTGGGGCCAAAGGCGCGCCGGCCGAGCCCAGCGTGCGCGCCATCACCGCCACCTTCGGCAACACCGTGCAGCTGGGCATCCCGATCGCGCTGGCGCTGTTCGGTGAGGCGGGGTTGTCGATCCACCTGGCCATCGTCAGCTTGCACGCGCTCATCCTGCTGAGCCTGTTGACGGTGTTGGTGGAGCTCGACTTGGCGCGCGCGGCCTCGCGCGCGCAGGGCGGCCGCTCCCGCCTGAGCACCACGCTCAAGCTCACGGTGCACCACACCCTCATCCACCCGGTGGTGCTGCCGGTGCTGGTGGGCATGGGCTGGAATCTGGCGGGCTTGCCGATTCCGCTGGCGGCTGACGAAATCCTGTCCATGCTGGGGCAGGCCGTCGTGCCGGTGTGCCTGGTGGCCATCGGCATGTCGCTGGCCCACTATGGCTTGCAGGGCTCACTGCGCGCAGCCGCTGGGCTCACCGCGGCCAAGCTCGTGGCCCAGCCGGCGCTGGTGCTGGCCGTGGGGCACTTCGTGTTTGGCTTGTCGGGCCTGCCGCTGACGGTGATCGTGATGTGCGCGGCGCTGCCCTCGGGCACCAATGCGCTGATGTTCTCGCAACGCTATGGCTGCCAAGAGGCCGAAACCACGGCCACGCTGGTGTTGTCCACCTTGGCCTTCGTGCTCACCGGGCCGCTGTGGCTGGCCCTGTTGTCGCGGCTGTGAGCCCGGCGGCGGCCGGCTGGATTTGCGACAATGCCGGGATGACCCCCATCGATCTCCAGGCTTACATGACCCAAGTGGGCGCAGCCGCTCGCGCGGCCGCCGCCCGCATGGCTGCGGCGTCCACCGCAGCCAAGAACGATGCCTTGCGGCGCTTGGCCGCCTTGATTCGCGAGCATGGGCCGCACCTGCAGGCCCAGAACGCCAAGGACCTGGCGGCCGCGCAGGACCGCGGTTTGGCCGCGCCCATGGTCGATCGGCTGCGCATCAGCGATGCGGTCGTGGCACAAATGGCCGAAAACTGCGAGCAGGTGGCGGCTCTGCCCGATCCGGTGGGCGAGATGATCAACCTGCGCCGTCGCCCCAGTGGCATCACCGTGGGCCAGATGCGCGTGCCCATCGGGGTGTTCGGCATGATCTATGAAAGCCGCCCCAACGTCACCATCGAGGCTGCGTCGCTGGGCATCAAGAGCGGCAATGCCTGCGTGCTGCGCGGCGGCTCCGAGGCGCTGCACTCCAACCTGGCGCTGTGGAAGCTGGTGCAGCAGGCCCTGCAGGCCGCTGGCCTGCCGCCCCAGGGCGTGCAGCTGATCGAAACCACCGATCGTGAGGCGGTGGGCCGTTTGATCGCGATGCCCGAGTACGTGGACCTCATCATCCCGCGTGGTGGCAAGTCCTTGATCGAGCGCATCAGCCGTGAGGCCACCGTGCCGGTGATCAAGCACTTGGACGGCAACTGCCATGTCTATGTCGATGCCTGGGCCGATCTCGAGTTGGCCGTGGCCGTCACCGACAACGCCAAAACGCAGAAATACAGCCCTTGCAATGCGGCGGAATCCTTGCTGGTGCATGAGGCCATTGCCCCGGCCTTTTTGCCCCGCATCGGCGCGATCTTCGCCGCCAAGGGCGTGGAGATGCGCTGCGATGCGGCCGCCAAGGCGCTGCTCGCGGCCGTGCCGGGCGCCAAGCTCGTGGACGCCACCGAGCAGGACTGGTTCGAGGAATACCTCGCGCCCATCATCAGCATCAAGCTGGTCAAAGACCTCGACGAGGCCATCGCGCACATCAACCGCTACGGCTCGCATCACACGGATGCCATCCTGACCGAGCACCATCCCAACGCGATGCGTTTCCTGCGCGAAGTCGATTCGGCCAGCGTGATGGTCAATGCCAGCACGCGCTTTGCCGATGGATTCGAATATGGCCTGGGCGCCGAGATCGGCATCTCCACCGACAAATTCCACGCCCGCGGACCGGTGGGCCTGGACGGGCTGACCTCCTTGAAGTACATCGTGCTGGGACAAGGAGAGCGGCGTGGCTGATTCCCGCACGGCGCTGGTGCTCTTCAGCGGCGGGCAGGATTCCACCGTGTGCCTGGCCTGGGCGCTGTCGCGCTTTGCGCATGTGGAGACCGTGGGTTTCGACTATGGCCAGCGCCACCGCGTCGAGCTGGCGTGCCGGGTCACCGTGCGCGACGAGTTGCGGCGGGCGTTTCCAGGGTGGGCCAGCCGCCTGGGCGACGACCATGTGCTCGATCTGGCCTTGCTGGGCCAGCTCAGCGACACGGCCCTGACCCGGCAGCGGGCCATCGAGATGCAGGCCCATGGCCTGCCCAACACCTTCGTGCCTGGGCGCAATCTCTTGTTCTTGACCCTGGCGGCCACGCTGGCCTATCGGCGTGGGGCCAGTGTGTTGGTGGGCGGCATGTGCGAGACCGACTACTCCGGTTACCCGGACTGCCGCGACAACACGCTCAAAGCCTTGCAAGTGGCCATCAGTCTGGGCATGGACACCCCGATGACGGTGGAAACACCGCTGATGTGGCTGAACAAAGCCCAAACCTGGACGCTGGCCGAAAGACTGGGCGGGACGGCGCTGGTGGACTTGATCGTCGAACACACGCACACCTGTTACCTGGGCCAGCGTGAGCCGCGCCATGCCTGGGGCCGCGGCTGCGGGCAGTGTCCGGCCTGCGAGCTGCGTGCGCGCGGGCATGCCCAATACCTTGCCGGTGAGCCGGCGGCCGAGCTGGGCTGAACCCGAGCTCGGTAGCCGGCGCGCGCCGGCGTATCGCGCGATCGTAGTAGAGTCGCGGGAACGAGACTGCCATGGGGGATCCTCGATGAGCACCACACAAGTGCTGGGCTGGGTGGTCGTGGCCGTGTTGGTGTTTTGGGCCGTGGGGGCCTACAACCGGCTGGTGCGCTTGCGCAATGCCATTGGCAATGCCTTTGCCCAGATCGACGTGCAGCTCAAGCGGCGCTACGACCTCATCCCCAACCTGGTGGAGACGGCCAAGCAATACATCGCCCACGAGCGCGAGACGCTGGAAGCGGTGATCGCTGCGCGCAACCAAGCCCGCTCCGCGGCCGAGCATGTGCGGGCCAAGCCCACGCATGCCGCTGCGGTGGGCGCGCTGGCGGTGGCCGAGCAGACCCTGGAGGGCACACTGGCGCGGCTGATGGCGGTGGTCGAGAACTACCCCGAACTCAAAGCCGACCAAACCCTGCGCGAGCTGTCCGAAGAGCTCACCAGTACCGAAAACCGGGTGGCCTTCGCGCGCCAGGCCTTCAACGATGCGGCGCTCGACTACAACAATGCCGCGCAGCAGTTTCCGACCAACCTCATCGCCGGGCTCTTCGGCTTCAGGCCGGCAGGCATGCTGCAGTCCACCGCCAGCGACGAGGAACGCAAAACCTTGCGTGTCCAGTTCTGAACAGGCCCTGGCAGGCTGGCGCTGAACCCCCATGGCGATGCGCTTTCGCGAACATCAGGAAGCCGCGCAGACCGCCTCGCGGCGCCTGCTGTACTTGTTCGCCCTGGTGCTGGTGCTGCTGGTGCTGGCGGTCAACGGCGTCTTGGCGTTGATCTACCGGCTGAGCTTTCCGTGGACTCAGAGCTTTCCCCCGCTGTTCTTCGAGACCAACACCGCACTGACCTTGTTGTTCGTGCTGGGCGGCTGCTGGTTCGAAACGCTGCGTTTGCGCGAAGGCGGTGCCCATGTGGCCCGCCTGGCCGGTGGTGTGCCCATCGATCCGCCGCAGGGCCGGGTGGGCGATCTGTACGAAAAACGCTTGCGCAACGTGGTCGATGAAGTGGCCTTGGCCGTGGGCATGAAGCCCCCGCCGGTCTATGTGCTGCAAGGCGAGCAGGCCATCAACGCCTTTGCCGCAGGCTGGGATGCCGATGACGCGGTGATTGTGGTCACTCGCGGCGCACTGGAGCGGCTCACGCGCGATGAACTCCAAGGCGTCGTGGCGCATGAGTTCAGCCATCTGTTTCACGGCGACACCCGGCTCAACATGCGCCTGATCGGCCTGGTGTGGGGCCTGCAGATGATCTATACCTTTGGCCGCACGCTGGTCGAGCCCGATGCGATGGGCCGGCGCAAGGCGGGGGTCTTGGTCGGCCTGGCCCTCATGGCCGTGGGGGCGCTGGGCTGGCTCGCCGGGCGCTTGCTCAAGGCGGCCGTCTCGCGCCAGCGCGAGTTCCTGGCCGATGCCTCGGCAGTGAAGTACACGCGCAGCATCGAAGGCATCGGTGGAGCTTTGCGCAAAATCGCCGATCAGGCTTGGCGGGGCAGCCATCGCATGGCCCACCCGCAAGTCGAGAGCCTGTCGCATCTGCTGTTCGTCTCGCGCGTGCGCTGGGACCTCTTTGCCACCCACCCTCCACTGGCCGAGCGCATTCGCCGCATCTATGGCTTCGAGGTGGTGCCCCTGGCTGCGCGGGTGCTGCCTGCCGAAGACGACGACGCGCCGCTGACCCAACCGATGGCCGGCTGGGTCGCTGCTGCCGAGGACCTTCCGGCCGATGGGGCAGGCGCCGTGGGCCTTACGCGGCCGGCCGAGGCGGCGGCTGCGGCAGCGCCGACGGACGCTAGGCGCCACGATGCCGCGCCGGACCCCGCCGGGGACGGGCTGGCGCAGCATGAACGGGAGGCGTTGGCGCGCATCGAGCGCTGGCAGGGGCCGGGCGAGCGCCGTGCCGCGGTGCTGGGTTTGCTGGTCACCCCCGGGCAAGCGCGCGAATGGCAGGCCTGGGCCGAGGAAACCGCTGGGCTGGCCGTGGCGCCGACCGTGCGGGCCGAGCTGGAGCAACTCAAACACCGCCTGCGGCTGCCGGTGTGGGAGATGATGCTGCGCCGCTGCGCCAAGGCCCCCCTGGCCGAGCGCCGCGGCTTGGTGGAGGCCGCGCGCCGCATCATGAAAGCCGATGGTCATGTCAGCCCCATGGATCGCCTGCGCTGGCTGGCGATGCGCCACGTGCTCAGCGGGGCGGCGCAGCGCCTTCCCCCACCCACGGGGGATAACGATATTGCTCATTTGGCTAAAGACGTGACCACCGTCACGGCATTTCTGGCGAGAATCATCGACGCACAGGCGTGTGAACAGGGGCAAGCCGGTGCTTGGTATCAGCGTGTGATGCAAGGGCTTTGGGGGCCAGAAGCGGTGCCCACATGGTCCGCGCCCGACCTCGATGCGTGGGTTCAGGCCTGGCATCGGCTGATGCGTCTGTCGGCGATGCAGCGGCCGGTGCTGCTCAAGGCCTGGGTCGATGCGGCATGGCAGTGCGCCGCGCCAGGCCAGGCGCCGGATCCGGCCGCGTGCGATGCGCTGCGTTTGTGCGCGTTGTTGCTGGATACCCCTAGTCCCAAAGCGCTGGCAGACCAATATATTGATGTTCACTGATATTCAAAACCTGAGGAGTCCGCACGATGAACTTGAAGTCCGCAGCGGCCGCAATGGCCTTGATGGCCGCTGGGGCGGCCGGCGCTCAAGATGCGCAGTCTCTATACGTTCGGAGCCTCGCGGCCACGTGTGCCAATTGCCATGGCACGTCGGGGCAGGCGGTGCCTGGCTCTCAAGTGCCGTCCCTGGCTGGCATGCCGCAAAGCTACATCGTCGAGCAGATGAAAGCCTTCAAGACCGGTGCGCGCACGGCCACGGTGATGCACCAGCTCGCCAAGGGCTATAGCGACGAGCAGATCCAACAGATTGCGGCCTATTTCGCCGCGCAGAAGAAGTGAGGAGGTCCACCATGCTGCAACGACGAACGTTCCTCCAAGGCGCTGCGGCGGCCGGCGTGTTGGGCCTGAGCGCCTGCGCGACCACCGGGGTGCCCTCCAAAGCCCGTGTGTTGGTGGTGGGCGCAGGCTATGGTGGGGCCACGGCGGCCAAGTATGTGCGCCTGCTGTCGGACTATCAGATCGAAGTCGTGCTGGTCGAGCCCAACAGCGCCTTCGTGTCGTGCCCCATCTCCAACTTGGTGCTGGGTGGCCATCGCAGCCTGGAGGAGATCACCACGCCCTACGACAACCTCGTGCGTCGCCACGGCGTGCGCTTGGTGCGTGACATGGTCAGCCGCATCGATCCGGCCAAGAAAGTCGCGGTGCTGGCCTCGGGCCCCACGATCGCGTACGACAAGCTGATCCTGTCGCCGGGCATCGACCTGATGTTCGACAGCATCCAAGGCTTGAAGGCGGCCCATGACAGCGGGCAGATCCTGCAGGCCTGGAAGGCTGGCCCCGAGACCCTGGCCTTGCGCCGCCAGCTCGAGGCCATGCCCGATGGGGGCGTCTTTGCGATGACCGTGCCCGAGGCCCCCTACCGCTGCCCGCCGGGGCCGTATGAGCGCGTGTGCCAAGTGGCCGACTACTTCAAGCGCGCCAAGCCGCGCTCCAAGGTGTTGCTGCTCGATGCCAACCCCGATGTCACCTCCAAAGGACCTTTGTTCAAAAAGGTCTGGGCCGAGCAGTACAAGGGGATCATCGAGTACCGGCCGCAACACAAGGCCGTGGCCGTGGATGCCAAGACCAAGACCATCAAGTTCGAAGTCAATGACGATGTCAAGGCCGACGTGCTCAACGTGTTGCCCCCGATGCGCGCAGGCAAGATCGCCGTGGACACGGGCCTGGCCAATGCCAATGCACGCTGGTGTCACGTGAACTTCCTCAACTTCGAGTCCACCGCCGCCAAGGACATCCACGTGCTGGGCGATGCGATCCAAACCGCGCCCTTGATGCCCAAGAGCGGTCACATGGCCAACTCGCATGCCAAAGTGGCGGCGGCGGCCGTCGTGGCCGAGCTGCGCGGCTGGCCGGTCAATCCAGCGCCGATGCTGACCAACACCTGCTACAGCTTCGTCGACGGCAAGAACGTCATCCATGTGGCCAGCGTGCACGAGTACGTGCCAGCCGAGAAGACCTTCAAGACCGTGGCCGGCTCGGGGGGCGTGTCCTCGGGGCCCAACGAGCTGGAGGGCATCTACGCTTGGAACTGGGCCCGCAACATCTGGGCCGATAGCCTGGCTTGAGCCCTGCCCTGGCGCCTGAGGGGCCGCTGCGGTGCAGCGGCCCTTTGTTTTTTGCCCCCTTAGACTTCGGGTCGTGAACTCGCCTTCCTTGCCCTTGTCCCGCTTGTTGAACCACACGGCTGAGGCCGTGCTGGCCGTGGGGCGGGGCCGCTCGCTGACCGAAACCCTCGCCCGTGTGGCGGCTCCGGCGCGCGCCGGCACCCAGGCCCTGAGCTTTGCCGTGATGCGCGAGCTGGGCCGCGCCCGCGCCTTGCGCCGCCACCTGGTGCCGCGCGCGCCGGCTCCACCGGTGGAGGCGCTGCTGTGCACCGCCTTGGCCTTGCTGGTGCAAGGCCGCGACTCGGGCTATGACGAGCACACCCTGGTGGACCAGGCCGTCGAGGCCGCCAAGCGGCAGAGCCGGACCTCTTGCGGACTGGTCAATGCCGTGCTGCGCCGGTTTCTGCGCGAGCGCCAGGCGTGTTTGGCTGCCGTCGAGGCCGACCCCGAGGCGCGTTGGAACCACCCCGCGTGGTGGGTCCAACGGCTGCGTCAGGACTGGCCTGCCGAGTGGGAAGCCTTGCTGCATGCCGCGCAGCAGCATCCACCGATGACCCTGAGGGTCAACCGCCGGCGCATCGACCGCGAGGCTTACGCGCGCCAATTGGCCGAGGCTGGCCTGCGCTGCCACCCGCTGGGCGAGGTCGGCTTGGTGCTGGACCGTCCCCGGCCCGTGGAGCAGATTCCGGGCTTTGCGCAAGGCCTGTGCTCGGTGCAGGACCTGGCGGCCCAATGGGCTGCGCCGCTGCTGCTGGGCATGGGCTTGCCCCCGCGCGCGCGCGTGCTCGATGCCTGCGCCGCCCCGGGCGGCAAGACCGCCCACCTGCTGGAGTCGGCCGACCTGGAGGTGCTGGCCCTGGACAGCGATGCTCAACGCTTGCAGCGCGTGCGCCAGACCTTGGACCGTTTGGGCTTGCAAGCCGAACTGAAGGTTGCCGATGCGCGCCACACCGCGGCCTGGTGGGACGGCCGGCCCTTCGATGCGATCATGCTGGATGCGCCATGCAGCGCCTCGGGGATCGTGCGCCGCCATCCCGACATCCGGTGGCTGCGCCGCCCCGGCGACATCGAGGCGCTGGCGGCCCTGCAGCGCGAGATGCTGGACGCGCTGTGGCCGCTGCTGCGTCCTGCAGGCGTCTTGCTGTATTGCACGTGCTCGGTCTTTCGGGCCGAGGGGCAGGCCCAGATCGACGCATTTTTGCAACGCCATCCCCAGGCCCGGGCCCATCCGGCGCCCGGCCATGCCCTGTCCGTGCCTGACAATGGACCCCGGGCCGTCGCCGACCACGATGGCTTCTACTACGCCTTGATCGAAAAAACCGCCTGAACCCCGGATCGTCCACCCGTGCTGACCGTTGCGCCGCGTTTGACCGATGCCTCCGGCCCCGCGGCCACAGGCCTGCTGTGGGCCGCGCGCAGGGCGCTGCTCGCCTGGGTCTTGGCCCTGGGTGGGGTCGTTGGCCTCATGCCGCTGGGTGCGCTGGCCCACAACGGCAGCATCATGCTGTCCGAAGTCGAGATCGACCGCAGCGACGAAGGCGTGTTGCTGAGCTTCAGCACGCGCATCGAGTTGCCTCGTGCGGTGGAAGACGCCCTCATCAAAGGCGTGCCGCTGCAGTTCGAGGCCGAGGTCAACACCTACCGCAGCCGCTGGTACTGGCGCGACCTGCGCGTGGCCACGGCCAGCCTGTCCTGGCGCATCACCTACCAGCCGCTGACACGCCGCTACCGGGTCCAGTCCGGGGCGTTCAGCCAACAATTCGAATCGCTGCACGAGGCCCTGGGCACCATGCAGCGCACCGTGGGCTGGAAAATCGCCGACGGCTCTCGCCTGGCTGCCGGCGAGCGCCATTACGCCGAGCTGGTCTTCCGCCTGGACACCAGCGTCTTGCCCCGGCCCTTCCAAATCGGCATCGGGGGCCAGTCGCACTGGGACTTGTCTGCCCAGAGCGTGCTGGTGATTCCCGACCGCCCTTGAGCGGCACCCCAGGAGAGCGGCCGTGAGCAAAGCCACCCGTTGGGCCTGGGTCCTGTCCAGCGTGGCCGTCTCGGGCGCGGTGCTGGTCTTGATGTTCTTGCTGGCGCTCGCCAGCGACAACCGCCGACTGTACGAACAGCACTATGGCTGGTTGCTGGGCTTCAATGCCATCATCGCCTCGGTGCTCATTTTGGCCCTCGCCATCGCTGCGGTGCGCCTGGCCGTGCGCATGCGCCGCGGCAAGTTCGGCTCCCGCCTGCTGGCCAAATTGGCCGGCATCTTCGCCCTGGTGGGGGTGATTCCCGGCGTGCTGCTGTACACCGTGAGCTACCAGTTCGTGGCCAACAGCATCGATTCCTGGTTCGACGTGGAGGTCGAAGGCGCCTTGGATGCGGGCTTGAACCTGGGCCGCGTCACCCTCGACACGCTGGTCAATGACTTCGCGGCCAAGACCCGGGCGGCCGCCGACCGGCTGGCCGACGCCGGCGGCGGGGCCAACGCCCTGGGGTTGGAGCGCATCCGTGAGCAACTCGCCGCCGAAGATGCCGCCTTGCTCGATGGGGCCGGACAAGTCTTGGTCAGTGCTGGACTGTCGCGCGAGGCGCTGGCACCCGAGCGGCCGCCGGCCGCACTGCTGCGCCAGGCCCGCAGCCAGCGCATCGCCACCCAACTCGAAGGGCTGGACGAAGACGCCGGCCCGCCCCGCATCCGTGCCGTGGCCTATGTGGCCTCGGTCGGCTTTCGCCTCAGTCCCGAAGAACGCTACCTCCAGGCCACTCAACGGCTGCCGGCGACCTTGGCGGCCAATGCCTTGGCCGTGCAAAAGGCCTATCGGGAATACCAGCAACGCGCGCTGGCCCGCCAAGGGCTCAAGCGCATGTACCTGGGCACCCTCACGCTGGCGCTCATCCTGTCGGTCTTTGGGGCGGTGCTGCTCGCCGTGGGCCTGGGCAACCAGCTGGCCCGGCCGTTGTTGCTGCTGGCCGAAGGCGTGCGTCAAGTGGCCCGTGGCGACCTCACGCCCAAACCGGTGTTCACCTCCCGGGACGAACTGGGCGGACTGACGCGCTCGTTTGCCGACATGACGCAGCAGCTGTCCGATGCCCGCGCGCTCGTCCAGCGCAGCCTCAGCGAACTCGAAGGCGCCAAGACCAACTTGCAGACCATCTTGGACAACCTCACGGCAGGGGTGATCGTGTTTGGGGCCGATGGTCGCATCGACACCGTCAACCCCAGCGCCACACGCATCCTGCGCCTGCCGCTGGGCGCCTACCAAGGCCGCCGGTTGGCCGAGGTGCCCGGCCTGCAAGACTTCGCCACGGCCATCGAGCAGCAATTCGAACAACACGCCGCTGGCAACGAAGGCGGCGAACGCGATCACTGGCAGCAATCCTTCGAGCTCAGCAGCGCCGAGGCGGGCGTCGATCGCGAGCCCATGACCCTGTTGGTCCGCGGGGCCTGGTTGCCGCAACAGGCCCGGCTCATCGTCTTCGACGACATCACCGAAGTCATGTCGGCCCAGCGCTCCGTCGCCTGGGCCGAGGTGGCCCGACGCCTGGCCCACGAGATCAAAAACCCGCTCACGCCGATTCAGCTGTCGGCCGAGCGGCTGCAGCACAAGCTCGAAGCCAAGCTCGACGAAGCCGACCGCCAGCTCCTGACCAAGGCCGTGGGGACCATCGTCAGCCAGGTGGGGAGCATGAAGCAACTCGTCAACGAGTTCCGTGACTACGCCCGCCTGCCGGCGGCTCAATTGCGCCCCATCGATCTCAATGACCTGGTCAGCGAAGTGCTGGTGCTGTACGGCTCGGTGCAGGAAGAAGGGCGGCTCAAGGTCGATCTCGAACCCGGCTTGCCGCTCATCCTCGGGGATGCCGCGCAGCTGCGTCAGGTCATCCACAACCTGCTGCAAAACGCCTTGGATGCCGTGGCCGAGCGACCCCAGGGCCAGGTGCGGGTGCACACCGAGGCTGCCCGCACCGACACGGGCGAGCTGCGCGCGGTGCGCTTGATCGTGGCCGACAACGGTCCGGGCTTCCTCGACAAAGTGCTCAAACGCGCCTTCGAGCCTTACGTCACCACCAAGAGCAAAGGCACTGGCCTGGGGCTGGCCGTGGTCAAGAAAATCTGCGACGAACACGCTGCGCGCATCCGCCTGACCAACCTCACCACATCCGAAGGGCTGGGCAGCGCCCAGCGAGGGAAGAACCCCGAAGTGAGAGGG
Organism: Caldimonas manganoxidans ATCC BAA-369; assembly: GCF_000381125.1. Classification (GTDB taxonomy): domain Bacteria; phylum Pseudomonadota; class Gammaproteobacteria; order Burkholderiales; family Burkholderiaceae_C; genus Caldimonas; species Caldimonas manganoxidans. Next base: position 37,012 of record NZ_KB905952.1, read on the forward strand.
GCCCAAGTTTCGATATCATTTTCCAGGTTTGCGACCGCTCAGGAGGGCGGCCGCGACGACACCGCAACCCCAGGTGCCCGTCCAGGGGCCTGACCATCCGCATGGCCACCATACTTGTAGTAGACGACGAGCTTGGCATTCGCGCATTGCTGTCGGAAATCCTGGCAGACGAGGGGCACACCGTGGAGCTGGCCGAAAATGCCGCCCAGGCGCGCGCCTTGCGTGAGCGCATGCAACCCGATCTCGTGTTGCTCGACATCTGGATGCCCGACGTCGATGGCATCACCTTGCTCAAAGAGTGGGGCGCCAACGGCCAGCTGACGATGCCGGTGATCATGATGTCTGGGCACGGCACCATCGATACCGCCGTGGAAGCCACCAAGCATGGCGCCATGGCCTTTTTGGAAAAGCCCATCACCTTGCAAAAGTTGCTGCGCGCCGTCGAGCAGGGATTGGCCCGTCAGGCCCCGCGTCCTGCGGCCCCGGCATTGACCACGGCGGCGGCGCCGCGCGAGCGCGTACCGGAGGGTGTCAACCACGGTGCTTCAGTGAGCAACAGCCTGTCCTCCGGGCCGCAGGCCGAGCAGGTCTTCGTGCTCGATCGCCCCTTGCGCGAAGCGCGTGATGCTTTCGAGAAGGCTTACTTCGAGTTCCACCTGGCCAAGGAGCACGGCAGCATGACCCGCGTGGCCGAAAAAACCGGTCTAGAGCGCACCCATCTGTACCGCAAGCTCAAACAGCTGGGCGTGGACCTCTCGCGCAACAAGCGCAGCGCCGGCAACTGACCCCTGCTGGAGGCGCAAGGTTTGCTGCTATAATTTCGGTCTTTCCGGCCAAGTAGCTCAGTTGGTAGAGCAGCGGACTGAAAATCCGCGTGTCGGTGGTTCGATTCCGCCCTTGGCCACCAATACCTAACGCCCAACCCTCATCGGTTGGGCGTTTTCGTTTGCGGGCTCCGCGACACCATGCGGGGTTTGGCGGCGTTCCGCGTGTGCCACGCGGTAGTGGCAGGGTGGCCGGAAGTCGCCCGGTTCGACTCTCTTCTGCTCTCAGTTCTCTCAAAACCCGCGCCAACTTCTTCGCCGGAGCGCACGCAGACGGGCTTGCCCGTCAACGACTTGCACGTGTGTCGCCGCGATCGGTTGTTCATCGTGCTTGGAAGAGCAAGGCATCAAGCCCGCGCCGCAGTCGCCGCTGCAGCACAGGGCATCGAGTACAGCCCCTGGCGTCCCTGCACCACCACGAGCGCACGATAGGCGAAGAGCGGCCCTTCGGCCTCGGGCTTGCCCTTGTCGCGCGCCTTGACCTTGAACACGTCGATGGGCTTGTCGCTGTTGAGCCCGGCGCGCCGCATGATCTGGTCGGCGGTGCGGGGCTCGCCCTTGAACGACCACAGCGCGTCGAACACCGCGGCCTGAGCCTCGGTCAGCCGGATCGGGCCGTGCGGCCAGTCGGGCAGCGTGACCCAGCGGAAATCCGCCGAGAAAGGCCCCTTCACCGGCGTCCTTGGATCGCTGGCCTGCGGTGCTGGCGGCTCTCCCGTCGGGGCGATGAACGAGATGCCGCCTCCGTAGAAGGCGAAGCGATCCTCCAGAGCCAACCACTCCACGGCCGGGCCGAAGGGCGCCCCGCGCGTCTCGCGTGGCTTCGGCGTGATGACGCGGATCGGCCCGCCTGCGACCCGCACCCGCTCCAGCAGGGCCGGCTCGCGCCATAGCCGGATCAGATCGCGCGCCAGCAGGACTGGCGAGCACCGGGAATCGCCAAGGCGCCACACGCCATCGCCGAGGGCGTCGATGCCATCGCGGCTCTCGATCGAAAGCGCCAGCCGCAGCTTTCGGCGCAGCCAGTCCTCGTCCAACCTCAACGCGGCCGCGTCGTCGGCCGCGACGGCCACCGGCCCGCACTCGGGGCAATGGCAGGTACCCCCCCGGTGCCCGTCGCCCCAGACCTGCGCCCGCTGCTGGTGACAGAAGGGGCACAGCACGAATCGCTGGTCCAGGGCCGTGGGCTTCACCGCCTGCCCGAGGGTCGGCAAGGCGGCGATCTCGCGGGGTGAGAGCGCGGCTCGAAGGATGGGCGTGCCGCCCGCGAACAAGCGGCACACCAGGGCCCAGGCGTCGTGCGTGGCCACCGATCAATCCTCGTAGATCGGCTGCGGGCTGGCCGTGTCCGCTTCCGGCGGCGCTTCCTGGGCGTTCAGCGTCTGGCCGGGCTGCAAGATGCCCAGCGAGACCAGGTAGCCCTCCAACTGCGCCTGCAACGCGGCATCGAACTTGTGCAGGTTCAGCCGTCCGCGACGCGTCACCTCGACCGTGATGACCTTGGAACGAGCCTTTCCGGGTTCGGGCGGGTAGTACAGGTTGATGCGTGCCGACGTGATCAACCAGCCGCGGGCCAGCGGGTCCTCACCGGGGAACTCCTCGCGCAGCAGTTCGGTGACGCAGCGCTGCTCGCTCGACGCCATCGCCGTGCAATCGAGCTTCAGTGCCGTGCTCGGGCTCAACACCGAGAGGGACTTGACCTGCAGCGCCATGAAGCCATCCGCCACGGCCTGCGGCACATCGAAGCCGAGGCGCAATACCGACAGATCCAGCGTCGGCGGCTTGATGCGGTGCGCGTCCACCTTGACGCCCAACAGGTGCTCGGCGAAGGCGTCCACGAGCATCTGGTGGTACTTGGCGCCACCGCGCACGAGGGTGCGAACGACCCCGGTGGCGACGGCGTACTCCAGCACCATGTGGATGTTCGGGTTGCCGATGCGACGGGTGAGATGGGCGCCCTCGAACTCCAGGCGCAGCATCGCCAGATCCTTGACGTGCACCGTCAGCAGGAACACGCCGGGGCTGCGTTCCACCAGGTAAGCCACGCTGCCGTCGCCGCATTGCAGTTCGCGCTGATAGAAGGCCGAGATGGCCTGGCGCAGCGCGGCCAGTGCGGCGTCCGAGGTGTTCGGCCGGCGCTTCACGCCGAGGTCGTGCTGCTGGGCTTGCGATCCGTGGCGCTCCAGGTAGTCGAACTCGCAGGCCCGCTCGAACAGCGCCGGATGGTTGGCATACAGCCAGAAGGAGCGGTGGGTGTCGCTCCGGCATGCCACGAGACCCAGCAGCGCGGCGCCGTCTCCGGCGGCGGCCTGGAACATCGCCTGCTTGCCGGCCGGGTCGGCCAGCTGGATGCTGGCCATGAGGTTGCCGATCAGACGGTCGCGGGCGGCGACGTCGGGCCAGGTCCGAACGGCCTCCACCAGTGCCTGCGAGGTGCGAGGCGTGTCCTCCCAGTCGAAATCGTCGGCCACGGGCAGGCCGTGCGAGGCCAGGAAAGCGCTGAGGGTCGCGTCCACCGGCAGTTCGAGCAGCACGTCGACGAAGGTCTTCTTCATCTTCTCGGTCCTTTCCGCAAGAGGTGTCGAGGGCTGCGGACCGATGGATCGGGCACGCGGGCCGGCGACGGGGTTACCGAACGGCCATCTCGCCAGAGTAAAGCAGCGAGATACAGCGCGATTGTGTCCCGCCCAATTCCGCTTGTCAATCATCGCGGCACGTCTGGCGCTTTTTGGTATTTCGCAGCTATACTTGCAGTCTGTTTTCCTACACTGACAGTCGATTCGAGACAGGACATCGCCATGGCTTCCA
>NZ_KB905953.1 GCF_000381125.1 Caldimonas manganoxidans ATCC BAA-369
ACTCGATGATCTTGGACACGACGCCGGCGCCAACGGTGCGGCCGCCTTCGCGGATGGCAAAGCGCAGGCCTTCTTCCATGGCAATGGGCGCGATCAGCTTGACGGTGATCGTCACGTTGTCGCCCGGCATCACCATCTCCTTGTCCTTGGGCAGTTCGATGGCACCGGTCACGTCCGTGGTGCGGAAGTAAAACTGCGGACGGTAGTTGTTGAAGAACGGCGTGTGACGCCCACCTTCTTCCTTGCTCAGCACGTACACCTCGGCCGTGAAGTGCGTGTGCGGCGTGATCGAGCCCGGCTTGGCCAGCACTTGCCCACGCTCGACTTCCTCACGCTTGGTGCCGCGCAGCAAAATCCCCACGTTGTCGCCCGCCTGACCTTGGTCCAGCAGCTTGCGGAACATCTCCACACCCGTGCAGGTGGTCTTCTGCGTCGGACGAATCCCCACGATCTCGATTTCGTCACCCACCTTGATGACCCCGCGCTCCACGCGACCGGTCACCACCGTGCCACGACCCGAAATCGAGAACACGTCTTCCACAGGCATCAGGAAGGTGCCATCGACCGCACGCTCCGGCGTGGGAATGTAGGTGTCCAGCGCCTCGGCCAGCTTCATGATGGCTTGCTCGCCCAGCTCGCCCTTGTCGCCTTCGAGCGCCAGCTTGGCCGACCCCTTCACGATGGGCGTGTCGTCCCCAGGGAACTCGTACTTCGACAGCAGCTCGCGCACCTCCATCTCGACGAGCTCGAGCAGCTCGGCATCGTCGACCATGTCGCACTTGTTCAGGAACACGATGATGTAGGGCACACCCACCTGACGGGCCAGCAGAATGTGCTCGCGCGTCTGCGGCATCGGACCATCCGCAGCCGACACCACCAGAATCGCCCCATCCATCTGCGCCGCACCCGTGATCATGTTCTTCACGTAGTCAGCGTGCCCGGGGCAGTCCACGTGCGCATAGTGACGGTTGGCCGTCTCGTACTCCACGTGCGCCGTGTTGATCGTGATGCCGCGCGCCTTCTCCTCCGGCGCCGCGTCGATCTGGTCGTACGCCTTGGCCTCGCCACCATACTTGGCCGCCAAAATCGTCGTGATCGCCGCCGTCAGCGTCGTCTTGCCATGGTCCACGTGACCAATCGTCCCCACGTTCACGTGCGGCTTGGTCCGCTCAAACTTGCCTTTTGCCATTGTTTCGATCTCCTGACGGCGCAATGCCGGATTGGACGATGAGAGGAGTGGTGCCCATGACGCGGATCGAACGCGTGACCTCTCCCTTACCAAGGGAGTGCTCTACCACTGAGCCACATGGGCATCGACACGGGTTTGGGCGCCTTGGCCACGACACCCAAACCCGTGCCGACGGTTTGCTGGAGCGGGAGACGGGAATCGAACCCGCGTCATTAGCTTGGAAGGCTAAGGTTCTACCATTGAACTACTCCCGCAAAGGAGTCGCTTCCCATCGCCGACTCACCACGTCCGCGCGCCAGCAAACCCGCACGAACGGCCTCATCGCTTCGCCTGGTGGAGGGGGTTGGATTCGAACCAACGTAGGCGTAAGCCAACAGATTTACAGTCTGCCCCCTTTAGCCACTCGGGCACCCCTCCGCGGCGAACCACAGATTATATGTTGAGTTTGAGTCGCTGCCAATGCCCCCATCCGCGACGCACGGTCACCAAAGGATTGCGCTGCGGCCACGGCTGGCCAGCCAGGCGTTGGCCTGACTGAAATGCCGGCACCCCACGAACGGCGCAGGCGGACGGCGGGCCGACAACGGCGAAGGGTGATTGCACGCCAGGATGGCGTGCCGCGTGGCGTCGATCAGCGGGCGCTTGGCCTGCGCGCTGGCGCCCCATAGCAAGAACACGCAGGCCGGGGAGCATCGCGACACCTGCGTAATGAGGGCGTCGGTCAGGACTTCCCAGCCGCATCCGGCGTGGCTGCCGGGGCGGCCGTCTTCGACGGTCAGGACGGTATTGAGCAACAACACGCCTTGCGCCGCCCAGCGCCCGAGGTCGCCACTGGCGGGTGGCACCCGTCCCGTATCGGCTTGAACTTCGCGATAGATGTTGAGCAAACTCGGTGGCAAGCGCTGCCCCGCCGGCACCGAAAAGGCCAGTCCCTGCGCCTGCCCCGCCCCGTGGTAGGGGTCTTGCCCCAAGATGAGCACTTTCACATCCTGCGGCCCGCCGGCTTGCAAGGCACGGAAGACTTGGGCGGGATAGACGATGGCCCCCTGGCGCACGCGCCCATCGACGAAATCGATCAGGGCCCGGCCCTGCGGACTGACACGAAAGGGCTCGGTGACGGCACGCCAGTCGTCACCGACCCGCTCGAAGCAGGCCTCCAGCGGCTCGCGCAGCCGGTTGTCCACTGGACCCTCGGCGGCCAAGAAGCAGGGCTGGGGGGGCTGGGCGCTCACGCGAACAACGCCGAGAGGGCCGAGCCGGGATCGTCGGCGCGCATGAACGCCTCGCCCACGAGGAACGCATGCACGCCGGCTTGGCGCATGCGCAGCACGTCCGCACGCGTGAGAATGCCCGATTCGGTGACCAACAAGCGGTCCTGCGGGACCTCGGGCAGCAAACTCAAGGTGGTCTCCAAGCGGACCTCGAAGCTGCGCAGGTCGCGATTGTTGATGCCCACCAGGGGCGTCTTCAAGCGCAGCGCCCGCTGGAGCTCGGCGCCATCGTGCACTTCCACCAGCACCGCCATGCCCAAGCCGTGCGCCACGGCCTCCAGATCGGCCATCTGTGCATCGTCCAGGCAGGCCGCGATCAGAAGGATGCAGTCGGCACCCCAGGATCGCGCCTCGTAGACCTGGTACTCGTCGATCATGAAGTCCTTGCGCAGCACCGGCAGCCAACAGGCGGCGCGAGCGTCTTGCAGGTGGCGCGCCGAGCCGCGGAAGAAGCGCTCGTCGGTGAGCACCGACAGGCAGGCCGCGCCATGGCGGGCATAGCTGGCCGCGATGTCGGCCGGCACGAAATGCTCGCGCAGCAGCCCTTTGCTGGGGCTGGCTTGCTTGATCTCGGCGATCACGGCGGCGCGGCCGGCCCCCTGGACCTGGCGCATGGCGCCGACGAAATCGCGCTGCCCGCCCAGCGCCTCGGCCTCCCGGCGCAGGCTGGGCAGGTCACGCTGGCGTCGGGCCGCGGCGACTTCCTCGCGCTTGACCTGGACGATGCGTTGCAGGATGTCGCTCATGCGGCAGCTCCTCCAGCCGCAAGCTTTTGCGTGACTGCCACGAACTGGCTGAGCTTGGCCAGGGCCTTGCCCGAGGCCACGACCTCGCGGGCCAGGCGCACGCCTTCGGCGATGGATGCAACCACGTTGGCGCAATACAGCGCCCCGGCGGCATTGAGCAGCACGATGTCGCGTACGGGCCCATCCTCGTTGGCCAAGGCGCGCTGGATGCACTGCACCGACTCCTCCTTGCTGGCCACGCGCAGCACGCGCGCGTCATGGACGGGCAAGCCGAAGTCGGCCGGATGGATCATGTATTCGCGCACTTCACCGTCCTTGAGCTCACCGACCATGGTCTCGCCGGACAGCGAGATTTCGTCCATGCCATTCATGCCGTAGACGACCATCACGTGTTCGGCGCCCAGGCGCTGCAACACGCGCACCTGGATGCCCACCAGGTCAGGGTGGAACACACCCATGAGCTGGTTGGGCGCACCCGCGGGGTTGGTCAGCGGCCCCAGAATGTTGAAGATGGTGCGCACCCCCAGCTCTTTGCGCACCGGCGCTGCAAATTTCATCGAGCTGTGATGGTTGGGCGCGAACATGAAGCCGACGCCGGTCTCGGTCAGACAGGCGGCCACCTGCTCGGGGCTGAGCATGATGTTGGCGCCTAGCGCTTCGAGCACGTCGGCGCTACCGGTACTGGACGACACCGCCCGTCCACCGTGCTTGGCCACACGTGCACCGGCCGCAGCCGCCACGATCATCGCCGCAGTGGAGATGTTGAAGGTATGCGCCGCATCGCCGCCGGTGCCGCACAGGTCCACGAGATGGGTCTTGTCCGGCACCGTCACCGGCGTGGCGAACTCGCGCATGACTTGGGCGGCCGCAGCGATTTCGCCAATGGTTTCTTTCTTGACACGCAAGCCGATGGCCAGCGCGGCGATCATCACCGGCGACATCTCCCCACTCATGATGCGGCGCATGAGGGCGAGCATCTCGTCGTGGAAGATCTCGCGGTGCTCGATGACGCGGGTCAGGGCCTCGGTGTTGGTGATGGGCATCGGGGGCCTCCTCCTCAGTGCAGATTCAGGAAGTTTCTCAGCATCGCGTGCCCATGCTCGCTGAGTATGGACTCCGGATGAAATTGCACACCTTCCAGCGGGGTGCGGCTTGCGGCCAGCGCGATGTGACGCACCCCCATGATTTCCCCGTCTTCGGTGGTGGAGGTGATCTCCAGCTCGGCCGGCAGGGTCTCGCGCTCGATGGCCAGCGAGTGGTAACGCACCACCTTGAACTGGCGCGGCAAGCCGGTGTACACGCCTTTCCCATCGTTGGTGATGGTGCTGGTCTTGCCATGCATCTGCACCTTGGCGCGCACGATGCGGCCGCCCAGCGCCGCACCGATGCTTTGGTGGCCCAGGCACACGCCCAGAATCGGCAGGCGGCCCATGAAGTGGCGGATCGCGTCGATGCAGATGCCGGCTTCGGCTGGCGAGCAGGGCCCCGGCGACAGCACGAGGTGATCGGGCTTCAGGCTGGCAATGCCTTCGAGCGTGATCTCGTCGTTGCGAAAGACACGCACCTCCTGGCCCAGCTCGCCGAAATACTGCACGAGGTTGTAGGTGAAGGAGTCGTAGTTGTCGATCATCAATAGCATGGCAGCCCCCTGGCTCAAAAGCCCTCTTCGACCAGCTCGGCAGCGCGCAGCAAGGCTCGAGCCTTGGCCTCGGTCTCGCGCCATTCCATCTCGGGCACCGAATCGGCCACCACTCCGGCGGCAGCCTGCACGTACAAGGTGTTGTCTTTGACGATGCCCGTGCGGATCGCAATGGCCACGTCCATGTCGCCGGCAAAACTGAGGTAGCCGCAGGCGCCGCCGTAGATGCCGCGCTGCACGGGCTCGAGCTCGTCGATGATCTCCATGGCGCGGATCTTCGGGGCGCCGGTCAGGGTGCCAGCCGGGAAGCTGGCGCGCAGCACGTCGAGGTTGGTCGTGCCGGGCTTGAGCAAGCCTTCCACGTTGCTGACGATGTGCATCACGTGCGAGTAGCGCTCGACGACGAAGGCTTCGGTCACCTTGACGCTGCCGGTCTGGGCGATGCGGCCGATGTCGTTGCGCGCCAGGTCGATGAGCATCAAGTGTTCGGCACGCTCCTTGGGGTCGGCCAGCAGCTCGGCCTCCAAGGCCTTGTCCTGCTCGGGCGTGGCCCCACGCGGGCGAGTGCCGGCAATGGGCCGAATGGTGATCTTCTCACCCTCGGGGACATGCTCGTGGCGGACCAGGATTTCGGGGGAGGCGCCCACGATCTGGAAATCCCCCATGTCGTAGAAGTACATGTAGGGCGAGGGGTTGAGCGAGCGCAGCGCCCGGTACAGCGACAGCGGTGACTCGGTGTAGCGCTTCTTCAGGCGCTGACCGATTTGCACCTGCATCATGTCGCCCGCGGCGATGTATTCCTTGGCCTTGAGCACGGCGGCCAGGTAGTCGTCCTTGGCGAATTCGCGCTGCACCGGATGCGAGACGCCGCGACGCACCGGCGGGGCGGTGACGCTGTACTTGAGTTTGTCGGTGAGCTCGGCCAAGCGGCGTTTGGCGCGGAAATAGGCTTCGGGTTCGCGCGGATCGGCGTAGACGATGAGGTAGAGACGGCCCGAGAGATTGTCGATGACGGCCAGCTCTTCGGTTTGCAGCAAGAGGATGTCCGGCGTGCCGATGCCGCCGCCTTTGCGCCCCTTGGCCAAGCGCGGCTCGATGTAGCGCACGGTGTCGTAGCCGAAGTAGCCGGCCAGCCCGCCGCAAAAACGCGGCAGACCGGGACGCAGCGCCACCTTGAAGCGGGTTTGGTACTGCGCGATGAAGTCCAGCGGATTGCCTTCGTGGCGTTCGACGATCTGACCATCGGTGCAGACCTCGGTGACCCAGCCGGTGCTGCGCAGCCAAGTGCGCGCCGGCAGGCCGATGAAGGAATAGCGTCCGAAACGCTCGCCACCGACCACCGACTCCAGCAGGAAGCTGTGGCGACCCTGGCCGCCGCCATGGGCCAGCTTCAAATACAGCGACAGCGGGGTTTCGAGGTCGGCGAAGGCCTCGGCGATGAGAGGAATGCGGTTGTAGCCTTGTTGGGACAGGCTTTTGAATTCGAGTTCGGTGATCACAGGGCCCTCCTGGGCACGGGCGCCTGCAGGAGGCGCCGGTGGCCATGCGGATGGTGTTGGTGGGCGAATCCCCGGTCAGACGGATCCGAGAATTCCTTGGACGCCGAACCCGCAGGAGCGCTGGCAGGGGCACTGGGCACCGACCGCGGTGCGGGCATGGGCAAACTAAACCGGCCGATGCGGGCGACGCCAGGGCCAGGCTCCCCGGTCGTGTTGACCCCTGGTTAGTTTGCGAGACAGGAACATGGGCTTCAGTGTAGCAGCCCCCCAAGTCAGGGAAAACCACCCCGATCTCTGACCCCCGATCTCTGACGAACGTTCGTGCGTTTTCCTGCTACATTGTGCGACCGAGGATCGTGCGACATGCCGGATCCTTGGCCGCGGCTGCGGTCGGTTCGTCGAGGAGAGCTCCACCATGCGCTTGCACACTCCATGGCTCAGGGTCCGCCAGCTCGCATGGGCCCTGGCCCTGACGGCTTGTCCTGCCTGGGTCCAGGCCCAGACCCCCCCGAACACCGCCCCCGCGGCCACGACACGCGCCGCGGTGGAGCTGGCCGGCGCGAAGTTCGACAACGAGATCACGCTGGCCGGCCAGCGTTTGCAGCTCAATGGCGCGGGGATTCGGTTCAAAGCCATCTTTCGCGTCTATGCCGCGGGCTTGTATCTCGCCCAGAAGGCGTCGACGCCTGCGGCGGTGTTCGCCGCCGCCGGCCCCAAACGTCTGCACATCGTGATGTTGCGCGACATCGATGCCAACGAACTGGGCAAGCTGTTCACCCAGGGGATGGAGAAAAACGCCTCCCGCGAGGACTTCGTCAAATCCATTCCCGGCACGATCAAAATGGGCGAGATCTTCGCCGCCAAGAAGCGCTTGGCCACGGGCGAGAGCTTCCAGGTGGACTGGATCCCCGGCCAAGGCACAGTGATTCTGGTCAACGGCAAACCCGCGGCCGAACCGATCAAGGAGCCGGAGTTCTACACCACGCTGATGAAGATTTGGCTGGGGCAGCATCCGGCAGACGCCAACCTGAAGGACGCGCTGTTGGGCAAGGCGCCCGCCAGCCAGGACGCGACAAACTAGGCGCCCAGCCCCTGGCGCAGCCTGTGCGCCAGCTGATCGAGCCGATCGAGGTGGGCCCATGCAGGCAGGGCGCGCACATCCTGGCCATGGTTGTAGCCGTAGGTGACCAGCACCAGGGGACAGCCGGCCGCCCGGGCCGCCTCGGCATCGTTGCTGGAATCTCCGATCATCAGGCTGCGTGAGGGTTCGCTGCCCAGCGCCTCGCAGGTGCGCCACAGCGGCAAAGGGTCGGGCTTGCAGCGCTCGAAGGCGTCGCCACCGTAGATCCGCTCGAAGTAGCCGGCCAAGCCCATGCGCTGCAGCAAGGGCTGGGCGAAGGCCGTGGGCTTGTTGGTGAGGCAGGCCAGCCGCAGCCCTTGCGAATGCAGCCAGGACAGGCCCTGCTCGACCCCCGGGTAGACCTGCGCGTGCTGGCCATTGATGGCCTGGTAATGCGCTTGGTAACGAGCCCAGGCGGCGGCGTACAGCGCGGGGTCGGCGCCGACATGCGCCAGGGTGCTGCGCAGCAGGTGCTCCGAGCCTTTGCCGACGGTGTTGGCCACGAATTGGCGGTCGATGCCGGGCAAGCCCAGGTCCTGGAGGCAGCGGTTGAGGGCCACGACGAAGTCGCCCAAGGTGTCGATCAGGGTGCCATCGAGATCGACGATGGCAGCTTGCAAGGGCGGCAAGGACGACATCTGGAACAGAAGACGGCAAAAATCGCAGTATCGCGCACGCCACGAGGCGCTGGGGCTGCCTCAGGGGGAGTCGTTCGGGTTACGCTCAGGGGATGTCGACCCACGAACCTCCTGAATTGCCCAACGCATCGACCGGTTGGTCACGTCATCTCGCTCGCTGGCGGCGCTCCCTGAACAAGCCCTGGCGCCACAAGCTGGCGTCGGTGGCCCATGGCCTTCAGCGGCTGGCAGCGCCCTTGACGGTGCGCTGGCATTGGCAGCGCGCACGCCACGCCCCGCCTCGCCCGCATGGACTGCCGGGCGAACTGGTCCTCAGTCTGACGTCGTTTCCCGGGCGCTTTCCTGTGCTGCACCTCACCTTGATGAGCCTGCTGGGGCAAACCGTGAAGCCCGACCACGTGGTGCTGTGGGTGGACGAAGCCTATGCGGACCTCGTACCGCCGAAGGTGCGCTCGCTGCAAGACCATGGCTTGAGCATCCGCACCTGGCCGCAGGACATCAAGAGCTACATGAAGATCATCCCCAGCCTGGCATGCTGGCCCGAGGCCACCTTCGTGACGGCCGACGACGACATTTGCTACTGGCCGACATGGCTGGAGGAACTGCTGGCCGCCAGCGCCCACAGGCCGGGGCACGTGGTGTGCCATCGGGCGCACCGGGTCTTGCGTGACGATGCCGGGCGCCTGCGCGCCTACCGGGACTGGTGCTGGAGCGTCGAGGAGCCGGCCTGCGGCGACGATTTGTTCTTCACCGGAGTGGGCGGCGTGCTTTACCCCGCCGGCTCGCTGCAGCGCTGTGCCGCCGAGGGAGATCGCTACCGGGCGCTCGCCCCCCACGGGGATGACATTTGGCTCAACTGGATGACCCGATTGCAGGGCTACGGCGTGTTCACCACCGGACGCGGGCAGCGGCTGGTGAGCTGGCTGGGCAGCCAGCGCTCGGGCCTGTACCGCCACAATGTGCGGGGCCATGGCAATGACGAGGCCTTGCAGCACATGACGCAGGTCTATGGCGACCTGCTGGGGCGGCCGCCCACCGCCTCGACGCCTGCTCAGGCAGCCAGCTGCGCCCGCATGGCGTCGATGACCGCTTTGTAGTCAGGCTGGCCGAAGATGGCGCTGCCGGCCACGAAGGTGTCGGCCCCGGCATCGGCCACCTGGCGGATGTTGTCCACCTTGATGCCACCGTCGACCTCCAGGCGAATGTCACGCCCGCTGGCGTCGATCCACTGACGCACTCGCTCGATCTTGCGCAAGGCCGAGGCAATGAAGCTTTGCCCGCCGAAGCCGGGGTTGACGCTCATGATGAGCACCAAGTCGACTTTGTCGAGCACCCACTCCAGCACGTCGAGGGGCGAGGCCGGGTTGAACACCAAGCCGGCTTGGCAGCCTGCGTCCTTGATGAGCTGCAAGGTGCGGTCGACGTGAGCGCTGGCTTCGGGGTGGAAGCTGATCAGGTCGGCACCGGCCTTGGCGAACGCCTGGGCCAAGGCATCGACGGGTTGCACCATCAGGTGCACGTCGATCGGCACGGGCCGGCCATCCGGGGTCTTGGCATGCGGCTTGAGCGCCTGGCACACCATGGGGCCGAACGTCAGGTTGGGAACGTAATGGTTGTCCATCACGTCGAAATGGATCCAGTCGGCGCCAGCGGCGATGACCTGGCGCACTTCCTCGCCCAAGCGGGCGAAGTCGGCGGACAGAATGGACGGGGCGATGCGGTAGTTCATGAGGCTCTCCAGGGCGCAGGGATTGTAGAAGTCCGGCGCGTGCCGGGGTGGGCGCAGGGTTGCTACCATCCCGAGGTATGAGCGCCTACGAATTCAGCGTGGAGGTTCAACCGCGCTACCTGCCCGAACATTCCGACCCCGAACAAGGGATGTACGCGTTTGCGTACACGGTCACCATCCGCAACACGGGCCAGGTGGCAGCACAGCTGATCTCGCGGCACTGGATCATCACCGATGCCCACGGCCGCATCGAGGAAGTCAAGGGCCTGGGCGTGGTGGGGCACCAACCCCTGCTCAAGCCGGGCGAGGGGTTCGAGTACACGAGCTGGACCCGTCTGGCCACGCCGTGCGGCACCATGGGCGGCAGTTACTTCTGCGTGGCCGAGGACGGTGAGCGCTTCGAAGTGCCGATTCCGGCGTTCTCGCTGTCCGCCCAGCGCAACCACCTGCATTGACCGCTCGCATGCCTGGCCTGTTCGATGCCCGGCCCGCCGCGGTGTGGGACCTGAATTCGCTGCTCGCTGCCTTGGACCCGCGCGCCCCGCGGGCCGAGCGCAATCTGTGGCTGGTGCGCTTGCTGGAGTGGCTGCGCCGCAGCCCGGTCTCGCCCAAGCCGGCCGAGGGCTCGGCCCCGGCGGCCGTGCCGCCCGGCACGCCTCGGCCCGTGCTCAAGCTGCGCCATCTGCTCAATTTGTTGGACCGGGAGCCCGAATATCGGGCCCGGCTCGTGGAATTGCTGGCCCGCACCCTGGTGGACATGGATGCCACGTTGTTGCTGGCCGACTTCGGCTTTGCCTCCCACAGAGCCTTCTTCAGCGAGGTGCTGGAACGCCTCCAGCGCAAGCTGCTGCCAGGCACACCGGACACGGAAGACTGGTCGGAGCTGTTTCAGCTGATGTTCAGCGATGCCAACGATGCACAGTGGCTGCAAGCGATCGACGACGAGACGCTGGATCGACTCGCAGCCCTGTTGCGCGAGGCGGTGGCCGCCAGCCGGCATCCCAAAGCCGCTGAGAGCTGGCGCACGGCGCTGCTGGACGCCACGGTCATGTGCCTGACACAAGCGCGCGCGTTGGCCTTCTCGGCCGACGTGCGCATACGCCTGGCCGGCGCGGCCCGTGCACTGGTGCCGTTTCATCAATTGCTGCGCGCCTTCCAGTCCGTACGCCAGGAGCTGGAGGCCGCACCACCGCGCCCCGAGGCCTTGGGCCCGGCGCTGCGCTACTTCCACACCGTGCTGGATGCCTGCCGGCGCGATGCAGACACGGTCTATGACACGCTGGAAGACACGGGCATCTCCGTCAACATCGTGTTTGCCGTGCAGCAGTTGCAAGCCCGGCTGGACCGGGCCCAACAGTTGCTGGACAGCCTGCTCAGCGAAGCGCCGGCGCGGGCCGTGCGCGACTTGGTGGTGCAGCTGGCGCACACCGCCGAGCGCCGGCGCAGCGTGCGGGCCCTGGTGGCACGCAATTACTCCTTGCTGGCGCGCAAGATGGCCGAACGCAATGCGGAAACGGGCGAACACTACATCACCCGCAACCGCCGCGAGTATCTCCAGATGGTTTGGCGCGCCGCAGGCGGCGGGGCGGTCACGACGGTGACGGTCTTTCTGAAGTTTCTGATCGGCCTGATGGGCTTGTCGGGCTTCTTCGCAGGGATGGCCGCCGGACTGAACTATGCGATCAGCTTCGTGGCCATCCAACTCGCTCATTTCACCCTGGCCACCAAGCAGCCCGCCATGACCGCGCCAGCCATGGCCCACAAGCTCGGCGACTTGGGCCGTGACGAAGCGGTGGAGGATTTCGTCGACGAAGTCAGCCACCTCATTCGCACACAGGTGGCCGGCATCGTGGGCAATGTGAGCGTGGTGCTGCCCTGCGCCTTGGCCGTGCAATGGGGGTGGAGCCTGGTGTTCGGTGCGCCGCTGATCGGGGTCGACCAGGCTCGCTATGCCGTCGATTCGCTCAGCGCCTTGGGCTGGACGCCGGTGTATGCAGCCGCCACGGGCGTGCTGTTGTTTGCCTCCAGCCTGATCGCCGGCTGGGCCGAGAATTGGTTCGTGCTGCACCGCTTGGGCAGCGCACTGCGCTGGAACCCGCGCATCGTGGCGCGACTGGGCGCCCACCGCGCCGCACGCTGGTCCGCTTGGCTGCAAGCCCATGTCTCGGGCTTGGCCGGCAATGTCTCGCTGGGACTGATGCTGGGGCTGGTGCCTGCCGTGGCGCACTTTTTCGGCATCGGCTTTGACGTGCGGCACGTGACCTTGGCCAGCGGTCAGCTGGGCGTGGCCTTGGGCGCCATCGGCTGGGAGCTGCTGTCCACCCCGGGGTTTTGGCTGGCGGTGACGGGTATCGCACTGACCGGCGTGCTCAATGTGACGGTGAGCTTCCTGCTGGCGTTCCGCCTGGCGCTGCGCGCACGCAACATCCGCCTGAAAGACCGTGGACGCATCCACGCCGCGGTCTGGGCCCGGCTGCGCCAGCGCCCCTGGAGCTTCTTGTGGCCGCCCCGCGACCCGGCAGCGAGCTGATCGGGGCCGTCAATGGGGCGGCGTCTGCGTCTCGTCGCGACGCTCACCCTTGCGGCGGCCGGAGAACATCGTCCACCACACGATGAGGATCAACAAGACCAAGGCGCCCAGCGCCTCCAGCAAGATCAACCACATGTCTTCGTCCTGTCCTGTTGGGACCAGCGCTCCAAAGCGCCCCGTCTTGCGGTGGCGCATGGCCGCGGCCGCCGCCATTCTAGGGATGCTGGCCGCCTGCGGCACCGTGGCGCCACCTGGCACTGCGGTCGAGCAAGCACCGATGGCTCGGGTCATCGAGCAGCCCAAGTCCCGTTGGGTGCCGGTGGGCTGGGATGCCTTGCCCGGCTGGGCCGACGACCAGATCGTGCGGGCCTGGCCGGCGCTGTTGCGCAGTTGCACCCGCCCGGCCGCCGGCTGGGAGGAGGTTTGCGCCAGCGCCCAGGCTTTGCGCGAGCCCCACGAGGCGGCGGTGCGGGCGTGGCTGCAGCAGCATCTGCGCCCGTACCGGGTGGAGCCGCTGGACGGCTCGGCCACCGATGGACTGCTAACGGCCTACTACGAACCCCTGATCGAGGCGCGCCGCTTGCCCGATGCACGCTTCCGGGTGCCACTGTACCGTGCACCAGCCGACCTGGCCCAACGCCGCCCCTATTGGACCCGTGCGCAGCTGGAAACCCTGCCGGCGGCCAAGGCCGCCCTCAAGGGCTTGGAAATCGCTTACGTGGCCGACCCGCTGGATGCGCTGATCCTGCATGTCCAGGGCTCGGGCCGGCTCGCGCTGACCGAACCCGACGGTCGCCAGCGCCTGGTGCGCCTGGCCTTCGCCGGCCACAATGACCAGCCTTACCGGTCCGTGGGCCGCTGGCTGGTGGACCAGGGAGCGCTGCCCTTGGAGCAGGCGTCTTGGCCGGCCATCAAACAGTGGGCGCGCGCCCATCCGCAGCGCGTGACCGAACTGCTGCATGCCAATCCCCGCTATGTCTTCTTCCGCGAAGAGCCTTTGCCCGACCCCAGCGTCGGCCCGGTCGGCGCCCAAGGGGTGCCGCTGACGCCCGGCCGCTCGCTCGCCGTGGATCGCGGCTCGATTCCGTACGGAACGCCGGTGTGGATTGCCAGCACCGAGCCACCGACACGCCCCGGCGGCGAGCCGCGGCCCCTGCAACGTCTCATGGTGGCCCAGGATACCGGCGGGGCCATCGTCGGAGCGGTGCGCGGCGATTTCTTCTGGGGCTGGGGCGAGGGCGCCGAGGAACTGGCCGGACGGATGAAGCAGCCGCTGAAACTGTGGGTGCTGTGGCCGCGCCAACCTCCGTTGTGAGCACGCCCCTGCGGCGGCGTGCGAGCCGGTCTTGTCCGCGCGCAGGGGGACTGAAACGTTGAATCGGTATGCGCCGGTCGCTGGCCCGCAGCCGCCGGCAGGGTCTTTACATCGGTTCACGCACCCGTTGCACGGCAGACGCACGACACTTGCACCATGCAGGCCATGAAGTCAACTCCCTTGACTGCCTCGCGAGCTTGGCTGCGATGGGGTGGCTTGCCCGGGGCTGCCGTGCTGGCGGCGGCTCTGGGCGGCTGCGCAACCCCACGGGCCGTGCCGGTGGCCTCGGCCGTGCCGGCCGCCGCCAGCCAGCCGTTGTACTTCTATCCGATGCAGGGTCAGGACGAGCGCCGCCAGCACCGCGACCGCTATGAGTGCTACCGCTGGGCCGTCCAGCAGACCGGGCGCGATCCGGGCATGATCCCGGTGGGTCGCAGCACGAGGGCGCCGCTGGCCACCGTCTACGACCCTGAGCCGGGACGTGACACCGCGCTGGGCGCCGCCGCCGGGGCCATCGTCGGCAGCCTGACGGCCTCCTCCCCGCGCCATGCGGGCGAAGCCGCCGCCGTCGGGCTGGTGTTGGGGGCCATCATCGGCGCCGCCTCGGACCAGGCGCGCGCCGAGGAAGCCCGACGGCTCAATGCGCAGGCCGCCGCATCGGCCTTGCCGCCGCCGGCGTACGATGAGCTGCGCCGTGCCATGGCCGCCTGCATGAGCGGCCGAGGCTATGCGGTACGCTGACACCGTGCCACCAGGAGGCCCTATGCTGAAACTGCCCACCCCGCTGCGCCGCCCCTGGCCCTGGCTGCTGGCGGCCCTGTGGACCGCCAGCGGCGCCTGGGCCCAGGAGGGCTGGCGTCCCAAGGATGGCCGTGATGCCGATCGCGAGCGCCCCCACCCGCTGAGCCGGGTGGTCGAGCAGCACCGGGGTTGGCAAGACGGTCCGCGTGTGGGCGAGCGTTTTGGTCAAGGGCAACGCCCGCCCCGCGTGGGGGAATCGCGCCTGTCGGGCGATGGGCCGGCCCCGGAGCGTCCCGCTCGGCTGCGCGACGGCCCGCCCGAGCGGGACGGGTCGGCCCGGCCGGGTCGCCCCCGTGACGAGGATCGCTCATGGGACGATGGGCGCCGCTGGCAGGGCCAGCCCCCGCCGGCCTCGAGTGGCGGCAGCTGGCAGCCGGTGCCACCGCCTCGTCCGCCGCGCCCGGGTCATGTGGTCTATCAGCTGCCCCCCACCACCTACTCCACGGTCTACTTGGGCGCGCCGTACTGGTTCTACCAGGGGGTGTGGTACAGCCGCCGCGGCAGCGCCTATGTGGTGGTGCGTCCGCCGGTCGGTCTGTACGTCAGCACCCTGCCCTACTATCACCGGGTGGTGTATTGGGGTCCCTCGGTGTATTACGTGCTCGATGACGTGTACTACGCCCCGCTGTCCACCGGGGGATACCAGGTGGTAGAGCCCCCGAGCCAGGCCGCCAGTGCGAGTTTCGACTATCCGATCGCATACCCTGCGCGCCAACAAAGCGCTCAGCAACAAGCCGACGACCAGTTCCAGTGCCACGAATGGGCGGTGTCGGTCAGCCGCTTCGACCCGAGCTGGCTGGGCAGCGGCCAGCCGATGGAGGACAGCCCGACGCTGCGGGACAACTATCGGCGCGCCTGGTCGGCCTGCATGGAAGGACGGGGCTATAGCGTGCGCTGAGACGGGCGTGGTGTCATCTTTCGCACGCCCGCGCCACGGCGGGGCTTGACTTTCGTCAAGCCAGGGCCGATCGTGAGGCCATCGTGGTTCGCGCGACGGTGCCGTGCCGATGAACGATCTGCCCAGTCTGTGGCGTGTCTTGGTCGATGACTGCCCGGACGCCGTGATGTTGCTCTCGCCCGATGGGCGGGTGTGCGAGCTCAATGCCACGGCACAGCAGTTGTTCGGCTACGACCCCGCAGAGGCTGCGGGGGTCTTGCTGTCCGATTTGATCGCGCCGGCCGGGCAGGCCGATGCCGTGGCCCAGAGCCTGGCTCGGGCGCGCGACGAAGGCGTGGTGGTCGAGGAAGTCGAGCGTCGGCGCCGCGACGGCTCGTTGGTGTCGGTCAGCGCATCGACCAAGGCCGTGCTGGACCCCCAAGGCCGCTTGCAGTGCTACTTGTGCACGATGAAAGACGTGACGCACCTGAAGGTGTTGCGTCAGGCGCAATGGATCGAATCGCGCTATCGCACGGTGCTGGAGTTCGTCCCGGATGCGATCGTGATCGCCAATGCCAGCGGCTGCATCGTGTATGCCAACACCCAGGCCGAGCGCATGTTCGGTTACGCCTCGCGGCAATGGCTGGGGCTGCCGGTCGAACAGTTGTTGCCCGAGCGCTTGCGGGCCGTGCATGCCGCGCACCGCGGCCGATACGCCCAGGCGCCACGGGCGCGCACCATGGGAGCCGGCTTGGAATTGTTGGGGCAGCGGCGCGACGGGCGAGAGTTTCCCGTGGAAATCAGCTTGAGCCCGATGGTCAGCGACGAGGGGGTCCTGATCGTCAGCGCCGTGCGGGACCTGAGTGAGCGCGAAGAGCTGCGCCGGCGCGCCGACCGCAAGTTCAAAGACTTGTTGGAATCGGCCCCCGATGCAATGGTCATCGTCGACGCCCACGGCCGCATCGTGCTGATCAACTCTCAGACGGAGCGGCTGTTTGGCTGGTCGCGCTCCGAACTGCTCGGGCAAAGCATCGAGATCTTGGTGCCGTCCCGGCTGCGCGGCGTGCATCCCGACCACCGGGCACGCTTCATGAGCAACCCCAAGGTGCGCTCGATGGGCGCCGGATTGGAGCTGGCCGGGTTGCGCAAGGACGGCTCGGAATTTCCGGTGGAAATCAGCCTCAGTCCGATCGAAACCGAAGACGGCCTGGTGATCTCGGCGGCCATCCGCGATGCCACCGAACGCAAACGCATCGAAGCCTCCTTGCACGAGGCCAACCGGCTCAAGAGCGAGTTCTTGGCCAACATGTCCCACGAGCTGAGGACGCCGCTCAATGGCGTGCTGGGCTTTTCGGAATTGCTGATCGACGAGCTGGCCGGCCCGCTCAATGCCAAGCAACGGGAATACGTGCAAGACATCCTCAACTGCGGCCGCCATTTGCTGCAACTGATCAACGACGTGCTCGATTTGTCGAAGATCGAGGCAGGCAAGATGGACCTGCGCCCGGAGGTGTTCCGGGTGGAAGAAGCCCTCCAAGAAGTGTGCACCATCATCAATGCCCAAGCGCGCAAAAAGTCGATGCAGGTGCAAACGCTGCTGCCGGCGGCGCTGCCGCCGGTGCGGCTGGATCGGCAAAAGTTCAAACAGATTTTGTTCAATTTGCTGTCCAATGCCGTCAAGTTCACCGACAGCGGTGGCCACATCGGGGTGCGGATGGAGGTGTCGAGCCAGCCGCCCTTGCATTGGTTGAAGCTGTCGGTCAGCGACACGGGCATCGGCATTGCCCCGCAGGACCTGGGGCACTTGTTCGAAGCCTTCCGGCAACTCGATGGGGGCCTGTCGCGCCGCTATGAGGGCACGGGGCTGGGGCTGGCCCTGACGCGCAAACTGGTCGAACTGCACGGCGGACGCATCGAGGTGCAAAGCACGCCCGGCCAAGGCAGCACCTTCACGGTGTGGCTGCCCTGGCACACGACGCTGGAGGCCGCCGCGCCATGAGTGCCACCTTGTTGATCGTCGATGACAACCCCTGGAATCTGAAGCTGGCGCGCGACGTGCTGGAGCTGGCCGGGTACACCGTGGTGCCCGTGCCCGACGCCGAACAAGCCCAAGCCTGGTTGCAAGACCACCAGCCCGATTTGATCCTGCTCGACCTGGCTTTGCCTGGCTTGGATGGGCTGAGCTTTTGCCGTCGCCTCAAGGCCGAGCCGCGATGGCAGCACATTCCGGTGGTGGCCGTGACGGCCCATGCGATGAAGGGCGACGATCTCAAAGCCCTGCAGGCCGGCTGCGTGGCCTATATCGCCAAACCCATCGACACGCGGCGTCTGCCCCAACAAGTGGCCGAGCTGCTGCACCGGCACCGCACGCCTGTGGCCCCGGCACGCAAGGCTCGGGTGCTGGTGGTCGAGGACGATCGCATCGATTTGCGGTTGATGAGCGAGGCACTGGAGCTGCAAGGCCACATGGTCTTGTCCAACACCTCGGCTGAGGCGGCCGCCGGCACCGTGCTGGCCCGCCGCCCCGATGTCATTTTGCTGGACCTGCAGCTGCCAGGCATGGATGGCTTGAGCTTCGTACGTCACCTCAAAGCCCACCCTCACACGCGCGACATCCCGATCGTGGCGATCACGGCCTATGACGACCGCTTTCGCCGCGACGAACTCCTGGCCGCCGGCTGCATGGGCTATTGGGTCAAGCCGGTGGACGTGCGCGCCTTGACCGCCCAGCTGCAAAGCGCCGCGCAGCTCAACGCCGCGAGCCCGGACGCAGATGATTCAACGGCAGCGCCGAGCTCGCCTTGACCTCGCCCAAAGAGAAACTGGTGTGCAAGTCCTTCACATTGGGCAAGCGGAACAAGGTGTCCATGGACCAGCGGGAATAGGCCTGCAAATCGGTGGCCATGACTTGCAGTTCGAACGTGCCCGTGCCCGAGATGTAATGACATGAGATCACCTCGGGCAAGGCGCGGATCGCATCCTCCAGAGCCCGGGTGTCTTGCGCGTTGTTGCGCTCGGCATCCACCCGCACGAAGGCCAACACCCCCAGGCCGATCTTGTGCCGGTCGATCTCCGCACGGTAGCCCTTGATATAGCCCTGCTCCTCCAGCCACTTGACGCGCCGCCAGCACGGCGTGGGCGACAAGCCCACGCGAGCGGCCAGCTCGGCATTGCTCAGGCGCGCATCTTGCTGCAATTCGGCCAGGATGGCCACGTCGTAGCGGTCCAGGCCCTCGTGCGCCGCTTCGCCCCCGCCCGAGCCTCGGGTTTTCCCTGATTCCTGCGATTTCGAGGGCACTTGTTTCTCCAAACGACTGTCCAAGGAAAGATTATTCCTGAATCAGCGGTCAAACCGGCAAAGAAAAGAAAGACTTGTCGGGCCGGTCTTTCTACACTGTGAAGCATTGCCCCAGACCTGTGGGCGGGCGCCACCCGCGCGCTCGCAGGCCAGCCCCGAAGGACCACCACGAGGAGTCCCGCGATGAACGCACCCCTGCCCGAGGCCATCCGCAAGGCGCTCGAAACCGTCTCCTTGGACGACAAGTACACGCTCGACCATGGCCGCGCCTTCATGAGCGGCATCCAGGCCCTGGTGCGCCTGCCCATGCTGCAGCGCGAGCGCGACGCCCGGGTCGGGCTGAACACCGCGGGTTTCATCAGCGGCTACCGCGGCTCACCGTTGGGTGGCTATGACCAGGCCTTGTGGGCCGCCCAAAAGCACCTGGCGGCTCACCACATCGTCTTTCAGCCCGGCGTCAACGAGGAGCTGGCCGCCACGGCCGTGTGGGGCACGCAGCAGCTGGACCTCTACCCCGAGCACAAGAAATACGACGGGGTCTTCGGCATTTGGTACGGCAAAGGCCCGGGCGTGGACCGCTGCTTGGACGTCTTCAAGCACGCCAACATGGCCGGCACGGCCCGCCACGGCGGGGTGATCGCCATCGCCGGCGACGACCACATCGCCAAGAGCTCGACCGCCGCCCACCAGAGCGACCACGTGTTCAAGGCCGTGGGCTTTCCGGTGTTCTTCCCCACCAGCGTGCAGGAGATCCTCGACCTGGGGCTGCATGCGTTTGCGATGAGCCGCTTTGCCGGTGTGTGGGCCGGCATGAAAACCATTCAGGAAATCGTGGAGTCGGCCTCCAGCGTCGAGATCGACCCCGACCGCGTGCGCATCGTGCTGCCGGAAGACTTCGTCATGCCCGAAGGCGGGGTGCACATCCGCTGGCCCGACGCTCCGCTGGAGCAAGAGGCGCGGCTGATGAACTACAAGTGGTATGCCGCGCTGGCCTATGTGCGGGCCAACCGGCTCAATCACACGGTCATCGACTCCCCCCAGGCCCGACTGGGCCTGATCGCCTCCGGCAAGGCCTACAACGACACCCGCCAAGCGCTGCACGACCTGGGCCTGACCGACGAGCTGTGTCGCGCCATCGGCATCCGGCTGCACAAGGTCACCGTGGTGTGGCCGCTGGAGGCCACCATCACGCGCGAATTCGCCACCGGGCTGGACGAGATCCTGGTCATCGAGGAAAAGCGCCAAGTCATCGAATACCAGCTCAAGGAAGAGCTCTACAACTGGCGCGAGGACGTGCGTCCGAACGTGCTGGGTAAGTTCAACGAACCCGAAGGCGATCACTCCGGCGGCGAATGGTCCATGCCCAACCCGGCGTCGAACTGGCTGCTGCGCGCCCAGGCCGACCTGAACCCCGCGTTGATCGCCAAGGCCATCGCGCAGCGCCTGGAAAAAACCGGCCTGATGCAACGATTGAGCGCCGACCAGCAAGCCCGGGTGCGTGCACGCGTCGCACTGATCGAAGCCAAAGAGCGCAGCGAGCAAACCCTGGTGGCCGCCACCGACCGCCTGCCATGGTTCTGCAGCGGCTGCCCGCACAACACCAGCACCCGCGTGCCCGAAGGCTCGCGCGCCGTGGCCGGCATCGGCTGTCACTACATGACGGTGTGGATGGACCGCAACACCTCCACCTTCACGCAAATGGGCGGCGAGGGCGTGCCCTGGGTCGGCCAGGCCCCCTTCACGAAGGAGCGGCACATCTTCGCCAACCTGGGCGACGGCACCTACTTCCACAGCGGCCTGCTGGCGATCCGCCAAAGCATCGCCGCAGGCGTGAACATCACCTACAAGATCCTCTACAACGACGCGGTGGCCATGACCGGCGGCCAGCGCGTGGGGGAGCGCCCCGAGGGCCACTCGGTGCTGCAGATCATGCAAAGCCTGGTGGCCGAAGGCGTGGCCAAGTTGGTGATCGTCACCGACGAGCCCGAGAAATACCGCGGCGCGCCGTTGTTGCCAGGCGTCACCGTGCATCACCGCGACGAACTGGACCGCATTCAGCGCGAGTTCCGTGAGATCCCCGGCTGCACGGCCATCATCTACGACCAGACCTGCGCCACCGAGAAGCGCCGCCGCCGCAAGCGCGGCACGATGGCCGAGCCGGCCCAGCGCGTGGTGATCAACGAACTGGTCTGTGAAGGCTGTGGCGACTGCTCCGAGCAGAGCAACTGCCTCAGCGTGGAGCCGGTCGAAACCGAATTCGGCCGCAAGCGCCGCATCAACCAAAGCACCTGCAACAAGGACTTCTCCTGCGTGAAGGGCTTTTGCCCGAGCTTCGTGACCGTCGAGGGCGGCCAGCTGCGATCGGCCCGCAAAGAGTCGGCCCGGCCCGATCCGTCACGTCTGCCCGCCCTGCCCGAGCCCACCCTGCCGCCGGCCGAGACGGCCTACGGAATCATCGTGGCCGGCGTGGGCGGCACCGGCGTCATCACGATCGGCCAGCTGCTGGGCATGGCCGCCCACCTGGAAGGCAAGGGCGTGGTCACGCAAGACGCCGCCGGTCTGGCCCAGAAAGGCGGTAGCACCTGGAGCCACATCCAGATCGCCAACCGGCCCGAGGCCATCCTGACCACCAAGGTCGGCACGGCCGAAGCCGACCTCGTCATCGGCTGCGACCCCATCGTGACGGCCACCAAGACCACGCTGACGGCCATGCGCGAAGGCCGTACCCGCGTGGCGCTCAATGTGCACGGCACGCCCACTGCGGCCTTCGTGCACGACCCCAATTGGCAGTTCCCGGCCAGCACCTGCGACACCGCCATCGTGCAGGCGGTGGGCGAGGCCCAGGTCGGCCGGCTGGATGCCGAGCACTTGGCCGTGCAGCTGCTGGGCGACTCGATCTACACCAACCCGATGATGCTGGGCTTTGCCTGGCAAAAGGGGTGGATCCCGCTGACCCATGCCGCACTGATGCGCGCCATCGAGCTCAACGCAGTGCAAGTCGAGAACAACAAAGCGGCCTTCGAATGGGGCCGCCGCGCCGCACACGATCTGGCCGCGGTGATGGCCTTGGCGCAGCCTGCGGGGCAGGTGGTGCAATTCGTGCGCAAGCCGGCCACCAGCCTGGACGAGATCATCGCGCGGCGGGTGGAATTCCTCACGGGCTATCAGAACGCGGCTTACGCGACGCAGTACCAAGGCTTCGTCGAGCGCGTGCGAGCCGCTGAGGCCCGGCTGGGCAGCACCCGGCTGACCGAGGCGGTGGCCCGTTACCTGTTCAAGCTGATGGCCTACAAGGACGAATACGAGGTGGCCCGCCTGCACAGCGACCCGGCGTTCCTGGACAAGATCGCCCAACAGTTCGAGGGCGACTACCGTTTGCGCTACCACCTGGCCCCGCCAGCGCTGGCCAAGCGCAATGAACGCGGGGAGCTGGTCAAGCGACCCTTCGGCCCCTGGATGCTCAAGGCGTTTCGTCTGCTGGCTCCCCTGAAGGTCCTGCGGGGGACGCCCTTGGACCCCTTCGGCCACACGGCCGAACGCAAAATGGAACGCGCGCTGATCGGCCGCTACAAGGACACGATCGAGGAGTTGTTGGCCGGCCTGCATGCAGGCAATCTCTCGCTGGCCGTCGAGATCGCGCGCCTGCCCGAGCAGATCCGCGGCTACGGCCATGTGAAGGAACGCCATCTCGCGCAGGTGCTGCCACGGTGGGAGGCCTTGCTGCGTCAGTGGCGCGAAGGAGCCGCCGCCGCGAAAGCCGCCTGAGACGACCGGCCATGGGCCGGCCCTCGGTCCCCTGGAGCCGGGGATCGCCCGTGGCGGCCGGGCTGTCTACACTGGTGGCCTCATGCCGCAGTCCGCAAGTCCATGCCCCGCCATCGCGGCGGCCCGTGCCCTGGCGCCGCAGCGGCGTGTGCCTTTCTTCATCTATCGACATTTGGTGGGCTCGGTGGCCCGATCGCTGCTGCCGGTGCTGGGCACCTGCGCCCCCTGGCTGAAAATCGGCCGCGACGCCGTGCAGATGGACGACCGGCTCTTCAGCGTCGAGCAACGCTCGCTCGCGCTGGCGCGCACCAATGCCGTCTTGCGCGCGCATGGCTTGGTGCCGGGCTGGCGCGACGAAACCTTCGCGGTGAGCACCGGGGTCGAGATGCCGCCGCTGGCGCGCATCGAGCGGGCCGCCGCCCGCGTGTGGGGCACCTTGACCTTCGCCGCCCATCTCAACGGCTATGTGCGCGCCCCCGGCGGGGCGATCACGCATCTGTGGATCGCCCGTCGCGCCTGGCACAAACCCACCGACCCGGGCAAGTTGGACAATCTAGTGGCCGGCGGCGTGCCCTACGGCCAGACGCCGTTTCGAGCCTTGGTGCGGGAGTGCTGGGAGGAGTCCGGGCTGCCCGAGGCCACCGCGCGGCGCGCCACGCCCGGACGCGTCGTGCACCTACTGCGCGACGTGCCCGAAGGCGTGCAAAACGAGCAGATCTATGTCTATGACTTGGAGCTGCCGCGCGGACTGCGCCCCCACAACATGGACGGCGAAGTGGCCGAGCACCAGCTGCTGCCGATCGAGGAGGTGGTGCAGCTGCTCGGCACCGACGCCATGAGCACGGATGCCGCCTTGGTCACGCTGGACTTTCTGCTGCGCCGCCGTTTGCTGCCGGCCCCCTTGCAGCAGGCCTGGGGCGAGGCCGCACGCCCGCTGTGGCAAGCGCCCGAGCTCCACGCACCGGCCGTGCCGTGAAACGACCCACACCCGGGCTTTGGACACCCCCCGCAGCGCCTCGCAGCGCGGGGCTCAAAACTCGAACAAGGTCAAACCGATCCCCAGGCTGGTCTGGCGTACGTTGTAATCCAGCAAGGTCTCGCCATACCCATGGAACAGCTGCACATACCAGCGCAAGCCCCTTGGATGGGAGGGGTCCACCGGATAGGTCCAGTCCAATTGCAAGGCGCCGCGGTCGATGTCGCGCAGCGTGCTGCGGTACAGCAGCGAGGCCGTCGCCCGGCCAGGCACCCAGGTCAGCGCGAAATCGGCGCGGCCTCGGTAATGGGTGAGGTCGGGGTTGTCATCGTCCGAGGCCGGCTCGGGCAGACGCCGCAACAGGCGCGCCAAAAAGCCGACCTCGCCCCGCTCGAAGCCCGCCCCGAGGTACACCCGGTTCCAAGAACGGGACAGCGGCTCGGCCTGTCCGTTGGACTGGTGCGACAGACCCAGCTGCGCCATGCGCCATTGCCAGCCCCAGGGCAGCCGGCGCAGCACCTCCGGCACCGGCGCCACATAGATCAGCTCGGGTTCATAGTCGGTGCTGCGGAAGGGAGCCGATTCGCGCGGGTTCCACACCTGCCATAGCGACTGCTGCGTGTAGCCGAACCACAAGTCGCCCTCGGGCAGCAGCAGTCCTTCGAACAGCTTGGTGCGGATCGACAGTTGCAACTTCGCCCCCAGATGCTTGTAGTCCGGCAGGTTGCCGGGGCTGGGGCGAGTGGGACTGCTGGGATCTTGGTTGACCCGGCTGGTGTGATGCACCGGCAGCAGGAAATTGGGGCGGTAGGTCTGGAAGCGGAAAGTGCCTCGCTTGTCGGCCCGCTCGAGCTCCCAGAAACGGGACCACAGCCCCGTCGGGCTCGAGGTCGGCGCAGGCTCGGCCTCGGCGCCGCCGGCCGCCGAGGGCCCGCCCGCCCACGCCGCCGAAGTGCTCTGCTGCGCCGAGGCCGGTCGCGCGGCCAAGCGGTCATAGCAGGCCAGGCGCTCCCGGTCCGCGGCCACGGCGGCACAGGCGGCCAGCGCCGACGGCAAGGTCTCGGGCGCGACCCAGGGCGCATCGGCCACGGCACGGGTCATGCCCAGCCAGGCCAGCGCAGCGCAGGCACCACGCCATTTCATCGACATGGAGCGTTTCATGGGGATCGATTGTCGCTGGGCGCGGCCGATTCCGCCGCCTTGGGGACACGATTCGTTTCAAAGCCTTCGAACATTGCCATCAAGCGCGGTGAACCTCTGCGCCCCAGCGCTGTCTATGCTTTTCGGCTGCTTTCGGCCTTGCCCTTGCCTGCCACGATCACCATGCCTGCCGCCTCAGACCGTTACACCTCCACCGCCATCGTGTTGCACTGGCTGCTGGCCCTGGGGCTGCTGGGGATGTTGGCCTTGGGCATGTACATGACCGAGCTGCCGATGTCGCCGGCTCGGCTCAAGCTTTACAACTGGCACAAATGGGCCGGCATCGTCATCCTCGCCCTGTCGATCTGGCGTCTGTCGTGGCGCTGGACGCACCGCCCGCCGGCCCTGCCGCCCCACGTGCTGCAACACATGCCCACGTGGCAGCGCATCGCGCACCAAGGCACCCATGGGGCGCTGTATTGGCTGTTTTTCGCCGTGCCGCTGGTCGGCTGGGCCTACAGCTCGGCCGCCGGCTTTCCCGTGGTGCTCTTTGGCTGGCTGCCCCTGCCGGACTTCGTGCCGGCCGACCGGGCCTTGGCCGAGGCCCTCAAACCCTGGCATGGCCTCCTGGCATATGCCCTGGCCGCCTTGATCGTGTTGCACGTGCTGGGTGCGCTCAAGCACCAGTTCATCGACCGCGACGGCCTGCTGCGGCGCATGTGGTGGGGCCGTTGACCTGTTTTTTTCATGACCGCAGCCTTCCTATGCTCAAACTCCTGACCGCGCCGCTGCTGGCCGCCTCGCTGTTGATGGCCGGGCCGGCCTTCGCGCAACAAAAACTTCTGCCGGCGCAAAGCGAAATCGTCTTCACCAGCCGCCAGCTCGGCGTGCCGGTCGAAGGTCGATTCAAGCGCTTCAACGCGCAACTGAGCTTCGACCCCAAGAAACCCGAAGCCGGACGCATCGATTTCACCGTCGATCTGACCAGCGCCAGCTTGGGCGCGGCCGAAGTCGAGGCCGAGCTGGTCAAGCCCGAGTGGTTCCATACCGCCCGCTTCCCGCAGGCGCGCTTCGTCTCGCGCAGCATCAAAGCCCTGGGCGGCGGACGCTTCGAAGTCAGCGGCCAGCTCAGCCTCAAAGGCACGGCCCGCGACCTGGTCGTGCCCGTGGCCCTGAGCCAGACCGGCGGCACCACCACCGCCAGCGGGCAGTTCACGCTGCAGCGCCTGGCCTTCAAGATCGGCGACGGCGAATGGGCCGACACTTCGATGGTGGCCAATGAGGTGCAAGTGCGCTTCAAACTGGCCTTGACCGGCGTGCCGGCGCTTTGAGGGCCGCCGTCTGTGCCCGGCCGCTGTTCTCGACCGTCGTCCCCCCTTTTTTCTCACCGCAAGGAGCATGCATGCCTAAGACTTTGTACACCACGGCCGTGGCCGCCGCCATCGGCGCTGCGTCCTGGGCCGCGTCGGCCCAAAGCGCCACCTATGTCATCGACCCGACCCACACCTTCGTGACATTCGAAGTCGATCACCTGGGCATCAGCACCAACCGGGGCCGCTTCGACAAGAAAGAAGGCACGGTGCAGTTCGACCGCGCGGGCAAGACCGGCAAAGTGGAGCTGACGATCGACACCGCCTCGATCAACACCGGCACGGCGCAGTTCAACCGCCATCTGCAAAGCAAGGACTTTTTCAATTCGGCCGAACACCCCAGCGCCAAATTCGTTGCCGATCAGTTCCGCTTCGACGGCGACAAAGTCTCCGAAGTCGCCGGCACGCTCACCTTGCTGGGACAAACCCATCCGGTGGTGCTCAAGGCCAAGCGCTTCAATTGCACGCAGCACCCCATGCTCAAGCGCGAGGTCTGCGGCGGAGACTTCGAAACCACCATCCAGCGCAGCCGCTGGGGCAT
Organism: Caldimonas manganoxidans ATCC BAA-369; assembly: GCF_000381125.1. Lineage (GTDB taxonomy): Bacteria > Pseudomonadota > Gammaproteobacteria > Burkholderiales > Burkholderiaceae_C > Caldimonas > Caldimonas manganoxidans. The sequence continues at coordinate 26,445 of NZ_KB905953.1, forward strand.
GGACTATGGACTGAAGATGGGCATGGCTGACGACGTGAAACTGCTCATCCAGGTCGAAGCCATCAAACAGTGAGCCAGTGCCGTGGGCCGGGCCGTCGACGGAACAGCCTGCGCGGCACGGCCCACACGTCCGCCACCCGACCCAACAGGCCCGCCCACGACTGGGTGACGAACACCCCCAGGCGGGGGTCTCCGATAGAGCCACACCTGGTGACGCTCCGGGCCCTCACGGCTCATGACCCGGCCTCGGGACGAATCAGTGCCACCAGCTCCGGCAAGCGCGCCAGCATGGCGCGCTGCGCGTCTGCTTCGATACGCCGGTACAGCTCAAGCACCTTGCGCCCGGTGGCGCTGAGCTGCGCGCCCCCGCCCGCCGCGCCCCCGCGCTGGGTGAGCACCAAGGGCTCGACGAAGTCTCGATTCATCGCTTGCACCAGCGACCACACCCGCTGGTAGCTCATGCCCAGCCGCCGCCCGGCTTCGGCCAAAGAGCCGGTCTCGTCGATGCACTGGAGCACATCGGCCTTGCCCGGGCCGATGGCCACGGCATGTTTGATCTGCACGCGAAACCGCGTCTGGGCATGGGCCCTCGCAGGAACAGGAGACAGGCGCTGGGCAGGCATGGGAGGGGCTGGGGCGACTTTCATCGTTATACTCCACGAACGATATCGATGGACATAGATATCGAGGTGGTGTGCAAGACGGCGTCCCGGGGGGTTGCGATGTTGCGACGGTTCATTGGCATTGGGCTGGCCTGCTTGGTCTGGGCCTCTGCCTCGGTGGGGGCTCAGACGCCGCCCACCGTGGCCGCGGCCTCGGACCTGAAGTTCGCTTTGGAGGAAGTGGCCGCTCAGTTCCGACGCGACACCGGGCATGAACTGCGCCTGGTGTTCGGCTCCTCGGGCCACTTCTATGCGCAGATTTTGCAGGGCGCGCCGTTTCAGATGTTCATGTCGGCCGATGAGGACTTCGTCTTCAAACTCGCCGACGCGGACAAGACCCGTGACCGCGGACGCCTGTACGCGCTGGGCCGCATCGGCATCCTGGTGCCGCAGGGCTCGCCCTTGAAAGCCGACGGCCAACTGCGCGATGTGGCCGCGGCCCTGCGCGACGGCCGCCTCCAGCGCTTTGCGATCGCCAACCCCGAGCATGCCCCCTATGGGGCCCGCGCCAAAGAAGCCTTGCAGCATGCCGGCCTGTGGTCGGCCCTGCAGCCGCACCTCGTGTATGGGGAGAACATTTCCCAAGCGGCCCAGTTCGTCACCTCGGGCGCGGCCCAAGCGGGCATCGTGGCGCTGTCGCTGGCCCGGGCTCCTTCGGTGGCTCGGCGGGGCCAGTTCGAGCTGATTCCCGAGTCCTGGCACCAGCCCTTGCGTCAGCGCATGGTCTTGATGAAAGACGCACCGCCAGCGCTCGAGGCGTTCTACGACTACCTGATCCGCCCACCCGCCCAGGCGATCATGAGTCGCTACGGCTTCGAGCTCCCCAAAGAGTGACGCGCCATGGACTGGCAGGCACTGGTCCTGTCGCTGAAGCTGGCCGCCGCCACGCTGGCCGTGCTGTTGCCGCTGGGCTTGATCTTGGGGCGCTGGTTGGCTCGCACTCGCATGGCGGGCAAAGCATGGATCGAAGCCGTGGTGGTGCTGCCCCTGGTGCTGCCGCCCACGGTGCTGGGCTACTACCTGCTGGTGGGGCTGGGCGGGGCCTCGCCGCTGGGGCGATGGTTGGCCGACCACTTCGACATCCGCCTGACGTTCAATTTCACCGGCTTGCTCCTGGCCTCGGTGATATTCAACATCCCCTTCATGGTGCAGCCCGTGCAACGCGCCTTCGAGGCGATCCCGCGCAATCTGGCCGAGGCCGCCGCGGTCAGTGGCCTGTCGGGTTGGCAAACCTTTTGGCGCATCGAGCTGCCACTGGCATGGCCGGGCGTGCTGTCGGCCATGGTGCTGACCTTCGTGCACACGCTGGGCGAGTTTGGCGTGGTGCTGATGGTCGGCGGCAGCATCCCCGGTGAGACCAAGACCATCGCCATCGCGATCTACGACCGGGTGCAGGCGTTCGACCTGCAAGCCGCCGACCGCATGGCGCTGGTGCTGCTGCTGTTTTCGCTCGGCGCGGTGGCCGCGTCCTTCTTCGCATCGGCCCGGTTGTGGGTGAAGCGATGAACACGGCCCTGTTCGTCGAGATCGAGCAGACGCACCCCATGCCGCTGCAGGGCCGCTTTGGCTGTGCAGCCGGTGAGCTGACTGCGCTGGTGGGCCCCTCCGGGGCCGGCAAAACCTCGATGCTGCGCATCTTGGCCGGCCTGATGCGGCCCGCGCGGGGCCGCGTCCAAGTGGGCGAGGAGGTCTGGTGCGACACGGCCGCCGGCGTGCACCGCCGCCCGCAGGAACGGCACGTGGGCCTGGTGTTCCAACACTATGCACTGATGCCGCACCTCAGTGCGCAGGACAACGTGGCCTTGTCGATGCTGCATCTGCCGCGCGCGCAGCGCAACGCCCGCGCGCGTCAATGGCTCGAGCACATGCGCCTGGATGCGGCGCTGCATGGGCGCCGGCCGGCCGAACTGTCCGGGGGGCAGCAGCAACGTGTGGCGCTGGCCCGCGCGCTGGCGCGCGAGCCCAAGCTGCTGCTGCTGGATGAACCGTTCTCGGCCGTGGATCAGATGAATCGCCAAGGTCTGTACGCCTTGTTGGCCGATCTGCGGCGCGAACTGGCCATCCCCATCGTGCTGGTCACGCACGACTTGCACGAAGCCCGACTCTTGGCCGATCAGCTCGTCGTGATGGATGCCGGGCGGGTGCTTCAGCAAGGCAGCCCGGCCGACATCCATCGGGCCCCGCGCAATGCGCGCGTGGCCGATCTGGTGGGGCTGCAAAACCGATTCGAAGGCGTGTGGCTGGGCCCGGCGGATCAGCCCGGGCAGGCATGGCTGTGCTGGCAGGCGCCAGGCGCCGCCCCCGGCGAGGGCCTGCGCCTGCGCGTGCGGGACAAAGGCAAGATCGCCGCGGGCCAAGCCGTGCATTGGGTCATCAGCAGCGAAGGCTTGCACCTGCTGGACGCCGATGAGGCGGTCGACGGCTGGCGCGTCACGGTGCGTGAAGCCCGCCACCTCGGAGAGATCAGCCTGGTGGGGTGTGAACTGGCCGAGCTGCCTGGCGTGAGGCTCAAGCTCACCGTGTCCGGCCCGCGGCGGTTGGGGCTGCACCCAGGCACGTCGCTGGGCCTGCGGCTCGACCCGGAGCTGGTGCACGTGATGCCTTGGCGCCCACGCCCTGCTTGAGCCTCAGCCAGCCCACCGTCGGATCCGTGCGCCCATCCGTGCGCCCATCAGCGCGCCAGCATCCGACGCACATCGTCCAGCACCGGAACGACCGCCAGCGCCGCCAGCAACACGGCCAACGGCACGGCCGCAACAAAGCCGAACGATTTGAATGCAGCCGCACCAACGATGCCTCCGCTCAGAAAACAGCCCAGCACCTGCGCATGCAGGCGCAAGCGGTCGCGATTGGCGCGGACGACATACTGCGCATTGGCCCGCGGATCGCGGTTCCAATAAAACAAGCGCCCCAGCTCGATGCCCAAGTCGGTGAGGATGCCGGTCATGTGCGTCGTGCGAATCTCGGCCCGAGAGATCTTGGTGATGAGCGCGTTTTGCAAGCCCATCACGAAACACAGCAACAGCACCGTGGCCGGAACGATCAGGTCCGCCCGCCAGGCCAGATGAGCCCCCAGCAGCCCGAACACCAACAACAACACGGCCTCCAGCAACAGGCTCAAGGCGTATTCGCTGTGCATCTGTCGCCGTCGGGCCCAATGGACGAAACCGGCGGTCGTGGCCGCGCCAGCCACGAAAGCCCCGACCGAGGCCGCCCCACCCAAGGCCAGTGCCATCTGACCCAACACCAAATCATCGGCGATCGCCGAGACGATGCCGGTCATGTGCGAGGTGTATCGATGCACGGCCAAAAAGCCACCGGCATTGATGGCGCCAGCGACGAAGGCCAGGATCCGTCCGAGCTTCCTGTTGCTGCCAGGGCTGCGCTGCGGCGCCAGCAAGCGACGTAAGGTGGGTACAGGCATCCAAAGATTGTGCATCACGGATCACGGCCGGCGCCCGCGCCAGCCTGCGAGGCGCCAGCATGGCGCTGCAGGCCCAGCACAGCCACGCGGTCCACAGATGGTGGCTCACGAAGTGCGCCCCGCGCAGGGTTTGTCCCAGCGACAGCAAGACACCGGCGCTCACCACCGCCAGCGCCCAGCGCATGGCCATGCGGCGGTCGTGCGCCGCCCACATCCACACCCCGGGCAAGAAGGCAAATGCGGCGGTCGCATGTCCGGCCGGAAAGCAATGTCCTGGGCCGCCATCGCCTTGGGCCGGCCACCACGACAACCAATGCGACACATAGCGTGCCGCGCCGCCGAAATCATGCATGTCCCAGGGACAGCTGGCCAGGCTGAGCCGCTTGATCGCCGGCACCAGCAACAGCAAGCCCAGGCTCAGCACCCAAGCCCGCCAGCGCTCACGCCGTGACGGCCTGCCCTCGGTCTGCGGCCCCATGGCCCAGGCGGCCCACAGCACCAGGGCCACGCCGGACAGCGCCCGCCCGCCTTCGTGCAACACGGTCTCGGTCAGCCAATGGTGGCGCCACGGGAACCCCGCCGCGCCGCCCAGTCGGTGGGCCACCCACAGATCGCCGCCGAGCGCCTCCCAAGCCAGGATCAGCAGCGCAGCGGCCAGCAGCGCCGGCCCTTGTGAAGCTTGCCGCGGAGTCATGGCGCCGGCCGCTGCGCTGCGGCCGGCGGCCGGCGGCAGCCCGCGATCAAATCCCAGGCCGGCTCGTACAGCGCCGTGCTCACCCCCGCAAGCGCCAAGACGGTGTGAAACACGTGGTCGTGCGCGGCGCCTTGCAGGGCGCGCTGGCGCAAGCAGCCCTCATCCAGGGACAAGCCCGCCGCATAGCCCGGCGAGAACCACATCACCATCGGCACGCGGGTTTGCTCGGCCGGGGCGATGGCATAGGGCAGGCCGTGCAAATACAGCTGCGCCTCGCCCAAGGATTCGCCATGGTCGGAGACATAGAGCATGGCGCTGTCCACCTGCGCGGCATGGGCCTTCAAGGTATCGATCAGGCGGCTGAGCACATGGTCGGTGTAAAGCAAGGCATTGTCATAGGCATTGACGATGGCCTCGCGTGAGCAGCGCTGCAACTCATCTTCCCGGCATTCCGGTTGGAAGCGAGCAAACGCTGACGGATAGCGCCGGAAGTACGACGGGCCATGATTGCCCAGCATGTGCAGCACCAGCACCTGATCGTCTTGCAAACGCTTCAGCCGGTCGTCCAGCCCGGTGAGCAGGCCTTCGTCCCAGCAGGTGCCGTCGTGGCACAGCTGCGGCGGGGCCAGCTGCGCCACGGTCGTGTAGGGCAGCCCCTCGCACACGCCTTTGCAGCCGGTTTGGTTGTCGATCCACTGCACCGCCCAGCCCGCCCGGGCCAGCACGTGCAACAGCGACTCACTGCGGCGGATGCGGTCTTCGTCATAATCGCGCCGCCCCACCGGCGCAAACAAACACGGCACCGACACCTCGGTGTTGGTGCCGCAGCTTTGCACCGGCGCCACATTGATCACCCCACGCTCGGCCAGGCCGGGGGTGGTCTGACGGGCATAACCATTCAATCCCCAATTGGCCGCGCGCGCCGTCTCGCCCACCACCAGGACCACCACCCGCGGTCGGCGCGGGCCCGGCGGCAGGATGCGTTGTGCATCCAGCCCGAGGGGCGTGCGCGGGCCGGTCGCTTGCCTGGCATCGCCCGTCAACGCTTTCGCGACGGACCACAGCGGGGCGGCCGGCAGCAACCAATAACGCAGTTCTTTGTGGTTGCGCATCAGCGAAGCCAAGGGCTGGAACGTGGCCATCACCACGGCGATCAAAACCACGCTGGCCCCCAGCACGGTGGCCGCCCGCCACGCCAACGCCTGCGGCCAGGAGCGGCGCGACAACGGCCACAGCATCACCACCGCGCTTGGCGGGCCCGCGTGCACCAGCACATGCCAGAACAAGCCTGCCCCCAACAGCTCGCGCGCTTCGGCCGGCTGCGTGTGCAGCACATTGCGCAGCATCGAGGGGTCGAGGAAAACGCCGTAATGATCGACGTAATAGCTCGACACCGCCGCCACCAGCGTGAGTGCGACGGCCACCGGGCGAAACGCCCGCCCGGGCGCAAGCACCGACAACACCACCACGTTCAACGCCAGCACGGCAAGCATCCAGGCGGCCAGCACGCCCCATGAAGCGCTGCCCAGATGTTCACGCACCGCGCCAAAGAACCGGTGGTGCTCCATCAGCAGCCACCACAGGCTCAAGCCGACGATCAGCACTTCCGCAGGACAGGGGCGCAGCACCGCACGGCCGGCACGAACGGCCGGCCGAAGACGAAAAGACACAAACATGCCGCGATTGCAAGCGTTCACCCTGAAGCCAAACTGAAGCCCCGGCGCAGCCGTGCTAGCGTACGGTCTGCAACCCCGTGTGGGGGACTTGACTGCGCTTCCTGCGATGCGACTGCTCCTGATCGAAGACGACCGCTTGCTCGGCGGCGGCTTGCGCGACTACCTTGGCGCACTGGGCCATGCGGTGGATTGGGTCACCGAGGTGGCGCAGGCCGAGGTGCTGGCCAGCGAGCCCTATGACGCCTGGTTGATCGACTGGCAGCTGCCCGACGGCTCGGGGCTGGACTGGCTGCGCCGGCGGCGCCGGCAAGGCGACGCGACCGCCGCGCTGGTGCTGACGGCGCGCGACCGCGTGCACGAACGCATCGAAGGGCTGGACAGCGGCGCCGATGACTATCTGGTCAAGCCCTTCGACCCGGAGGAGCTGCTGGCCCGCCTGCGCGCGGTACAGCGCCGTGCGCAGGGCGGGGCCGGCCAGCCGCTGCGCTGGGGTACGCTGCGCATCGACCTCGGCCGCCGGCAAGTCCGCCGCGACGAGCAGCCGGTGGAGCTCACCGCACGCGAATGGGCGGTGCTCGAAGCCTTGATCCTGCGCGCCGGTCGGCTGGTGCCCAAGGCCGAGCTGGAGGCCCTGGTCTTCGCGCGCGAAGCCGAGGTGCACAGCAACGCGCTGGAGGTCCATGTCTCACACCTGCGGCGCAAGCTCGGCCCCGGCCTGATCGACACCGTGCGCGGGCTGGGCTACCGCTTGCGCCCCAGCGAGGCCGCCGAATGAAGCCCCCGCCTTCGATCGTGCGTCGGCTGGCCCGCACGGTGCTGGCACTGTCGCTGGCCTGGGCGGTGCTGGCCTCGGCGGCGGTGTGGCTGGCGCTGCGGCATGAAGTCGACGAGCTGTTGGACGACACCCTGGTGGCGTCGGCCGAGGTGCTGGCCGGGTTGCTGACCCAGACGCCACAGCCGCCCGGCCTGCACCGCGACACTGGCCCAGGCCGCTACGCATGGCAATGGGTGGGTCTGGACGGCCAGCTGCGCGCCCGATCCACGGCCGCCCCGTCGCAGCCTTGGCTGACCACCGCCCAAGCGGGATTCGCCACCACGCCAGCGGCCGCAGCAGCCTGGCGGCTGTATGGCCGCGCCTTGCCCGATGGCAGCATGTTGTATGTGGGAAAAACCCGTGCCGAACGGTTGGAAGCACTCACCGACGTGGCCCTGAGCGTGAGCGCCAGCGCCTTGGGCGTGGGCGCGGTGTTCGTGCTGTGGATGCGCCGACGGGTACGGCGCGAGTTGCGCCCTTTGACCGAGTGGTCCGAACGCATCGCCCGTCACGACCCCTTGAAACATCCGCCTTTGCCCGAGGCCGATCGACTCGAACTCCAACCCCTGCGCGACGCCGTGGCCAGCCTCGGGGACGGACTGCGCCGCCGGCTCGGACAGGAACGCGCCGTGGCCGCCCAGGTGGCCCATGCGCTGCGCACCCCGCTGGCCGGACTGGACGCCCAGCTGGCCGCCGCGCAGGTGGCCTCGCCCGCTGAGCATTCGGCTGCGCTGCGGCGCGCGCGCGAGGCCTCGCGCCGCTTGCGCCGTGTGGTGGCGGCGGTCATCACGTTGTTTCGCAGCGGCGCCGAGCCCACCCGCCGCATGGTCGATGTGAACGCCATGCTGCAGGACCTGCCGATCGACGGCCTGCTCGTGCATGCCGCCCCCGATCTGCGACTGCATGCCGACCCCGACTTGCTGGCTGCCGCCTTGTCGAATTTGCTCGACAATGCCAGCCGCCATGGTGCGTCCCAACTGTGGCTGGAACACGCGGAGGGCCCCGAGCCGCCACGCAATGGGCTGCGTCTGCGCGACGACGGCCCCGGCCTGCCCGAGGCGCGGCGACGCGCGATCCAGCAAGCCCTGGATGAACAAGCCTACGAGGGCCAGGTGGGCTTGGGGCTGATGCTGGCCGACCTGGTGGCCCGCGCGCACGGCGGACGGGTGACCTTGGAGCCGGTGGACCGAGGCTTTGCCGTGCGGCTGGACTTGGGGCCGGCTGCGGCCGCCCGCTATCCTTGAGCCATCATGTACGCGCAATTCTTCGGCCTGGCGCAAGCGCCGTTTTCCATCGCGCCCGACCCGCGCTATCTCTACATGAGCGAGCGCCATCGCGAAGCGCTGGCCCACCTGCTGTATGGCGTGCGCGCCGGCGGGGGCTTCGTCTTGCTCACCGGCGAGATCGGTGCGGGCAAGACCACCGTGTGCCGCTGCTTCCTCGAACGCATCCCCAAGCGCTGCAATGTCGCTTATGTGTTCAACCCCAAACTCACGGTCGAGGAGCTGCTGCGCACGGTGTGCGAGGAATTCCAGGTGCCCATCGAACACCTCGGCCCCGGACAGGCCACGGTGAAAGACTACGTCGATGCGCTCAATGCCTTCTTGCTGCGCATGCACTCGGTGGGACGCAACAACGTGCTCATCATCGACGAAGCCCAGAACCTCTCGGCCGACGTGCTGGAGCAGCTGCGGCTGCTGACCAACCTGGAAACCCACGAGCGCAAACTGTTGCAGATCATCCTGATCGGCCAGCCCGAGCTGCGCCGCATGCTGCGCCGGCCCGAGCTCGAACAGCTCGCCCAGCGCGTGATCGCGCGCTACCACCTGCAAGCCCTCGACGAGAAAGACACGGTCGCCTACGTGCGCCACCGCATGGGCGTGGCCGGCCTGAGCACCCCCTTGCCCTTCGACCGTGGCGCGCTCCAACGCATCCATCGGCTCTCGCGCGGGGTGCCACGCCGCATCAACCTGCTGTGCGACCGGGCCCTGTTGGGTGCCTACGCCTGCGGCCAGCCCCGCGTGGACGCGCGCATCGTCGAGCGTGCCGCCCGCGAAGTCTTCGACGAGGAAGACGGCGGCCTCGCCGGAGGCGGCCGCTGGTGGCCGCGCTGGCACCGCAGCCCGGCGCTGCGACCCCTGGCGGCCGCGCTGGCCACCGGCTTGGGCCTGGCCGGCCTGGGCTATGCCGCCTGGACGCTGAGCCGGCCCGAGCCCACGGCCCCCACCCATTCGCCCGCCGCCGCGCCCCGCACGGCGCCGCCCCACCTGGCGCCTGCGGCGTCCGCCGATCCCTGAACCCTTTCAAGCCGCTGCCCATGTCGTACATCCTCGAAGCCCTGCGACGCGCCGAGGCCGAGCGCAAACGCGGTGCCGTGCCCGGGCTGGACAGCCAGCACCGGATCGACCCCGAACCCGCGATGCCAAGCCACCGCTCACCAGCACCGCTGTGGTGGGCCATGGGTCTGCTGCTGGGCCTGGCGCTGCCGGGACTGGCTTATTGGTGGGGCCGCCAAACGCCGGTGGACACCCCACCTGCCGCGCAGCAACACCCCCCACGGCCACCCGCCCTCCCGACCCCGGCAGCGCAAGAGCCGCCCCTTGCAGCGCCCATCGCACAAGCGCCCGCCTCAGCACCGCAGAGCCCGCCTGCACCCACGGCCGTGCCGCCCAGCCCCGCACCAGCCGCGCCGGCCACCTCGCCAACCCCCACGCCGCGGCCGCTGCGCCCGGCGCCTCAGGCCGCAGCGCCTGCGGCACCACGGCCGCCCAGCGAACCACGGCCGCCCGCCCCCGCCGCCGCCTTGCAGCCCGAGCCTGCGGCGCCGCCGGCCGCACTTCACACGGCGCAGCCCCCCCTGGCGCCGCAGCAGCCCGCACCGCCTGCGGCCGCAGCGGCCCAGCGGCCCGCCCCATCGGCCCCGGCCCCGCGCCTGCAGGAGCTGCCCGAGACCGTGCGCAGCGCCCTGCCCCCGCTGAGCTTGGGCGGCTTGATCTACGCCACCACCCCGTCCGAGCGCATCGTCATCGTCAACGGCCAACCCTACCGGGAAGGCGACTCGGTGGGCCCCGAGCTGGTGGTCGAGCACATCCAGCCGCGCGCGGCCGTGCTGCGCTGGCGACAGCAGCGCTTCCAACTCACCTATTGATCGACTGACGCATCCCACGGCATGCGCACGGCTTCGCCCCGTTGGCCCTGGTGGGGCTGCTGGCGCTGCCGCTTCGGCCTCGCCACCCCAGGAGTACGCCCCCATGATGAACCCCACCGTCCCTTGCGCCCTCCTCCTCGCCGCTGCGGTGAGCAGCATGCCAAGCCAGGCAGAGCTCCTCGGAGAAGTCGATACCGCCTTCCAATGGCTGGGCCCGGACCACAAGATCGTCGTCGAAGCCTATGACGACCCCAAGGTCTTGGGCGTCACTTGCTACGTCTCGCGCGCCCGCACCGGCGGCCTCAAGGGCGCGCTCGGTCTGGCCGAAGACCGCTCCGAAGCCTCCATCGCGTGCCGCCAAGTCGGCCCCGTGACCTTCAAGCAGCCGCTGCCGCTGCAAGAAGACGTGTTCACCGAACGCATGTCCCTGCTCTTCAAACGCCTGCACGTGGTGCGCATGGTGGACGTGAAGCGCCACACCCTCGTCTACCTCACCTACTCCGACCGCGTCATCGAAGGCTCGCCACAAAACAGCGTGACCGCAGTGACCATCGACCGAGCAACCCCGATTCCGGTGCGAGAACGTCGATGAGGCCTCGCGCCTTGGGCAACGTGGCAGCCGATGACGCACAGCCCCCACACATGGGCATGGCCTACGTCGGAGACAGCCTCGACACTCATGCGGCGTTTTCGCCCCTGGCTCGTTGCGTCATCCGCTTGCACAGCTCACGACGCCGTTTTGTGAGCCGCTCCACTCCATCGAGACATCGAGAATTTGGGACAGGCTGATCAAGCTGCCGTAAGACAGCGACGTAGGCCGTTCGGGCATCCGGCAGCACTGTTTTGTTGGTCATGGCGGTTCCAGTGGACCCGTTGCAGGCCGCCTGACCCAGCATTGCGATGCAGGCGCGGTTGGCGTTCTTGGCCAGACCGTGGTAGCACACCTTGACGCCCCCACACAGCCGACCAGCGCATGAAACGGGGGCTCGACGCGTGCGCCGATGCGGCTCTTCGGTTGCGGTTGCGCGGTTCGTTCTTGGTCGAGCGGGGCGCGGCGAAGACGGTGACGTCCACGATCATGCCTGCGCTCAAGCGCCGCCCTCGTTCCAGCAGGAGCCGGCCCACCTCGGCGCAGATGGCCGCCCCAGGCGGTGGCGATCAGCTTTGCACGCTCATCACGAACAGACACGACGGCGCTCCGAATCATCGCCCCCCCTGGGAAACCCTGATGGCGCGAGGTTATCGCCCCCTCTGACGAGCAATCTTCTTCACAGGGGTCGGGCCGCGTACAGTGCGCAGCCATTTCCAGAAGTCGTCAGAAGCAGCTCACTTCGCAATGAAAAGAACGTCCACCTTCGAATTGGATGCCACGCCTGAACGTGAACGCGTCGACCCAGGCAGCAACACCGGCCTCGATTGATCCGACTCACCCACAAAAAAGGAGACAACCATGCAACAACCCATTCAACGCCAAGCACTGGCGACTGTCATCGCCACCCTGTCTGCTACCACCCTACTGACGGCCTGCGGAGGCGGCACGAGCAACGCCGCTTCAACGCCTGCCCCCGAAATCGTCGGCCCAGGTGTATACGACAGCCAGTTGGTCTTTGACCCGACGAAGTACACGACGATCACCATCACCCTCGACGGCGTAGCCACGCCGGTGCGCTGGTACCGCGAGGTCTGCTACGTTGGCAAGCCCATGGCGCTGGCGCCAAATCAACGTGGCTCCAATGTCGACAACCAGACCTGCGGCTACCAAAATATGAACATCTTCGTTCGAGAAGCTGATGCCGCAAGGCAGGACAACGCCATTCTGCTCAACGTCAATAACGGCGGCTGGTTCGCCAGCTACCAGGGCGGCCTCAACGGTTGGAACGGTACCGACCCCATCACCACGACCAACTACCGCGGCGCCGACGTCGTGGACGGTAGAAGCTACGTCAGCACCAGCGACACCGACAAGGTCGGCGCGGCGCTTGCCCGTGGCATGGTCTACATCAACATCGCCTCGCGCAGCCGTGGTGCCACCGCGCCGGCGGGCGTCTACAGTGACGGAATCTACCAAGGCAAGGCGCCCGCGGCCATCGTCGACGCCAAAGCGGCCGTGCGCTACCTCCGCCTGAATGACAGCGTGATGTTCGGCAACGCCGAACGCATCATCGTCAACGGCACTAGCGGCGGTGGTGCTCAGGCCGTTCAGCTCGGCGCCAGCGGAGACCACGTCGACTACCTGCCCTACCTGCAGGCCGTCGGCGCTGCCGGCATTGATGCCAACGGCAAGAGTTCGATCAGCGATAGCGTGTTCGCCGTGGTGGCTTACTGCCCTATCCAGGACCTGGGCAACGCCGACCTCGCCTATGAATGGATGTTCAACGTGCTCGGCACCCGCGCCGCCGTCTCTGCCGACCAAAAGGCCGGACTGATCGTCGACACTGCGGGCAACGAATTGGTGCGTGCCTCCAACAATGACCCTGTCGGCAGTCTGACGTTGATGAACCGGTTCGTTACCTACCAGGCGAGCCTGGGCCTGAAGACCGACACCGGCGCCGCCCTCACCACCGACAACCTGCTCGCCGCGTTGCAAGATGAGTTCAAGAAGTCGGCCAGTGCCCACGTCCTGGCTGGTAAGTCTTTCGTGGCCTTCGGCGCCACCGGTACCACGTCGGCCAACGGTGTGGCCGGAGGCAGCGGCGTGCTGAGCTACGTCAACGACTTCATCGACGTAGATGCCTCAGGCAATGTCAAATACTTCAACATGGCCAATTACCTGAAGTACGTGGCCAAGCAATCGCGCCTGAAAGCCGTCCCGGCCTTCGATCAGGTGGGGCAGACCCTCGCGCTGTCCTCTACCGCCACTGCAGATACCACCCACGCCGGAGCCACCATCTACGCCAACTATAGCGGTGGCGAGTCCAACCTGTTCGGCACCGCCGCGCAGGTGTACGCAAATTTCACCGAGTACGGCTGGAACAACAACAACGGTGGCGACGCGATCAACGCCCCGCAGGCCGACGTGGGCCTTCTCAACACCGGCTACACCTGGGCAGGCACCCCGCAGCGCGACTACCTGCTCAACCAGATCAAGCTGATCAACGCCCTACCGTATATCGGAAAGACCGATGGCATCGCCAGGCACTGGCGCATCCGCAACGGCGCACGCGATCGCGACACTTCATTCACCGTGGCTTACAACATCAGCCAAGCCCTGAAAGCCGACAGCAAAGTTCGTACCGTCGACTTCGCGCTGCAGTGGGACACCGGCCATGCTGGCAACTATGACGTGCAAAGCGCCTTCAGCTGGATTGATCAACGACTGGCAGGTAATTAAGGAAACGCTGATCAAGCCCCGCGCCGCGGCGAGATTGTCCTGCGCGGGGCGAAACGGAGCGTTTTTGGCGCGTTCTACGGCCTCGAGGGCCTTACTGGCGGGCCCTTCGGCGCCCGCCCGGGCCATGATGGGCCCATTACGGGCGCACCAATGCCGGCACGCGCCGTGCGGCCATGTACAGGTTGACCATCGCCAGCGCCGTGAAGGCGCGGTTGGCGTTCTTGGCCAGGCCTCGGTAGCGCACCTTGGCAAAGCCCCACAGGCGCTTGAGCACATGAAACGGGT
>NZ_KB905954.1 GCF_000381125.1 Caldimonas manganoxidans ATCC BAA-369
CAGGCCACGGGGCTGTGGTTGGCGGCTCACACCTCGCGGGTGTATGAGTGGCCGCAGGCCGTGCGCGATGCCATCGGGAAGCCGCTGCGCAAGGGGGCGGGCTGGTGAGCCGGCGACCGATGGGGTGGGGGCTGGAGCTTTTGTACGAACACGGCCACCATGTGCTGCCGATTTATGCGGCGGGCGACCGGGTGGCGCGCAGCAGCGCCAGCCTGGAAGAGATCAAAAAGCGTGGCGGCAAAAAACACATTGACGTGGTGCCCAACCCTGGCAGCGGGGTGCAGCGCATGCACTGCTTGGCCTTCACGGTGCGCAAAAGTGCGGAAGATCCCACGCTGATTGGGCACTTTCAAGTGGCGACGGGCTTGGCGCTGAGCGAGCCCATGCTGGCCCCGCTGTGGGCGCACATTCGCCGCTGCATGACATCGATCGGGGGGTGGGCAGTGAGTGCGCCGTCGAAGCCGTCTTCCAGCGCATCATGTCGCCTCGGGTGGCGCTGGACTCACCAGCGCCAAGTCCAGATGAAGTCCAGCGCGTTTTCTTGGATGCCGGCCTGGGCTCGCACGGTGAAACGCTGCGCGGCACGATAGATGAGTTGCCATGTTCCGCTGGTGGCATTGAGCGAGCGTTCATAGCCGACGTACCAGCGTCGCGACAACTGCTTGCCCACGCTGACGATGGTTTCGGCCACGCCGGCACTGTCTTCTTGGCGCACGGAGAGTTCGTCCAGGCCGATCATGCGGGTGAGGTCCCCGGTGGGGGACTCGCCTTCGCCGGCCACCAGCGCCAACACGGCGCGTTGCAGCAAGGCGGCCTCGGCGCGGGCCAGCTGGCCGCTGCCGCGGCCCAGCACCAGCCAGGACAGCTTGTCGGTGTCGCTCATCTCGGGCTCGGAGAACAGCCGCACGCGAGGGCTCTCGGCCGTGCCGGTGATGGCTACACCGACCCGGATGTCGGTGTTCGGCCGTGTCGCTTCGATGTCCAGGCGTGGGTTGTCCGGTGCACCGACGAAGCTGATCACGCCTTTGTCGATCGTGAGCTTCTGGCCATAGGCGGCATAGGTGCCGTCGGCCGTGCGGATGTCGCCATGCAGCGCAGGGCGCCCGCCCGGAGAGGTCAGGCGCAAGGCGCCAGTGAGCCGTGTGTCCAGACCGCGACCGCGCAGCCGCAGGCGCTCGCCGGCATCCAGCCGCAGATTGAGCGCCACGGCGCGCCGTGGCGCCGTCTGCCGGCGCGGGTCCTCGTCGGCGCGTGGTTCGGTGCGCCGCACCACGACATCATCGGACAGGCTGGGGGCGTCTGCGCGTGAGATGTCGATCAGACCTTCGTCGATACGGAAGTCGCCGTCGGCCTGCAAGCGCTCGGCCTCCAGGACGACTTGCGCACTGCCGCTGAGGACCATGCGGCGGTCCACGCGCGACAGCAGGCTGAATCGTTCGGCTCGCACTTGCAGTTGGGCACGTGGATGCTGGCCCAACTGAGCTTGGCCATGCAGTTGCACTTCGCCCTCGCCGGCGCGGGCGCGCAAGGTTTCGATGCGCGCCGTGTCTCCCTGCATCACCAGGTGCAGTTCGCCGTCGCGCAAGTGGATGCCTTGCAGCAGGTTGCGCACTTGCACGTCGCGCGCGCGCACCTCGCCGGTGAACTGCGGGGCCCCCCAACGACCGCCGACATCGGCGCGCAAGCGCAGCTGTCCGCCCAGCCGCCAACCTGCGGGCACCCAGGCGGCCCAGGCGCCAAGGTTGTCGACGTCGGCTTGCACAAACCCGCGCAGCGTGGCCTCGGGCGAGGGCCAACCATCCTGCGGGCGCGCTTGCACGGTTTGCTCGCCCCAGACTCGGCCGAGCCGGGCGCCGGCCATGGCCTGGGTGAAGCGCCACAGCCCATCACGGGCTTGCAGGCTGAGGCGCAGCTCGGTGAGGTCGAGCCGTTCGACCAGGCCACCGGGTTCTTCCACTTGCAGGTCGCCGCGCACTCGCACGATGTCTACATCGGCCTGGACGCTGGGTGCACTGCGCAGCCGCAAGGAGGCGCCCAGCTCAAGGTCGCCCGTCCAGCCGAATTCGGGTTGGAGGTCGCGCAGCAGCGGGGCGATGGGCAGCGGATCGAGCCGGGCCTGGGCCTGCAGCACGGCGGACTGACCGGCCTGCGCGGCTTGGTATGACACTTCGTCCCAGCGCAAGGTGGCTGCCTGGCGGCCTGCTCGCAAGCGGGCTTGACCGGCGCCCAGGCTGAAGCGAGCGGCTTGCCCGGCTCGATGTTCCCATTGCAGCGGCACGCCGCTGACATCGAGCCATGGGAGCTGCTGCGGATCGACCGGGCCCACCACGAGACGCTGCAATCGCCCTTGCCAGCCCTGGATGGCATCGAAGGCCCCGTCGCGGGGCAGGTCGGCGCTGCCGGAGACCTGCAGTTGCAGTTGCACCGGCTGGGCGTGCGCTGCATGGACGGTCTGCTGGGCGGCGTCGGCCGGGGCGGCCCAGGGCAGGACCAGGTTCGAGCGACCGTCCACACGCAGCCGGTGGTCGTGCAAGGGGCCCTCCAGCTGCAGCGTGACGGTATCGATACGCCGGTCTCGGTGTTGCAGGCCGTCCATGCGCAGCTCGAGTCGCTGGAGCGCCTCGCGGGCCGAAGCGAGGTCCCAATGGCCTTCTGCGCTTTGCAGGAGCCAGTCGTTCCAGCGCAGGGCGCGGCCCTGGAGCTGCCCGTCCAGACGCTGCGGTGCGGCTGCGGCGCCCCAGTGGATGCGGGCATTCAGGCGCAGGGCGCCTGCCAGTCGGACCTCTGGCTGCCAGGCGTGCAGCAGTGGGGCCACGCGGTCCAAGGCCGCAGCATCCAGGTTGAAGGTCAGCGTGTCGTCGGCGTGTGCAGGCCGCTGGCCAGGCAGCTCGCCGTTCCAAGTCAGGCGGTTGGCGTCCACCCGCAGCTGACCTTCGGTGCGTCCCGGCAAGCCTGCACGCTCGGCCTGCCACAGCAGCAGGCCTTGCACCGGCAGATCCGCCCACCGGCTGTCGTCCACCCGCAGTTCGGCCTGGCCGCGCCAGCGCGCCATCCAGGTCAGCAAGGGCTCGCCCGGGTTGCGTGGCGGCAGGGTCAAGCGGGTCTGCGCCTGGCCGGACAGGCGGTGCTCCCCATGGGCGGCCGCCCCGGCGCCGAGGGCTGGCCACCAGGTTCGAGGATCGAGGTCTTGCCAGCGGGCCTGCACACGGGCTTGCACCGCTTGCCCGGGCGGGGTGTCGACTTCGGCTTGCACTTCGGCCCGCGACGAGCCGGCGCGGACCGTCAATTCGCGCACCAGGCTGCGCAACCGGGAGAACTCGCCGTCCAGCGACAGCGCCACGGACTGGCGCATGCCACGTGCATCCGGCAGGCTGCCGTCGAGCCGGGTGCGCACGGCCACGGGCTGACCCGCCCCGCCCGAGCCCAGTTCGAGCGGGCCGCTCAGGCGCAAGGCCGGCAGTCGGCCATCCAGGGCCGCCAGATCGAGCTGCGTCAGCTCCAGACGAGCGCTCCAACCCGACGAGGGCGACCCGCGGCCTTCGCCTCGCAGGCGGCCGGCTTCGCGCATCGCTGGCCCCAGCACGGCTTCGAAGCGCTCCACCACCCAGCCCTCCTGCGGCCGCAGGTCGGGGCTGCGAGCATCCAGCACCAGCTCCCGCAGGGGAAGACGACTGGCATCCCAGCGGTCGGGCCGGGCATTGCGCAGCCGGATCCTCACCGCTGCGTCCACCGTCCCGGGTTGTGGATGGCCGAGCTGTGCGTGCACTTGGCCACTGAGCGCCGTGCGCGGGGCGGCGCTGAACAGGGCGGCCAGGTCCAAGGCTTCGAATCGTGCATCCAAGCGCTCCAGTGGGGCCGGGGCAAACGGTGTGAGCGTCGCCTCGGCCCGCAGGGATTGCTCGGCCGCCGACAGCTCGATGCTGACGGGCAGCTGGGCCAAAGGACCTCGGGCCTCGAGCCGGGCCTGCCAGCGGGCGGCGCTCGTCGGGCCCTCGGGCAGCTCACCGTCGAGGTCCAGCGCGGCATGCAGCTCCAGCGGCGCCAGGGCCCCCAGCTCGGCTTGGCCATGCAGGCGGAGGCGGTCCCAGCGCAAGCTCAGCACGTCGAGGCGGTGCGTGCGGCCCTCCTGGCTGCCCAGCTCCAACTGGGCCGTCAGCTCGCGCATCGGCGGCATCGCCTCACTGAAGGACAGCTCGCCGATGCGCACTGAGCGCAAGCGCAGGTGCAGGGGCGATTTGAGCTCCGAGGGTGGCGGGGCGGCGTCGCCGGTGGGGGCCGCCGGGGGCAGCCTCAGGTGCAGGCGCTCCAGGGCCAGCTGCGTCACTTCCAGGCTCAAGCCTTGCCCCGACGGCTCGGCGCTCCAGCGCAGGCCCTGCCAGGCCAGGCCGTCGATGGTCACGCCATCGTGCGGCCGGCCGGGGCTGGATAGATCCCAGTGCACCCGACGGGCCGAGAAGTCGCCCAGCAGCGGGCCTTGTGGGTCCAGCACCGTCAGTCGCGGCACGGCGCGCAGCAGCCAGGCCGTGCCGGTGGCCGTGGTCAAGGCGGCCACCAGCATCCCGACGATGGCCGCCACGGCCAACAAGGGCAGCACCAGGGCCAGCAGCCATGCCATCCAGCCCGGCCGGCGCCGGCTGGACGCCGGCGCGTCGGGTGGGGGCGCGGTGGGCGCCGCAGAGGCGGTGGGCGGAGTCGGATCCATGGGTCAATACGCGATGCCCACACTCAGATGCAGGCGCCAGCGTTTCGTGGCTTCGCCGTAGGCCGCATCCACTTTGAGCGGGCCCACGGGGCTGCGCCAGCGCAGTCCCAGGCCCCAGCCCAGCTTGGCGTCGAAGGCGGACCAATGATGGGTGGCGTCGCCGGCGTCGACGAAGACGGCCCCCCACCAGGAGCGCAGACGGCCTGCCCCCAGCGGGCGGGCTAGTTCCAGGCTGGCGGTGGCCAGCACGTTACCGCCCACCGTCTCGCCGCCTTCTTGCGGGCCGATCGAGCGAGAGGGATAGCCGCGCACCGAGTCGTCCCCCCCCGCCCGAAACCGCAGGGTGTCGGGCACCTCGACGTTGTTGGGTGTGAACACCTCGCCGCCTTCGATGCGCGCGCTGGCGTACCAGCGGCCCAAAGGCAGATAGCCACTGAGCCGTCCATAGACCCGGCTGAAGGGGCCTTGGCCCGCATCGCTGCGGGCATGGCCGGCGCCAAGTTGGGCCGAAGCCGCGATGCCGCGGGTGGGCAGCAGCACGTCGTCGACATGGCGCCAAATCCATTCGTAGTTGGCCGTCAGCGCGCTGGCGCGTTGGCGCCCGAGGTCGGTGGTGACGATCGCGGTGGTGTACTCCCCGTAATACAAGCGGTCGATGCGCTCGGTGTCCTGGGTGCGGCCGACGCGCAAGCGGTAGCTGTCGGTCGGGGCGCTGCGGTCGCTGCTGAAGCGCTCGCCGGCGAAGGCCAGCAAGTTGCGGTACTGGTCGGCCTTGGGGTGGGAGGTCCATTCGGAACTTAGTGAACGCTGGTCACGCCCCACTTCCAGCTTGTGCTTGGCCACCCAGTTCAGCCCCAAGGGCCGGCGGTGCAGGTGCTCGATCGTCCCGCGCTCTCGCGCCACGTCGCTGTAGCCGATGCCCAGGGTCAAATCTTGCAGCGGCGCCTCGCGCACGGCGATCGTCACGGGCGCGGCCTGCGCGCTGGCCGGATTGGGGTCGACCAGCACCGAGGCCGATTCGAACAGCCCGCTGCGCTGCAGACGCTCTTGCAAATCGAGCACCTGCTTTTCGGTGTAGCGATCCCCTGGGCCGAAGGTGAGCTGGTGACTCACCGCCTCCTCCCGCTGCTTGGACAAGCCCTCGATACGCACCGGGCCGAAGCGAAACAGCGGTCCGCTATCGGCCACGACGAACAGGCGTACCGTGTTGCGCGGCGCATCCACTTCGGCGGCCGTGCCGGCCCAGCTGGCCGCCGGGTAGCCGTCGCGACGCAGCCGGCCCAACAGTTCGGTTTTCTCGGCCGACCATTGGTCTTGCGAAAACGGCCGTCCCTCGCGCAGCCGCCAACCGTCTTGGATCTCCTGCAGCAAGGCCTGGTCACGCGCATGGCCGGCCTCGGCGCGTTCGACGATTTCCCCTTGCACTTCGAGGGTGGTCCGGCTGACGCGCGTGCGCTCGCCTGGGTCCACCTCGATGCGGATCAGGGGCGGTTGGCCTTCCTCGCGGTCGATGCGGATCGTGGGGTTGAAGTACCCCCGCGTCTCCAGCAGTGAGCGCGCCTGCGCCGGCGTGGCGGCGATCAGGCGCCGCACCTCGGCCTCGGTGGCCTCGGCCAATGCAGGATCGGTGCGAAAGCGCGCCAGGTCGAGAAAAGTGCCCAGCAAATCGGCCAGATCGTCCGGGGCCTCGATGCGCAAACGGTACGGTGCCGCGGCGGTGGCTTCTTCGGTGTGGGGGGGCGGCTGGACCTCCTCGGCGGCCTGAGCCGGGGCCGCCGCCATGGCCACACAGGGCAGCAGCGACCACAGGGCAGCGCGGCGCCGAGTCTCGATCATTTGCTCAACAGACGCATGGCTCCTTCCAACCCGGACAGGGTCAGCGGAAACATGCGCTGATTCATGAGCTGCTGGATGATCGCGATCGATTGACGGTAGCCCCAGATCCCCTGGGGCTCCGGATTGATCCAGGCGTACTTGGGAAACGCCTGCGTGAGGCGCTGCAGCCATTGGGCCCCGGGCTCCTCGTTGTTGTACTCCACGCTGCCGCCGGGCTGGAGAATCTCGTAAGGGCTCATCGTGGCATCGCCCACGAAGATGAGCCTGTAGTCCTTGTTGTACTTGCGGATCACATCCCACGTCGGGAACTTCTCACTGAAACGGCGGCGATTGTTCTTCCACAGGAAGTCGTAGACACAGTTGTGGAAGTAATAGAACTCCAGGTGCTTGAACTCAGACTTCGCGGCGCTGAAAAGTTCCTCGACACGGTGGACATGCTCGTCCATCGTGCCGCCCACGTCCATCAGCAGCAACACTTTGACCTGGTTGTGGCGCTCGGGCACCATCTTCAAATCCAGCCATCCGGCATTGGCGGCGGTGGAGCGAATGGTGTCGTCCAAATCGAGCTCGAGCTGCGAGCCTTCCCGGGCGAAGCGGCGCAAGCGCCGCAACGCCACCTTGATGTTGCGCGTGCCCAGCTCCACGCTGTCGTCGTAATCCTTGTATTGGCGCTGGTCCCACACCTTCACCGCACTGCGATGGCGACTGCGGTCTTGGCCGATGCGAATGCCTTGCGGGTTGTACCCATAGGCGCCGTAGGGCGAGGTGCCGCCGGTGCCGATGTAGCGGTTGCCGCCTTCGTGGCGCTCTTTTTGCTGCTCGAAAAGCTCGCGCAGACGCTTCATCAGCTCGTCCCAGCCGAGTTTTTCGATCAAGGCCTTTTCTTCGGGCGACAGCTCCAGCTCCAGGCGCTTTCGCAGCCACTCCAGCGGAATCTCCTTGGAAAAATCGGCCAGCAGCTCCACGCCTTTGAAGTAGCTGCCGAAGGCCCGGTCGAATTTGTCGAAGTGGGCCTCGTCCTTCACCAAGGTCGTGCGGGCCAGGTAGTAGAACTTGTCCACCGTGGGGCCGCCTTCGTCGTCGATGACACCGCTCTTGATGGCTTCCAGCAGCACCAGGAATTCTTTGATCGACACCGGCAACTTGGCCGCGCGCAGGGTGAAGAAAAAGTCGATCAGCATGAGAGTCTGGCAGATGAGGACTCAGCGGGGCCGGGTCAATTGATACTGCAGATGCGCTTTCACCTCGGGCCACTCTGCGGCGGCAAGGCTGTACATCACCGTATCACGCACGGTACCGTCACGGCGCAGCGCATGATGACGCAGCACACCGTCTTTGCGAGCGCCCAGCCGTTCGATGGCCCGCTGGCTGACGAAGTTGAAATTGTCGGTGCGAAACCCCACGAGCCGCGCGCCCAGCACCTCGAAGGCATGGGTCAATAGCAGCAGCTTGGCGGTGGTGTTGACATGGCTGCGTTGCCAAGACCGGGCATACCAGGTGTAGCCGATCTCCAAGCGTTCCACCGCGGGCACGATGTCATGGTAGCGGGTGCTGCCGATCACGCGGCCGCTGGGCACATCCACCACCGCAAAGGGCAGCATGTGGCCCTGGGCCTGCCCCGTCAGCGCCGCGGCAATGTAGGCATCGAATTCCCCGGGCGCTGGCACCGAGGTCACGCGCAAGGTCCACAGCTGACCGTCGCTGGCCGCGGCCTCCAGCGCGGGCGCATGCTCGGCCCGCAAGGGCTCGAGTCGCACCTGGCCGTGCTGCAGGACGACGGGCTCGGGCTTGTTCATGGCCTCATCGATGGTGGCGCTGCATGAACACGAGTTTCTCGAACAGGCTCAAGTCCTGCTCGTTCTTCAGCAAAGCCCCCACCAGCGGCGGGATGACGACCTTGTCGTCTTCGCTTTGTAGCGCTTGGACCGGAATGTCCTCAGCCACCAGCAGCTTGAGCCAGTCCAACAGCTCCGAGGTGCTGGGTTTCTTCTTCAATCCGGGCAGGTTGCGCACGTCGTAGAAGTTCTTCAGTGCGGCCGCCAGCAATTCCTTTTTCAGTCCGGGGAAGTGCACCTCCACGATGCGTTTCATCGTCTCGGCATCGGGAAACTTGATGTAGTGGAAGAAACAGCGGCGCAGGAAGGCGTCGGGCAGCTCCTTCTCGTTGTTGGACGTGATGAACACCAGCGGGCGGTGCTTGGCGCGGATCATCTGTCGCGTCTCGTACACATAGAACTCCATGCGATCGAGCTCGCGCAGCAGGTCGTTGGGAAATTCGATGTCCGCCTTGTCGATCTCGTCGATCAGCAGCGCCACCGGCTGCTCGGCCTCGAAGGCCTGCCACAGCACGCCCTTGATGATGTAGTTGTGGATGTCTTTGACCCGCTCATCACCGAGCTGACTGTCGCGCAGCCGGCTGACCGCGTCGTATTCATACAGCCCCTGCTGGGCCTTGGTGGTCGATTTGATGTGCCACTGCAACAGCGGCATGCCCAGCGCGCGGGCCACTTCCTCGGCCAGCATGGTCTTGCCAGTGCCCGGCTCACCCTTGACCAGCAGCGGGCGCTTCAGGGTGATGGCGGCATTGACCGCCAGTCGCAAGTCGTCGGTGGCGACGTAAGTGTTCGAGCCGTGAAACTTCATGAAAGATGTGCCGGATCAAGCATGGATGGGTGCAAAGGCAGTATAAGCGGGCTGGCTATAATCGTCGGTTGATTCCAAACACCGACGATGCGTCGCGCGCCCATGAAGAAATTCAAATCCACGATGACCGCGCTGGCCGCTGCGGCTGGCTTGAGTGCCTTCTATGCGGGCGCGGCCCTTGCCCAGGACGTCAAGGCCGGTGAAGCCAAGGTCGCCATGTGCATCGGGTGCCACGGCATTCCGGGCTACCAGGCGAGCTTCCCGGAGATCCACAAGGTGCCGATGATCTCCGGCCAGAATGCCAAGTACATCGTCGCAGCATTGAACGCCTACAAAAAGGGCGAGCGCAAGCATCCGACGATGCGCGGCATCGCCGAATCGCTGTCCGAGCAAGACATGGCCGACATCGCCGCCTTCTATGAGCAGCAGGTGCCGCCGGCCAACGTGCCGGATGCCCCGGCCCGGACGCCGCGTGCCGAAGTGGCTGCTTTGCTCGAGAAGGGCGGTTGCGTGGCCTGCCATGGTGCCAATTTCAACAAGCCCATCGATGCTGGCTACCCCAAGATCGCCGGCCAACATGCGGACTATCTGTATGTGGCGCTGAAGTCCTACAAGACCGAGGGCAACCCGATCATTGGCCGTGGTAATGCGATCATGGCCGGCCAGGTCAAGCCCTTCACCGATGCCGAGCTCAAGGCCATGGCCCAGTACATCGCCTCGCTGCCTGGGGATCTGCGTGTGGTGCCGCAATCTCGCTTCCGCATCGGCGCTGCTCGCTGATCGCATCGACTCCGACTCCCCCAGAAGGTAGAGAAGGCCGCTGCCGTGCAGCGGCCTTTTTGTCGTCCAGAAGCCATCAAAAGCGCGTCTTGGGCGTGCCGCCGGCGCCCGTCTCGGTGTGGGCCGCCAGATCGTCCAGGATGGGGCACTGAGGCCGTTCGTCGCCATGGCAGTGGGCGGCCAGGCGCTCCAGGGTCCGCTTCATCGCCTGCATGGATTCGATGCGACGCTCCAGCGCGGCTGCATGGGCCAGCGCGATGCGTTTGACCTCGCTGCTGGGGCGCTGCTCGTTGCGCCACAGCTGCAGCAATTTGCGGATTTCTTCGATGCCAAAGCCCAGGTCGCGGCAGCGGCGGATGAAGCGCAGGGTGTGTATGGCCGTCTCGTCGTATTGCCGGTAGCCCGCGGCGGTGCGAGCGATCGGGGGCAACAACCCCAGGCTTTCGTAGTGGCGAATCATTTTGGCGCTCACGCCCGAGGCCCGTGCGGCCTGACCGATGTTCATGAGCGGCTCCCGGCCGTCGGTGTCCAACGCTTCAGCCACAAGGCATTGCCGATCACGCTCACACTGGAGAAGGCCATCGCCGCACCGGCGAGCACCGGGCTGAGCAGGCCGAAGGCCGCCAGCGGCAGGCCCACCACGTTGTAAATGAACGCCCAGAACAAGTTCTGGCGGATTTTGCGTGTGGTGCGGCGTGACACCTCCAGGGCATCGGCCACCAGGCGCGGGTCGCCACGCATCAACGTGATGCTGGCCGCATGCATGGCCACGTCGGTGCCGGCGCCCATGGCCACACCGACGTCGGCAGCGGCCAGTGCGGGCGCGTCGTTCAGGCCGTCGCCGACCATGGCCACCCGTCGTTGCCGACCCTGTGCGTCCGGTGCTTTGAGTTCGGCGATGACGCGGGCCTTGTCCTGCGGGAGCACTTCGGCGCGGACCTCCGAGATGCCCAACGCCGCTGCGGCGGCCAGCACGCTGCCCCGGTTGTCGCCGCTGACCAGCACGGTTCGGATGCCCTGGGCATGCAGCCGGGCGATGGCGTCGCGGGCTTGGGGCTTGAGGGCATCGCCAAAGGCCAGCAGGCCCAACAAGCGCGGCGTCGGTGCGGTTTCGGCCAACCAAGACACGGTGCGGCCCTGGGCTTGGAGTGCCTGGGCCGGGCCGGCCATGGGGGCGAGGTCCAGTCCCAGCTCCTGCAGCCCGCGGGCATTGGCCAACACGAGATCGCGCCCGTCCACCCGACCGGTCACACCCCGCCCGGGCAGGGCTCGCACGTCTTGTGCGGGCGTGTAGACCACGGCGCGGCGGGCCGCGGCCTGCAGCACCGCACGGGCCAGCGGGTGCTCGCTGCCGGACTGCAGTGCGGCGGCCCAGGCGAGCAAGGCATCGTCGGCGATGCCCGCGGCGGGTTGCATCGACACGAGCGTCGGTTGCCCCATGGTGAGCGTGCCGGTTTTGTCGAAGGCGACGGTGTCCACCGCATGCGCCACTTCCAGGGCCTGTGCGTCTTTGATCAGGATGCCATGGCGCGCCGCGATGCCCATGCCCACCATCAGTGCGGCCGGCGTGGCCAAGCCCAGCGCACAGGGACAGGCGATCACCAGCACCGACACCGCATGGATCGTGGCGGTGGACCAGTCGCCCGTGGTCAGGCCCCAGGCCAGCACGGTGACGAGGGCCAGGCCGACGACCAGGGGCACGAAGACCGCACTGACCTGGTCGACCAGGCGTTGGATCGGCGCCTTGCGGGCCTGGGCCGATTCCACCAGCCGCACGATGCGTGCCAGAGCGGTTTCGGTGCCCACGGCCCGGGTGCGCAACACCAAGTGTCCCTCGGCATTGATCGAGCCGCCGGTCACGCGATCGCCTGGCCCCTTGCTCACGGGCAGGCTTTCGCCGGTCAGCAGGGATTCGTCCACATGGCTGTGGCCCTCGAGCACGTCGCCATCGACGGGGACACGTTCGCCGGGCTGCACCAGCACGATGTCGCCGACCACCACCTCGCTCAGGGGCAGCTCCAGCTCTTGCGCGCCGCGGCGCACGCGCGCGGTTTCGGGGGCCAGGGCCTGCAGGGCGCGGATGGCTTCGGTGGTTTGGCGCTTGGCACGGGCTTCCAGCCATTTGCCCAGCAGCACCAAGGTGATGACCACGGCGGAGGACTCGAAGTACAGCGCCGGCATGCCACTGTGATCGGTGATCAGGCGGTACACACTGAGTCCATAGGCCGCGCTGGTGCCCAAGGCGACCAGCAGATCCATGTTGCCGGTGCCAGCGCGCAGGGCCTGCCAGCCGGCGCGGTAAAAGCGTGCCCCCAGCCAGAACTGCACCGGCGTGGCCAGGGCCCATTGCAGCCAGCCTTGCAACATCCAATGTCGTCCAAACAGGTCGCCCAGCATCGGCACGGCCAGCGGCAGCGACAGGATGGCGGCCAGCACCACCGCCTGGGCCTCGCCGAGGCCGCGCCTTGGGGAATCCGCCGGTGCCGGGGCTGCCTGCGGCAGGTGAGCGAGGTAGCCGGCTTGACGCACGGCGCTGAGCAAGGCCGCATCACTGACGCCGCGCAAGGCCGTGACGGTGGCGGTTTCGGTGGCCGGATTGACATGGGCCTGGATCACTCCTGGCACGCGCTCGAGCGCTTTTTCGACCCGGTTCACGCAGCTGGCGCAGCTCATGCCTTCGATGCGCAACCGACGTTCGTGCCGGGGCACCTCGTAGCCGGCGGCTTGCACCGTGCTCACCAGCTCGGGCAGTGGGCACTGACCCTGCACGGTGGCCGATTCGGTGGCCAGATTGACTTCGGCGCTTTGCACTCCGGGCAGGCGTCGCAACGCGCGTTCGACACGCCCCACGCAGGAGGCGCAGGTCATGCCTTCGATCGGCAGGGTGTAGGTGCTCATGGCATGGCTCGCGCAGGAGACATCGGCGCTCAGGATAAACCTTCCCCTGATGTCAAGGTCAAGCCACCGATTTGACCTTGCCACCATGGCAAGGTCTAGAGTACGTCCATGTCCAATGACCAACGAGGCCCCGCCATGATCGAACTGACCCTCAAAGACATGACCTGCGGTCACTGCGTGCGCACCGTCACGCAGACCCTACAGAAGCTGGATCCGCAAGCGCGCGTGGACATCGACTTGCCGAGCCAGCGTGTCAGGATCGAGACCCAGCAGCCGCTGGAGGTGGTGCGTCAGGCGCTGGCCGAGGAGGGCTATCCGGCCAGTTGAAGGCGAAGGCTCAGCGCGTGGCGCGCCGGCGCACGCAGTCGATGTAGGCCTCCCCATCGGGGGGCAGGCCGCTGCGCTGAGAGGTCCACAGCATCTGGCCCAGGCATTCCATCACCTCGTGATGGGCTTCATGCAAGGAGCCCAAGCGACGTGCGAGCAAGTCCGTGGCCTGGCGGATGCCGCGCGGCTGGTCCACGCTGGTCTGCTCGCTGATGGACAAATGCATCGCCAGGTGCAAGAAGGGGTTGGTGCGCCCGTCCTCGACGCGGAAGCTGGCGGCCACCGCCGCTTCGGCATCGGCCAGGTCGCCGTGGTATTCCGGGTGCTGGCTGATCCAGTCCGCCGCCAGGGCTTCCATCGGCGATAGCGGCTCACCGGCGCGTTCCTTGCGGTAGGTTTCGCAAAAGAATCGCCGCACGTCGTGTTGGGTCGGGGCAAACATATGACAATTCTGCTCCTTTGCTGCTGAACGGAAAAGGACACCATGCAGATCACCACCGAACAGCTGTTCGATCACGCGCGCACGCACAACGCGTGGCTGGATCGGCCCGTCCCCGAAGACACGTTGCGCCAGCTCTACGACATGATGAAGTTTGGCCCCACCTCGGCCAATTGCAGCCCGCTGCGCATCCAGTTCGTCATCAGCCCGCAGGCCAAGGCGCGTTTGGTGCCGCTGATGGATGCCGGCAACCAAGCCAAGACGGCCCAGGCTCCGGTGACGGCCATCCTGGGCATGGATCTGGCGTTCTACGAGCACTTGGGCGAGCTGTTCCCCCACAATCCAGGCGCGCGCAGTTGGTTCGAGGGCCAACCCGCCAAGATCGAGGCCACGGCCTTTCGCAACTCCAGCTTGCAAGGGGGCTATTTCATCTTGGCCGCCCGTGCCCTGGGCTTGGACTGCGGGCCGATGAGTGGCTTCGATGCGGCCAAGGTGGACGCCGAGTTCTGGGCCGGCACCCAGGTCAAAACCAATTTCATCTGCAATCTGGGCTACGGAGATGCCCGTCAGCTCTTTCCACGCAGCCCGCGCTTGAGTTTCGAGCAGGCGTGCCGCATCGTCTGAGCTGCCTCGCGGCGGGGGTGGGCTTGGTCGGCTTGCGCATGAGGTCGTGGTATGAGGTCGTGCCGTCTTGGCGCGGCTTGGCGACGGCGCGACGGCCCGCCTCGCCCGATGGGCTCGTGCTGAAAGGCCCCCATGGATACTGAGTGGCTGGCCTGGCTCATCGACGACCCCTGGTTCTATGCGGCGGCCATTCCGGCCGTGCTGCTGATGGGGTTGTCCAAGAGCGGTTTCGGTTCGGGCTTCGGGTCGCTGGCCGTGCCGATCATGGCCTTGAGCGTGCCGGTGCCGCAGGCGGCGGCCATCATGCTGCCGCTGTTGGCCGTGATGGATCTGCTCGGTGTCACGGCCTACCGGCGCCATGTCGATTGGGCCCTCATTCGCCAACTGTTGCCGGCGGGCTTGGCCGGCACGGTCTTGGGCACGCTGTCCTTCGGCATTTTGCCGGCGGCCTGGGTGGCGGCGGTGGTAGGCGCGCTCACCTTGCTCTTCCTGGCCCAGCGTTTGTTTTTTCCGCCGCGCGCCGATGCCCCGCCGCCGCGGCCAGGGTGGGGGCGGCTGCTGGCCATGGCCTCGGGCTTCACCAGTTTCGTGGCCCATGCCGGGGGGCCGCCGATCAACGCCTACGTGCTGCCGCTGCGGCTGTCGCCGGTGGTGTTCTCGGCCACGATGGCGGTGTTCTTCGCAGCGGTCAATGCCTCGAAGTGGATCCCTTATGCCTGGCTGGGCCTGATCGATGGCCGCAACATGGTCACGGCCCTGGCCTTGTTGCCGTTTGCGCCCTTGGGGGTGTGGCTGGGCGTGCGCCTGGTGCACCGGGTGCGGCAGGACTGGTTCTACCGGCTGGTCTATGCCGGCATGTTCCTCACCGGCTGCAAGCTGCTGTGGGACGGCCTGCGCTGAATCGGCCCGGTTGGCAAAGGCTTCGGCCTCTGTTGCATGTGTGCAACGGAGGGGCGGGCTAACATTGCCGCCTACCAATCCGAACACGGAGGGCACGATGCGGGTGATCGTGGTGGCCAATCCGAAGGGCGGCGTGGGCAAGTCCACGATCGCAACCAATCTGGCGGGGTACATTGCATCGCAGGGGCACCGGGTGATGCTCGGCGATGTCGACCGCCAGCAGTCCGCCCGCACGTGGCTGGGCTTGAGGCCCGAGACGGCCCGCCCCATCGCTGGATGGGACGTGGCCCATGATCACATCGTGCGCCCGCCCAAGGGCACCACCCACGTGGTGCTGGACACCCCGGCCGGGTTGCACGGTCGGCGCTTCGACGAGGTGATGAAGCTGGCCGACCAGGTGCTGGTGCCGCTGCAGCCGAGCATCTTCGACATCTATGCGACCCGCGCATTTCTCGACCAGGTGCTGACGCATCGCAAGTCCAGCCAGGTCAAGGTGGGCGTGGTCGGCACGCGGGTGCGCGAGCACACCATCGCAGCAGACCAGCTCAAAGCCTTCGTGGCGCAGCTCGAGGTGCCGGTGCTGGGCTACTTGCGCGACACCCAGATCTACATCCACCTGGCCGCGCGCGGTCTGACGCTGTGGGACGTGGCCCCGGGTCGGGTCGAGCGCGACCTGCAGCAATGGGCGCCCATCGTTCAATGGTTGCAATTGTGAGTGAGTCCGCATGAGAGTCTTCGACACCCTGGAAGAGCTGCGCCCGCTGGTGGGCCAGTCCATCGGCACCAGCGACTGGATCACCATCGATCAGGAACGGATCAACCGTTTTGCCGACGCCACCGGCGACCATCAATGGATCCATGTGGACCCCGAGCGCGCCGCTGCGGGTCCATTTGGCACCACCATCGCCCACGGCTTCCTCACGCTGAGTCTGTTGCCGCTGTTTTTTGCCACCGGCTTCGAGGTGCGCCAGGTGCGCATGGGAGTGAACTACGGGCTCAACAAGGTGCGTTTTCCAGCGCCGGTGCCCGTGGGCAGCCGGTTGCGGGCGCACTTCAAGCTGTTGGCCTTCGAGCCCCTGGACCAGGGAGGGGCGCAGCTGACGGTGGAAGCCACCGTCGAACGCGAAGGCTCGGCCAAGCCGGTGTGCGTGGCCGAGTCGATCAGCCGGCGCTATCCCTGAGCCGATCGCCATCGGCGGGCTCCACACCCCCCTTTGGGGGGAGCGTTGCGCGGCGAGTGTCCACTAGCATTGCGCCCTGTCACGGATCGATAATGAGCATGGCCGCGGCCAGGGGGCGGCTCACGGGTCTTTGTGAGGGGTATGGGATGCGAGTACTGCTGGTCGACGACCATCCGCTGATTTTGTCGGCGCTGCAAACCGTCATTCAGAGCCTGGGTGACGATGTCGAGGTGCAGGGCGTGGGCAGTGGCCGCGCCGCCCGCGAGGCCTTGAAGCGTGATGCCAATTTCGACTTGGTCATGCTCGATCTGGCCTTGGGCGATGCCAGCGGCTTCGATCTGCTGGCCGAGTTCCGCCAAGCGTATCCGGCCCTGCCCGTGGTGGTGGTGTCGGCCTCCGATCGGGCCTCCGACGTGATTCGTGCCATCGATCTGGGCGCCATGGGCTTCGTGCCCAAGCGGGCGTCGAATGACACCTTGTTCGAGGCGCTGCGGGTGGTGATGTCCGGCGGCATCTATGTGCCGCCGATGACCCTGGGGCGCCATTCTGAAGCCGCCTCTGCGCCGGTTGGCGGCGACACCGAGCCAGACCGCTATCTGCGCACGGTCAGCAGCGTGGCCGAACAGAGCGGGTATCAGAACGTGCCCTCACCAGCGACGCTCGGACTGACGCCGCGCCAAGCCGAGGTGCTGGCGCTGTTGCTCAAGGGCCAGCCCAACAAGCTGATTGCTCGCGAGCTGGGCTTGTCCGTCGAAACCGTGAAAGACCATGTGGCTGCGGTGCTGCGTGCGCTGGGCGTGAGTTCGCGCACCCAGGCCGTGCTGGCCATCAGCCAGATGAGCCAGCAGCATGGGGCCTTTCCGGCCTGGCGCGCGTCGCAGCACTGAACGCACCCCTGTATCGGGCAGGTGCGTTCCATGCGGGTGGCCATCATCTCCGTCTTCACGGACTATCACCGCAAGGGCCGTCATCATCGCGGGGGCTTGCAGCCTCAAATCGGCCCATTGATCGCTGGTCTGCTGCCCGACTGGTGCGACGTGGAGATCGTCAACGACACCTGGGACGATCCGGACTGGTCCAAGACCTATGACCTCGTGTTCCTGTCTTGCGTGCATGCCGACTGGGACCGGGCGCGTCAGATCAGCCATTACTTTCGGCGCCGTGGGGCCCGCACCGTGCTGGGCGGCAGCATGGCAGGCACCTACCCGCACCTGTGCGCGCCCTATTTCGATGCCGTGGTGATCGGCGACCCGGAAGACACCGTGCCGCGCGTGGTCGAAGATGCCCGTGCCAACCGGCTGCAGCCGGTGTATCGCTCGGCCGGCTATTTCCCGGATCGGGTGCCGGTGCCGCGCATCGCCCCGGTGGCGCACAAGCAGGTGTTCCCGCTGTCGGTGGAGGCGACCCGCGGTTGCCCCTATGCCTGCGACTTCTGCGCCCTCACCGCGGTGGGCACCCGTCATGCGCTGCGCCCGGTGCACACCGTGGTGCGCGACATCCTGGCCGGCCAGGCGGCGCTGCGCCAGGCCGGCGTGGCAGGCTGGAAGCAGCGGCTCATCGTGTTCTACGACAACAACCTGGCCGGCCATCTGCGGTGGTTTCGCGAGCTGTGTGTGGCGCTGCGGCCGCTGGACGTGTTGTGGGGGGCGTGCCTGACCTTCAATGTCATCGCCAACCGCGAGCTGCTCAAGCTGATGTACGACTGCGGATGCCGCGCGGTGTTCGTGGGATTGGAAACCTTCAATCCGGACACCCTGGCCGACATCTCCAAGCCGCAGAACAACATTGGCAAGATGGCGCAGGCCATCGCCCAAAGCCGGGACGAAGGCATTCTGGTGATTGCCGGACTCATCGTCAGTCCCTTGCATGACGATGTGGCCTATCTCCGCTCGCTTCCGGATCACCTCGATGCCTGTGGTTTGCACGTGCCGAGTTTCGTGTCCTTCGAGACGCCGATTCCCGGCACGCCGTTCTTCGATCGGATGGCCGCCAGCGCCGAGCCTCGGTTCCTGCCCCATGCCAACCTGTATGACTTCAGTGCCTACACGCTGGTGCTGCGGCCGCACAAGGCGCCCTTGGAAGCGTTTTTGACGGCTTACCAAGACACCATGCGGCGCATTTATGCGCCGTGGCGGCGTGTGGCCAAGCTGGCCGACGATCTGCCCCGCCTGTTGCGGCGCGGTTCGTGGACCGCGGCGGCCCTCGATGTGGCGGACATGTGCGTGACGCGCTTCGACCCCGTGCCAGGCCGCAGCTTCATGGCCGGCACCGACACCTTGCCGCCGGAGACGGTGCCCTTTGCGGCCGACGATTTCGATTCCGAAGCCCAACGACTGGACATTTGCAGCCCCACGCTCGTGACTGACGAGCACGGGCATGTGCTGCCGTGGTGGCGTTGGCACGACAAGGTGTTTCATCCGCAACCCCTTCGCAAGATGGCAGTGACGGCCTGACATGAATCCGAATTCGAACCTGTCCATGTCTCGTACCTCTGATCAGCCCCGCGGGGTGCACGACCCCGAACTGCCCGATCACGTGCGCAACCTCTACACCTACACCTCATCGAGCCTGGTGGGCAACCTGATCGGCGCCATCGTGATCGTGTTGCTGTACACGGGTTTGGCCGCGCCGGAGCTGCTCATCCTGTGGTGCATGGTGTTTGCCGCGGTGTGGATCTATCGGGCCTCGATCGCGGCCCGATTCCGGTCGGTGCAGTTGCGTGCGGACACCGACTTTCCCCATTGGCGGCGTTTGTGGTTGGTGGGCGTGCTGGCCTCGGGGGCGCTGTGGGGCCTGGCGGCATGGCTGTTTTATGGCGCAGGCGGCAGCATCCAGCAGATCGGACTGATCATCACCGTCTACAGCTATTGCGTGGCCTCGGTGCCGGTGCTGGCCGATCAGCAAAGGGCCTTTCTGACGTTCCTGGGGCTGTGCTTCTTGCCCACCATCGCACGCATCGCTGCGGAGAACACGCTGTACAGCTATGAGCTGGCCGGTGTGTTGTTGCTGGCCATGGGCATGACGGCCTTGCTGGGGCGCAACTACCGCCAGGCCATGGACCGCGTGATCGAACTCAAGCTGCGCACCGAGCAACTGCTGGAGCAGCTGCGTCAGGAGAAGGCTGCCGCCGAGGCGGCGCGCCAGGAAGCCGAAGTGGCCAATCGGGCCAAGACGCAATTCTTCGCGGCGGCCAGCCATGATCTGCGCCAGCCGCTGCATGCACTGGGGCTGTTTGCCGAGGCGCTGCGCAACAAGAGCCGCGACGAGGAGGTGATCCAGCTCGTCAACAGCATCAACAGTTCGGTCGATGCGCTGGAAGGACTGTTTTCCGAGCTGTTGGACATCACCAAGATCGACACCGGGGCGGTGGAGGTGGTGCCCCAACACTTCCGGCTGCAGGATCTCTTTGCCCGTCTGCGCTTGCATTACGAGCCCACGGCCTTCGAAAAGGGGCTGGCCTTGCGCTTCCGTGGCGGGCATCGCGTGGCTTACGCCGACCCGGTGCTGGTGGAGCGCATCGTCCGCAACCTGCTGTCCAACGCCATTCGCTACACCGAAGACGGCGGTGTGTTGGTGGCTTGCCGTCAGCGCGGCGAGCGGCTGTGGGTGCAGGTGTGGGACAGCGGGGTGGGCATTCCCGAGTCGGAACAGCCCCGCATCTTCGAGGAGTTCTACCAGGTGCCGGGCGAGCGACCGACGGCCGCCCACGATCGCAAGGGTCTGGGCCTGGGCTTGGCGATCGTCAAGCGCCTGGCCCAGTTGATGAACGCCCCCTTGAGTCTGCGCTCGCAGCCTGGGCGAGGCACGGTCTTCACGCTGGAGCTGCCGCTGGGCAAGGCCCAGCAGCGCATGGCCGAGCCTGTGGCCGCCTCGGCCCCGCTCGGTCTGACGCTCGAACGCAAGCTGATTGCCGTGGTGGAGGACGAGCCGGCGGTGCGCGACGGTCTGGAGGTGCTGCTCAAAGGCTGGGGGGCCACGGTGGCAGTGTTCGACACGGTGGCCGCCTGCCGGCAATGGGCCGAGCATGCGAAAGCGCAAGGTCAAAAGCCCGACCTGGCCATCGTGGACTACCGCATCGATCATCAGTCCACCGGCATCGATGCCATCCAGGCTCTGCGGGAGCATTTCGGTGCCGAGCTGCCGGCCATCGTCGTGACTGGCAGCACCACGGCCGGGCTGGAGGAGTTGGCGCATCAGCATGCCTTCCATCTCTTGATCAAGCCCGTGGTGCCGAACAAGCTGCGCGCGATGATCGCTTTCAAGCTCGGCGTGCGCGGGCGTTGAGTCGGGCTGGCCATGGCCTGCGCAGTGGACCTGGAATTCGAGCTCGACGGCGATGTCTGGCCGCAGGGGCCAAGCGGCCTGCATGCCAAGGCGGGGCGGCGTCCGATCGTCCAACGCGTCGAAGGGCGGCTGAATGCGCGCGAGCTGCTCGATCGCTTCCGCGCGGTGCGTGACCAATGGTATTCGCCGCAGCTGGCGCGCTTCGTCGAAGGCATCGAACGCCAATTGGAGCACGAGCTGCGCATGAGCCAGGACGGCGAGCGTCTGGCCGCCAGTGGGCCGGCGCCAGCGAGCCCGGGCGCCCCTTCTCCTGCGCCGCAGGCCGCTGCACTCACGCAACGCCTGCACCTGTGGCATCCGGACGTTTGGTGGATGGCGCCGCTGGTGCGGCGTCAGGACACCCCGTTGAACATGCGCCTGCCGCTGGCCGACAACGCCCAAGCCTTGGTTCAGGAGCTGGCCGAGCAGCTGCCGGCGGCTTGGCGGCGTCGGCGTGTGACCGTGCAGCTCGAGGTGGAGACGCATGTCTACTGGGGCGGCTGCGGCCTGCGCGATCCCGACGGGGACGGCCCTGAAATCTGGTCCCCGTGCAGTTTCCGTGGTGATGGCGTGGGGGCGTCCGAGGACATCTTGCAGTTCAAGCGCGGCAAGGTGAGGTGGCTGGTGCCGGTCGAGGAGGCCGCTGCCGTGCGGGTGCGGCGCACGCTGCGCCCGGGCGTGGGCTTGCTGGTGGCCGTGCCGATCATCAGCTTCGAACGGCAAGAAGGATCGATCGGCTGGTGTCTGCGCCTGGCCCAGCGCCTTTTGCGTCGGCTGGGCTGGAAGCGGCCCTGGGTGGACCGCGACCCGACCTTCGAGCGGCGCTTGCGCTCCGACGAGGCGTACTGGGCACAGGCCTTGGGCATGCCGCTTCCCACCGAGGCCGAACTGGCGCAGGCCGTGAAGACGGGCGCTCGCTTGGCGCCGGCCTCGCGTCCGGCCACGGCGCATCGGCCACCGGCCCAAGCGGGTGTGACGATGGCGCACGTGGTGTTGCTGCATGGGGGATTGACGTCTGCACGCAGCAGCTGGGCGGCGTGGTTGCCCGAAGATCCCTCCGCAGCCTCGGCCGGTCTGTGGCGGGGGCTGCCCATGCTCGACGGGCACTGTGTCTGGCGCTTCGAGCACGACACTTTTTTGCGCGTGGCGCGCAATGTCGATCAGCTCGTCGATGCGTTGGAGCGGCAGGTGCTCGGCGCCGCCGAACGCGGCACCTTGGTGTTGCTGGCGCATTCGCGCGGCGGCAATGTGGCCCGGTTCGCCTTGCCGCGCCTGCGCCAACGCTGGCCGCAATGGACCATTTGCGCCTTGACGGCCGGCAGTCCGCATCTGGGGACGATGGTGTTTCGCCAGATCGGGCGCCGTTGGGCCGGACTGAGCGTGCTGCTGGGGGTGTTTCGCGACGTGGCTTCCGACGTGCTCGATGCGCGCCAAAACACCGATTTGCTGATCCTGGAGCGGGCCTTGGCCTATGACATTCCCCCGGGCTTCAAGGACGTGGAGCCCAGCGGGGTGGCCCGCATGGCCAAAGACCAGTCCTGGCCGGAAGGCTTGATCGCTTGGGGCTCGCAGTGGGCACCCGAGCGGGGGCTGCCGTTGGACGGTCGCTTCTGGCACCGCCTCGTGGAGGACCTGGGGGGGTTGGAGGCCGATGGAGATGGCATCGTGCCCCTGCATTCGTCCGCACCGCAAGGGCTGCCCGAGGTCTACGATGCCTCACCGGTGTTCCACACCGGCTATTTCGCGCACCCGCCGACCGTGGCGCAGATCCGTGCGGCGCTGCAGCGGGCTTTGTCCGTTGCCGGCGGCGGCTGAGCCGCCGCGCCTCACAGCTCCAGGTTGTCGATCAGCCGGGTGCGGCCCAGGCGCGCGGCAGCCAGCACCACCAGCGGTTCGCCGCCGGCCAGTTGCTCGGGCGTGGGCGGCAGCAGGTCGGTGCGCCGGCGCACGCTCACGTAATCGGGCTGCCAGCCGCGTTGGCGCAAGTGGTCCATCGCGGCGGATTCGACAGCCGCCAGATCGCGTTCTCCCCGGCGCAGCCGGAGTTGCACCTCTTTGAGCGTCATCGACAATTGCACCGCTTCGGCCCGTTCGGTCTCGCTGAGGTAGCCGTTGCGCGAAGACAGCGCCAGGCCGTCGTCGGCGCGGGCGGTCTCGCCTGCGACGATCTCGATGGGCAGGGCCAGCTGCTGCACCATGCGTCGCACCACCAGCAGCTGCTGGTAGTCCTTTTTGCCGAAGACGGCCACGCGCGGCTGCACGCAGTGAAAGAGCTTGAGCACCACGGTGCACACGCCGGTGAAGAAACCCGGGCGGAACTCGCCTTCCAAGATGCCGGCCAGTGCCGCCGGCGGCTGCACGGTGTAGACCTGCGGCTCGGGGTAGAGCTCGGCCTCACTCGGGGCGAAGACCAGGTTGCAGCCCACGCTGCGCAGCAGCTCGCAGTCGCGTTCGAGGGTGCGCGGGTAGGTGTCGAAATCCTCGTGCGGAGCGAACTGGAGCCGGTTGACAAAGATGCTGGCCACCACCGGGCCGCCATGTTCCTTGGCCAGCCGCACGAGTGACAAGTGGCCCTCGTGCAAATTGCCCATGGTGGGCACGAACGTGGTGTGGGTGCTGCCGGCCAGGGCTTGCCTCAGTTCGGCGATGGTGTGGACGATGCGCATGGCGTTGCGACCCTTGGTGGGGCTCAGTAGCTGTGATGTTCGGGATGGGGGAAGCGGCCAGCCTTGACTTCCGAGACGTACAGGCGCACGGCTGCCTCGACATCATGGGCTTCGGCCATGAAGTTGCGCACGAAGCGCGGCAGCTTGCCACGCGTGATGCCCAGCATGTCGTGCAGCACCAGCACCTGACCGGCACAGGCCGCGCCGGCTCCGATGCCGATGGTCAGCAGCTGCGGGTTCTCGGCGCTGACCTGCGCGGCCAGCTCGGCCGGCACCAGCTCGAGCACCAGCATGGCCGCACCGGCGTCGGCCAGTTCCCGCGCATGCGCTCGCAGCGTGGCGGCGGCCGCATCGCTGCGCCCTTGCACGCGATAGCCCCCCAAGGCAAACACGCTTTGCGGCGTCAGACCGAGATGGGCGCACACCGGGATGCCGCGCTCGGTGAGGAAGTGCACGGTCTCGGCGGTCCAACCGCCGCCTTCGAGTTTGACCATCTGGGCGCCGGCTTGCATCAGCCTCACGCTGGAGGCCAGGGCTTGTTCGCGGCCGGCTTGGTAGCTGCCGAAAGGCAGATCGGCGATCAGCCAGGCGCTGCGATTGCCGCGCGCCACGCAGCGGGTGTGATAGACCACCTCGTCCAACGTGACCGGCACGGTGCTGGTGTGGCCCTGCAACACCATGCCCAGCGAATCGCCCACCAGCAGGCAGTCCACGCCGGCCTCATCGAGCACGCGGGCGAAACTGGCGTCATAGCAGGTGAGCATGGCGATCTTTTCGCCTGCGGCGTGCATCTCGCGCAGGCGAAACAGGCTCAGCGGCTTGCGAGCGCTGGCGGAAGACTCGTCGGCGGGGGACGCATGGCTGCTCATCGCGGGCACCGGCTCCGTGAGAAAGTGCGCGGATTCTAGCCAGGCGCACGCGATCTTCGTTGCGATGCACCAAATGCCATTGCTATGACATCACGCAGGCTGATAGGCCAGCCTGACATAGATGGGGGCATAGGCCTCGGCCTGGGTGATTTCGATCAGGCGTTCCCGGGCCAGTTCCAACATCGCGATGAAGGTGACCACGACCACCTGGGGGCCGCGGCTGGGGTCGAAGAGCTCGTGGAATTCCATGAAGCGGCGCCCTTGCAAGGTGCGCAGCACCAGGCTCATGTGCTCTCGCACCGACAGCTGCTCGCGGGTGATTTTGTGATGCTGCACCAGTTTGGCGCGCTTGAGGATGTCGGCCCAGGCCTCGCGCAGGTCCTGCACGCTGACCTCGGGAAAGCGCGGTTGCAGCGCCTGCTCGATGTAGACCTGGGCCCGCAGGAAGTCGCGGCCCAGCACGGGCAGTTGATCGAGCTTGGCGGCCGCCAGCTTGATCTGCTCGTATTCGAGCAGGCGGCGGACCAATTCGGCGCGCGGGTCCTCGGGTTCCTCGCCGTCCTCGGTCTTTTTCGGCGGCAGCAGCATGCGCGATTTGATCTCGATCAGCATGGCTGCCATCAGCAGGTATTCCGAGGCCAGCTCGAGGTTGCGGCTGCGAATTTGCTCGACGTAGCTCAGGTACTGGCGCGTCACGTCGGCCAGCGGAATGTCGAGGATGTTGAAATTCTGCTTGCGGATCAGGTAGAGCAGCAGATCCAGCGGGCCTTCGAAGGCCTCTAGAAAGACCTCCAGCGCATCGGGCGGG
This sequence comes from Caldimonas manganoxidans ATCC BAA-369, assembly GCF_000381125.1. Lineage (GTDB taxonomy): Bacteria > Pseudomonadota > Gammaproteobacteria > Burkholderiales > Burkholderiaceae_C > Caldimonas > Caldimonas manganoxidans. The sequence goes on from NZ_KB905954.1 coordinate 24,997, forward strand.
ATGTAGAGGTCTTGGGGCAGCTCGAACAGCGGGTTGCCGTAGAGCTTGGCCACGGCGGCCACGCCGTCGACGACTTGGGGCAGGCCGTCGTCGCCCGCTTTCAGCGCCGATGCGGCGGGGGCGACCTCGGAGGCCACGATGGCGTCGCTCACGGGGCAGGCGCGGTGTCGGGGGCGGCGTGCAGGGGCTTACTGCCCCAGCCCCTTGGTTTGATAGACGTAGGCCTGCTGCGGCACGCGGGCGCGCTGGAACTCGCTTTGGGCCTCGCGGTCGATCTGGCGATCCCACAGCAGCGCGCGGCCGCGGCGCTGCTCCTCTTCGAGCGTGGGCTTCCTGGCCTTGAGTTCCTCGATGAACTTCGTGACGTCGGACTTGTAGGGCTTCCAGAAGAGCGGCATGGTGGACGGGCGGCACGGGGCCGCTAAAGTGAAGCCTACGATTTTACCGGGGCGGCGGCATGGAGCGGTCTGCGGCGCCTCGGGCGTCGCCCGCAGCGTGGGGCAGTCATGCAGGAGTTCGAACTCAAGTTTCAGGTGCCGTGGCCGCAGCGGTCGGCGCTGGAGGCGGCATTGCGGCAGCGCGGCGCGACGCGGCGGGTCCGCTTGCAGGCGGCTTACTTCGACACCCCGGGGCGCGAGTTGGCGCAAGCCGGCCTGGCCCTGCGGCTGCGCAAGGAGGGCCGGCACTGGGTGCAGACGCTCAAAGCCGCGGAAACCGATGCCTGGAGGCGCTTCGAGCATGACGTGAGGCTGAGGTCGATGCCGCCCATGGTCGATCCGACCCGCCATGCCGGCACATCGCCGGGCGATCGTCTGCTGGCCCTGGTGCGCCGCGCCGGCCCCCTGGCCGAGACGTACCGCACCGAGGTGTGGCGCCGGGCCTGCCGCATCGAGCATCGTCTGGGGCACGTGGAGCTGGCTTTCGACCTGGGCGAGATCCGCAGCGGTGAGCGCCGCTGGCCCGTGTGCGAATTCGAGATCGAGCTGCTCGACGGTGCGCCCGAGGCCGTGCTGGAGGTGGCGGAGCACTGGATGGCGCGCTTCGGCCTGTGGCTGGACATCCACTCCAAAGCCGAGCGAGGGGATCGCTTGGCCCAAGGGCTGCTCAGCGTGCCGGCCACGCCGGCCCGGGCCGTGACCTTGCCGCGCCGAGCAACGCTCGCCCAGGCCTGGCAGGCGGTGCTGGCGGCCATATGGGCGCATGTGGGCCCCAATGTCTGCGAGCTGGCGCATGACGACCCGCAGGCGGCACAGCACCGGGTCGAGCAGGTGCACCAAGCCCGCGTGGCCTTGCGGCGCCTGCGCACGGCGCTGCGCTTTTTCGACGGCTGGCCCGGCGTGCCCGACACCGCAGCGGCCCAGGAGGCCGCGCGCGCCATCTTTGCCCGGCTGGGCCTGGCCCGTGACCGCGATGTGGCTGCCGCCCTGCTCGGCCCGGTGTGGGCCGCAGCGGGGGTGTCGCCTCCGGAGTCGGCCATGCGCATGCCGGCGGGCTCGGACGGGGTGGCCGAGGCGTTGCGCAGCGCCGAGGCCCAGCGCTTGTGGTTGCAGTTGCTGCGCTGGCGTCTGGCCGGGCCCGGGCCGGGCGGGGAGGTGCCCTTTGCGCCCTTGGCCACCAAGCGTTTGCGCTCTTGGCACCGTGCGGTGGTGGCGCAGGCTGCCGGCTTCTCGGCCATGGACGATGCGCAACGGCATGCCTTGCGCAAGCGCATCAAGCGCCTGCGCTATGCGGTGGACTTCGCCGCCGATCTGTATGAGGCGGGTGCGGTCAAAGGCTACCGGCGTGCGCTGGCGGCGGCTCAGGACTGCTTGGGCCAACTCCATGATGCCGCAATCGCTGGCGCCCGGCTGGCCGATGTCGATGCGCCATGGGCCTGGTACGCGCGCGGCTGGCTGACGGCGCGGCGCGAGGCGCTGTGGCCGGTGTGCCAGGCGAGTTTGGCGTCCTTGGCCGAGGCGCCGCGCTTCTGGAAGACCCTGCGCGGCAAGCGACCGGGATGACCGCCCGGCTGGCAGCCTGTTAGGCTCACGGGGTCTGCTGCCCATTCTGCGCATCCGCATGCCCGTCGATGGCCCGTCCACTGCCGCGATCCACGAGCCGGTGCCGGCCGGCCCGCGTGTCTTGCCGGCGGGCACCCACTGGGGCGAGTTCGAGATCGAACGGGTTTTGAGCGAGTCGGGCACGGGGGTGGTCTATCTGGCCACCGACCATGCCCTGGAGCTGCCGGTGGCGATCAAAGAGTACTTCCCGTTGCATCTGGCCTGGCGCGATGCCAACGGCCTGGTGCATCCGCAGCCAGGGCGGGATGTCCAGGCCTGGGAGGCCGGGCGGCGAGCCTTCATCGGCGAGGCGCGTTTGCTGGCCCGTTGCGAGCATCCCGCCCTGGTGCGCGTGTTGCGCTTGGCGCACACCGAGGGCATGGTCCGTTGTGTGATGCCCTTCATCCCGGGCAAGCCACTGTCGCAAACCCGCGAGTCGCCGCAGTGGATGCCTTCCGAAGCGCAGGTGTTGCAGGTGCTCGAGCCGCTGCTGGGGGCGCTGGAGGCCTTTCATGCCACGGGGCAAGTGCATGGGGCCGTGCGGCCGTCCAACATCTTGCTGCGTCCCGATGGGCAGCCGGTGTTGCTCGGGCCCGGCCATGCCAGCCGGGCCTCGGCCAGCGATCTGGTCGAGACGTTGATGGCGCGGCTGGAGCCGTCCTTTGCCCCGCCGGAGCTGAGTGTCTCGATCGGTGAGCACCAGCCCGGTCCCTGGAGCGATCTGTATGCCTTGGCGGCGGTGCTGCGCTGGTGGATGACCGGCATGGTGCCTCCGCCGGCCGCGCAGGTGGCCGCCGGGCGGCGGCTGGAATCGATGGATGAGCTGTTGCGCCGGCTGTGCGGGGCTTGGCCTCAGCGGCCCTATGCCTCGGCTTTGCTCGAAGCGCTGGATGCGGCCTTGCTGCCGGCCCCGCGCGAGCGGCCGCGCAGTGTGGCGGAGTTCCGTGCCCGGCTCGGCGAGCGAGCCGGCGCCCGCCTGGGGGGCTGGCCCTCGGCGGCGCCGGCGGCCTTCCAGGCCGCCACGGGCATGCCCGGCCACCGGCCGCCTCCGCCGGCCGAGGCCGCCGTCGCCGCGCCGCCGCTCGCGCGGTCGCGGCCGATGCCCCTGGAGCCGACCCCGGCCGCCACGGCCTCGCAGGAGGCGCAGGCCACGGCGTCTGCGCTTCCGCCTGAGCACTTGGCCCGCTGGCGCTTGCCCCGCTCCGAGGGGGCGGTGCTGTCCTGGTTTCAACGCTGGCGCCAGGCCTTGGTCGGGGCAGCCCTGGCCGTGATGTTCGTCGCTGTGTGGTTCCTGGATCCGCCAGCGCCATCGGCTCCCGCCCCAGGGCTTGGCCCGAGGTGGGAAGACGCGCCCGCCCGCGTGGACGATGCGGCCTCCTCGACCGCGGCTGCGGCAAGTCCGAACTCGGCCTCTGCCCCCGAGGTGCGCGCGCCGCAGGCGGCCTCACGCTAGCTCAGGCGGGAGAGGACTCCACGAAGGTGGGCGCCCGCGGAGGGCGCCCATCGAGCTCGCCGAACAGTTCGATGGCCAGCTCGCGCAGCCAGCGATTGCCCGGATCGTTGTGGAAGCGATGGCTCCAGTGCAAGGCCACGGTGAAGGCCGGCAGGTCGATCTCGGGCTCCACCACGCCCAGCGTGCCGCCGCGCGCAAAGGTCAGGGCGGTGCGGCGCGGCACGATGACGGCCAGGTCGGTTTCGCGCACGATGGACGGAATCACCATGAAATGCGGGATGCTCAGGCGGATGCGGTCTTGCAAGCCCAAGGTGTGCAGCACGCGCGAGGTTTCGGTGTGCTGGCGCACCACGATGTAGTCCATGCGCGCCAGCCAGTCGCGCGTGGGCGGCTCACGCAGCAGCGGGTGATCGGCGCGGGTGAGCACCACGTATTTCTCGTGCAGCAAATCCCAGCGTTCGGTGGCATCCACGCCGGGCAGATAACCGAAGGCCAGGTCGATCTTGCCGGTATCCAAGGCGTCCTGGATCTGACCGTATTCGAGCTGATGCGTCTCGATGCGCACCTGGGGCGCGACGGCGCGCACCGCATGCATCAACGCCGGCAAGAAAACGCCTTCGCCGATGTCGCTCATGTGGATGCGGAAGGTCTTGCGCGCGCAGGCCGGATCGAAGCCGCCGCTGGCGTGCAAGGCTTCCTCGATGAGCTGTAGCGCCTGACGCACGCCACCGGCCAGGGCATCGGCCTTGGCCGTGGGGGCCACGCCACCGGCAATGCGCACGAACAGCGCATCGCCCAGCAGCAGGCGCAAGCGGGTGATGCCGTGACTGACCGCCGGCTGCGACAGGCCCAGCATGTCGGCCGCACGGCTCACATTGCGCTGCTGATACACCGCATCGAAGATGCGCAGCAGGTTGAGGTCGATGTCGCGCAGATCCATGCGCGGGGCCCGGTGCGCGGTGCGCGCTCAGTGCAGCGTGGCGCCGCTGGCTTTGACGACCTTCTCGTACTTCGCCAGCTCGGCCTGGACGAAGGCAGCGAACTGTGCAGGCGTGGTGGGCGAGGGCTCGGCCATCAGCTGGGCGAAACGGGCTTTGACCTCTGCATCTTGCAGGGCCTTGACGAAGACCTCGTTGAGCCGTCGCACCACGTCGGCCGGCGTGCCGCCAGGGGCGAACAGGCCGAACCAGGTGTCCACCGCAAAGCCCCGCAAGCCGGATTCGGCGATGGTGGGCAGCTCGGGCATCGCGCTGGAGCGCTGCGCGGTCGTCACGGCCAGGGCCTTGAGGCGGCCGGCACGGATGTTGGCCGCTGCGGCGGCGAGGTTGTCGAAGTTCAGGTCCACTTGTCCGGCCAGCAGGCCGAGTTGGGCCGGCGCGGCGCCGGCATAGGGAATGTGCACCATGCTCACCTTGGCCTGGGCCTTGAACATTTCGCCAGCCAAGTGCCCGGCGCTGCCATTGCCGCCCGAGCCGTAGTTCAGCCGTCCCGGGTGCGACCGGGCATAGGCGATGAGGTCGGCGACGCTGCCGATCTTCAAGCGCTGTGCGGTCTCGGTGTTCATCACCAGCACATTGGGCACGCGCGCCACCAGGGTGATCGGTGCGAAGTCGCGGATCGGGTCGTAAGGCATCCGCGCGTACAGCCAGGGATTGATGGCATGGGTGGCCACCGCCCCCATCACCAGGGTGTGGCCGTCCGGGGCGGATTTGGCCACATGATCGGCGCCCAGGTTGCCGCCCGCTCCAGGGCGGTTTTCCACGATCACCGGGCCGAGGCCGTCCTTGGCCTTGTCGGCCAGCAACCGTGCCACGGTATCCAATGGGCCGTCGGCCGGGTAGGGCACGACCAGGCGCACGGGGCGCGTCTGCGCCTGGATCAGACCGGGCCAGGCTAGCGTGGCCCCCAAGGCGGCATGGGCCAGCAGCCAATTGCGACGATTCATGGTGGTCTCCTCGTGGGCGATCGAGCGATGTTCGCGACTCAGTGCTTGTCGGCTTCGGAGGTGAAGGCGTCGGCGTAGAACTCGTCTTCGGGCAATCCGCAGTGCGCCACGAAGTCGCGCCGGGCCGACTCGACCATCACCGGTGCGCCGCAGGCGTAGACCTGGTGGCCCGACAAATCCGGCCAATCGGCCATCACGGCCTGGTGCACGAAGCCGGTGCGACCGCTCCAGGCATCCTCGGCCGTGGGTTCGGACAGTACCGGCACGTAGCGCAGCCAGGGCAGGCGAGCAGCGGCGGCCTGGGCCCAGTCGTCCAGATAGAGGTCGGCGCGGCGACGACAGCCCCAGTACAGCACGGTGGGGCGTGCCAATGCCTTGTGTTCCATGTGCTCGAGGATGGCCTTGATCGGCGCAAAGCCGGTGCCCGAGGCCAGCAGCACGATGGGCTTGTCGCTGTCTTCCCGCAGGAAGAAGCTGCCAAAGGGGCCTTCCATGCGCAGGATGTCTTTTTCCTTCATCGCGCCGAACACATGGTCGGTGAACTTGCCGCCGGGCATGTGGCGGATGTGCAGTTCGATGCCCGGCTGCGTCTCCTGCGTGTGCGGTGCGTTGGCCATCGAGTAGCTGCGGCGGGAGCCATCGCGCAAGATGAATTCCACGTACTGCCCCGCGTGGTACTGCAGGCGGTCATTGGCCGGCAACTGCAGCTTGAGCACGGCCACATCGGGGGCGGGCTTGTCGATGCGGCTGACGCGGCAGGGCATCTTCTTGATCGGGAACTGACCGGCACCGACCACTTCCCGCGACTCGATCACCAGGTCGGTTTGGGGCGTGGCACAGCAGGTGAGGATGTAGCCGGCTTCTTCCTCGGCAGGGCTCAAGGCCTTGAGCTGATGAGCGCCGTGGATCACGCGCCCGTCTTTCAGGCGGCTTTTGCACGAGCCGCAGGCTCCATCTTTGCAGCCATAGGGCAGGCCCACGCCCTGACGGATCGCGGCGGCCAGCACGGCTTCGTCGCGCTCGACGGTGAAGGTGTGGCCACTGGGCTGCACGGTCACGGTGAAGGTCATGGCAAGCCTCGTAAACTGGGAAACCTCTTATTTTGCCCGCTGGTGCAAAGCCCCTTGGTGGGCCAGCGGCCGGTCTGTCTGTCATGGTCCAGCCCTCGCTTGCTCTGCCCCGTCTGCTGCGTCGTCCGCGTGTGCTCATCGTCGGTTGCGGCGATGTTGGCTTGCGGGTGGTGCGTTTGTTGGTGCCACGTTGGAAGGTGTGGGCGCTGACCTCGCAGCCCAGCCGCGTGGCCGCCTTGCGGGCGGCCGGGGCCGTGCCTCTGGTGGGCAATCTGGACGAACCGGCCAGCTTGAGCCGTCTGGCCGGCCTGGCCGATGTGGTGCTGCACCTGGCGCCACCACCGGGCCGAGGCTGTACCGACCCGCGCACCGGCGCGTTGCTGCACGCGCTGGCTCGCCGCAGCGCGCCGCGCTGTCTCGTCTATGCCAGCACCACCGGGGTCTACGGAGATGCTCAGGGGCTGCGTTTCGACGAGACGCGCCCTGTGGCGCCCTGCTCGGACCGCGCCCGGCGCCGCGTCGATGCCGAGGCCCGAGTGCGGGGGTTCGGGCGGGTCTTCGGTGTGCGCGTGACCGTCTTGCGCATTCCCGGCATCTATGCGGGCGACCGTCCCGGCGGCCATCCGCGCGACCGCTTGCTGCGCGGCACGCCGGTGCTGCGCCCCGAGGACGATGTCTACACCAACCACATCCACGCCGACGACTTGGCCCGTGCCTGCGTGGCGGCGATCGCGCGTGGCAAGCCGCAACGGGTGGTGCATGTGTGTGACCATACCGAGTTGAAGATGGGGGACTACTTCGACCTGGCGGCCGATCTGTGCGGGCTGCCTCGGCCCCCACGGATCAGCCGAACCCAGGCTTGCGAGCAGTTGGCGCCCACGCTGCTGTCCTTCATGAGCGAATCGCGTCGGCTGGACAACGGCCGGCTGCTGCGTGAGCTGCGCCTGCGATTGCGCTACCCGACGGTGCGCGAGGGCTTGCTGGCTTGAGCCGTCTGGGGCCCACACGCCCCTCGGCCGTGCTCAAAACCGGCGGCCTCGTGGAAAGGGCGGCTTGCCACGCCAATACTGGATCATCAAGAAACCGCCCAACATCCCGCCCAGATGGGCGAAATGGGCGATGCCCGAGGCCGTGCCAGACATGCCGAAGATGAGTTCCAGGGCGCCAAACAGAGCCACGAAGTATTTGGCCTTCATCGGGATCGGCGGGAACAACGGCACGATGATGCGGTTGGGAAACATCATGCCGAAGGCCAACAGCAAGCCGAACAGCCCGCCGGAGGCGCCCACGGTCGGATAGCGTGCGCCGCTGAGGTAAGTGACCACGAGCTGCAAGGCCGCAGCGGCCAGCACACTGGCCAGCAGGAAGTGCACATAGCGGCGCTGTCCCCATAGGCGTTCGAGCTCGCTGCCGAACATCCACAGGCCCAGCATGTTGAAGAACAAGTGACCGATGCCGCCATGCAGGAAGGCATAGGTCACGACCTGCCAGGGCATGAAAAAGTCGCTCAGCAGCGGCCACAGCGCGAACACGCGCGTCAGCGTCAGGCCCAGCAGCATGTCGAGCGAGAAAGCGGCCACGTTGGCCAGGAGCAGCGCCTTGGTGACGGGGGGCAATGGGGGCATGAGGCGTGGTCGTTGTGGGCAGTGGTGCCAGGCATCATAGCGGCGAAGGCCGCGGGTCGGTGCGCCTGAGGTCTCTGGGCCATGCCCCTGAGCGTAAGGGGGGTGGGGCGGCGGGATGCGCACACGGGGTCTTCGTCGCGTTATCTTTGGCATACACAACGGAAGGTGACGGGGAGCCTCGATGTCTGCGCGCGCCGTGCAGCGTCTTCGGTTCGTGGGGCTTGGGCCCTGGGGCTGGCGTTTGGCCGTCGCTGGGCTGCTCGGTCTGGTCGTCTTGGTGGCTTGGCGCGGCGTGACCCGCGAGATGCAGTCCTCGCGGGTCCAGGCCCGCTGGTTGTCCGATCTGGCCACCCAGTTGCATGTCCAGGTGCTGCCCGGGCGCAGCCCAGCCATTCGGTTTCCTGCGGACGGGCCCTACGATGTGCGCCTGGGCTACCACGGCTTGCCGCACCTCATCGAGCGGCTGTCGGCGCGTGGCTTCGAGGTACAGGCCCAGGCCCGCTGGTCGCCCAAGCTGATCGAGCTGCACGACTGGGGCCTGTTCACGATCTACCCGGAAAAAAGCCAAGCGGGCCTGCAGGTGCTCGACTGCCGCGGCGACACCCTTGCCGCCAGTCTCCATCCCCAGCGGGTGTATCCCGACGTGTCATCCATCCCTCGGGTGCTGGCCGACAGCCTGCTCTACATCGAAAACCGCGAGCTGCTCGATCCCACGCGACCGTATCTGAATCCTGCGATCGAATGGGACCGACTTGGCAAGGCCCTGCTCGAACAGGCTCGCCGCAGCGTCGATCCGGACCAGCCTGCCGCCGGCGGCAGCACCTTGGCCACACAAATCGAGAAATACCGCCACTCGCCCCAGGGCCGCACCGATTCGGCCGGCGAGAAGCTGCGGCAGATGGCCTCGGCCTCGCTGCGCGCCTACTTGGGGGGTGAACTCACCTTGGCACGTCGGCAGCAGATCTTGCTGGACTACCTCAACACCGTGCCGCTGGCCGCCCAGGTCGGCGTCGGCGAGGTGCACGGCCTGGGGGATGGCTTATGGGCTTGGTACGGCCGCGATTTCGACGAGGTCAACCGCCTGTTGACGTCCCTGATGGACGGCGAGATCCGGCCCGCCCCGCCCACCGCGGGCCAGGCTCGGGCCTACCGCGAGGTGCTGCTGCGCGAGCAGGCCCTGGCCTACAAGCAGGCCCTGTCGCTCCTCGTCGCGCAGCGCCGCCCTTCGCACTACCTGGCCGAGCGTGCGCCCGGATTGCGAGCGCTGACCGACGCCCATCTGCGCCTGCTCGCCCGCGATGGGGTCATTCCGACGACTTTGCGTGATGCGGCTTTGCCGCTGCCGCTGGAGCTGCTGCCGCAGCAGACCGCCGCCTCGGCAGGCCGCTTCGTCGAGCGCAAGGCTGCCAGCGCGGCGCGCATGCGCTTGGCCAGCTTGCTGGGCATGTCGCGCAGCTACGATCTGGACCGCCTGGACCTGGTGGCGCACAGCACGCTCGACGCGCAGGCGCAGCAAGCGGTGACGGAAGCGCTGTCGAGGCTGAGCACGCCCGAGGGCGTGCGCGCCGCCGGCCTGGTGGGGCCCCGCCTGTTGCGCGAGGGTGAGGACCCAGCGCTGCTGCGCTACAGCTTCACGCTGTTCGAGAGCGACGGTCGAGTCAGCCGTGTGCGCGTGCAGACCGACAACTTCGACCAGCCTTTCGACCTGAACGACGGGGCCCGACTCGACATGGGGTCCACGGCCAAGCTGCGCACCTTGGTGAGCTATCTCGAGGTGGTGGCTCAGTTGCACGAGCGCTGGGCGGGTCTGGATGCGGCTGCTTTGGCCGCGCAGGCGCCAGCGGCAAGCGATACCTTGGCGCGCTGGGTGCACGACCATCTGCGAAGCACCGACGACCGCCGCTTGGACACCTTGCTCGAAGCGGCCATGGAGCGGCGCTACTCGGCCAGTCCGGCCGAGGCCTTTTTCACCGGCGGGGGGCTGCACCGCTTTGGCAATTTCGATCCCGAAGACGATCATCGAACGATGAGTGTGCGCGAGGCCTTCGCCCGCTCGGTGAACTTGGTTTTCATCCGGCTCATGCGGGACGTGGTGCAGCATCTCGTGCATCAACGACCCGACTTCGATCCGCGCCTGTTCGAGGACCCGACCCATCCGGCCCGGCAAGGCTTCCTCGAACGATTCGCCGACCAAGAAGGGCGGCAGTTCATCGCGCGCTTCCATGCGGCCTTGCGCGAGCGCCCGGCCGAGGAGGTCGAGCGCCTGCTGCTGCAGGGACGCGAGCCCAGCGTGCCGCGCTTGGCTGCGCTTTACTACGGCTTGGAGCCCGAAGGCGATCTCGCAGGCCTGGCGCGCTTCATTGCCCGACACCGCGGAGGCGAGGTGCTGCCCGAGGCGGCCTTGCAACGCTTGCACCAACAAGCCGCCCCTGGCCGCTTGTCGCTGAGCGAGCGTGCCCACCGGGTTGGCGTGCACCCGTTGCAGCTGTGGGTGGCGGCGCGATTGCGCAGCGATCCCGCAGCCAGCCTGCGCGAGATGCAAGAGGCCGAGGCCGCAGCGCAGGCCCGACGCGAGGCCTACGATTGGCTCTTGCGCACGCGCCACAAGGACGCGCAGGACCAGCGCATTGGTCAGGTGTTGGAGCAAGCGGCCTTCACGGAATTGCACCGTCGCTGGCGGCGTTTGGGCTATCCCTTCGAGACGCTGACGCCCTCGTATGCGAGTGCGCTGGGCGCTTCAGGCGACCGGCCGGCCGCCTTGGCCGAATTGATGGGCGTGATCGCCAACGACGGCCTGCGGCTGCCCACGGTGCGCATCGAAGGACTGCGGTTTGGCGTGGGCACGCCTTACGAAACCCATTTGGCGCTTCGGCCGCCTGCGCCCGAGCGTGTGTTGCCCGTGGAGGTGGCGCAGGTGGTGCGTCGGGCCCTGTTGGAGGTGGTGGCCCAGGGGACCGCGCGACGGCTGTTGGGCAGCGTGCGTCGCGCCGATGGCCGGATGGTGGAACTGGGCGGCAAGACCGGCACCGGCGATCACCGCTACACCGTGCACGGCCGTGATGGCCGGGTGCTGGCTTCCCAAGTGCTCAACCGCTCGGCCAGCTTTGCCTTCGTGTTGGGCGAACGCCACCATGGCGTGCTGATGGTGTACGTGGCCGGCCCCGATGCCGAGCGCTTCCGCTTCACCAGTGCCTTGCCGACCCAGTTGCTGAAGTCGCTGCTGCCGAGTCTGTGGCCGGGGATCGAGAGTCGCCCTTGTGGGCTGCCCGAACAACGACCGCGGCCTGCCGATGCCGCACCTGCGGGTTGAGCCCGTCTGTGGGCGCAAGTCTGCGGGCGCAAGGTCGCGGCAAGGTTTGAGTAGAGCTGGGGAAGCGTTTGGGAAGAATGAGAAGCGGCAGAAGAGGCGCTGTCATGGTGCCCGGAGCCGGAATCGAACCGGCACGGTGTTGCCACCGGCAGATTTTGAGTCTGCTGCGTCTACCAATTTCGCCACCCGGGCGGGTGAAAGCAAGCCAAGATTATGGCATGTCCGGCGCAGGTTTGGCAGGCCTGCCACAATGGCGCCAGGAGAGACCCCAGCCATGCCCACGTACAAGACCCTGGAAGACGCCATCGGCCGCACGCCCTTGGTGAGATTGCAGCGCCTGCCTGGCGCCGACAACGAACGCCGCGGCAATGTGATCCTCGGCAAGCTCGAAGGCAACAACCCGGCCGGCTCGGTGAAGGACCGCCCGGCCATCAGCATGATCCGGCGAGCCGAGGAGCGGGGCCAGATCCGGCCCGGCGATACGCTGATCGAGGCCACCTCGGGCAACACCGGCATCGCGCTGGCGATGGCTGCGGCCATCCGCGGCTACCGCATGCTGCTCATCATGCCCGAGGATCTGTCCGTCGAGCGGGCGCAGACGATGAAAGCTTTCGGCGCCGAGCTCATCCTCACGCCCAAGGCCGGCGGCATGGAGTACGCCCGCGATCTGGCCGAGCAAATGCAGCGCGAGGGCAAGGGCGTGGTGCTCGACCAATTCGCCAATGCCGACAATCCGCGCATCCACTACGAGACCACCGGCCCGGAGATTTGGGAAGACACCGAAGGCACCATCACGCATTTCGTCAGTGCCATGGGCACCACCGGCACCATCACGGGGGTGTCGCGCTACCTGAAAGAAAAGAACCCGCAGGTGCGCATCATCGGCGCGCAGCCCAGCGAGGGCTCTCGCATCCCGGGCATTCGCAAGTGGCCACCAGAGTACCTGCCCAAGATCTATGACCCCCGCGCGGTGGACGAACTGATCTACGTGAGCCAGGCCGACGCCGAGGACATGGCCCGACGCCTGGCCCGAGAAGAGGGCTTGTTCGCCGGCATTTCGGCCGCGGGGGCATGCTGGGCGGCGCTGCAGATCGCGCAAAACGTCGAGAACGCCACCATCGTGTTCGTGGTGTGCGACCGCGGTGATCGCTACCTCTCCACCGGCGTCTTTCCGGCCTGAGTCTCGGCGCAGACGACCCGCCACAGCGTGTGGCCGGCATCGCGGTACTTGCGCTCGAAAGGCGAGACCGGGTCGGCCAGCTCGGCAGGCCCTGGCATGTCCAGCAGGGCCTGTCGTCCGGCCAGGTGCAACGCGTGCGCGAACTCTTGCGCGTAGATGGCCCAGTTGCTGCGCAGCTCGACGCGACCGCCCAGCGCCAGTAAAGCCGGCAAGCGCGGATGCGTGCCCCAGCGGCGCATCACATGCTCGGCCTTGGGCCAGGGGTTGGGGTAGAGCAAATAGTGGTGCTCCACGCGCCAGCCGGCCTGTGCCATCAAGGCCCACACATCGCTCACGTCGGCGCGCAGCAGCAGCAGATTGGGCGGCCATGCGCACTGCAGTTTGCGTTGTCCGCGCTCCAGGCGCTCGGCCGATTGGTCGATGCCCACCACCAGCGCTTGCGGATGGCGACGCGCCAGACGGGCGCTGCTTTCGCCGGTGCCGCAGGCGCTGTCCAGCACCAAGGGGCGGCCCTCCCGGCTGCGGGCGATGGTCTCGAAAGCCGCCACGCTGTACGGGGCTGGCGGCTTGCGAAACGGCTGGCTCAGATGACGGCGCACCAGCTCATCCAGCCGCGGGTGGGGCCCGTGTTGATTGCTGCGCACCGGACGCGACAGCGTCCGGCCGGCGACGGCGCTACGATGGGGTTCCACGATTCGATGGTGCACGATGACGACCCAAGCCTACAAATTCTGCCCTCAGTGTGCTGGCCCCTTGGCTTGGCAGACGCAGCGGGAAGACGGTGGCGAGAAATCGCGTCTGCGCTGCGCACGGTGCGGCTTCACGCACTGGAACAATCCCACCCCGGTGTTGGCCGCGGTGATCGAGCTGGCCGACCGCGGCGGGCAGCTGCTGCTGGCACGCAACGCCGCTTGGCCGGGTCGCTTTTTCGGGCTGATCACCGGCTTCATGGAGGCCGGCGAAAGCCCGCAAGAGGGGGTGATTCGAGAAGTGGCCGAAGAAACGGGCCTGACGGTCACCCAGTTGTCCATCATCGGCGCCTACGACTTCCAGCGCATGAACCAAGTCATCATCGCCTACCACGCCGTGGCTCAGGGCGAGATCGTGTTGTCGCCGGAGTTGGCCGAATACAAGCTGTTGGCCCCCGAGTCGGTCCGATGCTGGCCGGCAGGTACCGGTCAGGCCTTGGCCGATTGGCTGCGCTCACGCGGGTATCCCGTGCGCTGGATGGACGACCGGCCACGGTGAGGCCGGGAGGTCATGCGGCGGTTTTGCGCGCATACAATCCGAATCCGCCGCAGGCCGATCGAGCCTAGGGAAACGCTGATCAAGTCCTGCGCCTGGCAGTAGTCCGTCTTGTCGCCCTGGTGATGGGCGGCGATGATTACGGTCATGAAGCAGATGACCTTGGCAGCGGCGGCCGATGCGTCCGCGGGATTCGAGCGTTTTCGCAAGCCCACCCGGCGCGACGCATTCTTGGCCGAGATGCAGACGATCGTGCCGTGGAATCGGCTGGTGGCGTTGATCGAGCCGCACTACCCCAAGCCCGGCAATGGCCGTCCTCCCGTGGGCTTGGAACGCATGTTGCGCA
>NZ_KB905955.1 GCF_000381125.1 Caldimonas manganoxidans ATCC BAA-369
CTGCGCCCGCGCCGGTCCTTGCGCGCCAGCAGCGGCGCTACGCTCGCTTCGATCTGCTGCCACGGCATACGCGTGGCCAGCACCGCCAGCGGGTGGCGCAGGTCGATCATCTGGTCCAGTCGGGCGCGGAAAAAGTCCGGCGTGCTCATCGAAATCCGTCCCCAAACCCCCAGGAATTCCCATCGAGCCGATTCATATTCGGGAGTTCCAACCCCGCAACATCACCTCACCAACTCAGTGTCTATGCGGCTTGAGGTCGTTTTGCAGGGCCGACGAAGTCGCCGGCCGATGCCGCGTGCTGGGGGCTTCCGTCGCCCTGTCCGAGGCCGAGGTTCATTGGCGCGCCCTCCTCGGCGGCCTGAGCCGGCGGGGCCGCTCGGGCGTCGAACTGATCCTCTCCGACGACCCTGTCGGCCGCAAGGCCAGGCTTTGGGCGGTGGCTCGCGATGCCCTGGGCTACGTGGGGGCACAGATGGGCCATGAACCGTGACGCGCCAAAGGCACAGCCACGAGTCAACGGGCACGGCCACACGTCAGCGGCGTTGCCATGGCCCAATTCAGGCCACGCGTGGCATCTCGGAGTCGGCTGCAACCCAACCCGATGTGCTCTCGGAAAAGCGCCAAGTCATCGCGATGTGGCGCGGCTGGCGGGGATCGAACCCACGACCTTCGGCTTCGGAGGCCGACACTCTATCCACTGAGCTACAGCCGCGAGAACTCCGCATTCTAGCAGCCTTCGGTGCCAGGGCATGAGCAGACCCTGGGCTCGCATATAATCGATAGGTTTTGCGCTGCCGCGCCGCTGTGGCGGGCGCGATGACGTCCGGTTCAAAGCCGAGGATTTCTTACATGAGCGACAACGCACACGCCCACGACGAACACGCCGCCCATGAAGGGCCGGTCAAGACGCCCAAGCAGCTGGTTCTGGCGGTGGTCTTTTCCTTCCTGGTGCCCATCGTGGGCATCATTTTGTTGGTCAATTTCGTGGCCTCGGGGACCAAGTCGGGGGCGGGCAGCGATGGCTTCTCCGAAGAGGCGGTTGCCGCGCGCATCCGGCCGGTTGGCACCGTCGAGTTGCGCGATCCTTCGGCCCCGCGTGTGCTCAAAACCGGCCAGGAGGTCTACCAAGCCCAGTGCGTAGCCTGCCATGGCGCAGGCCTGGCTGGCGCGCCCAAGTTCGGCGATGCGGCTGCCTGGGCGCCGCGGGTGGCGCAAGGCTACGAGACGCTGCTGAACTCCGCCTTGAAAGGCAAGGGCGCCATGGGCGCGCAAGGGGGGGGCGAGTTCAGCGATCTGGAGATTGGCCGCGCCGTGGTGTACATGGTCAACAACTCGGGCGGCAACTTGCCCGAGCCGGCCGCACCGGCGGCCGCCGCAGCGGCTTCGCAATAAGCCGCGCGCCCGATGCGGCAGGGCAACGCAGGCCCTGCTGGAGCCGAGCCGGCCGCTGGCCGGCTTTTTCATGCCTGCGCGGCGGCGGCCTGGGGGCTGAGCACGTAGCCGTAGCGTTCGGGCAGCTCGGCCGATCGCACCTCCCGGGGCTGCCACCAGCCGTCTTCGATCGCCTGTGAGGCATCGTGCATGTCTTGGCTGTGCACCAGCCCCACGCCCAGCTCGGTGGCCAGGTACAGCCGGCCGGCCTCGTCGAGCAGGCAGTCGCGCACGTGGGTGGCCGCCAGGCCGGTGTGGCTGGTGATGGAGGGGGGGCGCTCGGGCCCGTGGCTGCGCACGCGCCACACCCAGGGCGTGCATTCCAGCTCCACGTAGACGCGCTGCGGGCCGTTTTGGAAATACCACTGGCCGCGTTCATCGGCCTCGTAGTTGCGGTGGATGAATTCGCGCAGCTTGTCGTGCGTGATCAGACTGCCTTTGACCCGCGGGAAGGGGCCGGCTGCCTGGGTGCGTTCGTCACGCATGTACCACTGGCCCCGGGCGTCCAGCGCCAGCCAGCCTCGGCAGGCGGGCACGTTGGGCCATTTCTTCAGTGCAGCTCTGACGATGTCATCCATGCGGCAATCATCACTCAAAGCCGTTGGTGCAGCCAGTCCGTCACCGCCTGCGGCAGGGTCATCACATGGCCGGGCAGCGGGCCGGCGGCAAAGCCGACATGGCCGCCATGCGGGGGCTGCCACAGTGTCACGAAGCGGCCCACCTCCTGCGGCCGGGGCAGGCTGGCTGCCGGCACGAAGGGGTCGTTGAGGGCATTGAGCACCAGCGCCGGGATGCGGATGCGATGCAAATGGGGTTTGGCCGAGGCGCGCGACCAGTAATCCTCGGTGTTGCGAAAGCCATGCAGCGGGGCGGTGAAGACATTGTCGAACTCGTAGAGGTCGCGCGCGGCCAGCAGCCGCTGGCGGTCGAACAGCCCGGGATACTGGGCCAGCTTGCGCAATGCCTTGGGCTTCATGGTGCGCAGGAACATGCGCGTGTAGACCAGCCGGTTGAAGCCGCGGCCGATGGCCGCGCCGCCGGCGGCCAGGTCCAGCGGCGAGCTGATGGCGCACACCGCGCGCACGGTCTGCGCGGCTGTCTCACCGGCTTCTTCGGCCCAGCGCAGCAAGGCATTGCCCCCCAGCGACACGCCCACGGCCAGCAGCGGGCCGCGGTGCGAGCCGCGCAGACGCTGCAGGATCCAGCCGACTTCCTCGTAGTCGCCCGAATGGTAGGCCCGTGGCGCGAGGTTGAGTTCGCCCGAGCAGCCTCGGAAGTGCGGCACCGCATAGTGCCAGCGACGCTGCCGCGCCCAGTGCGCGAATGCCTCGGCGTAATGGCTGCGTGAGGAGCCTTCCAGACCGTGAAAGAGCACGAGCAAGGGCGCCTCGGGGGCCGGGGGTTCGGCCGTCCAGGTCAGGCGGTCCACGTCGATGAAATCATGGTCCGGGGTGGTCCAGCGCTCTCGGGTGTACGCCGGCCGCGGCCCCAGGAAGCGGCGTGAGAACAGCGCCGGCCAGATGGTTTGAGCATGGCTGCCGAGCGGACCGGCAGCGGCCAGCCAGCGCGGGGCGCGGTAGGTCTCCATCGGCGGTCAGTGCAAGGTGGTGGGCGCTTCGCCCGCCTCGGTGGGCTCGTGCGGCGAGCCGGGGCTTGCATGGTGGCACACCATGCGCCAGCCCAGGGCGGTCTTCACGTAGACGTTGGTGGCCACCACCAGCACCGACCGCGGCCCGTCTTCGGTCATGACGCGCACTTGCTCGATCACGCTGTGCACCGCGCTGTCATGGGCGTGCATGCGCCGCACGCGTTCGGGTTGGGCCTGGATGCTGCCATGGGCGAACAGGGCTGCGAACTGGGCCCGGATCGCGCTGAGCCCCACCAGCCGCGGCCCACCCGGGTGGATGCACACGACGTCTTCATCGTCGGCCCATACGGCCATCAGCTTGTCGATGTCGCCTTGCTGCAGGGCCTCGTAGAACTGGGCCTCGGTATCGTCGGGAGAGGCCAGGGGCGCGAGCGGGCGGGGCATGGGTGTTGCGGGTTTACTTGAACACGACGGTCTTGTGGCCGTTGAGCAGCACGCGGTGCTCCACATGCCAGCGCACCGCGCGGGCCAGCACCACGCATTCGACGTCGCGGCCCACGGCGGTGAAGTCCTCCGGACTGAGCGTGTGGTCCACGCGCTCGACGTCTTGCTCGATGATGGGGCCTTCGTCGAGGTCGGCGGTGACGTAGTGGGCGGTGGCGCCGATGAGCTTCACCCCGCGGTCATGGGCCTGGTAATACGGCTTGGCCCCCTTGAAGCTGGGCAGGAAGCTGTGGTGAATGTTGATCGCCCGACCTTTGAGGAATTCGCAGAACTCGGGGCTGAGGATTTGCATGTAGCGCGCCAGCACCACCAGATCGATGCCGTGTTCGGTGATGAGTTGCTCGATCTGTCGCTCTTGCGCCCGCTTGGTGTCGTGCGAGGCCCCGGTGGGCAGCGGCAGGTGGTGGAAGGGGATGCCGTAGCTGGCGGCCAGTTCTGCGAAATCGGGATGATTGGAGACGATGGCCGGCACCTCGATGGGCAGCAGGCCCGAGCGGTGACGGAACAACAAGTCGTTGAGACAGTGGCCGTGCTTGCTCACCATGATGAGCACGCGCGACTTGCGCGACAGCGCATGGAAAGCCGCTTGCATGCCGAACTGCTGGCGCACGTGGGCAAACAGCTTGTCCAGCGTGGCCACGTCGGCCAAATGTTCGGGCGCTTCGAAGTGCACCCGCATGAAGAACAGGCCCGTGCCGTCGGGGCTTTGCACGTCGCCGAATTGCTGGGAGTCCAGGATGTTGCAGCCGGCCTGGTACAGCAGACCAGAGACCGCATAGACCACGCCCTTGGTGTCTTGACAGGACAGGGTGAGGATGAATTCGCGGGAAGTGTTCATGATGGCTTTCAGACCTTGCCGATTGTACGGAGGCTGTACGCTGGCCGTCGGCGACGGCACAATGCGCCGCCATGACCATGTCGTTGCCGGATTCGCCTTGGAGTGAGCGCAGCCAGGAGCTGGGCCGCCTGCTGGCGCAGACCGCCTTGGGTCAACGGGCCGCCTTCGCGCAGCTGTACCGGCTCACCGCGGCGCATCTGCTGGGCGTGATTCTGCGTATCACCGGGGAACGCAGCCAGGCCGAGGACGTGTTGCAGGAGGTCTACCTGGCGGTCTGGAAGGCCGCAGGCAGCTTCGATGCCGCCCGCAGCCAGCCGATGACTTGGCTGACCAGCATCGCCCGACATCGGGCCATCGACAGCCTGCGGCGAGCCCAGGCGCGACCGCGCTTCAGCGATGAGGGGGCGGTCGATGATGAGCAGGATCCCAGCGGCGTGTACGACGATCATCCCGACCCTCACCCCGGCCCGTCCGAGCTGCTGCAGCGCGCCGTCGAAGCGCGGCTGCTGCGGCACTGTCTGGCCGAGCTGTCGCCCGAGCAGCAGCACAGCTTGGCGCTGGCCTATTACCAGGGGCTGTCGCACAGTGAGGTGGCCCGGCAGTTGGGGCAGCCGCTGGGGTCGGTGAAGTCATGGATCCGACGGGCGTTGCTGTCGCTGAAGGGCTGCTTGGAACGGCTCGCGCCAGGAGGGCTGACATGAGGGCTCTGCGTGCGGAGGTGGTCGAGCGGCTGGCGGCCGAGTACGTGCTGGGCACCTTGCGCGGTGGTGCGCGTCGGCGATTCGAAACCCTGATGATGGCGCATCCGAGCCTGCGCGAGGCCGTGGCTGGCTGGCAGGACCGGTTGCAGCCGCTGTCCGAGGCGGTGCCGCCGGTGGCGCCGTCCGAGCGGGTGTGGCGCGCGATCGAGGCCCGGCTGGACGGCGCGGCACCCGCGGCCGATGCGCGCCGCAGCCCGTGGGCGCGGCTGAACTTCTGGCGTGGCTGGTCGGTGCTGGCCAGCGCCGCCGCAGTGGTGATGGCCGTGCTGCTGCTGCGGCCCACGCCGATGCCGCCACCGCTGGTGGTGGTCTTGGCCGCGCCGCAAGGCCCCAGCACCTTCGTGGCCGGGCTCAGCCCCGATGGCTCGAGCCTGGTCGTGCAGCCGGTGGCGGCCGTCCCCGTGGAGGCCGGGCGGGTGTTGGAACTGTGGGCCGTGCCCGGGCAAGGGGCGCCGCGTTCCTTGGGCGTGATCCGGGCCGACCGGCCCACGCGGCTGCAGCGCCGCCTGGAACTGCCCGGCACCGCGGCGCTGGCGGTCAGTCTGGAGCCGCCCGGCGGCTCGCCCACCGGCGCGCCCACCGGGCCCATTCTCTACACCGGCCGCGTGTCGTTGTGAGCGTTTTCGCGCATCCGGAAGGCGGTGCGCTGCGTATGGAAGGCAAGCCGGGGCGAGACCCGGTCCCGGCGTCCTGAACCCCTCTGACCGATTGGAGACTTCCATGCACAAGACCGTTTTGTCCAGCCTGGCTGGGTTGAGCCTGGCTGCCTGTGGATCGATGACCTCCGCGCCCATGGCCTCTGCGCCGGTGGACAACATGAGCCTGCCGCCCGAGATCCGTGTGCCCGCCGGTGTGCGCCAGACCCTGCACACCGTGGGCAGGGGCGAGATCACGTATGAATGCCGGGCCAAGGCCGGTGCGAGCGGCGTTTACGAATGGGTGTTCGTCAGCCCCATGGCCACGTTGTACGACCGCCAGGGCAAGGTGGTGGGCAAGTACTACGGGGGGCCGACTTGGGAGGCCCAGGATGGTTCGAAGGTCACGGGCAAGCAAGTCGCGGTGGCACCGGCCGGCGCCGGCCACATTCCTTTGCAGCTCGTCCAGGCCGAGCCGTCCATGGGCATGGGCTTGCTGCAGGGCACGGCCTACATCCAGCGCCTCAATACCCGCGGTGGTGTGGCGCCGGCGCCCGCCTGTACCGCGGACCAACAGGGACAGCGCCGCCAAGTGCCTTACCAGGCCGACTACGTGTTCTACGCTCGCTGAGTCAGGGCCGCAGCACGATGGCGCTGGAGTCGCAGCCGCGTCCTGCGGCGATCCAGCGCTTCAGCCACGGGGCGATCCAGGGCCATAGCGGCTGTGCAACCCGGGGCAGGTGGCGCCCAGGCTGCGTCAGGGCCCCACAGCGGTACCTTTGCTCGGCGGGCTCCCAGTGCAGGGCCCGGCAGCGGCCGCGGCGGCGCCGGCTGAGCACTTGCCCCAGGGGGCAGGGCTCGGCGGCGCAGCACACGCCGCAGCCATTGCACGGCTGTCCGGGGAGGGGTTTGCTGGGAGCTCGAGCTTGCAACAGGATGACGCGCGCCATGCTGGCATCATCGCGGTTGGAACGCCGGTGCGATCGATGGATCAACCCGACGCCACCGGCTCAAATCACAAGGAGAGCGACCGCATGACGCAGATCCCGACCCTGGAAGTTGCGCCCAAGTCCATCATCCACCTGGTCGGTGGTGAGAAAGGCGGCGTGGGCAAATCCCTCGTCTCGCGCCTGCTGGCTCAGTACTTCATCGACCACAACCTGCCGTTCGTCGGCTTCGACACCGACCGCTCGCATGGCACGTTCATGCGTTTTTATGCGGGCTATGCCTCGCCGATGGCGGTGGAGCGTTACGAGGCACTGGACGCCATGATCGAGTCGGCCATCGAGCAGCCCGGCCGGCGGGTGCTGGTGGATCTGGCCGCCCAGACCCATGCGCCGCTGGTGAAATGGATGGACGAATCCGGCGTGCTGGACTTGGCGGATGTCTCGGACCTGGCCATCCACTATTGGCATGTGATGGATGCCGGCAAGGATTCGGTGGACTTGCTGAAAAAACTGCTCGACCGCTTTGGCCGTCGGTTGCAGTATGTGCTGGTGCTCAACCAGCTGCGCGGTGACGACTTCAGTCAGCTGGAAAGCTCAGGCGAGCTGGAGCGCGCCCTGGCGCTGGGGGCGCGACAGATCACGCTTCGCAAACTGCACGAGTCGGTGGCGCAGAAGATCGATGCGGCCAACATGAGTTTTTGGTCCGCCCGCAACACCAGCGGCGGCGACGGCAGCAGCCTGGGCCTGATGGAGCGCCAGCGGCTGAAGCTGTGGATGAACCATGCGTATGCCGAGCTCGACACCTTGCGCATCTGAGCGTCTCCTCGGCATGGCACCAAGGCCCCATGCGCGTGCATGGGGGCGTCGCCGGCCGGCGATGGCCGCTTCAGGCTCAGTGGCCGTGGACTTTCTCGCCGGCCTTGAGCCGGTAGACCGTGCTGCAATAGGGGCACTTGCCCTCGCCGGTGGTGGCCACGTCGATGTACACCTTGGGATGGGCGCTCCACAGCGGCATTTGGGGGTGGGGGCAAAACACCACCCCATGGCCCTGGAGATCCCGGGCCGACAGTTCCACGACAGGGAGGGGTTGGTTGCTGCTCATCACTGCGACCTCAGACCCGTGTCAGCCATTGCGCGTACTTGGGATTGCGGCCATTGACGATGTCGAAGAAGGCCGTTTGGATCTTTTCGGTGATCGGGCCGCGCTCGCCGGCACCGATCTGGATGCGATCGAGCTCGCGGATCGGCGTGACCTCGGCGGCCGTGCCGGTGAAGAAGGCCTCGTCGGCGATGTAGACCTCGTCGCGCGTGATGCGCTTTTCGATGAGGTCGATGCCCAGGTCGCGGCAAATGGCGAAGATGGTGTTGCGCGTGATGCCATTGAGCGCCCCGGCTGATAGATCGGGCGTGTAGACCACGCCGTTCTTGACGATGAAAAGATTCTCGCCAGCGCCTTCGGAGACGAAGCCGGCCGCATCGAGCAACAGGGCCTCGTCATAGCCATCGTCGGTGGCTTCCATGTTGGCCAGGATGGAGTTGGTGTAGTTGCTCACCGTCTTGGCCTGCGTCATCGTGATGTTGACGTGATGACGCGTGTAGCTGCTGGTCTTGACGCGAATGCCGCGCTTCAAGCCTTCTTCGCCCAGGTAGGCGCCCCAGGCCCAGGCGGCGATCATCAGGTGGATGGTGTTGCCCTTGGGGCTGACGCCCAGTTTTTCCGAGCCGATCCAGGTCAGTGGGCGGATGTAGCAGCTGTCGAGCTGGTTGGCGCGCACGACTTCTTTCTGAGCCTCCATCACCTGTTCGACGGTGTAGGGGATCTTCATGCGCAGGATCTTGGCGCTGTTGAACAGGCGCTCGGTGTGCTCGCGCAACCGGAAGATGGCCGTGCCTTGGGCGGTGTGGTAGGCACGCACGCCCTCGAAGGCGCCGCAGCCGTAGTGCAGCGTGTGGGTCAGCACATGGATCTTGGCGTCGCGCCAGTCCACCAAGCGGCCATCCATCCAGATTTTGCCGTCGCGGTCTTCCATGCCCATGCAAGGCTCCTCGGAAATTCGGGGTAAAGCGGCGATTTTACGGGGGTGAGGGCGCATCCGCGCCGGCGGCGTCGGGGCGCCACAGCGTCCAGCGCACGAGCTTGCCGCCGCGCAGCTCCAGCGTGACGTGGGAGCCGCCGGGGTCGGTCCAGCGGTAGGCTTCCGGCTCGTCGCTGACCTTCTGGCCCAGGCTGCGCGTCATCATCACGATCTGGAGCATCGGCAGGCCCTTGCGTAGCTTGGCATTGAGCATCACGGCGCTGTCGATGTAGCCGATGGGGGCGCTGCCGGCCTGGCGCATCACGCGCACGGCCTTGTTGAACTGCAATAGCAGCCAGAAGGTGATGGCCGAAAAGGCGAACAGCAGGCCTTGCCAGCCATACTGTTGCCAAGCCAGCAGGGTGAACAGGGCCGCCAAGCCCCAGCCGATCCAAGGATTCATGGGCGTGATCTTAGGGGCTGCGCCCCGGCGGCGGCTGCGTAGTGTCCGCAATCTCGGCGGCTGAGGGCTGGCCGGCCAGCTCCCGCATGCGCTGGCGCAGGGCGCGTTCGCGACGTTGTTCCAAGCGCCAGTCTTGGCGCACCGCCAGCCACAGCGACACCGCCATGCCCACGATGACCACGGTGAAGGGCAGGGCGAAGACGATGGTGGCCGTCTGCACCGCTTGCACCCCGCCGGACATCAACAGCGTGATGGCGATGCCGGCCACCAGCACGCCCCAGATCAGCTTGACGCGGGCGCTTGGATTGGGCTGGCCCTGGGTGCTCATCATGCCCAGCACCAGCGTGGCCGAGTCGCCCGAAGTGACGAAGAAGATCAGCACCAGCACGGTGGCCGCCAGCGACATCACCATGCCCAACGGCAGCGCGTCGAACATGGCGAACAGGGCGGTGGAGACATCGGCTTTGACCGCCTCGGCCACCGGCACGCCCTGGAAGATCTCCAGGTGCAAGGCCGTGCCGCCGAAGACGGCGAACCAGACGAAGCCGGCCAGCGTGGGCGCCAGCACGGTGCCGATGACGAACTCGCGGATCGTGCGCCCCCGCGAGACCCGCGCGATGAACAGGCCCACGAAGGGGGACCAGCTGACCCACCAGGCCCAGTAAAACACCGTCCAGCTGCTCACCCAGTTGCTGTCGCGAAAGGGTGTGGTGCGCAGGCTCATGCGGACGAACTCGCTGAGATAGGCCCCCAGCGTGGTCGTGAAGGTGTCGATGAGCGCCACGGTGGGCCCCAGCAGGAAGACCATCAGCGCCAGCGCGCCGGCCAACACGAGGTTGGCGCTGGACAGCCATTTGATGCCGCGAGTCACGCCGCTGAGTGCCGAGGCAAGGAAGATCGCCGTCACCCCCAAGATGATGGCCACCTGCACGGCCTGCCCCACCGGCACACCGAAGACGGTGTGCAGTCCGCTGTTGATCTGCAGCGCGCCAATGCCCAGTGAGGCCGCCACGCCGAAGGCCGTGGCCACCACGGCCAGCACGTTGACCACGGGCGACAGCCGCCGCAGCGGCTGCCAAGGCAGGGCGTCGGTGGACGCACTCACCAGGGCGGGCGCCCCACGGCGAAACTGGAAGAAGGCGATGCTCAAGCCGACCACCGCATACACCGCCCAGGGGTGCAGGCCCCAATGGAAGAAGGCGTAGCGCATGGCTGCATGGGCGGCCTCGGGGGTGCGCGGCGCGATGCCCGGCGGCGGCGAGGTGTAGTGGGAGATCGGTTCGGCCACGCCCCAGAACACCAGGCCGATGCCCATGCCCGCGGCAAACAGCATCGCAAACCAGGCGCCGATGGAGAACTCGGGCTCGTCATCTTCGGCGCCGAGCTTGAGCTCGCCATAGCGGCTGAAGGCCAGCAGCAAGGCCAGCGTCACCAGTCCCAACACCACCCACAAATAAAACCAGCCGAAGTTGTGGGTGATGCGGCTCAGGGCGGTGTCGAAGAACGCGCCCAGCGAGGTCGGCGCCAGCAGGCCCCACAACACGACGGCCAGGATCAGTCCGGCCGAGACGATGAGTTGCATGGTGTGTCCTCCGCAGAACCGCAAAAAGGGCGCGATCCTAGGCGCTTCGTTACATTGAGACAAATGTATGGCCCGAAAGCCGCACCGCCGTGCTGCGAATTGTGTCCCCGGCCAGCAAGGACATCTTTAGCACAAATGTAGCTTGAAGGCTAAGTGAGCGTTCGCACCAGTTCGATGGCCTGCTCGACGCGCTCGACCGGGTGGATGGTCAGGCCCTCGATGGGCTTTTTCGGCGCATTGGCCTTGGGCACGATGGCCACCGAAAAGCCGAGTTTGGCCGCTTCCTTGAGCCGTTCCTGCCCGCGCGGCGCGGGGCGCACTTCGCCGGCTAAGCCGACCTCGCCGAAGGTGAGAAAGCCGCGCGGCAGCGCCTTGCCACGCAGCGAGCTGTGGATGGCCAGCATCACGGCCAGGTCGGCGGCTGGCTCGCTGATGCGCACCCCGCCCACGGCGTTGACGAAGACGTCTTGGTCGAAGCAGGCGATGCCGGCATGGCGGTGCATCACGGCCAGCAGCATGGCCAGACGGTTTTGCTCCAAGCCCACCGACAGCCGCCGCGGGCTGGGAATGGGGGAGCTGTCCACCAGGGCTTGCACTTCCACCAGCAAGGGGCGGGTGCCTTCGAGCGTGACCAACACACAGGAGCCGGGCACCGGTGCGCCATGGGTGGACAGGAAGATGGCGCTGGGGTTGGCCACGCCCTTGAGCCCGCGCTCGGTCATCGCAAAGACGCCGATCTCGTTGACCGCGCCGAAGCGGTTCTTGATGGCGCGCACCAGGCGGAAGCTGGAATGGGTGTCGCCTTCGAAATAGAGCACCGTGTCGACCATGTGCTCCAGCACGCGCGGGCCGGCCAGCGCCCCTTCCTTGGTGACATGGCCCACCAGCACGATGGCCGTGCCGCTGGCCTTGGCGCTGCGGGTGAGATGGGCGGCACATTCGCGCACCTGGGCCACCGAGCCGGGGGCCGAACTCAGCTGCTCGGAATACAGCGTCTGGATGGAGTCGATGACCGCGATGGCCGGGCGCTCGGCGGCCAGCGTGGCCAGAATCTTTTCGAGCTGGGTTTCGGCTTGCACGCGCACCTGCGAGGCATCGAGCCCCAGCCGCCGGGCGCGCAGCGCCACTTGGGCGCCGGATTCTTCCCCGGTGACGTACAGCGTGGGCAGCGAGCGCGACAAGGCATCCAGCGCTTGCAGCAGCAGGGTCGATTTGCCGATGCCCGGGTCGCCGCCGATGAGCACCACCCCCCCTTCGACGATGCCGCCGCCCAGCACGCGGTCGAGTTCTTCCAAGCCGGTGGGGGTGCGCCGCACCTCGTTGGCCTCGATCTGGGCCAAGGGGGTGACCGGGGCGCTTTGCGCCCAGGACTGGAAGCGGTTTCTGGAGGCCGAGGCGGTCTGCGCGAGGGTTTCCTCCAACGTGTTCCAGGCGCCGCAGTGGGGGCATTTGCCCAACCACTTCGGGCTCGTGCCGCCGCACTCGCAGCAGGTGTAGATCGTCTTGTCCTTGGCCATGGGGGGCGATTGTGGCCCCGTCTCAGCGCAGGAAGAACAGCGCGACCACTGCGCCGGCCAGCAGCGTGCTCACCCCCATCAGCACCCGGGTGCGCAGCCGCAGGGTGTCGACGGCGGCCACCAGGCGTTCGTTGTGCTGGGCCAGGGCCTGGATCAGCTCGCTGGAGGCCACGGCCTCGCGGCTGAGTTCGGCCACGCGCTGTTCGAGCTGGGCCAGCCGGGCTTCGGGGGAGATGGGAGTGGCGGCCGCATCTTGCATCGCCGAGGCGGCGGCGGAGTCGTCCTGGCGCACTTTGCTCCACAACTGCTTGGCCCCCCGCACGATGGTCGGTGTGGCTTCGATGACATCCTTCCAGGGGATGATCTTGAAGGCGGTGATCCAGGGAAAAGCCATGGCAAGCTCCGCTCAGGCGTTCTTGATGCCCAGGTAGCGCTGCTCGAGCTCCCGGCGCAGCTGCTTGCGCAGCAAGGCGGCCTGGTGGCGGCGCTGTTCGTCCGGCGTGGTCGGGGTCAAGGGCGGCACCGGCGTGGGCCGGCCTTGGTCATCGACGGCCACCATCGTGAAAAAGCAGCTGTTGGCGTGGCGCACGACCTGGGTGCGAATGTTCTCTGCCACCACCTTGATGCCGACTTCCATCGAGGAGTTCCCGGTGTAGTTCACCGACGCGAGGAAGGTGACCAGCTCGCCCACATGGATGGGCTGGCGGAAGATCACCTGGTCGACCGAGAGGGTGACCACGTAGCGTCCGGCGTAGCGGCTGGCGCAGGCATAGGCCACTTGGTCGAGCAGTTTGAGGATGGTGCCGCCGTGGACATTGCCGGAAAAATTGGCCATGTCCGGCGTCATCAGCACGGTCATCGTGAGTTGGTGGCTGGGCAGGTCCATGCAGTCAGTGCGATCGCGAGGGGAAGGGGCGACGAATCACCATCACCGCCAGGGTGACGATGGTCAGGGGGATCACGAAACTCATCATGACGGTGGAATAGGCCCCCAAGGCCTCATGGTGTTGGGCCGCCAGAACGAGGTAGGCCGTGTAGGCGCCATAGTAGGCCAGCAGCACACCGCCTTCCCAGCGCGCGATCTGGCGGCCGGTCATGAAAATCGGCAGGCAGGCCAACAAGGTGGCCATCATCACCCACAGGTCGAAGTTGCGCACGGCCTCGGGAATGGGCAGGCCGCCGTCGGCCACGACGCCGGCCAGGCCCAGGCAGCCCAGGATGTTGAAGAGGTTGCTGCCGACCACATTGCCCACGGCGATGTCGCGCTGGCCACGCAAGGAGGCGGTGACCGAGGCGGCCACCTCCGGCAACGAGGTGCCGGCGGCCACGATGGTCAGGCCGATGACCACATCGCTGACGCCCAAGGCGCTGGCAAAGGCGGTGGCCGCCTGCACGAGCCAGCGCGAGCCCAGCACCAACGCGGCCAGTCCGACCAGCACCAGCAGGATCTGCACGCTCCAATGCCGATCCCACTGGCTGGCCGGTGCGTCGGCCGCGAACTCGCTTTGTTCTTGCGCCGGCGCGCGGCGTGCCTGCACGATCAGAAAGATGGTGTAGCCCAGCATCAGCGCCAGCAGCAGCGCCGCCTCGGGCCTCGAAATGACGCCGTCCAGGGCCATGGCCACCAACACGAGCCCGGCGGCCAACATGAGGGGCACTTCTTGCCGAATGACTTGCACGTGCACGACCAGTGGCGCGATCAAGGCCGACAGGCCCAAGATGAACAGCACATTGAACACGTTGCTGCCCACGACATTGCCCACGGCCATCTCGGTGGCGCCTTGCGCGGCCGCGCCGACGGAGACGGCCATCTCGGGTGCGCTGGTGCCGAAGGCCACCACGGTCAGTCCGACCACCAGCGGGGAAATGCCCCAGGACAGCGACAAGCGCGAGGCCCCGCGCACCAAGGCTTCGGCGCCCGCGACCAAGGCCATCAGGCCGGCGATGAAGGTGACGATGGACATGCTCCTGCCTCCATGAGTTGCCGCCATGGTGCCATGACCGGCGGCCCCCCGGAGGCATCCTTGCAGGCAAGGCCGTTCGATATAATGGACGCCACGCG
Organism: Caldimonas manganoxidans ATCC BAA-369; assembly: GCF_000381125.1. GTDB lineage: Bacteria > Pseudomonadota > Gammaproteobacteria > Burkholderiales > Burkholderiaceae_C > Caldimonas > Caldimonas manganoxidans. Next base: position 14,344 of record NZ_KB905955.1, read on the forward strand.
CCGGCTCAGGGGGGCGAGTATTCACTCAGGGAGGGCGACATGGCATCGGTGCAGACGATCGGCCGCGCGCTGCAGCGCTTTCGCCACCAGCGCGGGCTCAGCCTGGCGGGCTTGTCCGAGCGCAGTGGTGTGGCCAAATCGACGCTGTCGCAGCTCGAAAACGGCGAAGGCAACCCCACGATCGAAACCCTGTGGGCGGTGGCCAATGCCTTGGGCGTGCCTTTCGGTGTGCTGATCGACGACGGCGGCGGCGAGCAGCCCGCCTGGGGCGGCCCTGGCGTGCATGTTCGATTGATCGAACGATCGCGCGACGATCCCGAGATCGAGGTCTACACGATCGAACTGTTGCCGGGTTGCCGCAAGGAGTCGGCTCCGCATTTGCACGGCGTGAAAGAACGGGTGACGGTGCTGGCCGGGACGATGTTGGCCGGGCCGGCGGATCGCCCGCGCTTGCTGCGTTCGGGCGAAACCCATGTGTTCGAAGCCGATGTCTCCCATGTGTATGCGGCCCATGAGCATGGTGCGCGGGCCTTGGTCTTGATCGAGTATCCGCCCAAGGCCTATGGCGGCTGTGCCTCCACACTGTACGTGCCCCAGCCCGCCGATGCGGCGGCGTGGGAGGGCTTGCTCGGGGTGTTGGAGCGGGCCTTGTTGGAGGTGTCCAATGGCTTGGGCGTGCGCTTGTTGCGCTTGCGCGGCGAGCCCGAGCCCGGACGGGACGGGCGGCAGCTGTGGGCGCAGGCCCTGGCCGAGCTGCAAGCCGGTCCGTGGCCTTGGCCGGTGCATGCCTTCGTCGAGGAGGATGCGCAAGGGCCGTTCATCGGCCTGGTGCCGATGCTGGCCTGTTCGGCCTTTTTCGGCGAATGGGCGCCGCAGGCCTGGTCGGCCCAGCCCTTGCCCCAGCGATGCCTGCGTTTGGCCCGGTGGGCGCAATCGCCCACGACCCCTTTGGGCGAGGACGATGTGCGTTCGTTGGTGGCGGACCTGGAGTCGCCCTCGTGGGTGCTCAATGGGTTGGCGCTGGAGGTGTCGCTGCAGCGTGGCCAACGGCGCTTGCCGCGCGTCTTGCGGGCCGGCTTGCCCGAGGGGGCGTCCTGCCCCGAGCGAAGCGGGCCGCTGGGCAGCCGCATCGATGTCGAGCAGTACGATGCCTTCGAGTTGCTGCACCCGGCCTATGCGCGTCAGGTGGTGGCCGCCGCGCAGGACATCGCCAGCGCGGCATCGGCGCCACCGTCGGGCTTGGTCATCGACGTGGGCAGCGGCCCTGGGCTGCCCTTGTTGATGTTGCGCGAGCTGCACCCGTCATTGGAGTTCTTGGCCGTGGAGCCCGATGAGGCGGCCTATGCCTGCTTGCAGCGCCGCACCGGCCAGACGCCGGGCATCGAGACCCATCGGGGCGATTTCCTGGCCTTGGAGTGGCCGGCAGCGCGCACGTCCTTGATCACGTCCTTCGGGGCCTCGCATCACTTGAACACCGCCTTCATGTTGCACAAGGCCGCGGCGTTGTTGCAGCCCGGAGGCTTGTTGGTGGTGGCCGATGAGTTCCTGCCCGAATTCACCAGCGTCGAAGAACGCCATGCGGCCTTGGTGCGGCATCACGGGGCGTATTTGCTGGCCAGCATGGCCTGGGTGGGCGAGCCGTGGCCCCAGGCCCATGGGGAGGACGCGCGGCTGTACCGGGACTTCCGTCGCACGGTGTTGATGGCCTCGATGGCCGCCGCCGAAGGGCGGGGCGCCCAGGCCGTGGGCATGTGCCGTCAGCTCTACGCCCGCCTGTGCGACTCCGAGGTGCGCCGCTGGCCGCAAGACGAGTTGGGCGCCTTCGTGCGGTTTTATTGGCTGGAGCTGCAAGCCATGGTGGCCGGCTTCGACTATGAAGTCGAACGCAAAACCTTTGCGCGGCGCTTTGCCGGTTTGGCGGCTTTGGCCGGTTTGGAATTGGTGCGTCACCGCCGGGTGTTCGCGACCGTGGGGCAAGACGATTGGGGCGGTGGCACGCATGTGTTCGCGTTCCGCAAGCCATAGACCGCATGAGATCGGGGGTGTTCAGCGGCTTGGCCGACAGCGTGCCGATCGCGGCCGGCTATGTGCCGGTGGCTTTTTCTTTCGGCTTGGCTGCGGTGCAGATGGGGCTGGGCGCCGCTTGGGCGGTGGCCATCTCGGCCTTGGTGTTTGCCGGGGCCAGCCAGTTCGTGCTGCTGTCGTTGTGGGCCGCGGGGGGCGCGCCACTGGCGGTGGTGCCCACGGTGTGGCTGCTCAATGCGCGCCACTTGCTCTACGGCCAGGTGGTGGCCGAGCAGCTGGCGCAGGCGCGGTCGGCCCGGGTGTCGTCCACGCTGGCGTTTGGCTTGACGGACGAAGTCTTCGCCTGCGCAGCCACGCGTCTGCCCGGTCTGCCCCCCGAGCGACGGGCCGGCTGGCTGGCCGGTCTTCAGGCCGGGGCCTATGGTGCCTGGATCGCCGGGACCGCGCTGGGGGCCGCCGCAGGGGCTCAGTGGGTCGATCGGTTCCCGCTGCTGCGCGAGGCCTTGCAATTCATGTTGCCGGCGCTGTTCCTGTCCTTGCTGTTGCAGATGGGCGTGCGCGGCCGGGCCATGGGGCTGGCGGCGGCCGCGGGCATCACGCTGCTGGGGCTGGCGCTGGCGTCGGCGTCCGTGGCCCTTCCGGCTGGCATGCTGGCCGGTGCGGCTTTCCAGTCGTTGCGAGCGGGCAGCGAGCATGACTGAGGCGGGCTGGACGTTGCTGCTGACGGTGCTGGCCTGCGGGCTGGGCACCTTCGTCCTGCGCGCCTTGCCGTTTTGGTGGCGCTTGCGGCGCCGCGGCGCGTCGGGCTCGCAGTCGATCCGCCGCTGGTCTTCGGCCATGGGCCCGGCGGCCCTGGCGGCTTTGCTGGTGGCCTCGCTCCATCCGCTGGTGTGGCCGGCGGCCGGCCCGGCTCGAATCCTGCCGGTGGCCGCCGCTGTGGCCGCGGTGGTGGTTTGGCAGCGTCTGTGCGGGGGACTGGTCGGTCCCACGCTGTGGGGGACGGCGGTGTATGCCTGGATGGTGTGGGTGGACGGCGGGCCTTGAGTCGGCTGATGGTCGGCTTACGCGGCCTGCGGCCCCAGATCGCGGACCGTCACCGGCACGCGCGCAGCCAGCGCGCACATCAATTCATACGCCACGGTGTGGGCCGCCGCAGCCACTTCGTCGATGGGCAGCAGGCTGCCGTGCGGGCCCTGGCCCCACAAGGTGACTTCCGCGCCGAGGCCGGCGTGGCGACCGGCTTGCTCGACCGGCGTGAGATCCACCGTGAGCATGTCCATGGACACGCGGCCCACCACACGGGTGCGCACCCCATCGACCAGCACCGGTGTGCCGGTGCCGCAGTGGCGCGGGTAGCCGTCGGCATAGCCGCAGGCCACCACACCGATGCGCATGGGCTGCGGCGCGGTGAAGGTGCTGCCGTAGCCGACGCAGTCGCCCGCCTCCAAGGACTGCACGGCGATCAGGCGCGATCGCAGGGTCATGGTCGGCAGCAGGCCCCAGTGGCGCGCGGTGTGGGCAGGAAAATCAGGGGCCGAGCCGTACACCATGATGCCAGGGCGCACCCAGTCGGCGCGCACGTCGGGATGGTCGCCCGCGTAGCGCAAGGTGGCCGCGCTGTTGCAGAGTGAGCGCTCACCGGGCAAGTCGGTGGTGGCGGCTTGGAAGGCCGCCATCTGATGTGCGATGCCGCGTTCGTTGTCGGCATCGGAAAAATGGGTCATCAGCGAGATCTCCTCGACTTGCGTGAGGCCGCTCAAGCGCATCCAGGCCGTGCGGAAGGCGTCGCGCTTGAAGCCCAGCCGGTTCATGCCGGAATTGAATTTGAGAAAAACCCGGTGCGGCCAGGTGGTTTTGTGGGTGGCCAGCCAGTCGATTTGCTGCTCGGTGTGCACCACATGCCACAGGTTCAAGCGCGAGCAGGCTTCGAGGTCGCGGGCCTCGAAGCAGCCTTCGAGCAGCAGAATGGGGCCGCGCCAGCCCAAGGCACGCACGCGTTCGGCCTCGGCAATGTCCAGCAGGGCAAAGCCATCGGCCCCTTGCAGTCCGGCGTAGGCGCGTTCGATGCCGTGGCCGTAGGCATTGGCTTTGACGACGGCCCAGACCTTGGCGTCGGGGGCGGCCGCGCGGGCGCGCTGCAGGTTGCGTGCGAGGGCGTCGGGGTGGATGATGGCTTCGATGGGACGGGGCATGGCCGCTAGGCTCCGGGGCAATCCCGCCGATTCTGCCAGCCGGGCGGCCGCATCCGATGCGATGTCAGGCCGTCTTGGGCGCAGCATTCACGGGTTTTCCGGTCGGCGCCGGGGGATCGCCGCATGCTATAAACCCGCTCGCTTCCCGCGACGAGGAAGCAAGCGTTGTCTGTCGTTTCAAGGATGTCACCCTGCCCGGAAGCCGGCGCCCAGCGAGCCCAGTGAATGAAAAAAGGCTTCTACACCATCATGTCGGCGCAGTTCTTCAGCTCGCTGGCCGACAACGCATTGTTCGTCGCGGCCGTGGAGCTGTTGCGGCTGTCGGGCGCTGGGGAGTGGCAGCGCGCGGCCTTGGTGCCGATGTTCGCGCTGTTTTATGTGGTGTTGGCGCCGTTCGTGGGGGCGTTTGCGGATTTCTTGCCCAAGGGCAAGGTGATGTTCGTCTCCAACAGCGTCAAGGTGCTGGGCTGCTTGATGATGCTGTTCGGCACCCATCCGCTGATGTCGTATGCGATCGTGGGCTTGGGCGCTGCGGCCTATTCGCCGGCCAAGTACGGCATCCTCACTGAGCTGCTGCCGCCGTCACAGCTGGTCAAGGCCAATGGCTGGATCGAGGGCCTGACGATCGCCTCGATCATTCTGGGGGTGTTGTTGGGCGGGCAGTTGGTCGGCCCGGTGTTGGGGCCGTGGTTGTTGTCGGTGGACTTGCTGCCGGGCTGGGACACCGGCATCGAGACCGCGCCGCAGGCGGCGATCGCCTCGATCATCGTGTTGTACGTCTTGGCCGCGGTCTTCAATTGGTTCATCCCACGCACCAGCGCGACGCTGCAGCCGCTGCCGGCCTCGCCGCTGGAGCTGTGGCGAGACTTTCGCACCTGCAATCGCCGGTTGTGGCGCGACCGGCTGGGGCAGATTTCTTTGTCGACCACCACGCTGTTTTGGGGGGTGTCGGGGAATTTGCGCTACATCGTGCTGGCCTGGGCTGCGGCCGCTTTGGGCTATTCGACCACGCAGGCGTCTTCCCTGGTGGGGGTGGTGGCCGTGGGCACGGCGGTGGGGGCGATGGTGGCCTCGGTCTACATGCGCCTGGATCAGGCCACGCGGGTCATTCCCTTGGGCATCGCCATGGGGGTGTTGGTCATCGGCATGAACTTCATCGACAACGTCTGGGTGGCCGCGCCTTTCTTGATCGTGTTGGGCGGGCTGGGCGGCTTCCTGGTGGTGCCGATGAATGCGCTGCTGCAGCATCGGGGCCACAACCTGATGGGCGCGGGGCGCTCGATCGCGGTGCAGAACTTCAATGAGCAGGCCTGCATCTTGGGGCTGGGCGCGTTCTACACCGGGATGACCAAGCTGGGCTTGTCGGCGTTTGGGGCTATCACGGCGTTCGGGCTGGTGGTGGCCGGCACGATGTGGGCGATCGGGCGCTGGCATGCGCACAATCTGCGCCACCATGCCGAGGAGGTGGAGCACTTGCTCGAGATCGCGCGCAGCGACCGTCATTGAGGGCCGCGGCATGGTGTGGCCCACGCTGGCGTTGCTGTTCAATGCGGCCGTTTGGGGCCTGTCGTGGTGGCCTTTGCGGCTTTTGCGCGACATGGGCGTGCATCCGCTGTGGGCCAATGTCGGGCTGTTTTCGATCGGCTGCGCGGTGCTGCTGCTGTGGCGGCCGCAGGCCCTGGGACAAGTGCGGCGCACGCCGGTGCTGTGGGCCATGGCCTTGGCCTCGGGCGGGGTCAATGCGGCCTTCAACTGGGGGGTGAGCATCGGCGAGGTGGTGCGCGTGGTGTTGTTGTTCTACCTGATGCCGGTGTGGACGGCGCTGTTGGCCTGGCTGTGGCTGGGCGAGCGTCCGGGACTGGGAGGGCTGCTGCGGGTGGGGTTGGCCTTGGGCGGGGCGGCCCTGGTGTTGCAGCCCGAGGGTGGGGCTTGGCCGCTGCCGCGCAGCCTGGCCGACGTGCTGGGGCTGTTGGGCGGCCTGGGCTTTGCCTGCAACAGCGTGCTGGTGCGGCGCTTTGCACCGGTCACGCGCGACGAAGGCCGCGCCTTGGCGATGCTGATGGGCTGTGTGGGTGTGTCTTTGGTCTTGGCCTTGGCGTTGGGGCCGCTGACCGGGATGCACTGGGTGCCGGCGTTGCCGCCGGTGCAGCCGCCGTGGATGGCGCTGCTGGGGCTGACGGCCTTGGCTTTCTTGGCCGGCAATTTGGCCTATCAGCATGGGGCGTCGAGGCTGCCGGCCAATGTCACGGCGGTGGTGATGCTCACCGAAGTGGTGTTTGCGGCGCTGTCGGCGGTGTGGATCGGCGCAGAGCCGCTGTCGGGGCGCACGCTGCTGGGGGGTGGGCTGATCGTGATGGCCGCCTTGCTGGCCACGCTGGCTCCTGCGCGGGTCGGTCGGGGTGCTCAGCCTGCGGCGAAGGCCAACCGGCGCACTTCGGCCAGCAGCTCGGCTTCTTCGTAAGGCTTGGTGAGGAAGACATCCACGCCAGCGTCTTCGGCGCTGCGCACATGCTTGGGGGTGGCGCGCGAGGTGAGCATGACCACCGGCAGGGTCTTCCATAGGCGCGATTCGCGCAGACGGCGGGTCAGCTCCAGGCCGTCGAGATTGGGCATTTCCAGGTCGGTGAGCACGACGTCGGCCTGGCGACGGATCAGCGCATCGAGTGCCTCGAAGCCGTCGCGCGCCGTGGTGACTTCATAGCCCGCATCGCCGAGGAGCTGGGCCAGGGTCTGGCGCACCGACAGGGCATCGTCGACCACCAACACATGCTTGCGTTGGACCTGCATGCGCCGACGCAGGCGCTCGGCGGCCTGGCGGCGCACGGGGGATGCGTACGCTCGCTCCAGGGCTTCGAGGTCGAGCAGGAACACGAGCCGGCCGTCGGCGCGAAACGCGCCGCCGGCCACGCCGCGCAAACGGCGCAAGTAGCGCCCGATGTCTTGCAGGATGAGTTCACGCGAGTCGAGGATGCGGTCCACTTCGAGCGCGAGGTCGCGTCCGCCCACGCGCGCCAGCACCACCGCAGGGGTCGCGACGGTGGACTCCGGCGGCGGCAGGCCCAGCCAGGCACCGAGCCGTTGGTAGGGGTACAGGCGCTGCGCATGGCGGAACTGCGTGCCTTGGGGGCCGACGACGACTTGCCCTTGGCCCGGGGCCAGCGCCAAGCTCAGGCCCTCGCTGGGCAGGGCATAGACCTGACCGCTGACTTCGACCATCAGCGCGTGTTGCAGTCCGGTGGTGGCCGGCACCGTGAGCACGAAGCGGCTGCCCGAGCCCGGGCGGCTGTCGATGTCGATGCGGCCTTTCATCGATCGCAGGCGGTCGGCCACCACGTCCAGGCCGACGCCGCGACCGGAGATCTCGCTGACTTCGCTGCGGGTGGAAAAGCCGGGCAACAGGATGAGCCGGACCAACTCGGCTTCGGTGATGGGATCGTCGCGGCGCAGCAGCTCCAGTTCCAGCGCGCGGGCATGGATGGCCGCCAGATCCAGGCCACGGCCGTCGTCCTGGCACTCGACGGTGACGGTGCGGCTGTCACGTGCAAAGCGCAGCCACACGGTGCCGCAGGGCGGCTTGCCCGCGGCCAGGCGGTCGGCGCTGGGCTCGATGCCGTGGTCGACCGCATTGCGCAGCAGGTGCAGCAAGGGCTCCGTCAGGCGGTCCAGCACCTCGGTGTCCAGCGGCACGTCGTCACCCTCGATGCGCAGCTCGACTTCTTTGCCGGTGAGGCGTGCGGTTTGCGCCACGTTGCGCTTCAGCCGCGCGACGATCTGACGCACGGGCACCAGGCGTGCGCCGATCAGCTCGCGATGCTGCTCGACGAGCTCGTGCCCCTGCTTGCGCAGGGCCTGTACGGCGGCTTGGACCTGGGCACGCGCGGCGCGGGTGTGTTCGGCCTCGTCGGCCAGCGTTTCCGTGGTGAAACGCACGAGTGATTGCAGTTCGTTGTAGCGGTCCAGCTCCAGGCTGTCGAAGCCCGCGGCCTGGCTGGATGCCGCTGGCGACTGGGCGTGCACCTGTCGGTCGATGGCCAGCTCGAGGTCGCGCAGGCGGTCTTGCAGCGCGCGCTGGGCCCGCTCGATCTGCGCCAGCCGGTCTTCGACCTGACGCACCATGTCCTCAGCGCGGCCCTGGTGCACCAAGGCTTGGGCGGCTCGCCGCACCAGGCGGTCCAGCCGCTCGGCGGGGATGCGCAGCGTGGCGCGCACCGTCTCGTCTGGCGTGGGCACGTGGAGGGCCGGCGCGGCCGGCGGGCCACCGGGGGCCGCAGGGGGAGCCAGCGGGATGGGCTGGGTCGGCTCGGCCAGGGCCTCGGCGCAGCCGTCGTGGAGCGCCTGCACCCAGCGTTCCAACCGCTCCAGGCAGTGTGGCGCGTCCAGTGGCGGGTCTTCTTCGCCACGCAGGGCGTAGACCATCTGGTCCAGGCAGGCGACGGCCTGCTCCAGGTCGCGCGCCACGGCGTGGGGCAAGCAGCCTTCTTGCTGGACGGCATGGTCCAGCACGTCCTCGATGCGGTGCGCCAGCCGCCCGATGCCGCGGATGCCGATGATGTGGCCACTGCCTTTGAGCGTGTGGGCGACGCGCCGGGCTTCGTGCAGGCAGGCCGCATCGGCGCGGCCGGCGGTCAAGGCGCGCACGGCCTCGGCCAGCGTGGCCACTTGGCCCGGGGCGTCGTCGAGAAACGCTTCGTACAGCGCGGCGTCCACGTCGGCGGGCACTTCGAGCGACATTGCATCGGCATCGGGGTCGTGCGGCACGGGCGCGGCGAGCGCGTCCACGCCCGCGTCCGCGGGGCGGTGGAGCAGCGCCTCGCGCAGGGCTTGCAGCGAGTCCGGCGGCAGCCCCAACGGTCCGCTGCGCAGAAAGTCGATCAGCGCCTGGGTGGCTGTCGTGCTGGCCGGCTGATCGAGGTAGTCCTGCACCGGCGGCTGCCACTGTGCCAGCCAGCCCAGGGCGGTTTGACGGTCGAGCCGGTCCAGGGTGGCCAGGGTGCTGATGCCATCGCGCAGCAGCTCCAACACCGCGGCCAGTCCGTCCAGGCCGACGACGCGGCAGGCTTGGTTCAAGCGGTCGAACAGCGTGGCTGCCTCGGCCGCCGCAGCCGCATCGTCCGGGTTGCTGAGCCAGCGCAGCAAGGCGTCGTCGACGTCGGGGGCCGCCAGCGCGAATTCCTCGCGCAGCACCTCGAGCAAGTCGTCGGTCTTCATGGGGGGCTCAGGGGTGTTGCGCAGGTGGCAATCGGAACTGTCCGACGGCTTCGGACAGGCGTCGGGCGTAGTCGACCAGGGTGGCCGTCGATTCGGTTTGCTGTTCGATGGCCAAGATGGTTTGGGCCGATCCGCGGTCGAGCTGCTCCACCGACAGGCGCAGCTCTTGGGCCAGCGTGCTTTGGGCCTGCGAGAACGCGGCGATTTGCTGCACCAGGCTCACCAGCTGGGCCGTGGTTTGCCGCGTTTGCGCCATTTGCGCGCCGGCTTGGCGGGCTTGTTCGGACTGGCGCACCACTTCGGCGATGAGGCGGTTCATCGTGAGCAAGGTGTCGCCCGTCTCGACCTGGATGCTTTGCACGAGCTGGGCGATTTGCGCCGTGGCTGCCCGCGCGGATTCGGACAGGCGCTGCACTTCTTCGGCCACCACCACGAAGCTGCGTCCGGCTTCGCCTGCGTTGCTGGCTTGCATCGAGGCATTGAGCGAGAGGACGTGGGTGCGCTCGGCAATCGCATGGATGAGGTTGACGATGGTGGAGATCTCTTGGCTGCGCTCGCCCAAGCGCTTGAAGCGCTTTTCGGTCTCGGCCATGGTGCCGCGCAGCGCTTCCATGCCACGCACCGTGGCGTCCACCGCATGCAGGGCAGCGTCGGTGGCGGCACTGGCCAGCTCGGCGGCTTCGCTGGAGGAGGTGGACAGCGCAGCCATCTGGGCGAGCTGGTAGGTGGCTTGGCCGAGATGGGCGGCCATGCCCTCCAGCGCGGCGCGTTCTTGTTGGGCGGTTTCATCCACGCGCAGCGCTTGCTCCCCGACGAATTCGCAGGCGCTGCGCACTTGATCGGCGATGTCTTGCACTTCTTGCAGGGTGCGGCTGGTTTCTTCGCCGAGTTGATTGATCGAGGCCGACAGGGTGCCGATGATGTCCTCGGTCACCTCCGCACGGGCGGTGAGGTCTTTGTTCGACATCTGGAACACCGTGTGCAGCAGGCCCACGACCGAGCGATTGAGACTTTCGTTTTCCTGCGCGATGCGCTGCAGGCGTTGGCCCCGCTCATCGAGCACGCGGTCCAGTGCGGCGCCCAGAGCGCCCCATTCGTCATGGCGCTGCAGCCGGGCGCGGATCTGGGTGTCGCCGCCAGCGGCGCGCTCCAGGGTGTGGCGCAGCTGGTGCAAGGGCGCTTGCCAGCGCCGACCGAGCTGCGCCATCAGCAGTGCGCCCAGCAACGCGGCCAGCCCGAGGGCGAGCACCAGGGGCCAGGGCATGCCTTGCCCGGGCGGGGGCGCCCAATGCAGGGCCGCCCAGGCCGACACCCCGCCCAGCACGGCGGTGAGGGCTCCGCCCAGCAGCAGCTTCAGGCTCAAGTTCACACGAGGCTCCTGAGTGAGTCCATCACGCGCAGGTCGGCTTCACGCCAGACTGAGCTCGGCCGCCCAGGCTTCGAGCAGGGCCGCCGCGTCGATCACCGCCCAGGGCTGCCCTTGGGCATCGACGGCGGCGCCGCGCACGAACTCGGCCAGGGCCGGCGGCACCCCGGGGGCGGCGCCGGCGACAGGGTGCACCGGGGTGGGCAGACCGCGGAAGATCAGGCCGGCCACCTGGTCACCGTCGCCCCCCAGGAGCATCCGGCTGCCGGGGCCGGTGGGCGTGCCTTGCGCCGGATCCAGCCAGCGCAGCAGGTCGAACACCGGCACGACCGAGCCGTCCACGTTGGCCGCACCCAACAACCAGGCCGGCGCGTGCGGCACCTCCGACAGCTCGATGTCTTCGACGAACGTGCGCGCCCAGCTGTAGGGAAAGGCCAGCGCCCAAGGGCCGCAGCGCAGGCCCTGGGCCTGGGCGGGGGCAGTCGCGTGGCGGGAGGGAAGGTCGGCGGGCGGGCTCACGTCGAAGGCATCGGTGTCGGGCTAGTGTAGAGGCGCATCGGCTTCGAAAGAAAGCCCGGCCTGCCCGGTGCGGCGCCGACACGGGGGGAGACCGACGGCGTTGGCGGTTCGTCGGCGGCTGTCGGTGGTCCGTGGGCGGTGAGTTGGCAGTCAGTTGGCAGTCAGTTGGCGGCGGTGTTCTCGAACCCCCGCTGGAAGGCCGCGTCATAGCGGCTGATGACCCGCACCAGTTCGTCCTCGGACAGCGGTTTGGTCAGGTAGGCATCGCAGCCGGCCAGGGTGCCACGGATGCGATCGACCGGCCCGGCGCGGCTGGTGAGCATCACCACCACCGGCACGCGGCGTCCCGGCGACGGGGGCTTGCGTTTGATGGCCTTGCAGGTCTGGTAGCCATCCATCCCGGTCATCATCACGTCGAGGAAGACGAATTCGAACTGTTGTTGGGCGATGCGCTGCAGCGCCTCCTCGCCGCTGCGCGCCAGATGGACCTTGAAGCCGAAGCGCTTCAGGCGCGCTTGCATGAAGCGCAGCGCGATGTCGGAGTCGTCCACCACGAGGATGTGATCGAAGCGCTCGTCCCCATCGACGGTGACGGAATTGGAGAAATCACTGCTGCCGGAAAAATCAGGCCGGCTGGGTGACATGGCGCGGGCGCGGCCCGAGGCGGCCGCCGGCATGGCCTCCAGTGCCAAGGGGGCGGCTGCGGTCGGGCGAGAGGGGGCTGCGGACAGGGCCGAGCGCTGCGGCGCGGCACCGGGCTGGCTCATTTCGTCCAGCATGCGCAGCACGTTCATCAGATTGATCGGCCGTGGCAAGCGGCCCAGTCCGGCGCCCACGTCGTGCGCGCCGATGAACAAGCAGCGTGGCAGCCGGCCGGCCTCGCGCACGGCCGACACCGCCGCCGGCTGGTCGGCGTCGGCGATCACCAAGTCGGCGCTGCGCAAGTCCTCGACCAAGTCGTAGGCCGGCTGGCGTCGGGCGGCCAAGCGGAAGAACGACTGAAAGGTGGAGCGTTCGAAGGCGCTGAAGCCTTGGAGGGCCACCCGATATCGCATGCTCATGGGAACGAGGCTCCTGACGGCCGCCTCGGCGCCCCGGGCCGGGAGCGCCGAGGCGCGGCTGCATGCGCCGATGTTCGGCCCCGCCTGTGGGGGCGTCAAGCCCGGAAACGTGGGGCGATAGGCTGGCGCAGGGGGGCGATGCGCCGGCCGTGCTTGGGCCCACGGCGGGCTCGGCGTACCATGTGCGGCTGGTTGACCCCGCTGAGTTGCGACATGACTTCGCCCCAGACCCGCAGCGTGTATGACTTCGAAGCCCAGGCCATCGACGGCCGCGTGGTGCGGCTGGCCGACTACCGCGGCAAGGTGCTGTTGATCGTCAATACGGCCAGCCGGTGCGGCTTCACGCCCCAATTCGCTGGGCTGGAGGCGCTGTGGCGCAAATATGCGGTTCGCGGCTTGGTGGTGCTGGGCTTTCCGAGCAATGAGTTCGGCGCTCAGGACCCGGGCAGCAACGAGGAGATCGCCAACTTTTGTCAGGTGAACTATGGGGTGAGCTTTCCGATGATGAGCAAAATCAAGGTCAACGGTGCGCAGGCGCATCCGCTGTACCAATGGCTCACCGCCCAGGCGCCGGGCTTGCTGGGCACCAAGGCGATCAAATGGAACTTCACCAAGTTCCTCGTCGATCGCCACGGCCAGGTGCTCAAGCGCTATGCGCCCACGGACCGGCCCGAGGCCATCGAGCGCGACATCGAGGCGGCGCTCGCGGCCGACTGAGGGGCAGGCGATCGATAATCCGGCCATCGCGCATCGAAGGAGCTCTCATGTTTCAACACGTCGACCCTTATGGCGGCGACCCCATCCTGACCCTGAACGAGAACTTCCAGAAGGACCCCCGGCCGGGCAAGATCAACCTGAGCATCGGGGTGTATTTCGACGACGACGGCCGTCTGCCGGTGATGCGCGCGGTGCGGCAGGCCGAAGCGGCCCTGCTGCAGGACATCGGGCCACGGCCGTACCAACCGATGGAAGGAGCGGCCAATTACCGGCAAGCCGTGCAGCACTTGATCTTTGGCGCCGACCATGAAGCCGTCCGCAGCGCCCGCATTGCCACCATCCAGACCCTGGGCGGCTCCGGCGGGCTGAAGGTGGGGGCGGATTTTCTGAAGCGCTACTTCCCGCAGTCCGAGGTATGGGTCAGTGACCCCACGTGGGACAATCACCGCGCCATGTTCGAAGGTGCGGGCTTCACCGTCCACACCTATCCTTACTATGACGCGGCCAGCGGCGGCTTGCGCTTCGACGCGATGCTGGCGGCACTGCAGGACATGCCCGAGCGCAGCATCGTGCTGCTGCATGCCTGCTGCCACAACCCCACGGGCGTGGACCTCACGCGCCAGCAGTGGGCGCAGCTCATCCCGGTGATCCAGTCGCGCCGGCTCATTCCCTACGTGGACATTGCCTACCAGGGCTTTGGGGATGGCATCGAGGAGGATGCTCATGCCATTCGCGCGCTGACCGATGCGGGCGTGAGCTTCTTCTGCGCCAGTTCGTTTTCCAAGAGCTTTTCGCTGTACGGCGAGCGCTGCGGCGCGCTCAGCGTGGTCTGCCCCTCGGCACACGAGGCCGAGTTGGTGCTGGGTCAGCTCAAGGCGGCGATCCGTCGCAATTACTCCAGCCCACCCACACATGGCGGCCAGATCGTCGCGCGCGTGTTGCAAACGCCCGAGCTGCGCCAAGCCTGGGCCGAGGATCTCGACGCGATGCGCGCACGCATCCAGCAAATGCGCCGTCGCTTGCATGCGGTGCTGTCGGCCCAGCTGCCTGGGCGCAATGTCGATTACTTCCTCACCCAGCGCGGCATGTTCAGCTACACCGGTCTGAGCCCCGAGCAGGTGGACCGCTTGCGCGAGGAGCATGGGGTCTACCTGGTGCGCACTGGCCGCATGTGCGTGGCCGGGCTGAACCAGCACAATGTCGAAGCCGTGGCCAAGGCCATGGCCGCCGTGTTGGCCCAGTGAAGTCACGGCCTTGGGCGCCTTCTTGCTCAAGCGCTTGGTCAGTGGCATCGCCACCTTGCTGGCGGCCTCGGTGGTGGTGTTCGTCGTGCTGGAGGTCCTGCCGGGCAATGCCGCCGAAGTGCGCTTGGGGCCCACGGCCACGCCCGAGCAAGTGGCTGCGCTGTCGGCGCAGCTGGGGTTGGATCGTCCGGCGTGGGTGCGCTATGTCGAATGGGTGGGCGGCGCCTTGCGCGGCGATTTTGGGGTGAGCGTGGCCTATGACACACCGGTGTGGACCCTCATTGCCGAACGTCTGCGCGTGAGCCTGCCACTGGCCCTGTTGGCCATGGGGCTGACCGTGGTTGCGGGCCTGTGCCTGGGCGTGTATGCGGCCGCGCGTCACAATCGCTTGGGCGACTTGGGTGTGATGACGCTCAGCCAGCTCGGCTTGGCCATTCCCAATTTCTGGCTGGCCATCTTGCTGATCCTGGTCTTTGCGGTGCACCTGCAGTGGTTTCCGGCCGGCGGTTTTCCGGGCTGGACGCAAGACGAAGGCGGCAGTCTGTGGGCTGGCCTGAAGGCCCTGGTGCTGCCGGCCGTGGCGCTGGCGGCCGTGCAGTCGGCCATCCTGGCGCGCTTCACGCGCTCGGCCGTGCTCGACACGCTGCGCGAAGACTATGTGCGCACCGCGCGCGCCAAGGGGCTCAGCCGCCGGGCCACCTTGTGGCGCCATGTGCTGCGCAACGCGATGATTCCGGTGCTCACCATCATGGGCCTGCAGTTGGGCAATTTGCTGACCGGCGCCATCGTGGTGGAGAACGTCTTCGTGTTGCCCGGCCTGGGCCGCCTGGTCTTTCAGGCCATTGCCAACCGCGATCTGGCCGTGGTGCGTGACGTCATCCTGCTGTTGGTGGCGGCCGTCATTCTGATCAACTTCGTCGTCGACGTGCTCTATGCCTGGATCGATCCGCGACTGAAAGGGGTCGATGCATGAGGGCCGCCTTCGGGCGCCGCAGCTTCGTCTTGGGGGCCGTGCTGGTGCTGGCCTTGCTGCTGGCGGCCGCACTGTCGCTCGTGTGGACGCCCTATCCGCCCGAGGCCATCGACATTGCCCAGCGCTTGCAGCCGCCGTCGGCCGCTCACTGGCTGGGCACCGACAGCCTGGGGCGCGACATCGCCACGCTGCTGCTGGTGGGGGCGCAGAACTCCATCCTCGTGGGCGTGGTGGCGGTGGGCATGGGGCTGGTGTTCGGCGTGAGCCTGGGCCTGTTGGCCGCGGCGCGGCGCGGATGGGTGGAAGAAGTGGTGATGCGTTTGTCCGACTTCGGCTTCGCCTTCCCGGCCTTGCTCACGGCCATCATGCTCACCGCGGTGTATGGACCCGGGCTGTTCACTTCCATCGTCGCGATCGGCCTCTTCAACATCCCGGTGTTCGCCCGACTGACGCGCGCTGCGGCCAAGGCCGTGGGCGCGCGCGAGTTCATTGCGGCTGCGCGCGCCTGCGGCAAGGGCAGCTTGCGCATCACGCTGGAGCACGTGCTGCCCAACATCGCCTCGGTGATCATCGTGCAGGCCACCATCCAATTCGCCACGGCCATCTTGGCCGAGGCGGCGCTGTCTTACCTGGGCCTGGGCACCCAGCCGCCCCAGCCGTCCTGGGGGCGCATGCTCAGCGAGGCGCAAACCCAATTGTTCCAGGCGCCGCAACTGGCGCTGTACCCCGGCATCGCGATCGCGCTGTCGGTGCTGGGGTTGAACCTCTTGGGCGACGGGCTGCGCGACCTGCTCGACCCGCGTCTGGCGAGGCAGCGATGAGCCGCAGCCTGCTGGAGGTGCGCGATTTGCGGGTGACGCTGCGCACCGCGCGCGGGCCGGCCGAAGCGCTGCGCGGCCTGAGTTTTTCGCTGCAACGCGGGGACACGCTCGGCGTGGTGGGCGAGTCGGGCTGCGGCAAGAGCCTGCTGGCACTCACGCTGATGGGCCTGCTGCCCGATGGCGCCCGGGTGTCGGGCTCTGTGCGCTTGGACGGCCGCGAGCTGTTGGCGCAGGACGAAGCCGCCTGGTGCCGGCTGCGGGGCCATCGCATCGCGATGGTCTTCCAAGAACCCATGACGGCGCTCAACCCACTGCAGCCCATCGGTCGCCAAGTGGCCGAGCCGCTGCGCCTGCACCGCGGCCTGGATGCCAAGGCCGCGCGCGCCGAGGCCCTGCGTCTGCTGGAACAGGTGCGCATGCCGCAGGCCGCACGCCGGCTCGATGCCTATGCGCACCAGCTCTCCGGCGGCCAGCGCCAGCGGGTGCTCATTGCGATGGCCCTGGCTTGCCAGCCCGACCTGCTCATCGCCGACGAACCGACCACCGCGCTGGACGTGACCTTGCAGCGCGAGATCCTGCAACTCATGGCCGACCTGGTGGCGCAGCGCCACATGGCCCTGATGCTGATCTCGCACGATCTGGCGGTGATCGCCCGCAATGTGCGCCGCGTGCTGGTGATGTACGGCGGCCTGGGCGTGGAACAGGGGCCGGTGGACCAGGTGCTGCGCCGGCCCCTGCATCCCTACACGCGCGGTCTGCTGGCCGCCCGCCCGCGGCTGGGCGCCTCGCGCAGTCAACGGCTGCACACCATCCCCGGCCGCGTGCCGGAGCTTGCGGACCTGCCGCGCGGCTGCCCCTTTGCCGACCGTTGTGCGCATCGTGCGGCGGTGTGTGACGATCGCCCCATGCCGCAGGCCGCCTCCCCGCAGCACGAGGTGGCCTGCGTGCGCTGGGCAGAACTGATGGCCTGACGATGTCCCAAGCCTTGCTCGTGGTCGATCATCTCAGTCAGCGCTACCGCCTGCCGCGCACATCGCTGTGGCAGCCGGCCGAGACCGTGCTGGCGCTGGACGATGTGAGCCTGCGCATCGAGGCCGGCCGCAGCCTGGGCGTGGTGGGCGAGTCCGGCTCGGGCAAGTCCACGCTGGCGCGCTTGGTGATGGCGCTGGAGCGGCCCACCGCGGGCACCGTGCGGCTGCTGGGTCGGGACTTGCACCGCCTGGCCCCGGCCGAGCTGCGCCGGGCGCGGCGCGACTTCCAAATGGTGTTCCAAGACCCCTATGGCTCGCTCGATCCGCGCCAGACCGTGGAGCGCATCGTGGCCGAGCCGCTGTCGGTGCTGGACGAGGTGACGCCCACCGAGCGCCGCCGGCGCGTGGCCGAAGCGCTGGAGGCCGTGGGCCTGCGCCCAGCGGACAGGGCCAAATATCCGCACGAGTTCTCCGGCGGCCAGCGCCAGCGCATCGCCATCGCGCGCGCCTTGGTCACGCGGCCCCAGCTGATCGTGGCCGACGAGCCCGTCAGTGCACTGGACGTGTCGGTGCAGGCCCAGGTGCTCAACCTGATGCGCGATTTGCAGCGCGACTTCGGCCTCACCTACCTCTTCATCAGCCACGACCTGGCGGTGGTGGACTACCTTTGCGACGAGGTGGTGGTGATGCAGCATGGACGCATCGTCGAGCGCGGCGAGGTGGCTACCGTCTTTCGCGCCCCCCAGTCCGACTACACCCGGGCCTTGCTCGCTGCAGTGCCCACGCTGTGAGGGGCGCTGGCGATTGCCCGCTCGCACCATTCATGGTGGAATGGCAGCGCAGGCTTTGCTTCCCGTTCGTTCCAGGAGGGTCTCCATGAAGTGGCATCTTCGCCTCGTCGGCGCCTTGGCCCTTGGTGCCTGGGCGGTGTGCGCCACCGCGCAGGCGCGCAAGGACGGCGTCGTCATCGGCATGACGCTGGAGCCGCCAGGGCTGGACCCGACGACGGCGCCGGCGGCGGCCATCGGCGAAATCGTCCACTACAACATCCTCGAAGGCCTCACCAAGATCCACATGGACGGCAAGGTGGGCCCGCTGCTGGCCGAAAGCTGGACCATCTCGCCCGATGGGCGCAGCTATGTCTTCAAGCTCAAGCGCGGCGTGAAGTTCCACGATGGCGAGGACTTCGACGCCTCCGACGTGAAATTCAGCTTCGAGCGGGCCAAGGCCGAGGGCAGCACCAACAAGGCCAAAAAAGCGGTGTTCGACAACATCACGCGCATCGACACCCCCGATGCCTACACCGTCATCCTCACGCTGGACAAGGCCGACGGGACCTTTCTGTTCCGCCTGGGCGAGAACACCGCCGTGATCCTCGACCCCAAGAGCGCGGCCACCACCAGCACGCGCCCCATCGGCACCGGTCCGTTCAAATTCGACAATTGGGTCAAAGGCTCGTCGGTGACGATGAGCAAATGGCCGGGCTACCGGGATGCGGCCAGCGTGCGACTGAACCGCGTGACCTTCCGCTTCATCAACGATCCGGCCGCCCAGGTGGCCGCGTTGCTGGCTGGCGATGTGGACGCCATCCCGCGCTTCCAGGCCACCCAAAGCGTGGGCCAGTTCCGCAACGACCCGCGCTTCAAGGTCGAAGTCGGTGGCACCGAGGGCAAGACCATTCTGAGCATCAATCATCGCCGCAAGCCCTTCGACGACGTGCGCGTGCGCCGCGCCGTGGCCCATGCCATCGACCGCCAGGCGCTCATCGCCGGTGCGATGGACGGCTTCGGCACCCCCATTGGCAGCCACATGGTGCCCAGCGATGCCGGCTACGTGGACCTCACCGGCATGTATCCCTACAACCCCGAGCGCGCGCGTGCATTGCTCAAAGAGGCCGGCGTGAGCACCCCCTTGAACGTCACCCTCACGCTGCCGCCACCGGCCTATGCACGGCGCGGCGGCGAGATCATCGCGGCCCAACTCGCCCAGGTGGGCATCCATGCCAAGATCGAGAACGTCGAGTGGGCGCAGTGGCTCTCGGGCGCTTTCAAGGGCCAGTTCGACCTGACCATCGTCAGCCATGTCGAGCCCTTGGACATCGCCATCTATGCCAACCCCGACTACTACTTCGGCTACGACTCCAAAGCCTTCCGCAGCCTGCTGGCCAAGTTCAACGAAACCACCAGCGACACCGGCCGCCTGGCCGTGCTGGGCGAGATGCAGCGCCTGCTGGCCACCGATGCCGTCAACGCCTTTTTGTTCCAGCTGCCCCACATCGCCGTGAGTCGCCGCGGCCTGCAAGGCATCTGGAGCAGCTCGCCCATTTTCGCCAACGACATGGCCGCGGTGCGCTGGCAATGAAGTCCGAGACCCCGACCGCCCTGCACGACCTCTCAGCGACCGAGCTGCTGCGGCAATACGCCCGCGGCGCGCTGTCACCGGTCGAAGTGACCCGCGCCCTCATCGCCCATGTCGAGCGCTGGGAGCCGCACCTCAAAGCCACCTATGCCTTCGACCCGGACGGCGCGCTGGCGATGGCGCGCGCCTCGGAAGCACGTTGGCGCCGTGGCGAGGCCCGGGCACTGGACGGCGTGCCGGTGATGATCAAAGAAAACATCGCCACCCGGGGCGTGCCCACCCCGCTGGGCACGGCGGCCACCGAGCTCGTGCCGGCCGAAGACGACAGCCCTCCTGCGGCACGGCTGCGCGAGGCCGGCGCGGTGTTCCTCGGCAAGACCACCATGCCCGACTACGGCATGCTGTCCTCGGGCTTGTCGAGTTTCCATCCGCTCACCCGCAACCCCTGGGACTTGCGCAAAAACCCGGGCGGCTCCAGCGCCGGGGCCGGGGCGGGCGTGGCCGCCGGCTATGGCCCGTTGCACCTGGGCACCGACATCGGCGGCTCGGTGCGCCTGCCTGCGGGCTGGTGTGGCATCGTCGCGCTCAAGCCCAGTTTGGGGCGCATCCCCATCGACCCGCCCTATCCGGCCCGCGTGGCCGGGCCCATGACCCGCAGCGTGACCGATGCGGCGCTGATGATGGGCCCGCTGAGCCGACCCGATGCGCGCGACCACATGAGCCTGCCTTGGCAGGACCTGGCCTGGCTCGACCTCGACCGCGACCTCAAAGGCCTGCGCCTTGGCTTGCACCTGGAAGCCGGCTGGGGCCAGCCCGTCGATCCCGAGGTGCGTGCCGCGGTGGAGGCCGCGGCGCGGGCCTTCGAAGCGGCTGGTGCCCATGTCGAGCCGCTGGCGCCGTGGTGCGACCGCGGCATGATCGAAGGGGTGGACCGCTTCTGGCGCACCCGGTTCTGGGTCGAGATGCGCAAGCTCCCGGCCGAACGGCGAGAGCGCATCCTGCCCTTCGTGCGTGCCTGGGCCGAAGGCGGTGCCGGCTGGAGCGGCGAAGACCTCTACGAGGCCTACAGTCAAACCCTGGTCCTTCGCAAAGCCACGGTGGACGCCACCCAGCCCTACGACTATGTGCTGTCGCCCACCGCGCCGATGGCGGCTTTCGAGGCCGAGCTGCCGTGCCCAACCAACGACGTGAGGCGACCTTTCGAGCACATCGCCTTCACCTTGCCCTACAACATGAGCGAACAGCCGGCGATCTCGATCAACGCGGGCTACACCGCCGAGGGCTTGCCGATCGGCCTGCAAATCGCCGGTCGCCGCTTCGACGATCTGGGCGTGTTGCGCATGGCCCGCGCCTGGGAACGCCTGCGGCCGGCCCAGCGCCCCTGGCCGCAGCCGCCCGCCTGAGGCCATGCGAGACCATCGCGGCTGCCCGGTCGGCACCGCCAGCGCGGCGGCGCTGGATCATCTCGAACGGGCGCTGTGGCGCCTGTCGTCCTTCTATGGCGACCCCTTGGCAGATTTGGAGGCCGCCAGCGCAGCCGACCCTGACTGGATGCTGCCGCACGTGATGCGCGCCGGCTATCTGCTCACACTGACCGAAGCCCCCCTGCGGGGCCCGGCCCGCCAGGCCCTGGAGACTGCGGCGCGCTGTCGCGGCCACCCCCGCGAGCAGGCCCACCTCGGGGCCGCGTGGCGCGCCTGGGCGGGCGATTGGCAAGGCGCGTGCGCCCAGTGGGAACAGCGGCTGCTCGAGCACCCCTGCGACCATTTGGCCTTGCAGCTGGCCCATTTGTTCGATTTCTATCGGGGCGATGCGCGCGAACTGCGGCTGCGCGTGGCGCGTGTGCTGCCCGAATGGCCGCGCGACGACGCGCTCTATCCCTATGTGCTGGGCATGTACGCCTTCGGGCTGGAAGAAAACCATCTCTACCCCCAGGCCGAGGCCGTCGGCCGCGAGGCCCTCGAAGGAGGCGCCCGCGTGCCCTGGGCCGTGCACGCCGTGGCCCATATGATGGAGATGCAAGGCCGCCATGACGAGGGTCGCGCCTGGTTGCAGTCGCAGCGGCGCAACTGGTCGGACGATGGCAACGGCCTGCGCGGTCACAACGCCTGGCATCTGGCGCTGTTCCATCTGGAAGCGATGGACCTGGACGGGGCCTTGCAAATCTACGACCTCGAGCTCGCCCCGCTGATCGAAGGCGGCCTCACGCTCCAGCGCTTGGATGCAGCTGCGCTGCTGTGGCGACTGCACTTGTTGGGGGCCGAGGTCGGCCACCGATGGCACGTGCTGGCCTCGTGCTGGGCCGGTCAGCCCCAGGGCACCGGGTACTACGCCTTCAACGACGTGCATGCGCTGATGGCCTGCCTGGGAGCCGCAGACAGGGCCGCAGCCCAAGCCCTGCTGGATCGCGCGAGCGCGCAGGCCGAGCTCGCCGCCCCCTTGCAACGCGCCATGGCCCGCGAGGTGGGCCTGCCACTCATGCGCGGGCTGATCGCCCATGCCACCGAAGACTGGGACACCGTCGTGACCCAACTCGGCCCCTTGCGCGCCGTGGCGCACCGCTTCGGCGGCAGCCATGCGCAACGCGACCTCATCGACCTCACGCTGCTGAGCGCCTGCGCGCACGGCAGCCACCGCGCCTTGGGCCGCGCCCTGTTGAACGAGCGGCAGCTGGCCAAAGGACCCACGCCGCTGATCGCCCATTGGCGCAGCCGGCTTGGCTGCTGATCCCGCGCCTAGACGGCGCCTCACAAGCCAGCCATCTGGACTTGCTGGAAGAAGCCACGTATCAGCGCCATGCAAAACGGCGGCACCAGCGTGCCGTGGTATTCGGCGGCGACATTGTTGGATTGGGTTTTGGCGTTTTGGAAGCCGGCATAGAGTGCGTCGCCCACCGAGCCGGCCGGCAAGGTGTCACGGTCTTCCAGGTCGAAACTGATCGCTTGCAGCGAGGCGGGCAGGCGGCTGTTCAGGTCGTCACGCATCGCAAACTGGTTGATGCTGGCAGGCACCACCGGGTCTTGCGAACCCGTGCACATCGCCACCGGGCGGGTGGGTGTCCAGCCCAGCAAGGTGTTGCGCGCCATCGCACGCCGAAAACCGTTGTTGGCATTGTTGACATAGTCCTGCCGGTAGCTGTCCAGGATCAGGCCGTCGGGGTGGGTGTCGTTCTGGAACAGCTTGGCCGTGAACGTGGGGTCGTTGGGCAGGCGGCCTTGCATCACCAGGGTGTCGATCGAGGACGTGCTGGGCAACAGCGACTCGATGGTTGCTGCATACAGCGCGTTGTAGGCTTGCGCCGGGCTGGTGTAGAGATCGCCATAGGAGCGCTGATAGCTCGTCAGCAACAACGGCGTGAAGAGCACGGCGCCCGCGTTGATCACCTGGTCCTCGTTGATCCGGCGTCCGAACTCGGCCAGGTTGTACGGCCCGGCCATCGGCCCCGAGGCGGCCACCGTGAACTCGCCGGCATGATCCCGCTGCAGGGCGCGGTGGGTGGCCATGGCCACGTGGCCGCCTTGCGAGTAGCCGGTGACGAACAGCGGGCCGGTTGGCTGCGCACCCCCGGCAGCCTGCAGCGCCCGGCGCGCCGCGCGCAGACCGTCGATCATGTCCACCGCCTGCGCCTCGGCATTGAGATAGGGGTGCCAGCTCAGCGAAGAGCCGGCGTAGCCCAGGTAATTGGGCGCCACCACGATGTAGCCCTGGGCGGCGAACATGGCCAGCACCAGCTGCACCTCGGGGTCACCAAGATTGGCCATGTTCTTGTTGCGATCGAAGCTGGTGCCGTGCGCATACAAGACCACCGGGCGGCTGCCGGTGCAGGCCGCTGCAGTGCCCGTGGGCACCAACACGCCGGCCGAGGCCTCGGCCTCGTCACCGTGCGGGTCGCGCGTGACATACCGCACTTGCAGCGCCGACACGGCGCATTGCGCCGTGCCGGACAAGGCTTGCAAGCCCGAAGACTGCGTGGCCGCGTCGATCTGCGCGGCGCTGAGGCTGCCCGTGGGCGTGGACTGCAGCAAGGCCCCGCGCGGCGCATCGCCCCCGCCGCAAGCCGACAACAACAACGAAGCCGCCACAGCCAAGGCGGTCAGGGATCTCGACAGCATCATCAAAGGCCTCCTGGACCAACAGTCACACGACGGGACCGACGAAAACGAACGACCGTTCACAATTCCAGGCCCCACTATAGAAACCGCGCTGCCGCGCATCCACCGGGCAAAACCCTGCCCAGGGCTTGCCCTAGGGGCCCCCGATCTTGCGCTTGGCCGGGGCCTGGCCGTCCCAGGCCTAGACGCTCAGTTGTCCACCATTGCCGAACGCAACCCCAGATACTCAACGAACGGATCGAAATCCCGATCGCTGTAAAGCAAAGGCAGGTCGTCCTCGATGCACCGCGTCGCGATGATCGTGTCCATGGTTTTGCGTATCGTCACGCCTTGCGCTCTCAGTGCGCGGCAGTTCCGGGCAGCCTGCAGCGCGACCTCTTGCCCGCCCAGCGTGATCACCTCCAGGGATGTCATCAGCCTTCTCGGGTCTGGTTGAAGTCTTTCTCCGTGCTAAAGCCCTGCAGCACTTCGGACGGGATTAAATCCCCAACCGCGAGCGGCTCGATACCCAACAGCGAATCGAGCCGCTCGGTCTGCGGCGTCACCACCCCGCGGAAGAAATCAATCCAAACGCGATAGTCCACGACAATCACTCGTCGGTCCTCATGGCGTTCAGGTCGCCCTCCCACTGCAGCTTGCCGCGGAAGCGCCGCAGCTCTTCTTGCTGAGTCTCACCAGCGTGCGCAGCCCCAACTCGACAGCCTCCTTCTTGGTCTTCAGGCCCGTCAAGCGAAGGGCATCGCCCATCAACTTGTCGTCGATCTCAATGTTTGTGCGCATGATGTGTACCAATCGTGCATTTGGTACACACCCTAGTTAGTACCTTGTCATCATCGCTGCAAACGTCTTTGACCGCAGCTGCGCCTAAGGAAACGCTGATCAAGTCCTGCGCCTGGCAGTAGTCCGTCTTGTCGCCCTGGTGATGGGCGGCGATGATTACGGTCATGAAGCAGATGACCTTGGCAGCGGCGGCCGATGCGTCCGCGGGATTCGAGCGTTTTCGCAAGCCC
>NZ_KB905956.1 GCF_000381125.1 Caldimonas manganoxidans ATCC BAA-369
ATGGCAAAAGGCAAGTTTGAGCGGACCAAGCCGCACGTGAACGTGGGGACGATTGGTCACGTGGACCATGGCAAGACGACGCTGACGGCGGCGATCACGACGATTTTGGCGGCCAAGTATGGTGGCGAGGCCAAGGCGTACGACCAGATCGACGCGGCGCCGGAGGAGAAGGCGCGCGGCATCACGATCAACACGGCGCACGTGGAGTACGAGACGGCCAACCGTCACTATGCGCACGTGGACTGCCCCGGGCACGCTGACTACGTGAAGAACATGATCACGGGTGCGGCGCAGATGGATGGGGCGATTCTGGTGGTGTCGGCTGCGGATGGTCCGATGCCGCAGACGCGCGAGCACATTCTGCTGGCCCGTCAGGTGGGTGTGCCCTACATCATCGTGTTCCTGAACAAGTGCGACATGGTCGACGATGCCGAGCTGCTCGAGCTCGTCGAGATGGAGGTGCGCGAGCTGCTGTCGAAGTACGAGTTCCCTGGGGACGACACGCCCATCGTGAAGGGGTCGGCCAAGCTGGCGCTCGAAGGCGACAAGGGCGAGCTGGGCGAGCAAGCCATCATGAAGCTGGCCGAGGCGCTGGACACCTACATTCCCACGCCGGAGCGTGCGGTCGATGGCACCTTCCTGATGCCTGTGGAAGACGTGTTCTCGATTTCGGGTCGTGGCACGGTGGTGACCGGTCGCGTGGAGCGCGGGGTCATCAAGGTGGGTGACGAAATCGAGATCGTGGGGATTCGTCCGACGCAGAAGACCACCTGCACGGGTGTGGAGATGTTCCGCAAGCTGCTGGACCAAGGTCAGGCGGGCGACAACGTGGGGATTTTGCTGCGCGGCACCAAGCGTGAGGAAGTCGAGCGTGGGCAAGTGCTGGCCAAGCCGGGCTCGATCACGCCGCACACGCACTTCACGGCCGAGGTGTACGTGCTGAGCAAGGAAGAAGGTGGGCGTCACACGCCGTTCTTCAACAACTACCGTCCGCAGTTTTACTTCCGCACCACGGACGTGACCGGTGCCATCGAACTGCCCAAGGACAAGGAGATGGTGATGCCGGGCGACAACGTGACGATCACCGTCAAGCTGATCGCGCCCATTGCCATGGAAGAAGGCCTGCGCTTTGCCATCCGCGAAGGCGGCCGCACCGTTGGCGCCGGCGTCGTGTCCAAGATCATCGAGTGACATGGTGTCCCTGGGTGTCCGGCGCTCGCCCGCTGGATGCCTGCCCCGAGGGGGCCTGCCGCCCAGGCGGCCTCCTCGTTCCATCATCGCTTCGTTGCAGCGATCGAAGCTGCAACACTGCTCTTTAGGAGTCACCATGCAAAAGCAAAAGATCCGTATCCGCCTCAAGGCGTTCGACTACAAGCTGATCGATCAGTCGGCGCTGGAGATCGTGGACACCGCCAAGCGCACCGGGGCGATCGTCAAGGGCCCGGTGCCCCTGCCGACGCGCATGCAGCGTTTCGACATCCTGCGCTCGCCGCATGTCAACAAGACCTCGCGCGACCAGTTCGAGATTCGCACGCACCAGCGCCTGATGGACATCGTCGATCCGACCGACAAGACCGTCGATGCCCTGATGAAGCTGGATCTGCCCGCCGGCGTCGACGTGGAAATCAAGTTGCAGTAAACCCCGCAAGGCGCGGGCTGGCTTGCGGGGCAGGCCGCGTCTGCTACAATCATTCTCTTTACCACAAGGCCGCCCACCGAAAGTGGGCCTTTGTGGTTTGTGGTTGCGAAGCCGGCGCCGTTCGGTCTTCGTGCATCAGGTCAGCTCGGCCAATCGTTGTCGAGCATTGGAGAAAACAATGAGTCTTAGCAATCGTCTCGGATTGCTGGGCCGCAAGGTGGGCATGATGCGCATCTTCACGGGCGACGGCGATGCCGTGCCGGTGACGGTGCTCGACGTGTCGAACAACCGTGTGGCTCAGGTCAAAACCGTGGAGACCGACGGCTACAACGCCATCCAGGTGGCGTTTGGCACCCGCAAGGCTTCCCGTGTGACCAAGCCTGAAGCCGGTCATTTCGCCAAGGCCGGCATCGAGGCGGGCGAGATCCTCAAGGAGTTTCGTGTCTCCGCCGAGGTGGCGGCCGAGTACAAGCCGGGCGCTGTGTTGCCGGTGACGATGTTCTCGGCGGGTCAGGCGGTCGATGTGCAGGGAACCTCCATCGGTAAGGGCTTCGCCGGCACCATCAAGCGTCACAACTTCGGTTCGCAGCGTGCCTCCCACGGCAACAGCCGCTCGCACAACGTTCCTGGGTCGATCTCGATGGCTCAGGATCCGGGCCGTGTGTTCCCTGGCAAGAAAATGTCCGGGCACCTGGGGGATGTGACCGTCACCGTACAAAACTTGGACATCGTGCGCGTCGATGAGGCTCGCCAGCTGCTGCTGGTCAAAGGGGCTGTGCCTGGCGCCAAGGGTGGCCATGTGGTCGTGCGCCCGGCCGTCAAGGCCAAGGCCAAGAAAGAAGGGGCCAACTGATGCAGCTCGAGCTCCTGAATGAACAGGGTCAGTCGTCGGCCAAGATCGACGCGCCCGATACCGTTTTCGGTCGTGAATACAACGAGGCCCTGGTGCACCAGGTGGTGGTGGCTTACCAAGCCAACGCTCGCCAGGCCACCCGTGCCCAGAAGGATCGTGGGGCGGTCAAGCACTCCACCAAGAAGCCTTGGCGGCAAAAGGGGACCGGCCGTGCGCGTGCCGGGATGACCTCATCGCCGCTGTGGCGTGGCGGTGGTCGGATTTTCCCGAACAGCCCCAACGAAAACTTCACGCACAAAGTCAACAAGAAGATGTACCGCGCCGGCATGGCTGCCATCTTCTCGCAGCTGGCCCGCGAAGGTCGCCTGGCCGTGGTGGACTCGCTGAAAGTCGAGGCGCCCAAAACCAAGCTGTTGGCGGCCAAATTCAAGGCCATGGGCCTGGAGTCCGTGCTGGTGATTGCCGACCAGATCGACGAAAACTTGTATCTGGCGTCGCGCAATCTGGCCAATGTGCTCGTCGTCGAGCCCCGCTACGCCGATCCGGTGTCGCTGGTGCACTACAAGAAGGTGCTCGTGACCAAGGCCGCGATCGAGCAGCTCAAGGAGATGCTGGCATGAGCGCCCCGAAATTCAATGAAGGCCGCCTGATGCAGGTGCTGGTCGCTCCCATCGTCTCGGAAAAGGCGACCGCGGTTGCGGAAAAGCACAATCAGGTGTTGTTCAAGGTCCTGCGCGACGCCACCAAGCCCGAGATCAAAGCGGCTGTGGAGCTGCTGTTCAAGGTCGAGGTCGAGGGCGTGCAGGTGGTGAATCAGAAGGGCAAGGTCAAGCGCTTCGGTCGTTCCATGGGTCGGCGTGATCACGTCAAGAAGGCCTATGTGTCGCTGAAGGAAGGCCAGGAGCTCAACTTCTCTGGGGAGGCTGCGTAAATGGCCGTCATCAAACTCAAGCCCACCTCGCCCGGCCGTCGCGCCGTGGTGAAAGTGGTGCACAAGCACCTGCACAAGGGCGCTCCCGAGAAGTCTTTGATCGAGCCCCAGAAGCAGAACGCCGGCCGTAACAACAACGGTCACATCACCACCCGTCACAAGGGGGGTGGGCACAAGCATCACTACCGTGTGATCGACTTCCGTCGCAACAAAGACGGTATTCCCGCCAAGGTCGAGCGTATCGAGTACGACCCGAACCGCACGGCGCATATCGCATTGTTGTGCTATGCGGACGGCGAGCGTCGTTACATCATCGCCCCGAAGGGGTTGGAGGTGGGGGCGACCGTGCTCAGCGGCTCGGACGCCCCGATCAAAGCGGGCAATGCGCTGCCCATCCGCAACATTCCGGTGGGTTCGACCATCCACTGCATCGAGATGTTGCCGGGCAAGGGGGCTCAAATCGCCCGTTCGGCTGGGACGTCGGCCGTGTTGATGGCTCGCGAAGGCGCTTATGCGCAGGTCCGGTTGCGTTCGGGTGAGGTTCGCAAGATCCACATCGAGTGCCGTGCCACGATCGGCGAGGTCAGCAACGAAGAACACAGCCTGCGTCAGTACGGCAAGGCCGGCGCGGTGCGCTGGAGGGGGATCCGCCCGACCGTGCGTGGCGTCGCGATGAACCCGATCGACCACCCGCACGGTGGTGGTGAGGGTCGCACCGGTGAGGCCCGCGCGCCCGTGTCGCCGTGGAATACCTTGACCAAGGGCTACCGCACCCGTCGCAACAAGCGCACTCAGACGATGATCGTCTCGCGCCGCAAGAAATAAGAGGACGCTATGGCTCGTTCACTCAAGAAAGGCCCGTTCGTCGACCACCACCTGATGGCCAAGGTCGAGAAGGCCGTCGAGACCAAGGACAAGAAGCCGATCAAGACCTGGTCGCGTCGCTCGACGATCCTGCCTGAATTCATCGGTCTGACGATCGCGGTGCACAACGGTAAGCAACACGTGCCGGTGTATGTGACCGACCAAATGGTCGGCCACAAACTCGGCGAGTTCGCGCTGACCCGCACGTTCAAGGGTCACCCCGCGGACAAGAAGGCGAAGAAGTAAGGAGCGGCGATGGAAACCAGAGCAATCGTTCGCGGTGTGCGCCTGTCGGTCGACAAAGGCCGTCTGGTGGCTGACATGATCCGCGGCAAAAAGGTCGACCAGGCCCTCGACATTCTGACATTCACGCGCAAGAAGGCTGCAGGCATCATCAAGAAGGCGCTGGAGTCCGCCATCGCCAACGCCGAGCACAACGCCGGTGCCGACATCGATGAGCTGAAAGTCAAGACGATCTACGTGGAGCAAGGCACCACGCTGAAGCGCTTTACCGCCCGGGCCAAGGGCCGTGGCAATCGCATCAGCAAGCCCACCTGCCACATCTTTGTGACCGTCGGCAACTAAGGGGCAGAAAGAGAACCATGGGACAGAAAATCCATCCGACCGGTTTCCGGCTGCCCGTCACCCGTGCCTGGGCGTCGCGCTGGTATGCGTCCAACCGCAATTTCAGCCAGATGTTGGCCGATGACCTGCAGGTGCGCGAGTATCTGAAGCAGCGTCTGAAGAATGCTGCCGTCTCGCGCATCCTGATCGAGCGCCCTGCCAAGAATGCTCGCATCACGATTTTCTCGGCGCGCCCGGGTGTGGTGATCGGCAAGAAGGGCGAGGACATCGAAAGCCTCAAGGCCGAGTTGGCCAAGCGCTTGGGCGTGCCCGTGGCGGTGAACATCGAGGAGGTGCGCAAGCCCGAGATCGATGCGCAGCTCATTGCCGATTCGATCACCCAGCAGCTCGAAAAGCGCATCATGTTCCGCCGCGCCATGAAGCGCGCGATGCAAAACGCGATGCGACTGGGCGCACAGGGCATCAAGATCATGTCCTCCGGCCGACTCAACGGCATCGAAATCGCGCGGACCGAGTGGTACCGTGAGGGTCGCGTGCCTCTGCACACCCTGCGTGCCGACATCGACTATGGCTTCTCGGAAGCCAAGACCACGTATGGCGTCATCGGCGTCAAAGTGTGGGTCTACAAAGGCGAGCGTCTGGGTCGCGGCGAGCAGCCGACGGCCAAGACCGAGGAGCGTCCGGAAGATGACCGCCGTGGCCGTCGCGGCCCGCGCAGCGACCGCCCTGCGGGCGATCGGCGTCCCCCGCGCGGCGCTGCGCGCACTGCGGCCGGCCGCAATGAAGCGCCGGCCGACGGCAGTGACAAGCCGGCCGAGGCCGCGGACGCGCCCAAGACGGCCGTCAAGCGCGTGCGCAAAGCGGCTTCGCCCGCCGGCGAGGTCAAAGGAGAATAAGACATGCTGCAACCTGCTCGTCGCAAATACCGCAAGGAGCAAAAAGGCCGCAACACGGGCGTGGCCACCCGCGGTGCGACCGTGGCGTTCGGTGATTTCGGCTTGAAGGCCACCGAGCGCGGCCGCATCACGGCCCGCCAAATCGAGGCGGCCCGCCGTGCGATTTCCCGTCACGTCAAACGTGGCGGCCGCATTTGGATCCGCATCTTCCCGGACAAGCCGATTTCCCAGAAACCCGCCGAAGTGCGTATGGGTAACGGCAAAGGCAATCCCGAATATTGGGTGGCCGAGATCCAGCCGGGCAAAGTGCTGTATGAGATCAACGGCGTGCCCGAGCAACTCGCCCGCGAGGCCTTCCAGCTGGCTGCGGCCAAGCTGCCGCTGAAGACCATCTTCGTGAGCCGTCAGATCGGCGCCTGAACCGCATTCGGAGTATCGACATGAAAGCATCTGAACTGCGTAGCAAGGACGTCGCTGGCCTGGAGAAGGAATTGGCAGACTTGCTCAAGGCCCATTTCGGGCTGCGCATGCAAAAGGGAACCCAGCAGCTGAGCAACACGGCTGCGCTGGGCAAGACCCGCCGTGACATCGCTCGCGTCAAGACCATCCTGGCGCAGAAGAAGAGGGAAGGAGCCGCGAAATGACGCAAGCTCAAGGCGCCGTGAAGAACACTCGCACGCTGATTGGGCGTGTGGTGAGTGACAAGCGGGCCAAGACCGTCACCGTCTTGGTCGAGCGTCGTACCAAGCACGAGCTGTACGGCAAGATCGTGGCCCGTTCGCGCAAGTACCACGCCCATGACGAAAAGGGCGAGTACAAAATGGGCGATCTGGTGGAGATTGCCGAGGGTCGTCCGGTGTCCAAGACCAAGGCCTGGTATGTCACCCGCCTGATCGAAAGGGCCCGCGAGGTCTGACCCCCAGGGTCTGAACGGCCCGCTGGCGGCCTGGGTTTCCGGGCCGCCCGCCGGCGAAAACGGCCGGTTCGCCTCACACTGGCGGCCGGCCGTTTTCACATCCGTGGCCGGTGTTCATCATCCCAAGCAACCCAGGAGACGACGATGCTCAAAGTCGGTGACAAGCTGCCAGCCGGTACGCTGCAGGAATTTATCGAGGTCGAGGGGCAGGGCTGCTCGATCGGCCCGAACAGCTTCGACATCCACCAGTCCACCGCGGGCAAGACGGTGGCCATTTTTGGCGTGCCCGGCGCGTTCACCCCGACGTGTTCGGCCAAGCACCTGCCGGGCTACCTGGAATTGGCCGACGCCTTCAAGGCCGCCGGCGTGGATGAAATCTGGTGCGTGGCGGTCAACGATGCGTTCGTGATGGGCGCTTGGGGCCGCGAGCAGAAGACGGCCGGCAAAGTGCGCATGATGGCCGACGGCAGCGCTGACTTTGCGCGCGCCACGGGTCTGACGCTGGATCTGACCGCCCGGGGCATGGGGGTGCGATCCCAACGGTATTCGATGTTGGTCGTCGACGGGGTGGTCAAGACGCTGAACATCGAGGCCCCCGGCAAGTTCGAGGTGAGCGATGCGGCCACCCTGCTGAAGCAGGCCCAGGCCTTGCGCGGCTGAGCTTCCCGGGGCCTGGCGGCGCAGCAGGCGCACTGCGCGTGCGGCCGGCGCCCGGCCCGACACCCCTTGCGAGGCGGGCCGGGGGCGCCCCAGGGGGTTCAGAGCAGTTGACGCGAGAAAAAACTTCTACGACAATATGCAGCTTCGCCGGAAATCGGCTGATTTTGCGTGCACCAAAGGCTGCGTGTGGTACGAGCGCGAGCTGGTACGAGCACAAGCTGGTACGAGCATCAGCGGCGGTGCTTGAGCCAAAGTCAGAGCGCGCCGGCTTCGCCCAAGCGGGTGTCTGCCATCGGGTAGGCATTCGACGGGCCCAAGACTGACCGCTTTGCCTTTTCCGTGATGGGCACGGGGGGATTCGGCGGGAGAAGTTGGGGACTTTCATGATTCAAATGCAATCGCGACTCGACGTCGCCGACAACACTGGCGCCAAGTCCGTCATGTGCATCAAGGTGCTGGGCGGGTCCAAGCGCCGTTATGCCGGGATTGGCGACATCATCAAGGTCAGCATCAAGGAAGCTGCGCCGCGCGGCCGCGTCAAGAAGGGCGAGGTGTATAGCGCGGTGGTCGTGCGTACGGCCAAGGGGGTGCGTCGTCAGGACGGCTCGGTGATCAAGTTCGATGGCAACGCGGCCGTGCTCCTGAACAACAAGCTGGAGCCGATCGGCACCCGCATCTTCGGCCCGGTGACCCGCGAGCTGCGCACCGAGCGTTTCATGAAGATCGTGTCGCTCGCCCCCGAAGTGCTTTGAGCTTCAAGCCGAGGACAGGTCATGAACAAGATTCGTAAGGGCGACCAGGTCATCGTGTTGACCGGGCGCGACAAGGGCAAGCGCGGGACGGTGACGGCGCGCATCGACTCGCAGTACATCGTCGTCGAGGGGGTCAACGTGGTCAAAAAACACGTGCGCCCCAACCCGATGAAAGGCACGACCGGTGGCATCGTCGACAAGGCCATGCCCATCCATCAGTCCAATGTGGCGATTTACAACGCCGCGACGGGCAAGGCTGACCGGGTCGGGTTCAAGCTGCTGGCTGACGGCAAGAAGGTGCGCGTCTACAAGTCCAGCGGCGAAGAGATCAAGGCGTAAGAGGTGTTCGAGATGGCTCGTCTGCAACAGTACTACCGCGAGAAAGTCGTCCCGAACCTCATGAAGAAGTTCGGCTACAAGTCGGTCATGGAGGTGCCGCGCATCACCAAGATCACGCTGAACATGGGCGTGAGCGAGGCGGTGTCGGACAAGAAGGTCATGGAGCATGCGGTCAGCGACCTGGCCAAGATCGCTGGGCAAAAGCCCGTGATCACCAAGTCGCGCAAGGCCATTGCCGGCTTCAAGATCCGCGAGGGGGTGCCCATCGGTTGCATGGTCACGCTGCGAGGGGTGCGCATGTATGAATTCCTCGATCGTTTCGTGACGATCGCGCTGCCCCGTGTGCGTGACTTCCGTGGGATTTCGGGGCGCTCCTTCGATGGCCGCGGCAACTACAACGTCGGCGTCAAAGAGCAGATCATCTTCCCCGAGATCGAATACGACAAGGTTGATGCCCTGCGTGGCCTCAACATCAGCATCACCACGACGGCCAAGTCGGACGAAGAGTGCAAAGCGCTGCTGTCCGAGTTCCGTTTCCCGTTCAAGAACTGAGGTGGCTCATGGCCAAGGTTTCCATGATTCAGCGCGAAGCCAAGCGCAGCAAGCTGGCCGCCAAGTACGCGAAGAAGTACGCCGAGCTCAAGGCCATCGCCAACGATGCCAAGAAAAGCGACGAGGAGCGCTACTTGGCGCGTCTGGAATTGCAAAAGCTGCCGCGCAATGCCAACCCCACCCGCCTGCGCGCGCGTTGCGGCCTGACCGGGCGGCCGCGTGGCACTTTCCGTTTGTTTGGTCTGAGTCGCAGCAAGATCCGCGACTTGGCGTTCCGTGGCGATATCCCGGGCGTCATCAAGGCCAGCTGGTAATCGGCACGATCAGGAGAAGAACCCATGAGCATGAGTGATCCTATCGCCGACATGCTGACCCGCATCCGCAACGCCCAGATCGTCGAGAAGGCCAGTGTTCGCATGCCTTCGTCGAAGCTGAAAGTGGCCATCGCGCAGGTGCTGAAGGATGAGGGCTACATCGAAGACTTCGTCGTGCGTGGCGAGGCTTCCAAGCCGGAGCTCGAAATTGCGCTGAAGTACTACGCCGGTCGTCCGGTGATCGAGCGTCTGGAGCGTGTGAGCCGTCCCGGTTTGCGGATCTACAAAGGTCGGCACGAGATTCCTCAGGTCATGAATGGCCTGGGTGTGGCCATCGTCACCACGCCCAAGGGTGTGATGACGGATCGTAAGGCACGTCAGGCCGGCATCGGCGGCGAAGTGCTCTGCTACGTCGCTTGATCGAGGAGAGGTCGCAAATGTCCCGCGTTGGAAAAATGCCGATCGCCATCCCCCAGGGTGTGGATGTGTCGATCACTGCCGACCAGATCAGCGTCAAGGGCTCGCTGGGCACCTTGTCCCGTCCGTTGAACAAGCTGGTCACGGTCAAGAACGAGGGCGGCAAGCTGTCGTTTGCGCCCGTGAATGACTCTGCCGAGGCCAATGCCATGTCCGGCACCATGCGCGCCTTGGTGGCCAACATGGTGCAAGGCGTCAGCAAGGGCTTCGAGCGCAAGCTGACCTTGGTGGGAGTGGGTTATCGTGCACAGGCTCAGGGGCAGAAGCTGAGTCTGCAAATCGGTTATTCCCATCCGGTGGTCAAGGACATGCCCGCCGGCATCAAGGTGGAGACGCCCTCGCAGACGGAAATCGTGATCAAAGGCGCCGACCGTCAAGCGGTGGGCCAGATTGCTGCCGAGGTGCGCGCCTTCCGTCCGCCCGAGCCCTACAAGGGTAAAGGCATCCGCTATGCGGACGAGAAGGTGGTCATCAAAGAGACCAAGAAGAAGTAAGGAGCCGCCAGATGTTGAACAAGAAAGAACAGCGCCTGCGTCGCTCCCGCCAGACGCGTTTGCGTATCGCCCAGCAGCGTGTGGCGCGCTTGACCGTGTTCCGCTCCAACCTGCACATCTACGCCAACGTCATCTCCGAAGACGGCACCCGTGTGTTGGCTTCGGCCTCGACGGTCGAGAAGGAAGTCCGCGAGCAGCTCGGTGGCAAGGGCAAGGGCGGCAATGTGGCGGCGGCCCAGATCGTCGGCAAGCGCATCGCCGAGAAGGCCAAGGCCGTTGGCATCGAGAAAGTGGCCTTCGACCGTTCGGGTTTTGCCTACCACGGCCGTGTGAAGGCGCTGGCCGAAGCGGCGCGCGAAGGCGGACTGAAGTTTTAAGCGCACGACCTCAAGGAATCCGAAATGGCAAAGTTTCAACCGAAAGTGGCGGACGAAGGTCGCGACGACGGTCTGCGCGAAAAGATGATCGCGGTCAACCGCGTCACCAAAGTGGTCAAGGGCGGTCGCATTCTCGGTTTTGCGGCCTTGACCGTGGTGGGTGATGGCGATGGGCGCATCGGCATGGGCAAGGGCAAAGCCCGTGAGGTGCCGGTGGCCGTGCAAAAGGCCATGGAGCAGGCGCGCCGCAACATGTTCAAGGTCAGCCTGAAGAATGGCACCTTGCATCACAACGTCGTGGGTCAGCATGGCGCGGCCAAGGTGCTGATGGCCCCGGCCAAGCCTGGTGACGGCATCATCGCCGGCGGTCCGATGCGAGCGATTTTCGAAGTCATGGGCGTGACCGACATCGTGGCCAAGAGCCATGGTTCGACCAACCCGTACAACATGGTGCGCGCCACGCTGGATGCTCTGAAGCGCTGCTCCACACCGGCCGAGATCGCGGCCAAGCGCGGCAAGTCGGTTGAAGAGCTGTTCAACTGACGGGCAGGAGAACGACATGGCTGAGAAAAAGACCCTGAAAGTCAAGCTGGTTCGCAGCGTGATCGGCACGCGGGCCGATCACCGCGCCACCGTGCGCGGCTTGGGCCTGCGCAAGCTCAATAGCGAATCGGTGCTGGAAGACACTCCCGCCGTGCGCGGAATGATCAACAAGGTGAGCTACCTGGTGCAGGTGGTTCAGGCAGGCTGAGGACGATCATGCAACTCAACTCCATCAAGCCGGCTGCGGGCTCCAAGCACGCCAAGCGCCGCGTGGGCCGTGGCATCGGTTCGGGCCTGGGCAAAACGGCTGGTCGCGGCCACAAGGGCCAAAAGTCGCGTGCTGGGGGCTTCCACAAGGTGGGCTTCGAAGGCGGTCAAATGCCCTTGCAGCGGCGGCTGCCCAAGCGCGGCTTCAAGTCGCAGAGCCTGAAGTTCAACGCCGAGGTGCGCCTGAGTGACCTGCAGCGTCTGGAAGCCACCGAGATCGATCTGCTTGCGCTCAAGCAAGCCGGCTTGGTCGGCGAGCTGGTGCGTCAAGTCAAGGTGATCGCTTCGGGCGAGCTCACCCGCAAGGTCGTGCTCAAGGGCCTGGCGGCCACCGCCGGCGCCAAGAAGGCGATCGAGGCCGCTGGCGGCTCCATCGTCGAGTAACGCGCCGCAAGCAAAGACTAGGCTCACGAGGACACCTTAGCCGTGGCAAGCAACGCAAGTCAGTTGGCCAAGACCGGGAAGTTCGGCGATCTGCGTCGCCGGCTGTTTTTCCTGGTCATGGCGCTGGTCGTCTACCGCATTGGGGCGCACATCCCGGTGCCGGGGATCGACCCCAACCAGCTGCAGGAGCTTTTCCGCAGCCAACAAGGCGGCATCCTGAGCCTGTTCAACATGTTCTCGGGGGGGGCGCTGTCGCGTTTCACCGTGTTCGCGCTGGGCATCATGCCCTACATTTCGGCGTCGATCATCATGCAGTTGATGACCTACGTCGTGCCCACGCTCGAACAGCTGAAGAAAGAGGGTGAGGCGGGTCGTCGCAAGATCACGCAGTACACGCGCTATGGCACCCTGGGGCTGGCGATTTTCCAGTCGGTGTCGATCGCCATCGCCTTGGAAAGCTCGCCCGGCTTGGTCCTCAATCCTGGGTTCGGCTTTCGCGTGACGGCCATGATCAGCCTGACCGCGGGAACCATGTTCTTGATGTGGCTGGGCGAGCAAATCACCGAGCGCGGCCTGGGCAATGGCATTTCGATCCTGATTTTCGCGGGCATCGTGGCCGGCCTGCCCAATGCCATCGGAGGGCTTTTCGAGCTGGTGCGCACGGGGGCGATGAGCATCATCGTGAGCCTGGCGATCATCGTGCTCGTGGCGCTGGTCACCTACTTCGTGGTGTTCGTGGAGCGGGGGCAGCGCAAGATCTTGGTGAATTACGCCAAGCGCCAGGTCGGTAACCGGATCTACGGGGGGCAGGCCTCGCACTTGCCCCTGAAGTTGAACATGGCCGGGGTGATCCCGCCGATCTTTGCCTCGTCGATCATCTTGCTGCCGGCCACGGTGGTGAGTTGGTTCAGCACGGGCGACAGCCTGCGTTGGCTGAAGAACATTGCCGACGCCTTGCATCCGGGCCAACCGGTCTATGTGATGCTGTATGCCGCGGCGATTGTGTTCTTCTGCTTTTTCTATACGGCGTTGGTGTTCAACAGCCGTGAGACTGCAGACAACTTGAAGAAAAGCGGTGCCTTCATTCCGGGCATCCGTCCGGGCGAGCAGACGGCGCGTTACATCGACAAAATCTTGTCGCGTCTGACCCTGGCGGGCGCGCTGTACATCACCGCGGTGTGTTTGCTGCCTGAGTTTTTGATCTTGAAGTACAACGTGCCGTTTTATTTCGGCGGCACCTCGTTGCTGATCATCGTGGTCGTGACGATGGACTTCTGGGCTCAGGTGCAGTCCTATGTGATGTCGCAGCAGTATGAATCGCTGCTGAAGAAGGCAAATTTCAAGGCCGGTTGAGACAGGCCGTCAGCGAAACGAACGAACACGCATGGCGAAAGACGACGTCATTCAAATGCAGGGCGAAGTGATCGAAAACTTGCCCAATGCCACGTTTCGCGTGAAGTTGGAGAACGGGCACGTGGTGCTCGGTCACATTTCGGGCAAGATGCGCATGCATTACATCCGCATCCTGCCCGGCGACAAGGTGACCGTCGAACTCACGCCCTACGATTTGAGTCGCGCTCGCATCGTGTTTCGAGCGAAGTGAGCAACTGAAAGGTCAAGGAGAAGACCATGAAAGTTTCGGCATCTGTCAAAAGGATCTGCCGCAATTGCAAGATCATCCGCCGCAATGGCGTGGTTCGCGTGATTTGCACCGACCCGCGCCACAAGCAGCGCCAGGGCTGAGCGGCAGCGCCGCCCCGGATGAACGCGAGTTAGAGGACGCACATGGCACGTATTGCTGGTATCAACATCCCGCCCCACAAGCACACCGAGATCGGTCTGACCGCGATCTACGGCATCGGCCGCTCGACGGCGCAGAAGATCTGCGACGCCTGCGCGATTCCGTATGACAAGAAGATCAAGGATTTGACCGACGCCGACCTGGAGAAAATCCGGGAAGAAGTGGGCAAGCTGACCATCGAGGGCGACTTGCGCCGCGAGATGTCGATCAATATCAAGCGCTTGATGGATTTGGGTTGCTACCGCGGTTTCCGCCATCGTCGCGGCCTGCCTGTGCGCGGCCAGCGCACTCGTACCAACGCCCGTACCCGCAAGGGGCCGCGCAAAGCCGGCGTGGCGTTGAAGAAGTAAGCCGCCGCAATCACGCTGATTGAAAGAAGGTATTCATGGCCAAGTCACCTGCGAACACCGCTGCCCGCCGCGTGAGCAAGAAGGTCCGCAAAAACGTTGCGGACGGCATCGCGCACGTCCACGCCTCGTTCAACAACACGATCATCACGATCACCGACCGCCAGGGCAACGCGTTGGCCTGGGCTTCTTCCGGTGGTCAGGGTTTCAAGGGCTCGCGCAAGTCCACTCCGTTTGCCGCCCAGGTGGCCGCCGAAATGGCCGGACGCGCTGCGCAGGAGCAGGGCATCAAGAACCTGGACGTCGAGATCAAGGGGCCCGGGCCCGGGCGGGAGTCCTCGGTGCGCGCGTTGGCG
The DNA here is from genome assembly GCF_000381125.1 of Caldimonas manganoxidans ATCC BAA-369. GTDB lineage: Bacteria > Pseudomonadota > Gammaproteobacteria > Burkholderiales > Burkholderiaceae_C > Caldimonas > Caldimonas manganoxidans. The sequence goes on from NZ_KB905956.1 coordinate 14,348, forward strand.
GCGCTGGGCATTCGCATCACCTCGATTTCCGACGTGACGCCGATCCCGCACAATGGTTGCCGCCCGCCAAAGCGTCGTCGCATCTAATAGAATTGTGTGTTTTGGTTCGCCGGCCGGTGTTGTGAGGCACCTGGGCCGGCGGTTTCGTTGAAGCCCACCGTCCGGACGCGATCGACAGAGCATCGACATTCCGCTTCCGGACTCGCGCAGCCGCGCAAGCGGCGGCGTCAGATTTTTGAGGAAAGACTCAAGTGGCACGTTATCTCGGCCCCAAGGCCAAACTCTCCCGCCGTGAAGGCACCGATCTCTACCTGAAGAGCGCCCGCCGCGCCATCGGGGACAAAGCCAAGTTCGACAGCAAGCCCGGCCAGCACGGCCGCACGTCGGGGTCTCGCACCTCGGACTACGGCCTGCAGTTGCGCGAGAAGCAAAAGGTCAAGCGCATGTACGGCGTGCTGGAGCGTCAGTTCCGACGTTATTTCGCCGAGGCCGAGCGCCGCAAGGGCAACACCGGTGCGAATTTGCTGCAGTTGCTGGAGTCGCGTCTGGACAACGTCGTCTATCGCATGGGCTTTGGCTCCACGCGTGCGGAAGCCCGCCAGCTGGTGTCGCACAAGGGCATTACGGTCAATGGGCAGTGCGTCAACATCCCGTCCTACCTGGTCAAGCCCGGTGACGTGGTGGCCGTGGCCGAGAAGGCCAAGAAGCAGCTGCGCGTGCAGGAGGCCTTCAAGCTGGCCCAGCAAATCGGATTGCCGGGTTGGGTGCAGGTGGACGGCAGCAAGCTCGAAGGCGTGTTCAAGAAGACGCCCGACCGTGATGAATTCGGTGCCGAGATCAACGAATCGCTGATCGTCGAACTGTACTCGCGTTGATGCCGAAGGCGGCCTCGCGTCCTTTCGGGTGGCACGAGGCGCCAAGCGTGTTTTCAAAGAACCTGGTGCCTGGCACCAGGCGGTCCATCAGCCTTATCGGTGTAACGAGCCGAGGGTATTGACAGGAAGACCTCATGCAAACCAATCTGCTGAAACCCAAGGCCATCAATGTCGAGCCGCTGGGCGGTCACCGAGCCAAGGTGACGCTGGAGCCCTTCGAGCGCGGTTATGGCCACACGCTGGGCAACGCCTTGCGCCGTGTGCTGCTGTCGTCGATGGTGGGTTATGCGCCCACCGAAGTGACGATTGCCGGCGTGCTGCACGAGTACTCGACCATCGACGGAGTGCAGGAAGACGTGGTGCACATCATGCTCAATCTGAAGGGCGTGGTGTTCCGTCTGCACAACCGCGATGAAGTCACCTTGGTGCTGCGCAAGGAAGGCGAAGGCCCGGTGACGGCCGGTGACATTCAGACGCCGCATGATGTCGAGATCATCAATCCCGACCATGTGATCGCCCACTTGGCCCAGGGGGGCAAGCTGGACATGCAGATCAAGGTGGAGAAGGGGCGTGGCTATGTGCCTGGTACCCTGCGCCGCTTCGGCGACGAGCCCACCAAAGCCATCGGCCGCATCGTGCTGGACGCCTCGTTCTCGCCGGTCAAGCGGGTGAGCTACACGGTGGAAAGCGCCCGTGTGGAGCAGCGCACCGACCTGGACAAGCTGGTGATGGAGATCGAGACCAATGGCGCGATCTCTCCGGAGGAGGCGATCCGGGCCTCGGCCAAGATCCTGGTCGAGCAGCTGGCCGTCTTTGCCCAGTTGGAAGGCAGCGATCTGCCCGGCTTCGAGCCGGCCATGCCGCGCAGCCAGACCTTCGACCCGATCTTGCTGCGTCCGGTGGACGAGCTGGAGTTGACGGTGCGCTCGGCCAACTGCTTGAAGGCCGAGAACATCTACTACATCGGCGACTTGATTCAGCGTACGGAGACCGAGCTGCTCAAGACCCCGAACCTGGGCCGCAAGTCGCTCAACGAAATCAAGGAAGTGTTGGCCTCGCGGGGCCTCACGTTGGGCGTGCGTCTGGAGAACTGGCCGCCGTCTGGTTTGGACAAGCGCTGACATCGGCCGGCCCTCTTGCGAGGGCGCGGCCGCCGGATCGGCCCCGGGGGCGGATCCGCAGCCTTCGTTTCATGAATCGTGTGCACCTTCCGGTACCTGATACGGCCGGAAGTTTTGGATAAAGAAAGGAATGCACCATGCGTCATCGTCACGGACTTCGCAAACTCAACCGCACCTCCGAGCACCGTCTCGCGATGCTGCGCAACATGGCCAATGCGCTGATCGAGCACGAGGCCATCAAAACCACGCTGCCCAAGGCCAAGGAACTGCGCCGCATCGTCGAGCCGCTGATCACGCTGGGCAAGGAGCCGACGGTGGCAAACAAGCGCTTGGCGTTTGCCCGTCTGCGCAACCGTGACAACGTGGTGAAGCTGTTCAATGTGCTGGGCGAACGCTACAAAACCCGGCCGGGGGGCTACACCCGCATCCTGAAGATGGGCTTCCGCGTGGGCGACAACGCGCCGATGGCGTATGTCGAGCTGGTGGATCGCCCCGAGCCGACCGAGGCCGAAGCGGCCAAGGTCGAGGCGGCCAAGACCGAGGCGGCCGAGTAAGTCGGTTGGGCGTCGGCAGACGCCGGCGCTGGCGATAGGCTTCCGGGGGCCGGCCTTGTGCCGGCCCCTTGTTTTTGTATGGGCCTCTTTGGAGGGGCCGTCTTTGGAGGGGGCCGGTGGGCGGCAATGGCCGTCTGCGGGCGAGGAATCCGGCTCTTTGGCACACTGGCAGGTCTATGTCCGCCTCGTCTCCGTCTGCGCCGCTGTTTGCCGTCGAGCACTTGGTCAAGCGTTACAACGGCCACACGGTGGTCGATGGCCTCAGTTTCGAGATCCGCGCTGGGGAATGCTTGGGCGTGATCGGGCCCAACGGGGCCGGCAAGACGACGACGATCCGGATGTGCCTGGGGCTGACGGCGCCGCAGTCCGGGCGCATCACGGCGTTTGGGATGTCGGTGCCCGAGCGGCTGAGGGAGATCAAGCAGCGCTTGGGCGTGGTCAGCCAGTTCGACAGCCTGGACCCGGATTTTTCGTGTGCGGAGAACTTGATCGTTTTCGCGCGCTATTTCGGCTTGCCTGGCGCCGTGGTGGCGCAGCGAGTGCCGATGTTGTTGCAGTTTGCGGCGCTGCAATCGAAGGCACAGGCCAAGCCGGCGGAGTTGTCCGGCGGCATGCGGCGACGCCTGAGCTTGGCACGGGCCTTGGTGAATGACCCGGACTTGCTGCTGCTGGATGAGCCGACCACGGGGCTGGACCCGCAGGCGCGCCACTTGATGTGGGAGCGGCTCAAAGAGTTGCTGCAGCAAGGCAAGTCCATCCTGCTGACGACCCATTTCATGGACGAGGCCGAGCGTTTGTGCGATCGGCTCATCGTGTTGGACCATGGGCGCAAGATCGCCGAGGGCACGCCACGCGGCTTGATTGCCGAGCATTTGGAGTCCGATGTGATCGAGGTGTATGGCCAGGGGGCGCGGCAGGCGGCACAGCAGCTCCAGCCCTTGTGCGAGCGGGTCGAGCGCAGCGGGGAGACCACGTTTTTGTATGTGAACCGGCCGCAGCCGGTGTTGCAGCGCTTGGCCGATCTGGCTGGGGTGAGATACCTGCATCGTCCTGCCAATTTGGAGGATCTGTTTCTCAAGCTCACGGGGCGGCAGATCCGCGACGATGCCTGACTTCATGAGGTCTGCCGAATCATGCCCGAATCGTTTTACGCGCCGCCTCGGCTGAGCCGCCGTGTCTGGCCGGTGGTGCAGCGGAATTTGTTGGTTTGGCGCAAGCTGGCCGTGCCGAGTCTGCTGGGCAACATTGCCGAGCCGTTGATCGTGCTGGTGGCCTTTGGCTATGGCTTGGGCGCGTTGGTGGGCGAGGTGCAGGGCTTGCCTTACATCGTGTTTCTCGCCTCGGGCAGCATTTGCATGAGCACGATGTATGCGGCTTCTTTCGAAGCGCTGTACTCGGCCTTTTCACGCATGCATGTGCAAAAGACCTGGGACGGCATCATGAATGCCCCGGTGAGCTTGGACGACATCGTGTTCGCCGAGATGTTGTGGGCGGCGCTCAAAGCGTTGTTTTCGGCCGTGGCGATCGCCGCGGTGTTGATCGCGCTGAACATCAGCCGTGCACCGACCCTGCTGTTGGCGGTGCCCTTGCTGTTCGTGGTGGGGATCACGTTCGCCTCGGTGGCCTTGGTGTTCAATGCGTTGGCTCGCAACTACGATTTCTTCACGTACTACTTCACCCTGGTGCTCACGCCGATGACCTTCCTGTCCGGGGTGTATTTCCCGCTGGAGCAATTGCCGCCGGTGTTGCAGTCGGTGGCCAGGGTGTTGCCGCTGACGGCGGCGGTGGAGATCGTGCGCCCGTTGGTGGTGGGCCAGTGGCCGGCCGACTGGGGGCGGGCGCTGGCGGTGTTGGGCCTGTACGCCGCCGGGGGCTACTATGTGGCGCTGGTGATGACGCGCCGGCGCTTCTACCGTTGAGGGGTGGATCATGGACGATATGGCTGCATCCGAGGTGCTGGTGGCGCTGAGCACGGCCCCCGATGAAGCCACGGCTCGCCGTCTGGCTCGGCAGCTGGTGGAGGAGTCTTTGGCGGCCTGCGTGAACCTGTTGGGCTCGGCGCAGTCCATTTATCGGTGGCAGGGGCAGGTGGAGGAGGCCGCCGAGTGGCTGATGTGGATCAAGACCACCCGCGAGGCTTGGCCGCGACTGAAGGAGCGCTTGTCGCAGTGGCACCCTTATGAGGTGCCGGAATTGCTCGCGCTGCAGGTGCAGGACGGTCATGCGCCGTACCTGGCCTGGGTGTTTGCCAACGTGAAAGGGGCCGATCGGTGAGGTCGATGGTGCGCCGTTGGATGCTGGCACTGCTTGCGCTGGGCTGGGCATGGGCGGTGGGCGCCAGCCAAGAGGTGCTGGAGCCCGAACAAGCTTTTCGTCACAGCGCCAGACTGATCGACGAGCGCACGCTGGCGTTGCGATTCGAGATTGCCGACGGCTACTACATGTACCGTGAGCAGTTTGCTTTCACGGCGCCAGCGGCCACGCTGGGGGCGGCGCGTCTGCCGTCTGGCCAGATCAAATACGACACCACGTTCCAGAAAGACGTCGAAACCTATCGGGGCGAGGTGCTGATCGAGCTGCCGGTGCAAGCCGCGCCGCCGGAGGGTTTTCGGCTGGTGGTGCGCAGCCAGGGATGTGCCGATCAGGGGCTGTGCTATCCGCCGATGGAACATGAGCACGAGGTGAGTTTGCGGGCCTTCGGAGCCGCGCAAGACCGCGTGCAGCTGCTGCGCATCGATGATCGGCCGGTGGGCGGGGCGCTGGGGGTGTTGTCGCAGGGCTGGTCGGTCTTGTGGGGCTCGGGGCCTCAGGCGGCGGCCTCGACAGCGGTGACGCCCGGCCCGGTGCCCGCAGGCGGGTCCACACCGGCGCAGCCTGCACGCATCGAGGCGGTGTTGGCCTCGGGACAGTGGTGGGCGGTGTTGGCGGTGTTTTGGGTCGCGGGGGTGCTGCTGTCGCTGACGCCGTGCGTGTTGCCGATGTTGCCCATTTTGTCGTCGCTCATCGTTGGACAGGCCGATGCCACATCACGACCGGTGACCCGCGGGCGGGGGCTGGCGCTGGCAGCCAGCTATGCCTTGGGCATGGCCTTGGTTTACACGGCCCTGGGGGTGGCTGCGGGGTGGGCCGGCGAAGGGTTGGCCGCGCGCCTGCAGCAGCCTGAGGTGCTGGCGCTGTTTGCCGCGCTGCTGGTGGGCTTGGCATTGTCGATGTTCGGCTTTTACGAACTGCAGCTGCCACGCGTTTGGCGTGAACGGCTCACCCAAGCCAGCGGGCGCACACGCGGCGGTCGGCTGGGAGGGGTGTTCGTGATGGGGGGGCTGTCTGCCTTGATCGTGAGCCCGTGCGTGGCCGCCCCCTTGGCTGCGGCGTTGGTCTACATCAGTCAGACGCGTGACGTGGTCTTGGGGGGGGCGGCGTTGTTCGCGCTGGCTGGGGGCATGAGCGTGCCGCTGCTGTTGCTGGGGGCTTCGGCTGGCCATTGGTTGCCACGCGCGGGGGCTTGGATGGAGCATGTCAAGCATTTCTTTGGTGTGCTGTTGTTGGCCTTGGCCCTGTGGATGCTGCAGTCGGTTTTGCCCGGGCCGGTGTCGATGCTGCTGTGGGGCGCGCTGCTGCTGGTGTCGGCCGTCTATCTGCGGGTGTTCGACAGCCTGCCTGCGGGGGCGCGTGGCTGGGCCCGCTTTTTCAAGGGCGTGGGGATGGTGCTGGCGGTGTTGGGCGTGCTGCAATTGGTTGGTGCAGCCTCGGGCGGGAGCGATCCTTGGCAGCCGTTGCGTCATTGGGCCGCTCGCGTGGACACGCCGGCATCGACCGGGCTGCGCTTCCAGCGCGTGGCCAGTGTGGAGGAATTGGAGCGCATCGTGGCCACGGCCGGGCGGCCGGTGATGCTGGATTTCTATGCGGACTGGTGCGTGTCGTGCAAGGAGATGGAGGTCTGGACCTTCAAGGACCCGCGCGTGCAGTCGGCGCTGTCGGCCGCCTTGTTGCTGCAAGCCGATGTGACACGCAACAGCCCCCAAGACCGAGCCTTGTTGCGACGCTTCCGCTTGTTCGGGCCGCCGGGGATCGTGTTTTTCGATGCCCAGGGGCGCGAGGTGGACGGGGCGCGGGTGATCGGCTTTCAGTCGCCCGAGCGGTTCTTGCAAAGCTTGGCCGCCGTGGGTTTGCGACCCTGAGTCATCTTGCGACGCAGCAAAATTCCGTGCTAGAATCTTAGCTTCTGACGCGGGGTGGAGCAGTCTGGTAGCTCGTTGGGCTCATAACCCAAAGGTCGCAGGTTCAAATCCTGCCCCCGCAACCAACACGCGACGACACACGAAAACCACAACAAACGAAAACGGCAAACAAAAATGGCAAAACGAGACGCCAGCCCAAGCAGGCTGGCGTTTTTGTTTTTTGTCGATGTTTTCGTCGCTGTTTTCGTCGCGGGCCAGCTGGCGGGCTGGCTTGCCTCATCTTGCCTTACATGGCCATGACGCGGTTGCGGCCACTGCGCTTGCAAGCGTACAGCGCTTGGTCGGCGCGAATCAGGACCGTGTCGATGCGCTCGTCGGATGGGCGGGCACTGGTCAGGCCGATGCTGACCGTGACCGGCAAGGGGCCGGCGGTGGTGGACACAGGGGTGCTGGCGATCAGGTGGCATAGCCGTTGGCAGGCCCGTTGGGCGCCAGCGGCGTCGGTCGAGGGCATCAGCAGCAAGAACTCCTCGCCGCCGTGGCGCGAGAGCCGGTCGTTGGGGCGCACGTGGGTTTGCAAGCGGTGCGCGACATGCTGCAAGACCTGGTCGCCCACGTCATGGCCATGGGTGTCGTTGACGGCTTTGAAGTGATCGATGTCGATCAGGGCCACGGACATCGGGCTGCGGTGCCGTTGGAACCGCGACCATTCGTCGCGCAGGGCTTCGCCCATGGCCCGCCGGTTGAGCAGGCCGGTGAGCCCGTCGGTGCGTGACAGCGCATCGAGGCGGCGCATGACGCGCGCCATCAGCATGCCGCCATAGGCGAAGTTGATGAAGGCCGAGACGATCTGCGCAGCGTAGGCGAAGCTGGGGTGAGCCGCCGTGGTGGAGACGATGTCGGTGTCGGGGCTGGGGGCGAGCAGGACCCGCAGCGCGCGCAGACTCAGCAGCACGGCCATCAGCAAGGCGGTGCCATCGATGGCCCAGGCCAGACGCGCACCGAATTCGTGTTTCAGCGCATGGTGCACGGCCATGACGGAGCGCACGATGGTCCACACGACCACGGCGCTGACCACCACCACGCGCCACGGCGTGTGCTCAGATTCGGGGCCGATCCACAGGGACGCTAGCACGGCGGCCAGGCCGACGAGGCGGCGCTCGCGGGTCTGATCTTCCAGTGCGAAAAACGCGGTGACGCCGCGCCACACCATCAGGTAGGAGGCGATCAGGCACAGGTTGGACCCCGTGACGCTCCACCACGGCTCGACCGAGCCGCGGCCGGCCATGAGCAACAAGGCGGCGGCATGGAAGCCGCAAAAGCCCACGAAATGCCAGGCGGTGCGGCGGTGCTCGCGAAGGAGGGCCGCGACCATGGTCCAGCCCATGGCGTACAGGGCCTGGGTCAGACCGGTCGAGATGAACAGTGGGGCGATGGTCTCCATCGGTCCGCCGGGTTTGGGCTTTGCGCTGGGTTGCCTTGGAGTATCGGCGCCTTCTGGCCGCTTTGAAGGGGGGATGGCACAAGAAGGCAAGATTTCGGCTCGAATCGTGAATGACGGATTTCACGGCGCTTCGTACATTGAAGCCGATGCGTGGCCGCGCCGCCCGTGGCCTGTGGGCGCTGCGGCATGGATCGATGTCTGGGATGTGTCGATGTCTGCCTTCGTGAGCTCCTGGTCTGCCTCGGTGCGCAGCCAGTCGTCGGACGCACGTCTTACGCCGTGGCGACCTGGCATGACGGCTGCCGATTTGCGTTTGGATGAGCTGGCCCGTCTGCAGGCCGGCGCGTGGTTCGGTGCTTTGTCGGAGTCCTTGCGCTGTGCGGTGCTGGCCCGCGCACGGGTGTTGGGCGTGGCTTCGGGCACCGTGCTGGCCCGGCGCAGCAGCGCGGCCACGGATTGGATCGGCGTGCTGCGCGGCGCGGTGCGCCTGGGGACGGTGCTGCGAGATGGGCGTCCGTTCACGCTCGACCTGGTGGGGCCGGGGCAGTGGTTCGGCGATATCGCGTTGATCGATGGCAAGCCCAATGACCTCGATGTGGTGGCCCAGGTGCCGTCGACTTTGTTGATGGTGTCGCAGACGGATTTGCGTCGTCTCACGGCGGATCATCCCGAGCTGCGCGATGCCTTGATGATCTTGAATTGCCAGCGCCTGCGGCACATGTTCCGCCGCTTCGAGGAGCTGCACACGCTGCCTTTGGCGCAGCGGCTGGCGCGGCAGGTGTTGCGCCTGGCGCGTCAGTTCGGCCGTGTGGGCGAGCAGGAGGTGCGCATCGAGCTGCGCATCTCGCAGAGCGATCTGGCCGCGATGGTGGGGGGCAGCCGTCAGCGGGTGAATGCAGCCTTGCGTGAATTGCAGGCCTTGGGGCTGTTGCGGCTGGGCGAGGCGCGCTTGTCGGTGCTGGACATGGCCCGGCTGCAAACCCTGGCCGACGCCGATGCGCAGTGGTGGATGGGATTGAGCCGGCGCGGTCGGGCGCGCGCGGCCAAGCCTGCACCGGCTGCGGCGGGGTTGGACGAGCTGGCTCGGAGGTGGGCAGGCGTGGGTTGAGGGGCATGGGGCGCCGTCGCAGGCGGCGATCGTTGGCCGAAGCATGTTAGGGTTCGGACTTGCGCGGCCAGGGTCGGATGCCGCCACGGGAGCCTTGTGCCTTGCCTGTCCGAGCCCCTTCGTCGATGACCACGCCCACTTTGTCGATGGGCTATGTGCGGGCCCTCTTCGAGGCCAGTGGTGCCCGTGCAGCCGATGTGCAGGCGGCGTTGGAGGAGGCTGGTGTATCCGCCGGGCTGGTGCAGCACCTGAGCGCTCGCGTGACCGAGGCACAGTTTGCGGCCTTGTATCGCGCTTTGGTGCGCCGTCTGGACGATGAGATGTTGCGGTTTTTTTCCAGACCGCTGCGGCCTGGCGCATTGAAGTTCACGTGTCTGAGCCTGCTGGACGCCCGCAATCTGCAGGTGGCTTTGCACCGCTGGTCTTTGTTCTTGCGTATGTTGCAGGACGATTTCCAACTGGCGGTGTCGGTGCAGGAAGGCTGGTGTCGCATCGCGATGCAACGCAATGCGGGCGCGCCCACGCCCGCACCGATTGCCGAAGAGTTGATGTTCAAACTCGTCCATGGCGTGAGTTCTTGGTTGGTGGGGCACAAGCTGCCCTTGGAGCGGGTGGATTTCGCTTTCGAGGCGCCTGCCTTTGCCGAGGACTATCAGCATTTGTATCCCGGTCCGGTGCGCTTTGGGCAGCCGCTGTCGGCCCTGTATCTGGATGCGAGCTGGCTGGAGCGACCGCTGCGGCGCAGCGCCCAGGAGTTGCCGGAGTTTTTGCGCCGTGCGCCTGAGGGCTGGATGTTCGCCGAGTTTCGTCACGGCCGGCTGGCCCAGCGGGTGCGCTCGCACCTGTCGGCGCATTTGCTGCAAGAAGGAAGCGTGCAGGCCACGGCGCATGCGCTGAACCTGTCGGTGCGCACCTTGCACCGTCGGCTGGCCGAGGAAGGCACGAGCTTTCAACGCATCAAGGACGAGCTGCGGCGTGATTTGGCGGTGTACAAGCTCACGCGCACGCGCCAGTCCATTGCGGCCATCGGCGCGGAGTTGGGGTTCGACAATGCGGCTTCTTTCCACCGGGCCTTCCGGCTGTGGACCGGGCAGACGCCCGGTGCCTACCGGGGCCGGGGCGTGTCGGCCCAGGAATGAGAGGCCGGCTGCTCGCGGGCCAGGGCGCGCAGATCGGCCTCCCAGTCACGCAGGCGCTGCTGGGCCGTGCGCCGTTGGGCCGTCGTGGTGAGGTTGTGCAGTCGGGCCAGCAGCTCACAGGCCTTGGAGTCTCGATGCAGGCTGGACGTGGGGGCGTTCACCGCGCGCTGATACACGGCTTGCAGGGCGGCCAAGGTGTCGGGCCCTCCCGCGTGGCGCTCGCGCAGCTGCGCCAGGGTTTCCAGCAGGTCGGCTTGACGGCGTTGACGTTCGGCCCACCAGGCTTGCGGATCGAGTCCGGCTTCGGCGAGGGCCTGAGCGAGCTGGTGGCGCTGCGGGGCATCGAGCCGGCCGTAGAGTCGTTGGGCCCGCTGGACGGTTCGCTGGACTTGCGCCTGCAGTCGTTCGGCGGGGTCGTCGGGCAGGATGTCGCGGCGCAAGGCGTCGTCGTCGCGCTGCCATTGCTGCGCCAGGCGTGCGAGTTGGTCGGCCTGGAGCTCGCGGGCCAGCGGGGCCAGCAGGGGCAGGGCCTGCTGCCAGGCCGCATCGCGCCAGGCCGCCAGCTCGTGCAGCCAGCGGCAGGCTTGCGGCGCGGTCGCGTCTTGGAGCAGTTCCTGCTGGAGCCGGGCCAAGGCTGCGGCATAGCGAGGCAGCTCTTCGCGCCGATGCCATTCGAACCAGTGCGCGATCGCTTCACGCACCCTGGGGGCTTGCGCCGGCGTGAAACCGACCCAGCGGTCGAGCCGCCAGTACAGCAGGGTGGGGCCTTGCTCGTAGCTCAGACGCAGCAGGCTGCAGCCGCCCAGCAGCATCGCCAGCGCGAGCAGCAGCCCGACGGATCGCCGACCGATAATGCGGGGCATCGATTCGACACGAGCGAACCTTTCCATGGCACTGAACGTCGTCATCATGGCCGCGGGGCAAGGCACCCGCATGAAATCCTCGCTGCCCAAGGTCTTGCATCGGCTGGCGGGGCGAGCCCTATTGCAGCATGTGATCGACGCGGCTGCACGTTTGCAGCCGGATCGCCTCATTGCCGTGGTGGGTCATGGGGCCGAGCAGGTGCGCTCGGCGATGGCGCAGGCGGCCGAGGGCCTGCGCTTCGTGCTGCAGCAGCCGCAGTTGGGCACCGGCCATGCGGTGCAGCAGGCGGTGCCGGAATTGCTCGAGCCAGGCACCACATTGATTCTCAATGGCGATGTGCCGTTGATCGAGGCGGAAACCGCGCGTGCCTTGGTGGCGGCCTGCGATGGACGCCGTCTGGCCTTGCTGACGGTGCATTTGGCCGATCCCACCGGCTACGGCCGCATCGTGCGTGAAGGGGCGGCGGTGCGTGCCATCGTGGAGCACAAGGATGCCAGCGCGTCGCAGCGGGAGATTCGAGAGGTGTACACCGGCATGATGGCCGCGCCGACGGCGCACCTGAAGCGCTGGCTGGCGCAACTGAACAACGACAACGCCCAGGGGGAGTACTACCTGACCGACGTGGTGGCCCTGGCGGTGGCCGAGGGCGTGGAGGTGGTGGCTGCCCACCCGGCCGATGAGATCGAGGTCTTGGGGGTCAACAGTGCGGCACAGCTGGCGGACCTGGAGCGCCGCTGGCAACGCCGCCAGGCCGAGCGCCTGATGGGCGAGGGGGTGCGTTTGGCCGACCCGGCCCGCTTCGATGTGCGTGGCCGCCTGAGCTGTGGGCGGGATGTGGAGATCGATGTCGGCTGTGTGTTCGAAGGGCGTGTGGTGCTGGGCGACGGCGTGCGCATCGGGCCGTATTGCGTGATTCGCAATGCCGAGATCGCCGCCGGCGCGGTGATCCATGCCTATACCCACATCGATGGGGACGCCCAGGGGGTGAAGGTGGGGGAGGCGGCGCTGGTGGGGCCGTTCGCTCGGCTGCGTCCAGGCACCGAGCTGGGGCCGCAGGTGCACATCGGCAACTTCGTGGAGGTGAAGAACTCGACCTTGGCGCGTGGCGCCAAAGCCAATCACTTGGCGTATCTGGGCGATGCCACCGTGGGGGAGCGGGTGAACTACGGCGCCGGCAGCATCACCGCCAATTACGATGGCGCCAACAAGCACCGCACGGTGATCGGCAACGACGCGCATGTGGGGAGCAATTGCGTGCTGGTGGCGCCGATGACCGTCGGTGAGGGGGCGACCATCGGGGCCGGCAGCACCTTGTCGAAGGATGCACCGGCAGGCCAGCTCACCGTGGCGCGCGCCAAGGCGGTGACGGTGGCGGGCTGGCAACGGCCGCGCAAAACCCCGTGAGCGCCAAGCCGCCGATCGATACCAGCCGTTGCCCTTTGTGTGGCGGGCCCAACGGCTGCGCGATGGCCGCGCCGGCGCAGGCCCCGACGCCTTGTTGGTGCACCCGGGTGAGGTTCCGGGCCGAGACTTTGGCTCGCGTGCCGCAGCCCTTGCGCCGGCGGGCTTGCATTTGCTGCCGCTGCGCCGAGGTTCAGGACGAGGCGGGCGCCGACTGACAGGCTGCGCACAGCCCTTTGATCTCGATGTCCATGGCGCGAAAGCCGGGGGCATCGGTCTGCAAGGCCCGGCCGATGGCCTCGGTGGCCGCCGGGTCGTGCACTTCGGTGACCTGGCCGCACCGCGAGCACACCAGCATCATCGTATGCTCATGGGGATGATCGTGGGGCTGCGGGTCGAGGTTGCAGACGACGAAGCAGTTGAGGGTGTCCACGCGGTGCACCAGCTGCTGCTCCATCAGGAATTCCAGGGCTCGGTAGACGGTCGTGGGGGCGACCCGGCCGTGGCGTTGGCGCAGGTCGTCTTGCAGGTCGTAGGCTTTGGCGCTGCCGTGGCGCAGCAGCAGCAGCTCCAGCACTTCGCGGCGCAAGGCCGTGAGTTGGGCCCCGCGCGCGGCGCACAGGGCCTCGGCGCGATCGAGGCGGCGCGAGACCTCGGCGGGGCTGGGGCGGGCGGACGAGGCGTTCGTGGAAGCGTTCGTGGGACTCACGCATCCAGTGTAGCGCTGCCCTGGCGGGCTGGCGGCTTGCGCCGGCCCAGGGCCGCCAGTCCACCGGCGGCCATCAGTGCCAGCACGATGCAAGGACCGCTGGGCAAGTCCCAGTGCAGCGAGGCCCATAGGCCCGCCGCATAGGCCAAGGTGCCCAGGCACACGCCGGCCCAGAGGGGGCCGCGCAGGCCGGCCACGGCCAGTGCCGGCACGATGAGCGTGGCGAACACGAGGTACAGCCCCAGCAGCGGCACGGACAAGCTGACCAGCACCGCAAAGGCTGGGTAGAAGGCCGGGCCGTTCCACAGCGAGGCCCCAGCCCACCGTTGCAGCAGCAGGAACACGGCCGTGGCTGCGGCCAGCACTGCCAATTGCTGCGGCAGCACCCACAGCACGTCGCCGGCGAGCGCGGCGGCGAGTTTTTGCCCCCCATGCGGGTCGGCGCTGACCCACAGCAGTGCAGCCACGGCGGCGCCCACATAGACCAGGCCGATGAGGGCCTCGCGCCGCTGGGGCCACAGGCGGCTGAGCATGGCCACCCCGGCGGCCCCGAGCAGCGCGGCCAGGCCACCGGCGAGCGAGGAGACGATGCGGTCTGCGCCGGTGAGGGTGTCGGCCATCAGCACGCCCAGGGCTGCCACCTGGGCCACGGCCAAGTCGATGAAAACGATGCCGCGGCGCAGCACTTGCAGGCCCAGCGGCACGTGACTGAGCAAGACCAGCACGCCGGCGGCCAGTGGCCAGCCCAGCACGGACAGTTCGTTCATCGAGTTCGAGCCTCCGATGCTCGCAGGGCGTCCAAGAGCTGGTCGATCAACTCGTCGAACAGCCCTTCGAGGGTGGCGCTGCGCCCTTGCTCGGTGACGGTGGCTGGCAAGACCTTGAGCGGCAAGCCGGTGCGCGCGGCCAGCCATCGGCCGGCCTGAGGGTCTTGGTAGCTTGCTTGCACGATGAAGCGTGGCGGGTCCTCGGCCACGTCCTTGAGCACCCGCTGCAGATGCGCCAGCGTGGGCGGCAAACCGGGCTTGGGTTCCAGGTCGGCCACCTGGGTGAGCCCCAGCCATTCCCACAGGTACGCAAAGGTGGTGTGTTGGGCCACCAGGGCGTGGCCCATCAGCGGCTCGGCCTTCTTTTCCCAGCGGGCGATGTGTTGATCCCATGCCTGGACCCAGGCCGCGTGGCGCTGGCGCACACCCGCGGCGTCGGCGGGGTCGATGCGCGCCAGGCGGTCGGCGAGGGCCTGGGCGACTTGCTTGAGCTTGTGCGGGTCGAGGTGCAAGTGGGGGTTGCCCTCGGCATGCACGTCACCCAGGCTGCGGTCCAGGGGCGTGTGGGCGTGGTCGTGCATCAGCGTCACGTGGTCGGCCGCGTAGAACATGACGTCGCGACCGTCGAACACGCGTGCATGGCCCGCGCGCTGCTGCAGCATGGGCAGCCAGCCGGCTTCCAGCGAGGCGCCGGTGCACACGGCCATATCGGCACGGCGCAGCGCCCCGATGAGCGCGGGGCGAGCCTCGATGTGATGCGGGTCTTGCAGCGCGTGCGTGGCGCTGGTCACGCGCGCCTGTGGGGCCAGGGCCTTCACCAGCGCGGCCCATTCGGGCTCGCAGGTGAACACTTCCAGCGCTTGCGCCGCCGGCGCGGCCAAGAGGCAGCCCAGCACCGCCGCCGCCCAGCGGCGCATCCGTTCAGAAACCGTGCGCACCATGGGCTCCCAGACTCATCACGTATTGCAGTTGCACGCTGTGAGCGGCGTCTTGGAAGCCGCCACGGTCGCGCTGGCCGGTGAGCTGCAGGCGCAGCGCCGAGAAGTGGGTGGGCTTCCAGGCCAGCATCGCGCTGGCTTCGCGCAGGCGGCCGCTGTGGAAGTGGTCGCCATGCGGCTCACGCACGCGCAGCTGGTCCACGCGCAGGCCGGCTTCCCACTGCGGCGCGAAGCGGTACACCACCGAGAGATAGCCGGCTTCGTGCACATCGCCGGAGCGGGCGAACTCGTTGAGCTCGCTCACACGCGCGTACTCGGCCGAGACACGCAGCTGCCGCTGGCGGTTGTTGCCAGCAGGGGCCCATTTCCACACCGCATCGGCGATCACGAGATGGCGTCCGCCGAACCGGCTGCCATGGGCATGGTCATGGTCGTGATCCGGGTCGGGGTCTTCCTCCTCCATTACCGCCTTGCGCCGGTTGTGCAGGTAGGACAGGCCCAGTTGCCAGCTGTGCGAGGCATTCCAGTCGCCGCCGATCTTGGTGCTGGCGGTGAAGGCGCCGGCGCGCGGATCGTGGGTCGATGCCGGCACGAGCTGGCGGCCGCCCAGCACCTCGACGGTGGAGCGCCAGTACAGGCGCGTGGGGGCCGTCCAGCTCAGGCGCAGCCCGTCGTCGAAGTAATGCCCCCCCAGGAAGGCGCGGTAGAGCAAGGGGCGCTCGACGAAGTCGTCGGCATGGACATGCTGCTCGTTCAGGTAGCCCAGGCTGGCCAGGAAGCGGCCCGCACGCACCTGCACGCCGGCTGGCAGCGTGGTCGTCTCGAGGTAGGCCTCTTCGAGGTCCAGTTCGGTGTCGCCCTCGTGGCTGTGCAGCACGGCGGTCGCGCGGGCCTGGAAGAGGGTGTCCACGGCACCGGCCAGGCTCAACTCGTTGTGGCCGAGGCCGAAGCCCCGCTCGCGCTGGCCCAAGGCCAGTTCGCGCGAGCTGAAGGCGCCGTCGAGCACCAGGCCCAGCTCGAAGTTCGAGACGGTGGGCGGGTTGGCCGGCGTCTGCGCCCACACGGGGGTGCCCAGGCCGGCGGCCGCCAGGATCAGCGGTGCGATGCGGTCAATGCGCATGGTTGTCATGTCGTTCGATGCCCACCCAGGTCAGCAGCGTGGGGTTGAAGTTCAAGGCAATGGGGGTAGCCAAGGTGGCCGTGTCCAGGTCGACGACCACGATGCGCGCGCCGTTGGGGTCGCTCAGGTAGGCGCGGTTGGCGGCGCGGTTCACCGCGATGGCAGGGAAGGGGGCTGCCGTGGGCATGCTGGCGATGGCCGGCAGCCGGGCGCGCACGGCCCAGCCGGCGTGGCCGTCGAGCAGGTGCAGCGTGCCCTAGTCGTCCAGGATCAGCAGGTGGCGGCCTTGGGCGTCCATGGCATGCGCGCGGCGGGTGCGGCCCTCGGCCCAGTTGATGCGGGTGAGGGTGCCGGCCACCGGGTCGATGTCGAAGAAGTGGCCGGGCGAGGCGATGCCGATGAAGGTGCTGCGCTCGGGATGACCGAGGATCGTGCCGATGCGCGCATCCACCGGCATGTCATCCGGGTTGGGCAGCTTGCGGGTGCTGAAGCTGCTGCCGTCCTGCGTGACGATGAGCACGCCGTCGGTGCAGCCGAAGGCGCTGTGGCTTTCGTTGGAGTAGCTGCCGTGCAGGCCGGGGCAGGCTTCCTCGAAGCGCTGCACGAAGCTGTAGCCGCTGCCGTTGCGCTGGTAGAGCTCCACCTGGCTGGGCAGCGTGCTTTGGCTGCCAGCTTCGCGGTAGGTGGTGAGCAGGAAGTTGCCGCGCGGCTCGGCCGTGCCATGCATCGCGCGCGGCAGGGTCAGCGAAGCCAGGGCTTGCCGCGCGGCGATGCTGGCGTCGGTGAGGACCACGACCTGCGCCGGCAGGCTGCTGGCCTCCAGGCCGTCCATGAAGAAGGCGGCCAGACCGTCATGCGCTTGGTAGTGGGTGGGCCGCACACCGGGGAGGCGCCAGTCCAACAGCGCCGGATTGCGCTTGTAGTCGTGCAGGTGGTCGCCATGGTCTTCCTGGTAGATGCCGCCGTCGATCACCTGCACCTGGTCCTGCGTGCGCTGCACGGCCAGGGCGTAGCGGTGGCTGGGGCTGCTGTACAGGGCGGAGGGGGCGTGGTCCAGCGTGTAGTTCTGCACCACGTTGCCGCCGTCGAGGTCGAGCACACGCACCGTGGTGCTGCCATCGGCGATCACCAGCCGGCCCAGGGTGTCGACGTGGTGCTCATCGTCATGGTCGTCGCCGTGGCTGCCGCCACCGCAAGCGGCCAGCAGCAAGGTGGCCGACAAGGCGGCCGCCAGCCACCGACGACGGGGGATGGGGGGATGGGATGGGGTCATGCGGCTTCCTCCAGTCGAAAATCGATGGATGCAATGTTATAACATTGCAATCAAGAGGCGCCGCGCAGCTCGGGGCGACCGCGGGGCTCAGGCCGAAGGAGGGGGGAGGTTCAGCGCAGGTTCAAACTTTGCTCGCTTCACAGCGAAGTAGGCCTTCACATTGCGCACGTTCGCATCGTTGGTGAACAGGCGCTGCGCCAGTGCGTGGTAGGCGTCCATGTCGCGCACCTGGATCACCAGCACGAAGTCGGGTCCGCTGCTGACGCGGTAGCACTGCTGCACCTGGGGCTCGGCCACGGCACGGGCTTCGAAGGCGGCCAGGCGTTCGGCGGCCTGCTGGTCCAGTGTGATCTCGACGATGGCCGTGAGCCCGGCCCCCAACCGCTCGGGCGACAGCAGGGCCACGCGCCGCTCGATCACGCCCGCTTCCACCAGACGCCGCACCCGGCGCAGGCAGGTGGCCGGCGACACATGGCAGCGCTGCGCCAGGGCTTGGTTGCTCAAGGAGGCATCCCGCTGCAGCTGATCGAGCAGGCGCAGGTCGATCGCGTCCAGGGGGATGTGAGGGAGGGTGGCGAATGAATCCATCAAAATACGATTAGAAAAGATAGATTATTGCATCTTGAGGATATGATGTCTTGATCGTTCATAACATGTTTATAAACGCAAGAAAATTTCTCATCGCCTTGTCTAGCATGCCGACATCCCTTGTTTACGGAGCTCGTCCATGTGCGGCATCGTCGGCGCCACCAGTCAGCGCAACATCGTTCCCATCCTGATCGAGGGCCTCAAGCGCCTGGAATATCGCGGTTACGACTCCTGTGGTGTGGCCGTGCACCAAGACGGCGGGCTGCGCCGTGCGCGCAGCACCTCGCGTGTGGCCGAGCTGGAAGCTCAGGTGGCTGAGGACCAAGTGGCGGGATACACCGGCATCGCCCACACCCGCTGGGCCACGCATGGCGCGCCGGCGGTGCACAACGCCCACCCCCATTTTTCACATGGCACGGGCGCCGATGCCTACACCACGCGCCCGGCACGCATTGCCCTGGTGCACAACGGCATCATCGAGAACCACGATGAGTTGCGCGCCGAGCTGCAGGCCAAGGGCTATGCGTTTGCGAGCCAGACCGACACCGAGGTCATCGCCCACTTGGTCGACCATCTCTACGAGGGCGACCTTTTCGATGCGGTCAAGCGCGCCGCATTGCGGTTGCGAGGTGCCTATGCGATTGCCGTGTTTTGCCGCGACGAACCCCACCGGGTGGTCGGGGCGCGCGAGGGCTCGCCCTTGGTGCTGGGGGTGGGGGCGACGGGGTCGGGCGAGAACTTCCTGGCCTCCGATGCGATGGCCTTGGCCGGGGTGACGGACCAGATCATTTATCTGGAGGACGGCGATGTGGTGGACCTGCAATGGGGCCGCTACTGGATCGAATCGCGCACGGCCCAGGCGCCGCATGACCGCTATGAGCGGGTCGAGCGGCCGGTGCGCACGGTGCTGGCGCACACCGGTGCGGCCGAGCTGGGTCCGTACCGCCACTACATGCAGAAAGAAATCTTCGAGCAGCCGCGTGCCATTGCCGATACGCTCGATGCGGTACAGGCCATCTCCCCCGAACTCTTTGGCGATGGGGCCTATTCGGTGTTCAAAGCGGTCGAGCAAGTGCTCATCCTGGCCTGCGGCACCAGCTACTACGCCGGCTGCACGGCCAAATACTGGCTGGAATCGATCGCCAAGATTCCGACCAGCGTGGAGATTGCCAGCGAATACCGGTATCGCGACAGCGTGCCTCATCCCAAGACCTTGGTGGTGACGATCACCCAGTCGGGCGAGACGGCCGACACGCTGGCGGCACTCAAGCATGCGCGGGCGCTGGGCATGCCCCATACGCTCACGGTGTGCAATGTGGCCACCAGCGCGATGGTGCGCGAATGCAAGCTGGCCTACATCACGCGCGCCGGCGTGGAGATCGGCGTGGCCTCGACCAAGGCCTTCACCACGCAGCTGGTGGGGCTGTTTTTGCTGACGCTGGCCTTGGCCCAGGTGCGCGGCCGCCTGAGCGAGGAGGACGAAGCGGCGCATCTCAAAGCCTTGCGCCACCTGCCCGTGGCTTTGCAGGCGGTGCTGGCGCTGGAGCCGCAGGTGATCGCCTGGGCGGAGGAATTCGCGCGCAAGGAAAACGCCTTGTTCTTGGGCCGTGGCCTGCACTATCCGATCGCCTTGGAGGGGGCGCTCAAGCTCAAGGAGATCAGTTACATCCATGCCGAGGCCTACCCGGCCGGTGAGCTCAAGCATGGTCCCCTGGCTTTGGTGACCGACCAGATGCCGGTGGTGACCGTGGCGCCCAACGACACCTTGTTGGAGAAGCTCAAGAGCAACATGCAGGAAGTGCGCGCCCGCGGCGGCCAGCTCTATGTGTTTGCCGATGCGGACACGCGCATCGAAAGCGAGCCGGGCGTGCACGTCATTCGCATGCCGGAGCATTACGGGGTGCTGTCGCCCATTTTGCATGTGGTGCCGTTGCAGCTGCTGGCCTATCACACGGCCTGCGCGCGGGGCACGGACGTGGACAAGCCGCGCAACCTGGCCAAGAGCGTCACGGTCGAATAACTCACGCGGGCAGCCATCAAGTGGCGACCAGGGACGGCCGATAAGCCGTCCATGGAAAGTTTCGATGGCTTGGGCTGGTTTTTGTCGCGCAGCGCCGAGGTGCCGCGGGCCGAGCTCGTGTACTCGGACATGCTGGTGGCCGCATCGGTGATCGTGGCCATGCTCGGCGGCATGGCGGCGATGCAGCTGATGGGGATCGCCCGGCGGCCCGACCGCTTTGGGGCGGCCACCGCACACGCGGCGCACTGGACGGCGGTGATCGTGCTGGGCGGCAGCGTTTGGAGCATGCACTTCATCGGCATGCTGGCCGTGGACGTGTGCCAGCCGGTGCAATTCGACGAGTGGGTGACGGCCGCCTCGATGCTGCCCAGTGTGGTGGCCAGCGCGGTGGGGCTGCGGTCTGTGCAGCAGCACCGGGACGATCTGCGCTCGATCGTGTGGGCCGGGGTGGTCGTGGGGGCGGGCATCGGCGTGATGCATTACATCGGCATGGCTGCGATGCGCATGGACAGCCAGCTGCGCTACGACCCGACCTGGTTTGCCATCTCGATCGTGGTGGCGGTGGCCTTGGCCACGCTGGGCCTGGGCGCACGCGCCGTGCTCAGCCGCACGCGTTGGCCGCGCTTGGTCGTGGTCCTGGTGTCTGGCGCCTTGTTGGGGCTGGCCATCAGCGGCATGCACTACACGGCCATGCAGGCGTCCTTGTTCGTCGGGCCGGTGGACCTGCTGTACCAGCGCTGGTCGAGCCGCCAGTTCGAGCTGGCGGTGGCCGTGGCGCTGGTGACGGTGTGCGTCTTCGGGTTTGCCTGGGGCGTGGTGGGCCTGGTGTCTTACCGGTCCTTGGCGCAGCACTTGCGTGAGCGCGAGCGGCTCATCAGCGACATTCTGGAACACTTGCCGGGCACCGTGGTGCGCCTGCGCGCGCGCGGTGACGAGACCATGCAGCGCGTGCTGGTGTCGCGGTCTTTGGAAGATCTGACCGGACGAAGCCTGCAGGATTACGAGCGCGAGCAGTGGACGCTGACACAGATCATCACCGATGCGGACCGGCCGGTGTTTCTGCAGGCGATGCGTCAGACACTGCAGACCGGGCGACCGATCCACTTGAACGTGCGCTTCGAGCATGCCAGCGGCGCACTGCGTTGGATGGAAGTGCGTGCAGTGGCTCACCGTGTGGATGCCAGCGCGCCGGTGGTGGACTTGTTTTTGTCCGACGTGACCGCCGCCCAATGGGCCCAACAGCGTGAGCAAGAGCTCCTGCGTGGCGTGGATGAGGTGGTGGGCCGGGCGCGGCTGAGCGTCCAAGGGGAGTTTCTCGACGTCAATGATCGCCTGGCGCGGGCTTTGGAGTACGAACCGGAAGAGTTGATCGGCCGGCCCCACCGGTCGGTCTGGGCGCTGGACCAAGACCCTGCACAAATGGAGGCGTTCTGGCAGGCCTTGCGTCAAGGGCAGCCGCAGAAAGGGACCTTCAAGCGGCGCACCAAGTCCGGTGGGGTGCGGCATATGAGCGGCTGGTACCAACCGATCCACGACCTGCACGGGCAGGTGGTGGCAGTGCTCAAGCTGGTGATGGATGTGACCGAGCACGTGCAGGCCTTGCAGGAATTGCAGCACCTGAACGAACGGCTGCAACAGGCCATGGCCGCACGCAGCACCTTCTTTGCCACGGTCAGTCACGAGATCCGCACGCCGATGAATGCGGTGGTGGGGTTTGCCGAGCTGTTGCGTGATCAACTGACCGACGCCGAGCAGCGCGCGCAAGCGCAGTCGATCCTGGATGCCGCGCGCTCTTTGCTGCGCATCCTCAATGATCTGCTGGATGTGGCCAAGCTCGAAAGCGGCGAGTTTTCCATCGTCGAGGCGCCATTCCGGCTGCCGCGGATGCTGCGCGATCTGGTTTCACAGTTCGGGGTCTTGGCCGCGCGCAAGGGCTTGTCGCTGCGCCTGGAGATGGCCGATGGCTTGCCGGATTGCTGGCTGGGCGATGGCGATCGGGTGCGCCAGATATTGACGAACTTGCTTGGCAACGCGCTGAAGTTCACCGAACAGGGGCATGTGACCCTCGGTGCGGCGACCGAAGACGGCCAGTTGCGCCTGTGGGTGCAAGACACGGGCATCGGCATCGACCCGCAGCGGCAACAAGCGATCTTCGAGCCCTTCGTGCAGGCCGACGCCGGCACCGCGCGACGCTATGGCGGCACGGGCTTGGGCATGAGCATCGTCAAGGGATTGGTGCAGCGCATGGGAGGGCGCCTGAGCTTGCACAGCGTGCCAGGCCAAGGCACGACGGTCACGCTATGGTTGCCGCTGGCGCCGGTGCAAGATGCGCCGTGTCCCACCGAGCCGTCGCCCTTGCCGCCGGCCGCAGCCGCGCAGGGGCCGCGCCTGCGCGTGCTGGCGTGTGACGATGTGGAGCAGAACCGGGAGTTGCTGCGGCGACTGTTGCAGCGTGCTGGGCACGAGGTGTGTGTGCTGCCCGATGGGCGCTCCTTGCTGCAGCACTACGTGGAGCAGGGTGGGCAGTGGGACGTGATCTTGCTGGACTTGCACATGCCGCAGTGGGATGGGGTGGAGACTTGCAAGCAGCTGCGCGCGGCCGAGCGGGCGCATCGCTGGCCGGCGCGACCGGTGCTGGCTTTGAGCGCCAGCGTGTTGGAGTCCGACCGCCACGCTGCAGGGCAAGCCGGCATGAATGGCTTTTTGGAAAAGCCCATCGATGTGCGGGCGCTGGAGCGCTCGGTGCAAGAACATGCCGCCCAGGCCCGAGGCGAGGATGCACGCGCCAGCGGGTCCGACACATCCACTGCAGTGGCCGATGAGGCGCGTGGTCGAGCCTTGTGGGGGGATGACTGGCTCGCGCGGGTGCAGGATTGGCTGCGCGAGCAAGAGCCGCTGGTGCGCGCAAGCCGGTGGGATCAGTGGTCGGCCGACCAATGGCATCGATGGGCGGGCACGGCGGCGAATCTGGGGCTGCCGGCTTTGGCTGCGGCCGCGCGCGCGTGTGAGCGCGCGCTGCGGGAAGGCCGCACGGTGCCGTGGCCACAGGCCGAGCAGGCTTGGCGGGCGGTGTGGCAATGGTGTGGCCTGTCACCAGACGCCGACGGCGGTGTGCACGCTGGGGCAGGGACGGCTGCGCACGAGCCGGGCGGCGATGTGCCCATCGATGCGGCCTTGCTGCGGCGGCTGCTGCAGGCTTGCCAGCGCGGGGAGATCGATGGCGCTGCGCTGGCGGAACTGGCCGAGCAGGATCCCGCCAGCGCGCAAGGCTTGCGGGGCTGGCTCGAAGAGTTCGATTTCGAACGGGCTGCTCAATGGCTGGCTTGGCGCCTGGGCGATCGAGCACAGAACGAGGAGGTGCGCGCATGAAGGACGATACAGCACTGCAGGCCGTGTGGACACCGTGGACGGCCTTGCAAGAGCGCCCGCGCTTGCTGCTCGTCGATGACGAGCCGGCCAACCTGCAGTTGCTCAAGCGGGTGCTGGAGCCGCTGTACACCTTGTCGTTTGCTCGACATGGGATGCAAGCCTTGGAGATGGCCAAGCGTTTGCAGCCGGCACTCATCGTGCTGGATGTGATGATGCCGGGCATGACCGGGCACGAAGTCATCGTGCAACTCAAAGCCGACGCGGCCACGGCGTCGATCCCGGTGTTGTTTTGTACCGCTTTGGGCGACGAGGAGGACGAAGCCCGCGGACTGGACCTGGGGGCCGTGGACTATGTGACCAAACCGATCTCGCCGGCGGTGCTCAAAGCCCGCATACGCACCCACTTGGCTTTGGTGCAACGGCAAGAGCTGGAGCGGACCCGTCAGGCGGTGATCTGGCGCTTGGGCCGAGCCGCGGAGTTCAAAGACAACGAGACCGGCCGCCATGTGATCCGCATGAGCAAATTCTGCCGCCTCATCGCGCAAGCCCTGGGGGCGCCGCCGGTGTTCTGCGACTTGATCGAAGCGGCCGCGCCGATGCATGACATCGGCAAGATCGGCATTCCCGACCGCATCTTGCTCAAGCCGGGCAAGCTGGACGAGGACGAATGGGCGGTGATGCGAACCCATCCGCTCATCGGCGCGCAAATCCTTGGGAAACGCTGATCAAGCCCCGCGCCGCGGCGAGATTGTCCTGCGCGGGGCGAAACGGAGCGTTTTTGGCGCGTTCTACGGCCTCGAGGGCCTTACTGGCGGGCCCTTCGGCGCCCGCCCGGGCCATGATGGGCCCATTACGGGCGCACCAATGCCGGCACGCGCCGTGCGGCCATGTACAGGTTGACCATCGCCAGCGCCGTGAAGGCGCGGTTGGCGTTCTTGGCCAGGCCTCGGTAGCGCACCTTGGCAAAGCCCCACAGGCGCTTG
>NZ_KB905957.1 GCF_000381125.1 Caldimonas manganoxidans ATCC BAA-369
GGGTAGCTGACGCGCTTGGACAGCTTCAGGTAGCGCGGGCCCCGCCCTTCGCTGCGCCAGCGCTGCAGGGTCTTGGGGCTCAGGCCCCAGCGCTGGAGAGGAAAAGATTTGAGGAGACTGATGTGATGCGACGGTTTGGTCGCGGGAAATGGGGGGAAGTGTTGGGAAATGGCGCTACATCAATGAGTTAGCGCGGTTATCCACAGGGCGGATGCGTTTGGGTGGCGTGTTCGCATTCTGGGCGACGATTCGCGCCTTGTGGGAGGGCCGCAGGAGGCGGTCAGGCGGTCTTTTTTAGGGTGGCTGTCAGGGTCTTGACGGCTTGGCGCAGCTCGGCCAGCTCTGCCGTTTGGCGAGCGCGCGCAAAAAGCTCGTCGAGGAAGGCGGAGCGCTCTTCCTCGTCTTCGATGCCCTCGACGAGGGCCATGATTTTTTCCCACCGGCGGGCGTATGGGCTGGCGGAAATGTCAGGCGTGACAGGCACTTGCACGCGCATCTCGCCTTCTCCGGTCAGTAGCCACGTCATGTTGACGCCTGTTTTGGCGATGGCGGCGAGGGCATCTGCACCGGGCTTTCGTTGCCCGACTTCATAGCCAACAAGCGTTGCCTTTGACATCCCGGCGAGCTTTGCGAACTCGTCCTGGGTGAGGCCGAGCGCGTGCCGCCATGCCTTGATTCGGTTGGCTAAATCCATGGCGATGCCCCTATGAAGCGGGGAAAAGTGCGACGTGAAAGCGGGGAAAAGTGCGACGCGGCTAAGTGCGACAAGCGCGACAAGCGCGACGTGAAAGCGGGGAAAAGTGCGACAAGCGCGACGCGAAAGTGCGACGCGACCGCGCGGCACTGGAGCGCGTAAAAAAGTTGTCGAATGACTATTGACATGCTTGTCGATCGGATAATATAGTCGCACCGTGTTCCATGAGGTTACACGAAACATGAGCCGATTGACAAAGACTCCAGATGAGGTGCGCGCCGACCTCGACCGGCGCGGGAAGTCCGTCCGGGAGTGGGCGCGCGAGCACGGCTTCTCGGATCGCATCGTCTATGAGGTGCTGCGCGGCCGCCTGAAGGGGCGGCGTGGGCAGACCCACAAGGTGGCGGTGCTGTTGGGGCTCAAGGATGGGGTTGTCGAATGACAAACTTCACGATTGAGCAAATTGCGGAAGCTACGGGGGTGAGCAAGCGCAGCGCAGAGCGCCGCGCCCTCCGCGAATCCTGGCCCTACACAGAGGAGACCTGCCGGGGTGGCCGGCGGCGGTTGTATGACCCGCAGGCGCTGCCGGAGGACGTGCGGGTGAAGGTGGAGTGCTGGCAGGCGCTGAGGCTGGCGCAGGAAAAACGCCTGACCACAGGAGGGATGGATCATGGACATGGTGACGCACCCGGACACGGAGTTGATGGTGGCCACGCTCACCCGCGTGGGGCGGCGCTGGATGCTGATGCTCTGGGATGGCGAGGGCCGGTATCTGGCCACGCAGTGGCACCGCTCGCGCAAGTCGGCGCTGTCGCGGCTGCTGTCGCATTGCACGGCGCTCGGGGTGCCGTGGCCGGCGTTTTGACCGCCCCCGCTACGCCAGATGTCGCCATTGCTACGCCGGATGTAGCGCCTTCCTCTTTTATCTCCGCCCTCAGCGGCGAGTCCATCCCGGCGGGCGTGCCCTCTCCCGCCGATTCCAGCCCGGCGGCCACCGGCGCGGGTGGGCTCGCCGATGGGGGTGGCGCTGGATGCGCCTTGGTATCACGGGGCCAGGGCCCTGGCCGCCGTGACGGTACCAGCGGCAAAGCGGGCGACGGCCCGTCGAGCGCTGGCAAAGGGCAGCTAACCCTGGGGGCCGGTTCGATTCCGGCTGCCCCCACCCATACCCCGCCCGATGACGTGCCCGACCATGTGCTGGTGGCGCAGCTGGTGGGCGCGCGGCTGGCGACCGAAGCGGATTTTGCCCGGGTGAACAGGGCGCGGATGCTGGCGCACCGGCTGGCGGGCCTGTTGGCCGTGCCGGATGGTCAGCGCGGGCGGCGGGAGGTGGCCAAGAGAATCGCCGCGGAGTTCGGGTTCAAGAGCTTCCAGCACGTGTACCGGCTGCTGGACCTTTACAAAAAGGGGGGGCTGATGGCGCTGGCGCGCCTGGGGCAGCGCAGGGACCGCGGGCAGGCGCGGGTGCTGGTGTCGGTGGCCTTCGAGTCGTGGGCGGCGTCGCACCCGGAGCTGGGAGAGCCTGCCGCGCTGGCGGAGAAGATGATGCAGCTCACCCGCGCGGCGTGGGTGGGCGGGGCTGCGGGGGCGATGCAGGCGTGGCTGAAGGCCACGGCCGCCCTGGCGAAGGAGTTGATGGATGCGGGGCATGCGCGCGAGGCGGCTGCGCAGCTGCTGTCACTGCCGTGCCCGCGGCGGTTCGTGGAGGCCGAAGGCAGGAAGTTCCGCGTGGCGGGGCTGGCGAAGCGCGACGGCAAGGCGGTGTACGACCGGCATCTGGCGCCGGTGCCGCGCACGGCGGCGGGGCTGATGCCGGGGGATGTGGTGTGCGGGGATATCAGCCCGCTGGACATTCCGGTGGCGCGCAAGGATGGCAGCGTGGCCTACGCGCGGATGATCGCCTGGCACGACGTGGCCACGAACTGGCTGCATGTGGACGTTGTGCTGCTGGACAAGGGCGAGGGCATCCGCCGCGAGCACGTGGCGGCGTCGTTCTGCCGCATGTGCGAGACCGCACCTTTCGGTGCGCCGCGCCACCTGTATCTGGACAACGGCAGCGAATACAAGTGGGAGGAGCTGATCCAGGCGTGGGTGCAGGTGGCGATGCTGACCAAGCATGCGCTGCGGGTGGATTTGAATGAGCTGCTGCCGGAGCAGGCGCGGGTGACGCGCTCGATTCCCTTCCACCCGCGCGGCAAGCGGATCGAGGGGCGGTTCGGGAATCTGCATCAGCACCTGGCCTGGTGGTTCGGCTATGTGGGCGGCAACCGCATGGCCAAGAAGATCACGACGATGGGCAAGGGGGTGGAGGTTTCCGACTTTGCGCTGGTGCAAGAGTGGCTTCAGTTGACGCTGGAGGACTACCACACCACGCCGCAGCAGGCCGAGCACATGAAGGGGCTGTCGCCCATGCAGAAGCTGGAACAGGCGCGCGAGGCGGGCTGGAAGAAGGCGGTGATCGAGCGGGAAATCCTGATGCTGGCCTTTGCCGACCGCGAAATGCGCAAGGTGGATCGCGGCTGCATCAACTGGATGGGGCGCACGTGGTTCCACGACGAGCTGATGACGATCGATGGCCGGGTGGAGGTGGCCTGGCCGCGCATCGCCGCGCCGGAGTACGAGGGCTTGATCGTGCTGGATCCGCGCACGCAGCGGGTGATTTGCGTGGCGCAGCCGCAAGTTCCGGTGGGTCTGCTCGACCAAGCCGGGGCGAAGGAGGCGGCGCGGCGGCGCAAGGCGTTCCGGCTGCTGGTGGCCGACCGCGAGAGGGAGGCTGGCGGTGCGCTCGACGGCGCGGCTCTGGCCGGGGTGCGGGCGAAGGCGCTCGGATTGGACGAGACCCTGGCCGCCGTGGAAGCGGAGGCGGTGCGCATCGAGCCGAGCCCGGAGGCGCAGCAGTTGCGGCAGAAGTACCTGGAGGCGATGGAGGCGCGGCTCAAAGAGACGACGCGCCGGGCCGCCGAGCGGGCCGCCGCGGAAAACCTCATCCGCTGGGCGGAGGAGGACGAGGACACCAAGGCCGCAAGGGCGATGGGGTTCTGAATGGTTTTGAGTTCCGCCCTGCGGCAACCGGGCGGGTGTTTTGAGGGCAACAACAGGAGGGCTATCCCTTGAGAACGAATGATATCCGCGAGACCAAGGTGGTGAAAGAGGCCGTGGCGCTGGCGTCGCTGGTGCTGGCCTCGGAAAACCCCATCGGCGAGATCACCGGGCCCGCGGGCGCGGGCAAGAGCATGGCGGGCCGCGCGATTTGTGCGCGGCATGGCGCGGTGCGGGTGGCGGCGTGGGATGGCATCACCCGGCACCAGATGCTGGCGGCGATTGCAGCGGGCCTCGGCATCGAGGGCGCGGGGGCGGTGGAGCGGCTGTTGCGCCGGGGTGATGACGAGGAGCGCGCGCTGGTGGTGGTGGACGAGGCCAACAAGCTCGGCTGGCGGGTGCTCGAAGCCCTGCGCTACCTGGCTGACGAGTGCGGCGTCGCGGTGATCCTGATCGGCACCGAGCTCTACACGCGCAAGTTCACGGATGCGCGCACGCGGCCGCTGCTGCTTCAGTTGGGCAGCCGCATCGGGGCCAAGCGCGTGGCCGCGCGGCACCTGGACCGGGCGGAGACCTATGCGCATGTGATCCGGCCATGGCTTGGCGAGGTGACGGACAAGGACCTCGTGACCGCCTTCTGGACCGGCTGCCGCCGGGGCAACTACCGCGAGGCGGTGGAGCTGGCCGGCGAGTGCCGCCGGGTGATGGAGACCAACGGCCTTGGCGTGCTCACGCCTGCGGTGCTGGAGGCGGCGGTGAAGTGGATGGCCAACCGGTATGCGGTGGAGGGGTGATGGATGCGGCTCTCCGACATCGCGCAGGTGCTGGGCTGCTCGGTGCCCACGGCCTCGCTCTTGCGCAACGGTCGCTATGGCGAGGTGGCCAAGGACTCCCAGCTTCCCGAGCGCTACGCGGCGCTGGTGCGGCTGGTGGAGGAGGCGCGCGCAGCGGCCACGCTGGATACGGCAGCGATTTGCCGCACCTGCCCGCGCGAGGACTGCACGGGGTGCCGGGTGGCGGAGTTGTGAGCGAAGGAGACTGGAGATGATGACGTTGAGGCGCGAGGTGCGGCGCGTGCTGCGCGACGGAACCATCCTCATCAACGGGGTGGCGTTTGATCTGGGTCGTGATCTGGCAGGGCGGTTGGTCGAAGCAGTGCTCGAACCAGACGGTCGAGCTTGTCATTGGCGTCTTGTAGTTGATGACGCAGAAAGTCAAGGCACTTTGGCATCACCCGGCCTTGCTCGCACTCCGGGCTGTAGTTGTCAAGGCCATTGCAGTCGTACGCGTGCTTGCACGATGCGAACTGGCGGAATAGCGCGCGCTCGTCCTCTTCTGACATGCGACCTTCTGGTGGATACAGCATGCGCATGCGCCGCAGCAGATGGGCCGGGAGCATGAAGGCACCGCAGCGGGGGCAGAGTTTTCGCGGGGCGGCAGGCGTGCGGCGGCGGTTGATGTCGTCGCTGCTGGGCGTGACGGTGATGGTCTCGCGCGTTTCGCACAGATAGCAGGCGTATTCGGCTTCGATGGGCTTCATGAGGGCAGTTTAGACCCCTGGCCGGGGGCGCAAAGAGGATCAAAACATGGCAAAGGTGGCAAAGAAAGAGCAAGCAGTGGCGGCAGCCGAGGTCAAGGCTGGCCAGCCTGCGGCGTACATCGAGCCGCACGGCGGCGGCGAGTGCGTGGACGCTGTGGCCCCGGCGCTGGTGCGGCAGGCGGTGGCCGCTTGGGGGCTGGTCAAGCGCATCGATGAGCTGGAGGAGGAGCTCAAGGGGCTCAAGGACGAGCTGGCGCAGGCGCTGGGCACGGGGGTGTCGCTGGTGGTGCCGGGGGTGTGCCGGGTGAGTGTGGTGGCCACGTCCAGCGTGTCGGTGGCGGATGCGGACAAGCTGCGCGCGCTGTTGGGCGAGCGTTTTGACGACCTGGTGACCGAGAGCGTGAGCTACAAGCCGAGCGAGCAGCTCATCGAGATGAGCGCCGATGGCGACGATCCGATGGCCCCGGCATACCGCGCGCTGCTGAAGGTGCGGCAGGGGCGCACGGTGCGCATCACGGCCGAGAAGTGAGGCGGAGGGCGCGCCATGGATGAGGTGGATCTGGATACCCCGACGGCGCGCCCGCCGGTGCGCGCCTTCGATGCGGGGCTGGCGCAGCGGGTGGCGCAGGGTCTGGGCGGGGTGTGGGAGGCGCGCCAGATCGAGGGGCTGCTGGCGTGGCTGCAGCGCTACGAGCGGGCGCTGCAGCACATCGCGGTGCACGGCGACGCCCGTAGCGCGATGCTGGCGTGCCGCACGCTGGCTGGGGTGGAGTGAGGCGCGCCCCGCCATGCCCGGCGTGCCGGGCATGTCAGGACGTGTCACGGGAGTGCGAGGCGATGGGTGAGCGAGTACGAGTGGCAGACCGCCGTCGGCGCTTGATCGCGCAGGCGCATCTGGCCGCCAAGCAGGCCGGGTGCGTGGAGGAGGCGGACCGGCGCGCGGTGCAGCAGATGGTCACCGGCAAGGCGAGCTGCGCCGAGATGAGCGAGCGCGAACTGGTGCGGCTGATCGACCACTGGGGGCGCGTGGGCGCGCAGGTGCGCGCGGCCCTGCCCGACGGCGGCGACGCACCGGGCATGGTGACGCGCTGGCAACTGGCCACCCTCGAGCGCCTGGCCTGGGAGATGGGCTGGGACGAGGGCCTGAAGGATGAGCGGCTGCTGCGCTTTGTGCAGCGCACGGCCAAGGTGGAGCGCATCCAGTGGCTGGAGAAGGCTGCGGCTTCCGCCGTGATCTCCGGCCTGATGCGCTGGAAGCGCCAGCGCGTGCGGAGGGCGGCATGAGGCTGGGGCGCTGCCCAGTGTGCCATGCGCACCTGCACCTGGACGCGCTGGTGCAGGACGAGGCCGGGCGCGAGCTGCTCGCATTGTGCGCGACGCTTCCAGACGATCTGGGGCGGGCACTCATCGGGTATCTGAGCCTGTGGCGGCCCGCGCGCGGCGACCTGGACAACGCGCGGGCGCTCAAGCTCGCCCGCGAGGCGCTGGCGCTGGAGGCGGACGCCGCGCGGCTGGCGGCGGCGATGTTTGAGACGGTGGAGGCCATTCGCGCCAAGGGCGAGGCTCGGCGGATGACGAACCACAACTACTTGAGGCGCGTGCTGGAGGGGATGCCGCAGGGTGCGGCGGCGGTGGCGGTGGAGCGAGTTTCACCGGCTCGCCGTGTCGTCAGCAGACTCTCGGCCACCGAAGAGGCGATTCTCGCCATCCGGCAGGTTGGCGTCGAGGGTGACGCGCGGGCGTGCGCGTACCGTGGTGCGCAGGCGCGGGCTCAGGGCGGTGAGCGCAGTCTCGGGCGCGAACTCCACGGCTTCGATGACGCGATCGACGTTTAGCGCGGCGGCAATGGAGGATTCGAGATCGTGAATCGAGCGGTTTCGCATGTCCATGCTGAGACTCCGGCATGGCTGCTGGAGCTTGTCAAGGCGCGCATGGAGCGGCTGGTGATTCTGGGGCTGGAAGGCCGCCCGCTGGGGCGCGCCATGGGCGAGGTGGTGCGGATGTGGGCGCAGATCATCGCCGGGCGGCTGCCGCAGGCCGATGCGGCGCTGGATGCGCCCCGGCTTCATGCGGCGTTCGATGTGCTGGAGGCGACCTGCGAGCGCTGGCCAGCGCCGAAGCAGCTGCTCGATGCGCTGCCCGCGCGGCCGCAGCCCCAGCCGCTGCCGCCGCCGCCGATGAGCGAGGATCAGAGGGCGAAGGTGCGGGCGATGTTGGCCGACGTCGCCGCCAAGCTGAGGATGCCACGGTGATGCATGCGGCCAGATTGGATGCGAGCCCCCGCTTGCAGCGGGTGCTGGATGTGTTGATGACGGGGCGGGACTTGACCACGCTGGATATCGTGGTCGAGGCCGGGGTGTGCGCGGTCAATTCGTGCGTGGCGGAGCTGCGGGCCAACGGCTACGACATCCGCTGCTGGCGCGAGGGGGCGCTGTGGTTTTACCGACTGGAGGGGCAGCGTGGCGTTGGCTGACACGCGGCTGCTGGAGGGCCTGATCGGCCGCGAGGCGCTGGAGGCGCTCATCCAGACCTGCGGCGGGCTGTCGATTCCGATCCCGAAGCGGCTGCCGCTCTCGGGCCCGCTGATGGACCTGCCGCCCGCGGCGCAAGCGGCGCTGGTGCGCTATGCGGGCGGGACGGAGCTGTATATCCCCAAGTGCGACGGCGCGCGGCGCGAGGCGCTGTACCAGCGCATCCGCGCCGAGTACGACGCGGGCGCGCGGGTGCAAGACCTGGCGCGCAAGTACCGCTTCACCGAGCGCTGGATTTACGAGGTGCTGGGCCGCCCCAGCCGCGAGGAGGCGCAGGGCGCGCTGTTCTGACGCGCCGCCGGGCAGGCGCGGGTGAACGCTTTCGCGCTACCCGCTGCGCGCTGGACGCGGGACGATGGCGGGCATGCGCAAGCCCGCTGCCTTGACTGTCGTTGCTGCCCTCACGCTCGCGTCCATCGCGGGCTACGAGGGCTATCGCCGCACGGCCTACGACGACGGCGTGGGCGTGCAGACGGTGGGCTTTGGCTCCACCCGGCACCCGGACGGGCGGCCGGTCAAGCCCGGCGATGCGGTGACGCCTGAGCGCGCCGTGCTGATGCTGGCTCATGATGCCGACCGCATCTGGCGCGAGGCGGCAGCATGCATCGCCGACGTGCCGCTCACCGACGGCGAGGCGGCGGCGTACCAGAGCCTGGTCTACAACATCGGCGCGGGGGCGTTTTGCCGCTCGACCCTGGTCAAGAAGCTCAAGGCGGCGGCCGCACCACACCTCACCCCAGAGGAGCGCGAGGCGCGCTACGCCGGGGCCTGCCGCGAAATCCTGCGCTGGAACCGCGCGGGCGGGCAGGTGCTGCCGGGCCTGAGCAAGCGCCGGGAAGCCGAGTACCGGCAGTGCATGGGGGAGGTCAAGTGATCCCGGCGTCGATGCGCACGCCCTGGCCCGCCGTGGCCGCTGCCGTGCTGCTCATCGGAGCCGGGTTCGCTGGCGGTTATGCCCTCAAGGGGCGGCTGGATGCCACCGAGATCGAGCGCTTGCGCGGCGACTTGGCCCGCATGGCGGCCGCCCACGCCGAGGACAAGCGCGCCGCTGCCGAGGCGGCTGCTGCGCGGCTGGCGCAGGCCGAGGCTGCTGCGCGCGAGGCCACGCTCGCATTGCAGGCGACGAAATCCGCGCTCGCCGCCACCCAGAAACGCCTGAAGGAGGAGCTCCATGCCTTGCCGACTGCTGGCCGTTGCGGCCTGTCTGGCCCTGCTCGCGGCCTGCTCAACGCCGCCATCGCGGCCAACGCCCTGCCCGATGGTGCCGCCGCATTTGCTGACGCCGATGCCGAATCTGCCGCCGATACCGGCCCCAGCAGCGAGGCCGACGTCGGCGGATGGATTGCCGACGCCATCGCCCTCTACGGCGAGTGCCGCGCCCGGCTCGACGCCATCCGCCAGTGGGATGCAACCGTGAACGGGGGGCGGTGATGGAAGGGGATATTTTGGGCGGACTGATGCGCTGGCAGGTGTCGATCTGGATGATCGGCGCGCTGGCGGGGGCCTTGTTTTTTGTGATGCGCGCGGCGCTCTCGCGCTTCATGCGGGAGATGGATGCGCGGCTGGAGCGCATCGAGCGGGTGACGGAGGAGATCGCGCGCATCGACGGCGAGCTGGCGCGGCTGCGCGCGGAGCTGCCGGTGCACTACATCCGCCGCGACGACCACGTGCGCGACATCACCACGCTGTCGGTCAAGCTGGACCGCATTTATGAGCTGTTGCTGATCAAGGGGGTGCAGAAATGACGAGCGAGCGCCGCATCGACGCCGCGCTGGATGTGGGCCGCGCGCACCGCGAGACGCTGCGCTGGGTGCTGCTGACGGCCTTGTGGCATTCGCGCCCGTATGGCGCGCGGGAGGATTTGTTGAGCCTGTGCGCGGCCGACGCGGGTGTGAGCGCCACGCTGGACGAGGTGCGCCGGGAGCTGGGCTGGCTGGAGAGCCATGGTCTCGCTCGGCTGCTCAAGGAGCGCCCGGTGTGGGACGCGACGCTCACCGCGCTGGGCGAGGACGTGTACGACTACCGGGCCGAGGCCCCGGCGGGGCTGGCGCGCCCGCCGCGCTGGTGAGGTGGGCGAGATGGCGCGCAAATACGCCGCCAAGCGCCTGGACCCGCAGGCGCGCGCCTGGCTGGAAGCGGCCATTGCGCAGGACCGCTACACGCTGGCCGAACTGGTGGCTGAGTTGCAGGCCCGCTTCGGCGAGACCCTGAGCAAGTCGGCCATCCACCGCTACGGGCGCGAGATTGCCGAGCGGGCGCAAGCGGCCATGGCCCGCGTGGAGGCCACGGCGCGTGTGGCGCGCGAGATCGTGGCCGCCAGCCCCGACGAGGCCGACGAGCAGTCGGCGGCCACCATCCGGCTGGTGCAATCGGCCTTGTTCGATGCGCTCTTGAAGGTGCAGGAGGCCGAAGGCGAGGAGACGGCCGAGCGCATCAAGCTTTTGAGTCAGGCTGCGCGGGCGATTGCCGATGCCAGCCGCGCCAGCATCGGGCAAAAGCGCTGGCAGGACGAAGTGCGCGCGCGCATCGATGCGCTGGAGAAGGACGCCGCCAAGGGCGGCAAGCGGCTCGATGCCGAGACGCTGCGCGCGGTCAAGGAGGGGTTGTATGGGGGCTAGCCCCATCCTCTACCCCTACCAGCGCCGGTATCTGGCGGACAAGAGCCGCTGGAAGGCCGCCTGCTGGAGCCGCCAGACCGGCAAGACCTTCACCACCACCCTGGAGGCGGTTCTGGACGTGCTGGATGCCGAAGCCGAATGGCGGCTCAGCCGCTGGACGATCCTCTCCATCTCGCGCGATCGCGCCCTGGATGCTATCCGCAACGGCGCGGCGCTGCACATGCGGGCGATCGGCGCGGCGTTTGAGCTGCTGGACGTGCCGTTTGAGCACGACGAGATGGCGCACATGGTGCGGCTGCCGGGCGGCTCCTATGTGCGGGCGATCGCCGCGCGGCCCGAGACGGCGCGCGGCATGAGCGACAACCTGATCCTGGACGAGTTCGCCCACCACAGGGACAACCGCGAGCTGTGGCGGGCGCTGGTGCCGGTGGTCTCCCGGCCCGATCTGAAGCTCAGGGTGATCTCCACACCGAACGGCGTGGGCGACATGTTCCACCAGATCATGACAGACGGGCTGGGTGGGCTGTTTTCCCGGCACGTGGTGAGCATTCACGATGCGGTGGCCGACGGCCTGCCGCGCGACATCGAGGAGCTGCGCCGGGCGGCGGGTGATCCGGACACCTGGGCGCAGGAATACGAGTGCCAGTTCCTCGACCACGCCGCCGGTCACTGGCTGGCGATGGAGGACATTCTGGCCGCGCAGGGGCCGACCGGCGACTACGCCTGGGGCTGGTGCTACGTGGGCATGGACATCGCCGCGCGCGGGGATATGACCGTGATCGCGGTGCTCGAAGAGGTGGGCGATGTGCTCGCCTGCCGCGAACTCGTCGAACTGAAGGCCGCCTCGTTTGCCGCGCAACTGGCAGAACTCGATCGGGTGATGCGGCAGTACCGGGTGGCACGCGCCTGCATCGACCAGACCGGCATGGGCGAGATGCCGGTGGAAGAAGCCCGGCGGCGGCACGGCAGCTACCGCATCGAGGGGGTGGTGTTCACCCCGGCCGCGAAGCTGGCCATGGCCGTCTCACTCAAGGACCGCTTGCAGCAACGGCGCATCCGGCTGCCCGAGGGCGAGGCGCTGGTGGCCGATCTGCGCAGCGTGAAAAGCGAACCCGGCGCGGGGGGCGCGCCCCGGCTGCTCGCCGAGCGGCAGGGCGGCAGCCACGGCGACCGCTTCTGGGCGCTGGCGCTCGCCTGCGCGGCGGCGGGATCGGAAGGACCGCCCGCCTACGAAGGATTCAAGGCCATCCCGCGGGTGGCCGGGGCTGCGGATGATGGCCCGCAGTACGGACGGAGGATGTTATGAGCGTGTTGACGGATTGGGCAGATCGAACGTTGCGTCGAGCACTTGCCGGAGACGGTCTAGTTCGGTCAGGAAATCGTCCGCGATGGCGCTGTTTAGCGCGCGTGCTTTCAGCGTTTCGGCGTGAAAAGCAAAGCGCTGGCGCAGGCGGTCGCGATCCGGGTGTGTCTCGATGAGTGCAATGCAAAACGGCACGAGCACCTGCATTTGCGCTTCCAGCGCGCGCAGGCGCTGCTGCACGTTGAGGTTGATGGCTTTCTGATCCACGGCTGCCCTCCTGTGATTGTGACGGGGTATTACACATGATTCTCGACGCCTACGGCCAGCCGATCCGGCAGGCCGAATTGAAAGAGCCGCAGACCGCGCGGATTGCGCGGCACGCGCGGCCGTGGATCGACCCGGCGCTGGTCAAACTCACCCCGCGCGAGGTGGCGCAGCGGCTTGCCGCCGCCGACGACGGCGACCTCTCGGCCCAGCACCGGCTGTTTGCCGACATGGAAGACCGCGACGCGACCATTGCCGCCGCCATGCAGCAGCGCGCGCTGGCGGTGGCGCGCCTGCCCTGGCACATCGAGCCGCCGCCGGGCGCGGATGCCAAGGAGAAAAAAGCCGCCGAAGCCGCCGAAGAACTCATCCGCGCCGGGATCGACGCGCTGGAGGATGTGCTCGTGGACCTCATGGCCGCCGTGGGGCATGGCTTTGCCGCTGTGGAAATCGCCTGGCAGCGGCAGGGCGATGCGTGGCTGCCCGACCTCTACCCGCGCCCGCACGAGTGGTTTGGCGTGTCGGATGACCGGCGCAGCCTGGCGCTGCTGGACGATTCGGGCCGCGGGCAGGGCTTGCGCCCCTTTGGCTGGGTGCTGCACCAGCCGCGCCGACCCAAGGCCGGGTACGTGGCGCGCGGCGGGCTGTACCGCGCGCTGGTGTGGCCCTTCGTCTACAAGGCGTATGCGGTGGGCGACCTCGCTGAGTTCCTGGAGACCTACGGCCTGCCCTTCGTGGTGGGCAAGTACGGCCGCGAGGCCACCGAGGAGGACAAGACGCGGCTGCTCTCGGCGGTGGCGAGCCTTGCGCACGACGCGCGCGCCATCATGCCGCTGGAGATGCAACTCGAAATCCACAAGATCGCGGGCAGCGGCGACGGCGCGCCGCACCTGAAGATGATCGCCTGGGCGGACGAGGCCATCGCCCGCTGCGTGCTGGGGCAGACGCTCTCCAGCGAAGCCAAGAGCACGGGGCTGGGCAGTGGCGTGGCCGATCTGCACGCGCAGGTGCGCCAGGACATCCGTGATGCGGATGCGCGACAACTGGCCGCCACGCTCACGCGCGACCTGATCTGGCCGGTGGTGGCGCTGAACTTTGGCCTCGCCGACCCCCGGCGCGGCCCGCGGTTGGTGTTCGACACCTCCGAGCCGGAGGACGTGAGCACCTGGGCGGAGGCGCTGCCCAAGCTCGTCTCCATCGGCCTTCCGGTGCCCGCGCGCTGGGCGGCGGAGAAGCTGGGCATCCCCGCGCCGGAAGGCGACGAGCCGGTGCTGGGGGCAGCGGCTGCGAGCGCGCAGACGGCGCAGACGGCGCAGACGGCGGCGCTGGCGGCGGGGGATGACGCGCAAAGGGTCACCCAGAATGCGAGCACGCCACCGCAGCCGGACGCGCTCGATGCGCTGGTGGAGGAGGCGCTGGCCGACTGGCAGCCGCTCGTCGAGCCGATTGCCGAGCGCATGCAGGCCATCGTCGATGAGGCCGTGCGCGACGGCGCGACCGCCGCCGAGCTGATCGAGCGGCTGACCCGTGCGCTGCCCGAGCTGCCCGCCGAACGGCTGGCCGGGCAGCTCGCGCGCGCGCAGTTCGTGGCCCGCGTGGCGGGGGTGGAGGGGCGGGATGGATGACGCCGACCGCGCGCAATTGGAGGTGGAACGCGAGCAGGAACGCTTGATGCGCGCGCGCCGCCCGGCGGGGCCTGCCGCCACCGGCGCTTGCCTGTGGTGCGAGGAGCCGCTGCCCGATGGCCGCCGCTGGTGCGACGCGGCCTGCCGCAACGCCTGGGAGCTGACCCATGCCCGTGCGCCTGGCCGCTGATGCGGGCGATGCGCCGCTGTTCGCTGCGGCCAGCCCCCAGGAGTTCGCCCGCGCCTTCCGCCTCACGCCCGAGGGGGCGGTGCGTTATCTCCAAGGTCGCGCGCGCGTGCGCGTGACCTACGACTGGCACGAGTTGTGGCAGGACGAGCATGCGCGGGCCTTCACCGTCTCGCGCCTCACCCGTGCCGATCTGCTGGAGGCAATCCGCCAGAGAATCGAAGCGAGCGTGCAGGGCGACCTCTCCCGGCGCGACTTTGTGCGCGACGTGAAAGCCATGCTCCGTGAGGCGGGCTGGTGGGGAGAAAACCGCGTCCTCACGCCCGACGGGCGCGAGGTCAAAACCCACTTCCACCCCCGGCGGCTCAACCTTATCTACGACGTCAACACCCGCATGGCCTACGCCGCCGGGCGCTGGGAGCGCGTCCAGGCGGCCAAGGCGAGCCACCCCTTCCTGCGCTACGTCACCCGTGCCGATGAGCGCGTGCGGCAAAGCCACCGCCAATGGCACAACGTCACGCTGCCGGTGGATGACCCGTGGTGGCGGACGCACTACCCGCCTTGCGGCTGGCGCTGCCGCTGTACGGCGGTGGCGCTGCGGGCCAAGGACGCGGAAGGCAACCCGAGCTTGAAGCGCCAGGCTCCGCAAGAGCCGCTGGTGGAGTGGAAAAACCCCGTCACCGGCGAGCTGCGGCAGGTGCCCTACGCCATCGACCCCGGCTTTGGCTACAACGCGGGCGAGGCGGCCGCGCGCTGGCGGGGGCTGATTGACGCCGCGCGCGACAAGGTGGCGCGCTACGCGGCGGCCACCGGTGCCGGGTTGGCCGATGACCTTGCCCCGCTCATCGAGCGCGACTGGGCGGGCTGGGTGGAGGACGTGCTGGCCGGGCGCGAGCGCAACCGGCTGGGCTGGCTGGGGGTGATCTCGCCGCTCGATCTGGCGCACCTCGTGCAAGCCGGCATCGAGCCGCTGTCGGCCGAGGTGATGGTGCGCCCTGGGCTGCTGCGCGGGCCGAAGGCGGCGCGCCATGCGCGCGATGGAGACGTGATCCCGGATGCGCTGTGGCGGGTGCTGCCCGCGTTGTTCCGGCAGGCGCGGGCGCTGCTCGTGGACGTGAAATCCGGCAAGCCGCTGTGGGTGCTGCCGGGTGGCGGCGATGGGACGGCGCAACTGGCCATGCAGGTGGATTTCGTCACCGGCAGGCCAAAGCGGACGACCAATGCGATGGTGTCGGCCTACCGAGTCACGCTCGGCAATCTGCGCAACCGGCTGCGTGAAGGCAGCGTGCGCCTGTTGTGGGGGAGTCTTGAGTGACGGAGGGGCGGGAAACTCCCTCATTGATCTACGGCGCGGGCCGTAACCTCGTGGACACCCCTTGCCACGACTCGCCACTCAAGACGGAGCAGCGGAGGGCCGGACGTCCCCTCATCCAACGCGGTCTGTGCAACCGCCCTGCCCGTGGACTCCGAAAATTTCCACGGCTCGCTGCCTATGCGGATCATAGCCCGCTGTGGGGGAGCATGGAAGATGAAAAGGCTGCGCAGGGTGGGAATTGAACCCACACATGCTCCGCGCATCGCGGTCCCGTTACCGGTCAGGGCGCACCGCACAGCCTTGCTGTCAATATAGCACGGAGGCCGCATGATCCGCATCGACATCGACGACCGCGAAGTCCGGCAGGCGCTGGAACAGCTTGCCCGGCGCGTGGCCGACATGACCCCGGCCCTGCGCGCCATCGGGCAGGAGATGGAAACCCGCATCGCCACCCGCTTCGAGGCCCGGCGCGACCCGGCCGGCCGCCCCTGGGCACCCTTGCGCCCGGCCACCGAAGCCGCCAAGCGCGGGCGCGGTTCGATCCTCTACCGCACCGGCGAGATGCTCGACTCGCGCACCCATCGCGCCGGGCCCTTCGAGGTAGCGGTGGGCTTTGGCAAGCCCTACGCGGCCTATCACGAGTTCGGCACGAAGCGGATGCCGCGGCGCGGGCTGCTCATGGCCGACCCCGAGCGGGGCGCGCTGGGCGAGGATGACAAGCGGGCGATCCTGGACATTCTGGCCGAGTACCTGGCCGGGGGGCGCTAGGCCAGCGGCAGCTCGATCTGCGGCGCACCAGGCCGGTGTTCCTGTACCGCGAGCAGCGTGTAATCTGTGCGCAGGTTGCCGTCGGGCATCAGGCGCTGCGTGATGCGGGTGCGGCCGATGATGAGATCGCCCTTGGCAAAACGCACCAGGTTGCGGTCCACGCGCGAGAGAAAGTCCTGATCGGCCACTTCGACGAAGGCGGTGACGTTGCCGTCCGACAGCCGCCACTTGTTGCCCTCCTTGAACGAGAGGCTCACGATCGAGAACGCCATCGTGTGCTCGTCTTCGTGCACCACGGTTTCATCGGCCGCGGGGGGCACGAACCAGGCGGCTTGCTCGCGCGTGACCACGGCATCGATGCGCTCATCGGTGCCTAGCGCCACGGTGTCCACGCCGTCGCGCTCGATGGGGGCGACCACCTGCCACAGGTGTTCGCGCACGCGCAGGTGCCGCAGCAGCACGATGGTGTGTTCTTCTACGGTGATCGCGTCGCCGTCGTCGCACAAGAGCCGCCGCTTGCCGTCCGGCGTGGTCTCCACGCCACGCGGGCGGCGGCCGCGAAGCCACTGGAGCGCGCCGATGAGGCCGCCGATGGTTCCCAGCAGGGACGCCCCGTTGACCAGCGAGGTGGCCGTCTCGCCGCGCAGCCACTGCATGACCTGCTGCGCCAGGTCGGCTGCCACGGTGAGGTCGATGCCAAAACTGCCGGTCTTGAAGCTGGCCTTGACCTCAACCTTGACGAGGATTTGATCGCCCCACAGGGCGCGGGCCGCTTCTTCGGCCAGATCGCCGAAGGCCAGCAGCGCCGGGGCCAGCAGCCGCACGTCCATCGTGTGCGCCTGCAAGGCAGGACCGTCGTATGTCAGGCGGGCGGAGCTCATGCGAAAAATGGTAGCACGCCCAAAAACCGCCTCTGGCGCGTTTTTTCATGCGGGTGGCTACCATCCCATTGACCAGGCCCGGACCCCCACTTTAGCGGGCTTTAGCGGGGGGTCTATGGGGCTTTTGGGCGGCGGGGGTGGGCTGCGCTGGTCGCGGCGGGCATGAACATGCCCGGCTGAACGCTTTCCGGCTGGGCGGCGCGGCGCT
The DNA here is from genome assembly GCF_000381125.1 of Caldimonas manganoxidans ATCC BAA-369. GTDB lineage: Bacteria > Pseudomonadota > Gammaproteobacteria > Burkholderiales > Burkholderiaceae_C > Caldimonas > Caldimonas manganoxidans. Next base: position 16,974 of record NZ_KB905957.1, read on the forward strand.
GGCTGGCGACGATGCGGGGCATGTCGAACCTGCCCATGTCTGTTGCCGCGACCTCCTGCCTGGCGGCGCTGGCCGCCAATTTGCCCAGCGCAGCGCCGGAAGCCTTCCGGCTGCTGCCGCTGGGGTCTTTTCGCGCGGTGGACGGGCGGCCCGAGAAACTCGACGCCTGGGTGCTGACGGCAGACGACGCGCAAAAGATCGCCGCCGACCTCGCGGCATTGAACCGCGACCTGCCCATCGATTACGAGCACCAAATATTAGAGGCCAAGCGCAACGGCCAGCCCGCCCCGGCGGCCGGCTGGATCCAGCGCGTGGGCGTGCGCGCGGAGGGCGACGCGCCGGGTCTGTGGGCCGAGGAGGTGGTCTGGACCGAGCGCGCGCGCCAGATGATCGCCGCCGGGGAGTACCGCTACATCTCCCCGGTGTTCCGTTTCGACCCCAAGACGGGGCGCATCACGGCGCTGCTGATGGCGGCGCTGACCAACCACCCCGGCCTCGATGGCCTGACTGACCTGCAACCCCTCACGGAGGACACCCCCATGCCTGATTCCATCGCCGCCCTGCGCGAGGCGCTGGGCAACCCTGACCCGGCCATCGACCCGGCCGCCGCTGCCGTGGAGGCGCTCAAGGCCAAGGATGCCGAGATCGCGCGCCTGAAGAAAGAGGTGGAGGCCGTACAGGCCGCCGCCGTGCCGATGAGCGAGCACGCCAAGCTCCAGGCGGAGCTGGCCGCTCTGTCCGCCCGTGTGGAAGCCGACGAGCGCGCGCGCCTGATCGAGGCGGGGCTTGCTGACGGGCGCATCCTGCCCGCGCAAAAGGACTACTGGAGCCAGCAGCCGATCGCCGCGCTGAAAGCCTGGCTGGAGGTGGCCCAGCCGGTGGCGGCGCTCACCGGCCAGCAGTCTGGAGAAGTCGCGCCGAATGCGAACAAGACCGCCGCCTTGAGCGCCGAGGCCGAGCATCTGTGCCGCATCGCGGGCTGGACGCCGGAGGTGTTCCGTGGCTGACCTGACCGCTCACCGCGCCGCGCGCCGCCGCCTGCTGATTGCGCTGTACGAGGCGCGGCTGGCCAACCCGCTGCCGCGCATGGACCCGTATGTGTCGCTGGCCGTGCTGGCCGACCTGGTGGCCGACGCCGAGTTCCACATGGGCGTGCTCACCGAGGCAGGCTACGTGCGTCAGCGCGGCTACGCCTGGGCGATCACCGCGCAAGGCTGCCTGTACCTCACCGATCAACTGAACGAGGAGTAAACCGACATGGCCATCATCACCCCGGCGCTGCTGAGCGCTCTGAACACCGGCTTCAAGAAGGACTACCAGGACGCGTTCGAGGCGATGCGCGCCGCGAGCGTCTATCAGAAAATCGCCACCGTGGTGCCTTCGGCCACGGCGTCCAACACCTACGGCTGGCTGGGGCAGTTCCCGGCCTTCCGCGAGTGGGTGGGCGACCGTGTGATCAAGGACATGGCCGCGCACGGCTATGCGATCACCAACAAATCGTGGGAAGCCACGGTGGGGGTCAAGCGCACCGACATCGAGGACGACGCGGTGGGCGTCTACCGCCCGCTGATGGCCGAGATGGGCCGCGCCGCAGCCGCTTTCCCGGACGAGCTGGTGTTCGGCCTGCTCAAGGCGGGCGAGAGCACGCTGTGCTTTGACGGGCAGAACTTCTTCGACACCGATCACCCGGTCTATCCGAACGTGGACGGCACCGGCTCGCCCGCGCTGGTGTCCAACCTGCAAGCGGGCACCGAGACGCCCTGGTATCTGCTGGATGCCTCGCGCGCCATCAAGCCGCTGATCTACCAGGAGCGCAAGGTCCCCGAGTTCGTCGCCATGACCAAGAGCGACGACGAGCGGGTGTTCACCAGCAACGAATACCGCTACGGCGTGGACCTGCGCGCCAACGCGGGCTTTGGCTTCTGGCAGATGGCCTACAAGTCCAAGGCGGCGCTGACGCCCGAGAACTACGCCGCCGCGCGCACGGCGATGATGAGTCTGAAGGCCGACGGCGGTCGGCCGCTGGGCATCCGCCCCACGCTGCTGGTGGTGCCGCCGAGCCTGGAGGCCGCCGCGCGCGCGATCGTGGGCAGCCAGCTCACCACCGGCGGGGCGACCAACCCGTGGTACGGCACGGCCGAAGTCATCGTCACGCCGCATCTGCTGTGAGGCTAAAGCGATGGCCGCCAAAAAACCCCGCGCTGCTGACGCGCCTGAGGCCGCCGCCCCGGTGGCGGGTGTGGTGTACCTGGTGGTGACGCTCAAGGCCAGCCACCCGACGCCGCGCTACCACCGGGCGGGCCGCCTGTTCGCGCGCGGTGCGCCGCAGGAGGTGGCCGCCTCGCCCGAGGAGGCCGAGGTGTTGCTGGCCGACCCGCACCTGGCGGTGCAGCGGCAGGAGGGTTAAGTCGTGCCCTACGCCACCCAGGCCGATCTGGCGCTGGCCATGCCGCCGGTCACGCTCAAGCAACTGGCCAACGACGACCCGGCTGCCGAGTCGCCCGACCCGGCCATCGTAGAGGCCGCGCTGGAGCACGCCACGGCCCGCATCGACGCGGCGCTGGCGGCGGCCGGTGCCAGGCTACCCGACCCGCCCCCCGCGATCATCCGCGAGGCTGCGGTGGGGCTGGCGCGGGCGTGGCTGTATCACCGCCGCCCGGAAGGCATGGACTACCCCGATGCGGTGCGCCGCGAGGCCGACGCGCTGGAAGCGATGCTCAAGGCCATTGCCGCCGGGCAGCTTCGCATCGGCGCGACCGGCACGCCTTCCGGCACGCTGGAGGTGGCGCGGGGCGCGCGGCCGCGTGACTGGGGGATGCTGGCATGAGCGCGGCCTTTGACACGCGCGCCGTGCTGGCCGCCGTGGCCGCACGGATCAAGGCGACGGTCACCGGCGTCGAGGTGGGGCTGACGCCCGAGCGTGCGAGCAGCTGGCGACTCAACCACCCGCGCGCCGCGCTGCTGGTGGACTACCGCGGCAGCCGCTACGGCCAGCCGCAGCGCATGGGGCTGGTCGCGCAGCCGCGCACGGTGCAGATCGGCGTCAACGTCGTCGCCCGCACGCTCAACGACGCCTATGGCGCGGTGGCGCTGGTGGATGCCGTGCGCGCGGCCCTCTTGGGCTGGACGCCGCCGCACTGCAAGGCACTTGCGGCCGCCTCCGACCGCTTCGTGGCGGAGGAAGGGGGCCTGTGGTTTTACGAGATCGTCTTCGAGGCCGAGACGCTGGCCATCGAAGACCGGGAATCCGCCGCGCTGCCCGTCTTGACGCGCGGCAATGCCGACTATGGCTTCGAGACGGAGGACATCACGCCATGACCACTTATATCTACAGCGGCCCGATGAGCGCGGCCACCCTGCCCGACGGGCGCGAGGTGGTGCTCATCGACAGCCAGACCGTGGAGCTGCCCGAGGACAACGCCTGGGTGCAGACGCTCGTTGCGCGCGGGCACCTCGCCCCCGTGCCGACTGCGCCCGCGCCCAAGAAAACCGCCCAGAAAGGAGACTGAACCATGGCCGCAAACTTCCTGCACGGCGTCGAGACCGTCGAAATTCTCAAGGGGCCGCGCCCGATCCGCCAGGTCAAGACCGCCGTGGTGGGGCTGATCGGCACAGCCCCGACCGGCCCGCTCAACACCCCAACCATCGTGCTCTCGGAGCGCGACGCCGCCGCCTTCGGCGAGGCGCAGTATGCGAGCGGATACACCATCCCGCAGGCGCTGGACGCGATCTTCGACCAGGGCGCGGGCACGGTGATCGTGATCAACGTCTGCAACCCGGCCACGCATAAGCAGGCCGTGACCAACGAGACGGTGACGCTCGATGCCGTCACGGGCGTGGGCAAGCTGGCCAAGACCTACGTGAGCGCCGTCGTCGTCAAGAGCGAAGACCTCGCCACCCCCTACGTGCTGGACACCGACTACACGCTGGACGCGGCGGCGGGCACCATCACCCGCAAGCCGGGCGGCGCAATCGCCAGCGGTGCCACGCTCAAGGTGAGCTACGAGCATGTCGCGCCGAATCTCGTGACCTCCAGCGACATCATCGGCACGGTGACCGCCGGGGGCGACCGCACCGGCATCAAGGCGCTGGACGACACCTACAACCGTTTCGGCTTCAACGCCAAGCTGATCCTGGCCCCGGTCTATGGCACGCTGACTGCCGTCTCCACCGAGCTGATCGCGATGGCGCACAAGCTGCGCGGCATGGCCATCATCGACGCGCCCATCGGCGTGACGGTGCAGCAGGCGGTCGAAGGCCGGGGGCCTGCGGGCAGCATCAACTTCAACACCTCCAGCGAGCGGGCCATCCTCTGCTACCCGCATCTCAAGGTGTTCGACGCGGCGACCGGCGCCGAGCGGCTGGAGCCGATGAGCCAGCGCCTGGCGGGCGTGATCTGCCGCAAGGACGCAGACAACGGCTATTGGTGGAGCCCCTCGAACACCGAGATCATGGGCATCACCGGCGTCGAGCGGCCCATCACCGGGCGCATCAACGATCCGCAGAGCGAGGCGAATCTCCTCAACGAAAACGGCATCGTCACCGTCTTCAATTCCTTTGGCACGGGCCTGCGCGCCTGGGGCAACCGCTCCGCGGCCTGGCCGTCGATGACCCACCCGCGCAACTTCATCAACGTGCGCCGCACGGCGGACGTGCTGCACGAATCGGTGGAATACAGCATGCTGCAGTTCATCGATGCGCCCATCGACGACGGCCTGATCGATGCGGTCAAGGAGTCGGTCAACGGCTTCATCCGCACGCTGATCGCGCGCGGGGCGCTCATCGACGGGGCCTGCACCTACGACCCGGCCAAGAACCCGCCGACGGAAATCGCGCTCGGGCATCTGACGTTCGACGTTACCTTCATGCCGCCCACGCCCGCCGAGCGGATCACTTTCGAGAGCTTCATCGACATCGGTCTGCTGGCCAAGCTCGGCAGCCAGCAATGAGGAGCTAAGACATGGCCAACATCCTGATTCACCGCATCACCAATGCGAACATCTACATGGACGGCGCAAACCTTCTTGGTCGTGCCGAGGAAATCGAGCTGCCGCAGGTCAAAGTCAAAATGGCCGAGCACAAGGCGCTGGGCATGGTCGGCACCATCCGCGCCTTTTCCGGCATCGAGGCGCTGGAAGGCAAGATCAAGTGGGCGAGCTTCTACGCCGATGTGCTCAAAAAGGCTGCCAACCCCTTCAAGACCGTGCAGCTTCAGGTGCGCGGCTCGCTGGAGGGCTGGAACACTCCCGCGGGTCGCAACACCGAAAAGCCCGTGGTGGCCGTAATGCAAGTTCTGTTCAAAAACTTCCCGCTCGGGCAGTTCAAGCAGCACGAGAACGTCGAGATCACCACCGAGTTCGACGCCTGGATGGTCAAGCTCACCGCCGAAGGGCAGGACATCCTGGAGATCGATGTGGCGGCCAACATCTACAAGGCGGGCGGCGTCGATATGCTGGCGAACTACCGCGCCAACATCGGAGGCTGAGCTAGATGGACATCGACCTCAAATACCCGATCACCACCGGCGACGGCAAGAAGGTCTCGCGCCTTCAGCTTCGCCGCGCCACCGTGGGCGACTTGAAGGCCGCGCAGCGCGTCTCGGACAAGGCCGAGGAGCAGGAAATCGCGCTGATCGCGCGGCTCACGGGCCTCGTGCCGGAAGACGTGGAGCTCTTGGACCTGGCCGACTTCAAGCGGCTGCAGGATTCCTTTCGCGCGGCTCTCGACGGCTGACATCGAGGCGGGCGTGGAGCTGCTGGCGCTGGCCTACCGCTGGCCGCCGTCGGAGGCCGAGCGCATGGACATCGACGAGTTCGTGCGCTGGAGCAAAAGGGCGGACGAGGCGCTCAAGGCGCGCGCCGGAACATGACAGAGGCCGCGCCGACCGCGCCCGGCACGAGAAGCGCCAGCAGCGCCCCGGCGGGCACCAGCGCCCACCACGGCAACCAGGCGGCCAGTGGCACGGCGGCAAGCGCGATGAGGATGACGGCAACGAGAGTCATGACGCAATAGTATGGCGCAGGAATTCTTTCTCGGCATCAAGCTGGGCGCGATCGGGGCGTCCGCCGTCGGTGCGGCGCTCGGCTCCGCCCAGTCCGCCATGACGCGCCTGGGCGATGTGGCCAAGAGCCTCACCCGCGAGCAGGAGCGCCTGGGCGAGGCCGTCCGTCGCCACATGGGCACGCTTGCGCCCAAGACGCTGGCCAGCCTCAACCGCGACTACGAGCGCCTGGGCCAGACCATCGACGCCGTGCGCGCGCGACAAGAGAAGCTCGGCGCGGCCATGAGCCGCCGTCAGGCGCTGGCCGACCAGCGGGGGCGCATCGGCGGCGAGATCATGGGCACCTATGCCACCGCCTTGGCCGTGGGGGCGCCGGTGATCGGCGCGGTGCGGGAGGCCGCTGGGTTCGGCGATGCGGTCAAAGACATCGCCATCGTCGGCGAACTCACCGCCGCCGAGGAAAAAAGGCTCGGCGCGAGTTTGCGCGCCGTGGCCTTGAACGTGAACCAGACCGCCGAGGACATGGCGCGCGGGGTGGGCCTCTTGATCGCCAACGGCATGGAGGCCAAGGCCGCCGCGCAGCAGGCCCAGTTGCTCGGGCGCTTTACCACCGCGACGCGGGCCTCGTTTGAGGACGCGGCGAAGATGATGGTGAGCTTCTCGCAACTGGGCGTGTCCGCCGACCAGATGGCGCTGGCCTTTTCTCAGGCGGCCAAGGCGGGCAAGCTCGGCAGCTTCGAAGTGCGCGACATGGCGCGCTGGTTCCCGCAACTGGGCGGCTATCTCAAGGCCATTGGCATCACCGGCAACGAGGCGGTGGTCAACATGGCCAGCCGCTTGCAGGTGGCGATGAAGACGGCGGGCAGCACGGATGAAGCGGCCAACAACTTCCGCAACTTCCTGGCCAAGCTCACCAGCCCGGACACGGTCAAGGACTTCGAGAAGCTGGGCCTGGACTTGCAAGGCTCGATGCTCAGGCTCGCGCGGCAGGGGCTGGACCCGATCGAGGGCGCGGTAGGGATGATCCTCCAGAAGGTCGGCCAGCGTGCACCGGAGGTCACGCGCGAACTGGAAGCGCTCTCCAAAGAACTGGCCTCCATCAAAGACCCGGCCGAGCGAGCCGCCGAGATGGAGCGCCGCCGCGCGATGATCGAGGCGCTCGGCCAGCGCGCGGGCCTGGGGCAGATGTTCCAGGACATGCAGGCGGTGGGCTACTTGCTGGCCGAAATCCAGAACCGGGATGATTTGAAGCGCATCCGCGCGGAGGTCGCTACTGGAAAAAATGCCGACGGCCAGATGAGTCTGGACGCCGACTTTGCCAAGCGGCTGGAATCGCCCGTCGAGCAGATGAAGGCGATGCGCATCGCCATGTCCGACATGGCGATGGCGGTGGGCGACGCGCTCTTGCCCGCGCTCAACGACATCCTTCAGGCCGTCAAGCCCGTGGTGCTGGGGCTGGCCAACTGGGCCAAGGAACACCCGGCGCTCATCAAGGGCGCGGTGGGGTTTGCGCTGGGGCTGGCCACGGTCAAGGCGGCCACGCTCTCGCTCGGGTGGGGGCTCAACTTCTTCGTCAAATCGCCCATCGCCAGCTTGCAGGTGGCCTGGCAGTCGCTCGCCTCGCGGGCGCTGATGGCGCGTGCGGCGCTGCTGGCAGGGTCCGGCGGCTTCAAGGCCGTGGCGCTGGCCGCCGGGTTGTCGGAGGGGTTGATCGGCAAGCTGGGCGCGGGGCTCGTCAGGTTCCGCGCCGTGGCGGTGGCGGCGCTCACCGGCGCGGGCCGGGCGCTGATGTGGCTGGGGCGCGCCGTCATGCTCAACCCCATCGGGCTGGCGCTGACGGCGATTGCCGGGGCGGCGTATCTGGTCTGGCGCAACTGGGATGTGATCGGCCCGAAGCTGGCCGCCGTGTGGCAGCAGATGAAGGCCGGATTCGTCACGGCCTGGGCTTGGCTCAAGGGCCTGCCGGACCAGATGCTGGCGCTCGGGCGCGAGATCGTGGCGGGCCTGATCGACGGCATCAAGGCGCGAATCGCCGCTGCGGGCGAGGCCGTCACGTCCTTGGGCGAGACGATCAAGAGCAAGTTCAAGGGGTGGCTGGGCATCCGCTCGCCCAGCCGCGTGTTCGCCGAGTTCGGGCAGATGATCGGCCTGGGCGCGGCGCAGGGCATTGCGGGCATGGGCGGGGCAGTGGCGCGCGCCACGGCGGGGCTGGCGCTGGCGGCGACAGGGGCGTTCAACCCAGTGCTGGCCGCGCCGGTGCCGCTGGCGGCCGCCGTCATGCAGCGCGTCACGCAAGCAGTGCAGCCCATCACCCTTCCGACCGTGCCCGACGCAGTGCGCACGATCCGCGAGCGGCTCGTGCCCGCCGATCTGCCGCAGCCGCCCGAGGCGATCCGCGCCGTGCACGACGAAGCGCTGGCCGCCGGTGTGCCCGCATTGCAGGCGACGCTTGCCGCAAAGCCCGCGGGCGACGACCGGCCATCGGCTGAAGCGGCCGCGCCGATGACCATCACCTTCGCGCCGGTGATCCATGTGACCGCCGCACATGGCGGCGACGTCAAGGCGCAGGTGCAGGAAGCGGCGCGCCTGTCGTTTGCCGAGTTCGAGCGCTTGATGCGCCGCTGGCAGGATGAGCGGCGTCGGCTCTCTCCGATGGGAGGCCTGTCATGAGCCTGTACGCGGTGCTCGGCGAAACCGAGCTGGACATCATCGCCTGGCTCGACGGCTTCGAGGCACGCTTTGCTGCCGAGTGGCCCGAGCAGGGACTGATCGGAAGGAAGAGCCTGATCCAGCACACCGGCTTTGCGCCGGACGAGGTGCGGCTGCGCGTGCTGCTGCACAGCCAGTGGTGCGACCCGGGTGCGGAGCTGGCCAAGCTCAAGGCGCGGCTGGACGATGCGCAGCCGCTGGCCTTCGTGCTCGGCACCGGCGAATACCGGGGCCGCTTCGTGCTCACCGAGGTGTCGGCGGTCACGCGCCAGACCGATGGTTACGGGGCCTTGATCGCGTTGGAGGCCGACATCACGCTCAAGGAGAGCATCGGCGACCCGGCCGAGCCCGTGCCGCCTGCGGTGCTCTTGCCCGGCTGGCAGGCGCCGGTGACGCAAGCCGGGGAGGCGATGGACGTGCCGGTGGAGACGGTGTTTGCCGAGTCCCCTGCGGGAGATGCTGCCGAGGCCATCGGCGCGGCCATTGGCGCGATGGGGCAGGCGGCGCAGGTGGCTTCTGGCCTGTCCAGCCTCGTGGCGGTAGCGCAGTCGGATCCGCTCGCCGCCGTGTCGCTCGCCGCGCCGCTGGCATCGTCCATCGGCGCGGTGGCCGAAGCCTTGCCGGTGGAGGCGGTAGCGGGTATCCAGGCCATCAGTAGCGCGGCGGGGGCCTTGTCCATCGCCAGAGGCGATCTCGAATCCGCCGCCGCTTGGCTGGCTTCGCCTGCACCGGGCGCGATCTTGGCGCGCGCGGGGTATGCGCTTTCGCACACCCGCGATGCGCTGGAGGTGCTCGATTCGGCGCGCGGCGTCTTCGCACAGGCAGCGGCCGCGATTGCCACCCGGAGCTTTGCAGCATGAAGGCGCTGATCCACATCACCCGCGAGGGCGAGCGCTGGGACGGCATCGCCTGGGCCTACTACCGCGACGCGCGGCAGATGCAGCGCTTGCTGGAGGCCAACCCGCACCTGGCCGCCGCGCCCACGCTGCCGTCGGGCCAGAAGGTCGTCGTGCCGCTTGTGACGCGTGATCCAGCCGCCACCGACCCGGCGAGGCTGCCGCCATGGCGACGCTGACCCACCCGCGCGCCACGCTCAGCTACAACGGGCGCGACGTGACCGCCGACCTCTCGCCCTACCTGATGGAGCTGAGCTACACCGACCGCCTCACCGGCGAGGCCGATGGGCTGGACGTGCTGCTGGCCAGCCCTTCCGCGCTCGATACCCGGTGGCTTTCCGACTGGTACCCGGACAAGGGCGTCACGCTCGCCGCCACACTGGGCTACGCGGGCGGGCCGCAGGTGGCCAGCGGCGAGATGGAGGTGGACGAGATCGAGATCGAGGCACCCCCTTTGCAGGTGCGCATCCGCGCCATTGCCGCGGGCCTGACCCGCCGGGCGCGCACGCGCATCGGCAGGGCTTACGAGGGCAAGAAGCTCTCGCAGATCGTGGACGAGGTGGCGGCGCGCCTGGGCGCGCGGCGCGCGGGCGCCATCGACCCCGACCCGCTGTTGGATCGCGTCACGCAGTATCAGGAAGGCGACTGGGCCTTTTTACACCGGCTGATGCGCGAATACGGCCACACCGTCAAGCTCGCCGACAACAACCGCACGCTGGCCGTGGCGCGGCCCAAGACGCTCGCCGAGCAGGAGCCGGTGGCCACGCTCACGCCGGGGCTCATCACCGCCTGGCGCTACCGCGACAAGATCACCGACGTGCCGCAGAAGGTGGCCGTGAAACACCACGACCCGGCCAAGGGCGGGGTGACGGTGGCCGAGAAGGCCGACGGCGGCGAGCATGCCGAGGACGTGCGGCTGATCCACCGCCGCGCCCGCTCGCCGGAGGATGCCGCCGCGCAGGCCGAAGGCGAGGCCGAGCGCCATGCGATCGACAAGACGGCGCTGACGCTTGCGCTGCCCGGCGACCCGGCCGTCGTCGCGGGCAGCGTCATCCAACTTGCTGGATTTTCTCGGCTCGACGGGCGCTATCTCGTGACCGAGGCGCGGCACAGCATTTCCCGCTCCGGCTACACGCTGGAGATCGACACCCGGAGGTTGCCCGATGCTGGAAACGCATGACGAAGCGGGCGTCACGCTCCGCTGGGGTTTCGTGACCGCCATCGACGAGACGAATCACACAGTGCGCGTGTGGCTGCCCGACCTCGAGCTCGAAACCTGGTGGCTGCAAGTGCCCACCGCTGGCAGCCGGTGCGATAAGCACTACGCGCTGCCGGACATCGACGAGCACGTGGTCTGCCTGCTGGACCGCCGCGGCGAGGTGGGTGTGGTGTTGGGCAGCGTGTTCGGCCAGCGCGATGCGGTGCCGGTGACGGGCGGCGCGGACCGGCACCACATCCGCTACCGGGACGGCACCACGATCGACTACGACCGGCGCACGCACCGGCTGGCGCTCTCGGTGCGCGGCCCGGTGGAGCTGGTGGCCGACGGGCCGGTGACGGTGGCCGCGCCCTCCGTCACCCTCGACAGCCCGCAGGTGACGGTGACGGGGCATTTGACCGCGCAAAGCGGCCTTCAAGTCAACGGCCCGGTGGCGGTGGACGGCAGCATCGATGCCACGGGCAGCATCATGGACGCGGGCGGCAACTCGAACCATCACAGTCACTGAACCCTGAACGCTTTCGCGCTGCCCTTGAGCGCGGCGGCGCGCGACCATCGCCGCCATGAGCACGATGGCCGCCACCCTGCCGCGCCGCGCCCACTGGCAGCTTGCCATGGGCGGGACGGGCTACGCCGAGGCGCTGGACGACCTGCGCCAGGCGATCGCCATCATCCTGCTCACCCGCAAGGGCAGCGACCCGCTGCGCCCCGCGTTTGGCTCGGACATCTGGCGTTACATCGATCACCCGATCGACCGCGCGCGGCCGCACCTGGTGCGCGAGGTGGTCGAGGCCATCCGCCGCTGGGAGCCCAGGGTCAAGATCGAGCGCGTGACGGTCGCGCCCGATGAGGCGCACGCCATCCGCATCGGCATCCACTTCACCACGCCGGACGGGCAGCCGGTATCCATGACGGTGACGCCATGAGCGAGCTGCCGAAGATCGTCCCCGACGACCCGGCGGCCATCGCCGCCGAGCTCAAGGCGGCCTACGAGGCGGCCACGGGCCGCACCGTCTATCCGGGGCAGGCCGAGCAGCTCTTGATCGACCTGTGCGCCTACCGCGAGTCGCTGTGCCGCGCCGCGATCAATGAGACCGCGCGGCAGAACCTGGTTGCTTTCGCGCGCGCGCCGATGCTGGACTACCTGGGCGAACTCGTCGGGGTGGCCCGCCTGCCGGGCGAGGACGACGAGCGGCTGCGCGAGCGCATCCGGCTCGCGCCCGAGCATTTCTCGGTGGCCGGGCCGCGCCTGGCGTACCGCTACCACGCGATGAGCGCGGACGCCGCCGTGCTGGACGTGGCCGTGCGCTCACCCGAGCCGGGCGTGGTGGTGCTGCATCCGCTCGCCTCGATCGACGGCGCACCGGCGATGCCCACCGCCACCCTCAAGGCCCGCGTGCTCGCCGCCGCATCCGCCGAGGACGCGCGCCCGCTGTGCGACACGGTGCAGGTCGAAGACCCGGTGGACCGGCCCTACACCGTGAGCGCGCGCATCGTCGTCGATGCCGGGCGCGATGCCGAGACCGTGCGGCAAGCTGCGCTCGACGCCGTGTCCGCATTCTGCGCGACGAAATCCCGAAGCCTTGGCCAAGACATCGCCCGCTCGGCGCTGATCGCCGCGCTCCACGCGGCGGGGGTCAAGCGCGTGACGCTGGACGCGCCCGCCGCCGACATCGTGGCCGACGTGCACCACTGGACGCACGCCACCGCGATCTCCGTGACCGTCGAGGGGGTCGAAGATGCCTGATCGCAGCTGGTACCCCGACGTGATCGCCGCGGACGCGCGGCTCTCCGCGCTCGCCGACCTGTCGGCGCGGCTCGAAGCCCTGCCGGTGGACAAGGCGCTGACGCACTTGGTGGACGCCGTGGACGCGCGGCTGCTGCCGCATCTGGCGCACGGCTGGCACGTGACCGACCTCGAAGGCTGGCGGCTGGCCGACACGCCCGAGAAGCGCCGCGCCATCCTGCGCCGGGCGATTGCGCTTCACCGCAAGAAGGGCACGCCGTGGGCGGTGAAGGAGGCGCTGCGCGCGGCCGGGCTTGGGGCGCTGTCGCGCCTGATCGAGGGGCGCGCGATGCGCCGCTACGACGGCGCGGTCTATGCCGACGGCAGCGATATCTACGGCGGCCACACCTGGGCCGAATGGCGGCTGGAGGCCGACCTGGGCGAGACCGCCGGGCTGGATGCGGGTATTGCCGCCGCCGCCGAAGCCATCGCCCGCGAGTGGGCGCCGGTCTCGCGCCACCTGACGGCGCTCGCCTGGCGCGCGGACGTGTCCGAGCGCATCGACAGCCGCGACGCTTCGGCCGCCGCCGCCGCGTGGAGCGGCGAAAGCCTGCGCCCCTGGCGGCGCTACTACGACGGCGCGCACCGCTACGACCAAGGGCTGCTGCTGCGCTACGACGGCGGCACACAAGCCGACGGCAGCCGCCGCTACCAGGGCTGGGCCGCCAATGACGCCCACTGGCGCGCTGGCGCTCCCGAGTCCGACACCACGCTCGCGCTCGCCTGGGATGACGCCGACCGCCAGCAGGCGCTGCCGCGCTACGACGGCGCCACGCAGGCCGACGGCGGCACCGACTACGGCGACGCCGCGCCGGTGGCGGAAGACGCCGTGATGCCCATCACCGTCACGCGCCTGGTGCGCTACGACGGACGCCACCGCTACGGCGCGGACAACCGCTACGACGGTGCGGGCCGCTTCGACGGCAGCCGCCGCTACCTTGCCGGGCGCATCGCCTCGGGCGACGAGATCACCTACCTGGAGGCCGCTTGATGACCGCCTTGCTCATCCTCACCGCCGCGCTCTTCGCCGGGCTGGCGCTGGCGCTTGTCTTTGCCACGCTCACCGCCCGCTGGCGCATCGCCGTGGACCTCACGCCCATCGAGCACGCGCTCATCGCCGCCGCCGTGCAGGTCGGCTGGGGCCTGACTGCGGGCGACTGGATCGCCGGTGGTGTGATGGGCGTGCTGCTCTTCGTCGGCCGCGAGCACGCGCAGGCCGAGTACCGCTACATCAACGCCCACGGCGGCAGCCGCTATGCCACGCCGCGCGAGCCTGCCATTGGCTGCCTGCACCCGCGCTACTGGAGCACCGGCAGCGTGCTCGACATCGTAGTGCCCGCCGCCGTCTGCCTTGCCATCGGAGTGATTGCCCATGCTGCTGTCTGACACCGCCGCCCTGCGCGGCCGCTTCCTGCTCGACATCCGGCGTGCCCGCGACGGCGCGCTGATCGAGCGCTTCGAGGACGCCAACCTCATCGTCAACGGCGCGAAAGACCAGCTCGCGCGCCTGGTGGCGGGCGACACCGCCAGCCGCCACATCACCCACATCGGCTTTGGCGTGGGCACGGCGGCTGCCGCGCCGACCAACACCGGCCTCACCGGCGCGTTCTGGAAGCCGATCGCCAGCGTGAGCTACCCCGCCACCGGGCAGGTGGCCTTTGCCTGGGCGCTGGGCGCGGGCGAAGCCGACGGGATGGCCATCACCGAGTTCGGCCTGCGCACGGCGGGCGGCGTGCTCTTCGCGCGCAAGGTGCGCAACCCCATCCACAAATCCGACGACCTCACGCTCTCGGGCGTGTGGACGCTGATCTTCTGACGAAAGGAGTCTGCCGATGGCAAATCTCAATGAAACCGCCGCCTGGGAGTCCGGCGTCTACCGCATCGAGACGACCGACCCCATCCTGGGCGGCGAGACCGGCACCGCCAACATCCAGGCCAAGCAGCTGGCCAACCGCACGCTCTGGCTGAAAGCCCGCGCCGACCAGGTGGACGCCGCCGCCGCAGGCTACGGCAGCTTGCAAGCGCGCCTGGCCACCCTGCAATCGCAGGTCGAGGCGGTGGGTGCGGACATGCAAAACGTCGAACAAGCCGCCGTGCTCGAAGCGCTGATGCAGGCGCGCACGGCGCTGGGCATGATCGATGCGCTGCGCATCGGGCCCTGGCAGCAGCAGGGCGGGGTGACCATCGCCAACCGGGGCGTGGTCGGCGGCTGCGTGGTGAGCAAATCCACCACCGCCGCGCGCAACCTCAACATCACGCCGGGCCGTGTCTTTGCCAACGGCCGCACCTACGTCGTGCTCGAAGGCACCAACGCCGCGAGCGTCCCGCCCAACACCGGCAGCGGTGCGGTCACCGTCTCGGCCTACCTCTACCCGCACAGCGCGGGCGATTGGCGGCTGGCCGTCACCGCCATCGGCCAGAGCGTGCCAGCCGGCGGCATGGAGATCTACCGCCTGACCCTCCCCGCGAACAGTACCGACGCCACCGACCCGAACCTGACCGGCGTCACGCTGACCGACGTTCGCCGCATCGAAGCCGACTGGCCCGAGCTGATGAGCAGCCCGCCCGAGGCGCAGGTGCTCTTGCCGCGCGCCTTGCGCAGCAGCGGCTACCGCCTGCACCTGGAGCCGGTCGCCTGGAGCGGCCCGCAAGACCGCCCCGAGGTGCAGGTGGCCAGCCGCGCCAGCAACGGCTTCACCTTGCGCCTCATCAGCGCCCACGACGCGGTGACGCTGCGCTGGGGCCTGCAAAAGCTCGACGACTGATCCACCAGGAGACTCACCATGCCCATGATCACCCTCATGTCCCCCGGCCAGCGCGTGGCCGCCTTAGCCATCGACGGCAGCCATATCGCCATCGGTGGCCTCACCCTCGACTGTGCCGGGCACCAGCGCGACGAAGCTGTCACGCTGGAAGTGCGCGGCACTGCGTCCGCCCCCACGCTCGGCGGCGACGGCCCGTATCTGGCCACCATTCGCATCCCGGCGCGGCAATACACCGAGCAGGCGGGCGCGCCCGACCCGATGACCGGCGTGCCCACCCTGGAGCGCGTGCCGCTGCCGCTCGACCCCGATGCCGTCGAGATCATTCTCTGGCCAGCCGCCTGACCTGACCCACAAGGAGACCGAACATGCCCACCGTATTCGTGAAAGACGACCTGCGCGCCGCTGTCGAAGCCGCCACCGGCGGCCTGGTCAGCGTCCACTACACCCAGCAAGGCCAGCCGACCTTCATGCGCTGGATTCCCAAATTCAACCTCGAAGACCTCGGCGCCGACTACGGCACCGGCGTGCACCCCGCGTTCGTGGTCGATGGCGTGACCCGCGACGGCATCTGGATCGGGGTCTATCCCGGCATCGTGCGCAATGGCGAGCTGCTCTCGCTGCCCGGTGTCGCGCCCACCGTGAGCCAACCGTACACCTCTTTCGTCACCGCCGCGCGCGCGGCCGGGCCGGGCTTTCACGTGATGACCAATGCAGAATGGTCGGCCATTGCCCTGTGGTGCGCCCGCAATGGCTACCAGCCGCGCGGCAACACCAACTGGGGCCGCGCGCACGACGCCCCGTGGGAGACCGGCACCCGCGTGGACGGCGGCACGCCAGGTAGCGCCAGCGGCAACGGCAACACTCTCACCGGCTCCGGCCCCGTCTCGTGGCGGCACGACAACAGCCCCGCCGGTATCGCCGACCTGGTGGGCAACATCTGGGAGTTCACGCCCGGCGTGCGGTTGGTCGAAGGCGAAATCCAGATTCTGCCCAACAACAACGCCGCCAGCGCCGCGCTGTTCGACGACACCGCCCCTTGGCAGGCGATCCGCGCCTCCGACGGCGCGCTGGTGGCCCCCGGCACGGCGGGCACGCTCAAATACGACAGCACTGTGGCCTACAGCGACAACGGCGTCGTCAACGACCTCGGGGCATTCCAAATCGATGACGTGGTGGACTTCCGCAACGGCCCCAGCGGCGACGACAGCAACAGCTACGACAACAACAGCATTGCGTTCTCGTCGCTGGCAGCCGACACCGGCATCACCGTGCCCGCCATCCTGCGCGCCCTGTGCCTCGCGCCCGGCAGCTTGAGTCTCAAGGGTCGCATCTGGATGCGCAACCACGGCAAGCGCTACCCGCTCCGCGGCGGCTCCCGCAGCTACGGCGCCTACGCGGGCCTCGGCGCGCTCAACTTGTACAATCCGGCGTCGAACGCGTACAGCGACGTCGGTGCCCGCCTCGCGAAGGTGTGATGCCTGATGACCGTGAAGGGTCATGACCTCCAGCCCGCGCCCGAGGCGCGGGCGCTCTCCCGTCAGGGGCAGGCGGTGCGCTACGCGCCCTATCAGGCGCTCATCGAGCGCATCGAGGAGCTCGACGCCTACAGCCATCAGGTGATGCACCAGTGGCCCAAGATCGAGCGCCATGTGCTCGCGGCGGAGGTGCGCGCCACGCTCCTGCGCATCCGGCGTATCTGTGCTATCGCATGGAAGCGGCGACAAAAGTCGGCGGCGCTCTTCGATCTTGACGTCGAGATCGAGGTGCTGCGGCACCTGGTGCGCAAAGCGTGGCGGCTGCGCTACATCACCGCGCAGCGGCTGGAGGTCTGGACCCGTCACATCGACGAAATCGGCCGCATGGTCGGCGCCTGGATCAAGCATGCAGGCGCTGCGCCATGAGGCAGATAGGGGTGCGGGCGTGCTACGGCGGCTCCCGCAACAACGGCGCCAACGCGGGCCTCGGCGCGCTCAACTTGAACAATCCGGCGTCGAACGCGAACAGCAACATCGGTGCCCGCCTCGCGAACGATACAGGCGGCCAGAAGCCGGGCCTGCCACGGCAGTCCGGCCAGTGCCCATCCTTCGGCGCCCGCATCCTGAGCATTCCGCTCAAAGATCAACAGCCGCGCGCGGCCAGTAGCTCGTCGACCGTGGCGCGCGGTGCCCGCTTCGATATGCCAAAAACGCACACCGGACTATTCGACCGCATCATCGCTTTTGACAATCTCGTGGCCGCCTACGAGGAGGCGCGTCGCGGCAAGCGCTACACCCCGGAAGCGCTCGCCTTCGCTACGCGCTGGGAAGAGCAGCTCATCAACACCCATGAGCACCTCGTCTGGCACTCGTGGCACCCGGGGAGTCCGCGCGTCTTCACCGTCAAGGACCCCAAGCGCCGCGACATCACCGCGCCGCCCTTTGCCGACCGCATCGTCCATCACGCCCTGGTGCGGGTGGTGGAGCCGCTCTTCGAGCGCCGCTTCATCGCCGACAGCTACGCCTGTCGCACTGGCAAGGGGTCGCACGCCGCCGTCGCCAGAGCGCAGGACTTCCTGCGCCGCGCCAAGCGCAACTGGGGCGACGGCATCTACCTCGTGCACGCCGACGTGAGGAGTTACTTCGCGAGCATCGACCACGACGTGGCGATCGCCTGCATCCGTCGCGTCATCGCCGATGAGGATGTGCTGTGGCTGTGGCGGAGAATCATGCACGGCTACGGCTTCGATGGCGGCGTCGGCCTGCCGGTCGGCGCGCTGACCAGCCAGCTCGTCGCCAACATCGTGCTCGACCAGGTGGATCATGCGATCAAGGACGACGCCGGCGAGCCGTACTACCTGCGCTACATGGACGACATGGTCGCCGTCTGCCGCGACAAAGCGCACGCCAGGCAGACGCTAGAGCGCATCGCCGATGCCTGTGCGCGGCTCAAGCTGCGCCTCAACCCCAAGAGTCGCTACGAGCCATGGCAGCGCGGTCTGGACTTCTGCGGCTACCGCGTCTGGCCCACCCACGTCCTGCCGCGCAAGCGCAACACCAAGCGCTGGCGGCAACGCCTGCGCCGCCTGGTCGCGGACTACGCCGCCGGGCGCGCGACGCTGGCCGACGCCCGCCAGATGATCGCGAGCTGCATCGCTTACTACAACCACGCCAGCGCGCGGCATACCCTTGGTGGCCTCCTTTCGCAGGCAGCACTACGCCGCGGAAAATCCACTGCTCGCATTCCGCGAGACGAAAGTCGTCACCTGTAATTCGTGCCGGTCGCCTGTAATGTGTGCAGGCGTCTCATTTAATTTGTGCCTGCCCAGCGCTGCGCGAGCTCGTTCTCGTTGAGGACCCGACGGTCGCCGGGAGACAGACCGTTGATCGCATCGACCGGCGACCGGGGGATGGTGCTTGCCGTTGTCGGCATGGAAGCCTCCTATGACGCTGTTGAGGAACAGGTGTCATTGCAGGCTTCGGGTGGCGAACCTTGGAGGGACCGAATGGCGAACCACGAAGGAACTTCTGGTTCGCCGATGGCCACAAGCACGAACGGCGTGCACGCGGCTCGCCTGGCCGGACTGGATTGGGATGAGGGGGGTGCGACACAGGCTCCTTCGCACCGATGGAGCGCCGACGGGTCGTGCGGCGTCAGCGCCGACTGGACGAATGGCAGACTGTGGTGTTGCGGCCCTGGGACTTGGCGGCATACAGCGCCTCGTCGGCGTGTTGCAGCACCTCATAGAGATCGGCATCGTCGCTGAGCGCAGCGGCGGCGCCGATGCTCACCGTCACTGCCAGTCCACCGGGCCGGGCGCGGGCGATCTCCTCATGCGCCCGCGCGGCCACTACCAGCGCTTGCGAGACGTCCGCGTCGGGCAGCACCAGCGTGAACTCCTCTCCGCCATAGCGAACCACGGTGTCGCTTTGCCGCGCGCAGCGTCGCAGGCACTCGGCCACCCCCGCCAGCACCGCATCGCCCCGCGCATGGCCGTGCTGGTCGTTGATGGCCTTGAAGTGGTCGATGTCGATCATGAGCACCGCATATGGCCTCCTTGGTGCCGGGCGCGATGCCAGCGCCTGCGACAGCGCCTGCAGGCTGCGCCGGTTGCCCAACCCGGTGAGGGGATCATGGGCGGCCAGTTCGGACAGGGTGCGGTTCTCGGCCTGCGTCTGATGGATTTGCCGCTGGAGCTGCCCGTTGAGCAGGCGCAGCCGCGCGTGCGCCTCCTGCAACTGCTCGGCCTGGGATTGCGCGCGTTGCCGGGCCTGGATCAGCGCTTGTTCGAAAGCTTGGCGATCCTCGGCGGCGAACAGCAGCCACAAATACTGCGGCTCGGCGTCGTGTTCCATCCGCTTGGCGCTGACATAAGCCCCCGAGCGCCGGCCGCCTGGCTGCCAGTAGGCAAAGATTTCGACGATGAGGCCGTCGCGGCGCAGCGTGGGCCAGACGTGGGTTTCGAAGAAGATACGGCCGGCGGGCGTGAGCCAGTCGGTCATCGTCACGGCAACATCGCCTTGCGCACCCGGATCGGGCAAGCCCGCCCACTCGGCCAGCCGAGCGTTGTAGCGCCGCAGCACGCCCTGGCCGTCGGTCACCCAACAGGGCGCGGGAATGTCGCTCAGGGGGACGTGGCTCATCAGGGGGGGGCGGCTGGGCTCGCGCCCCGCGCTAATCCTTCAACACTCCGCGCACCGCCTCGATGACCAGGTGGGGGTGGCTCATGTGGGCGCAGTGCCCGGTGACGTCGAGCACCTGCAAGGTGCTGAGCGGCAGATGGGCGTGCAAATACTCGCCCACCGCCAGCGGCGCCAGCGCGTCGCGGGCATGCTGCAAGATGAGGCAGGGGGTGCTCACCCGAGGCAGATCGGCGCGGTTGTCGGCAAAGAAGGTGGCCTCGGCGAAAGTCTTGGCCATCACCGGGTCGGTGGAGCAGAAGCTCTCGCGCAGTCTGGCGCGCGATGTGTCGCTGTCGCCGGCGACCACGGGTGCCAAGAAATCCGCCCAGCCCATGTAGTTGCGCTGCATCAGCTCCAGAAGCTCTTGCAGGTCGCTGCGCTCGAAGCCGCCGACGTAGGGGGGATCGTTGACGAAGCAGGGGTTGGGGCCGATCAGGACCAGGTGCCGGAACCATTGCGGGCGCTCGATGGCCGCCAGCATGGCGATCGAGCAGCTCACCGAATGCGCCACCACTACCACGTCGCGGGTCAATCCGGTGGCCTCGCACACCTCCAGCAGGTCCTGCGCATAGCCGCGCAAATGGCAATAGCGCTGCACCGAAAACGCCGACGGATCGGAGCGGCCCGAGCCGACGTAGTCGAACAACACCTGCCGGTGCCGGCCGGCGAACGCTGGCGTGATATCGGCCCACATGTCTTGATGGCAGCCAAAGCCGTGGGCGTAGAGCACAGGGGTGCCTGGGCCCGCATGGTCGGTGACGTGATTGCGCCGCAGGATGTTCGTCATGGGTTTGAGCTCCCCCTCGAAGGACAGGCCAGCGTCAAACTGGTCGCGTTTCCCACGCCACTATCTTATGGAAACGCTGATCAAGTCCTGCGCCTGGCAGTAGTCCGTCTTGTCGCCCTGGTGATGGGCGGCGATGATTACGGTCATGAAGCAGATGACCTTGGCAGCGGCGGCCGATGCGTCCGCGGGATTCGAGCGTTTTCGCAAGCCC
>NZ_KB905958.1 GCF_000381125.1 Caldimonas manganoxidans ATCC BAA-369
GGGCTTGCGAAAACGCTCGAATCCCGCGGACGCATCGGCCGCCGCTGCCAAGGTCATCTGCTTCATGACCGTAATCATCGCCGCCCATCACCAGGGCGACAAGACGGACTACTGCCAGGCGCAGGACTTGATCAGCGTTTCCCTAGAACTCTGCAGGCAGAACATTGCCCAGCGACCCCATCAATCGATGGTGTTGCACCAAGAGCCCCTTCCAGCGTTGCCAGCTCGACCGCCTGCTTGGTTCTCCACGGGCCATGTCGGTGGATGATCTCGGCTTTGTACAAGCCGTTGGATGGTCTCGGCCAGGACGTTGTCATAGCTGTCGCCCTGGAGCCCGCTGAGGGCTCGATCCCAGATCCGGCCAGGCGCTCGCTGTAGCAAATCGAGAGGTATTGCGAGCCCCTGTCGGAATGATGAATCAGGACGTCGTCCTCGGAAGGCTTGCGGTCGTACAGCGCTTGCTCCAGCGCATCCAGCACGAAGTCGGCGTGCATGGAACTGCTCTGGCGCCAGCCCACAACGCGGCGGCTGAACACGTCAATGACGAAGGCCACATAGATCCAGCCCTGCCAGGTCGAGACGTAGGTGAAGTGCGTGACCCACGGCTGGTTGGGCCGACTTGGCGAACTTCTTCATGGCTCCACGCCCCAGTGTTGGGGCCTCCGCAAAACCCTGGGTGCTTCAACCCCAACCAGCGTCGCCCCGAACCCGGCGCCATGGCACTGGCGCGTGGACTCAGTACGGTCGGCCGTCCTTGTGCGTGAACACCCACTGGCCATCCACCAGCGTGGCCTGCAGGTCATCGTCCGGATAGCTCACCGCATCACCGACGGATCGGTCACCGACTTCCAGGTAAACCACGGTCTCATCGGTCTGATTCAGCAGATGATGCGCGTCGCCGCTACCCGCGCGAAACCCCGCGCACATGCCAGGAGACAGCCGGGTATCACCGGCGTTGGTTCGCAGGGTGGGATGCCCTTGCAAGACGTAAATAAACTCATCCTGACGGGTATGCGAATGCCGCAGCGCCGAGATGGCGCCCGGCGCCAGTTCGGTCAGGTTGACGCCAAAGTTCTTCAGACCAAACGCCTCACCCAGCGCGCGCTTGGTGCGCCCGGCCATGCGGGAGGCAAAGGGCTGCGGGTAGTTGGACGGTTTGGCGCGCGGCGCGATGTGCTCGGCGAACACGGCAACGGGATCAGCGGCAGCAGATGGATCAGACATGATCGGGGCTCCTGGGTTGAACGCAACGGCACTGCGGCCTTGCCAACCGATTCGGCACGCCACCACGCTAACCGACATGCCGCGCCGAACGTTTCCGACGGTCTCAGCCCGCGTGGGCGCGATGATCCTTGAACAAGCCGAACTGGACGCCTTCGAGCCAGGCCCTTGGGCGACGAGGGGCAAGAATTCCACCCGTCAGGGGCCGAGTCAGGACAGCCCCTTGCCATGCCGAAGCCTTGTTGGAGGAATGCGCTCAGCTCGATCCGACCTCGTTCATCGGCCGCCCGGCGGCAAAGGCCTCCAGGACCTCGGTCAGCTGATCGGCCAAGCGCTGTTGCGCTTGCAGCGAGGCCCAGGCCACGTGCGGTGTCAGCAAGACCTCGGGCCGCTGGGCCAGGCGCAGCAGCGGGTGATCGGGCGGCGGCGGCTCGACACGGGCCACATCCAGCGCCGCCCCGCCGATGAGCCCCTGGTCCAAGGCGCGCGCCAGGGCCGCCTCGTCGATCAACGCGCCGCGGGCGGTGTTGATGATGAGCGGGCGGCGCCGCATCGCATGAAACTCGGCCTCGCCCAGCAAGCCGCGGGTTTCGGGCGTCAAGGGGCAATGCAGGCTGAGCACATCGCAACGCTGCAGCACCTCGTTCCAAGGGGTGTAAGGCGGCTCGACCCGAGCGACCCCTTTGCGGCCGGCCCACAGCACCTGCATGCCAAAGGCTTGCGCCAGTTCCCCGACTCGCCGCCCCAGTTCGCCCCGGCCCACGATGCCCAGTGTGGCGCCGGCCAGGTCGGCGATCGGGTGGTCGTGGAAGCAAAACTGCCCACTGTCCCACCAGCGTCCGGCCAGCACCGACTCGCGGTAGGCCAGCAAGCGGCGGCGCAAGGCCAGCATCAGCGCCAGGGTGTGTTCCGGCACGGTATGCACCGCATAGCCTCGGATGTTGCACACCTTCACGCCATGACGCGCACAGGCAGCCAGGTCCACACAGTCGGTGCCGGTAGCGGCCACGGCCACCAAG
This sequence comes from Caldimonas manganoxidans ATCC BAA-369, assembly GCF_000381125.1. Lineage (GTDB taxonomy): Bacteria > Pseudomonadota > Gammaproteobacteria > Burkholderiales > Burkholderiaceae_C > Caldimonas > Caldimonas manganoxidans. The sequence goes on from NZ_KB905958.1 coordinate 2,241, forward strand.
CGCAGCTGCGGCAGTTGCGCCAGCGCGTCTTCCGTGATGGGCACCTTGTTGGTGATGGCCATGGTGGCGCCTTGCAGCCGCTGCACCACCTGGTCGGCGCTGGTGCGCTCGTGCTCGATCCACACATGCTCGAACCCCGGCCGGCGCAAGCGCACTTGCGCCGCCAGGGTGGCCCGATCCAAAAACACGATGTGATGCATCATCTCCCCTGCGTGCTGGCCTGCTGCAACGCGTCCAGCGCTTCTTGCACGATGCGCTGTGGCGTGATGCCGAAGTGTTCGTACAGCCGAGGTCCCGGCCCGCTGGCGCCGAAGCCGCGCATGCCCACGAAGCGCCCGCGCTCGCCCAACCAGCGGCACCAGCCGAAGTCCACCGCCGCCTCGCAGCCCACCCGCACGGTGCCAGGCCCCAGCACGGCGCGTTGGTAGGCCTCGTCCTGTTGTTCGAACAACTCCCAGCACGGCATGGACACCACCGCCGTGCCGATGCCCTGGGCCTGCAAGTGCTGGCGGGCCTGCACCGCCAGCGCCACTTCCGAGCCCGTGGCCAGCAAGGTCACTTGCCGCGGGCCTTCGGCCTCCAGCAGCACATAGGCCCCGCGGGCGCTGCGGTTGTCCATCCCATCGTCCGCCGAGCGCACATGCGGCAGGCTCTGGCGGGCAAAGATCCAGCTGACCGGGCCATCGCGGCGCTGCAACGCCGCTTCCCAGCATTCGGCGGCTTCCACGGCATCGGCCGGCCGCATCACCCACATGCCAGGCAGGGCCCGCAGGCTGGCCAGCATTTCCACCGGCTGGTGGGTGGGGCCATTGCGCCCGATGCCGATCGAGTCGTGACTGAAGACGAAATGCACCGGCAGCCCCATCAGCGCCGCCATGCGCAAAGCCGGACGCTCGTAATCGCTGAAGGCCAGATAGGTCAGCGCCAGCGGCACGATGCCACCATGCGCAGCCATGCCCACGGCCAAGGCGCCCATCGCATGCTCGCGCACTCCGCAATGCAAATAGGTGCCCGCGCGATGCTCGGCAGTGAAGGCCGCCTGGTCCCGCTTGTGCCCCATCGGTGCTTCCAGGTCGGCGCAAGCGATCAAGCGCTCCGGCATCAACGGAGTCAGCCGCTGGTGCAGATCGGCGCAGATGAAGATGCCGCTGGACTGGGGCGCGGTCTGCACCGCCTCGCGGCGGTAGCGTCGCAGCACATCGCGCCAGCCCTCGCGCAGGCCGCCTTGCAGCACGCGCTCGAACTCGGCGCGCTCGCGCGCAGGCAAGGCTTGCACACGGTCTTGCCATGCCCGACGTGCCTGGCGGCCGCGCTGTCCGGCCTCGCGCCAAGCGCTCAGCACGTCCTCGGGCACGACGAAGGGCGGATGCGGCCAATCGAGGTCACGCCGCGCTTGCTCGGCATCCTGCTCGAACAGCTTGGCACTGTGGCCGCCGCGCTGGCCTTGCAGCCGCGCCAAGCCGCGCGCAATGATGGTTTTGCACGCGATCAAGGACGGCCGCGGGTCCTCATACACCGCGGCCATGGCCGCATCGAGCGCCTCCAGGTCGTGGCCGTCCACCTCCTGCACATGCCAGCCGGCCACGCGAAAACGCTCGGCCACGTTCTCGCTGATCGACAACGCAGTGCTGCCATCATCGGTGATGGCGTTGTCGTCCCACAGCAAGGTGAGCTTGCCCAGCCGCCAGTGCCCGGCCAGTTGGATCATTTCCTGCCCCACCCCTTCTTGCAAGCAGCCGTCGCCGACGAAGGCCCACGTGCGGTGGTTCACCAGCGCATCGCCAAAGCGCGCGTTCAAATAGGCTTCGGCCACGGCCATGCCCAAGGCGTTGGCAATGCCTTGTCCCAACGGGCCGGTGGTCACCTCGATGCCATGGGCCACGTTGCGCTCGGGGTGGCCTTCGCAGTGCGAACCCAATTCGCGGAAGGTTTTCAGCTGCTCGATGTCGAAGGCCGCATAGCCCGTCAGATGCAGCAAGGCATACAGCAGCATCGAGCCATGGCCGTTGGACAGCACCACGCGGTCTCGGTCGGGCCACTCGGGCGCCTGCGCATCGAATTTCAAGCTCCGGGTGTACAGCGCGGTGGCGATCTCGGCCATGCCCAAGGGCACGCCCTGATGGCCTTCACCAGCGCGCACGATGGCATCGATGGCCAGCATGCGGATCGCATGCGCCATGCGTTGCCGCAGCGTCGGATCGATCCTCACGGCCCGCCCCCTCAGCCCAGCCAACGACGGATGCGCCCGCCCAGCGCCTCGCGGCTGATGCCGTAGCGCTGGTGCAGCGTGGGCAAGGCACCGGCATCCAGGAACGCATCGGGCAGACCGGCCAGCTCGAAACGCGCCGGCTGCACCCGATGGCGCAGCAGCACGCTGGCCACTGCCTCGCCCAGGCCGCCGACGATGCTGTGGTTCTCGGCCACGACCACCAAGCGGTGCTTGTAGCGCACCTGCTCGACGATGGCGGCCTCATCCAGGGGTTTGAGGGTCGGACAGTGCAAAACGGCCACGCCGATGCGGTCGGCAGCCAAGTCTTGCGCCACTTCCAGCGCCCGCATGGTCATCAAGCCGCTGCTGATGATCAGCACATCCTGCCCATCGCGCAGCAACTTGGCGCGGCCCAGCTCGAAGCGATAGCCCTCGATCTCGTCGAGCACCAGCGGCACATTGCCGCGCAGCAGTCGCATGTACACCGGCCCCGGATGCGCGGCGATTTGCGGCACGGCTTGCTCGATGTCCAGCGCGTCACACGGATCGACGATCGTCAGCCCCGGCACGGCGCGCATCATGGCCAGATCCTCGGTGGCCTGGTGGCTCGGGCCGTAGCCGGTGGTCAGCCCTGGCAGCGCACAGCAGATTTTGACGTTGAGGTTTTCCTCGGCGATCACTTGATGGATGAAGTCGTAAGCCCGCCGGGTGGCGAACACCGCATAGGTGGTGGCAAAGGGCAGCAAGCCCTCTTTGGCCATGCCGCCGGCGGCGGCCAGCAGCAATTGCTCGGCCATGCCCATCTGGAAATAGCGCTCGGGATGGGCCTGCGCCAAGAGATGCAAATCGGTGTACTTGGCCAGATCGGCCGTCAGGCCCACGACCTCTGGGCGTTGAAGGGCCAGCTCCACCAAGGCCTTGCCGAACGGGGCGGCGCGCACGCGCTGCCCTTCGGCCGCAATCGAGGCGATCATCGCCGAGGTTTTCAATCGAGGACGCTCGGTGGCGGTGTTCATGCGCGCGCTCCTTCGGGGGCGGTCTGATCGAGGATGTCCAAAGCTTGCTGCCATTCGGGCGGATCGACCCGGATGAAATGGTTCTTGTCGCGCTGCTCCAGGAACGGCACCCCCTTGCCCATGAGGGTGTCGCACAGGATCACGCGCGGCTGGGGCTGCGGCCAATGGCGCGCGGTGTCGAAGGCCTGCAGCACCTGGGCCAAGTCGTTGCCATCGATGCGCTGCACATGCCAGCCAAACGCACGCCACTTGTCCACCAAAGGCTCGAAATTGAGCACCTGCGTGGAAGGCCCGTCGGCCTGCTGATTGTTGAGATCGACCAAGCAGATCAAGTGATCGAGCCGCCAGTGGCTGGCGCTCATCGCCGCCTCCCACACCGCGCCTTCGTCGAGCTCGCCGTCGCTCATCGACACATAGACACAGGCCGGGTTGCCGCGGTGCCGTAAGGCCAGCGCCATGCCCACGCCGATGGCCAAGCCCTGCCCGAGCGAGCCACCGGAGATCTCCATGCCAGGGGTGTAGGTCGCCATGCCCGACATCGGCAGGCGGCTGTCGTCGCTGCCGTAGGTCTCCAGCTCGCTTTCGGGCAAGATGCCCGCCTCGATCAGCGCGGCATAGTGCGCAATCGCATAGTGCCCATGCGAGAGCAAGAAGCGGTCGCGCCCCTCCCAATGCGGGTCATCGGGACGCAACCGCAACGCATGTCGGTACGCCACGGCCAACACATCGGCCCAGCCCAGCGCCTGGCCCACATAGCCTTGGCCTTGCACTTCACCCATGCGCAGCGCATAGCGACGGATGCGCCAAGCCGCGGCAGCCAATTCGCGCAAACGCGCGTCCTCAACGGTCATGCTTGGATCTCCACGAACGATGAATCACTTCAAGATGCTGGCCGGCACATACGAGACGAGAACCAGCACCACGAAAGCCACGAGGTAGAACGGCGCCAGCTCGCGCACGGTCTGTGCAATGCCCGCGCGCGCCATGGCGCTGGTGATGAACAGCGTGGTGCCCATCGGCGGCGTGTACAAACCGATGGCCAAATTGACCACCATCATCACGCCCAGTTGGATGGGGTCCATGCCGATGCTTTGCGCCAGCGGCAGAAACACCGGAGTCAGCAGCAACACCGCCGCTGGCAAATCGATGAACATGCCCAGAAATAGCATCAACACGTTCATCAGCGCCACCACGGCCCACGCCGCCGTGACGTGGCTTTGCACCCATTGGGCAAAGTGCTGCGGCATCTGGTCGAAGGTCAACAACCATCCAATGGCTGCCGAGGCCATGATCACGAACAGCACCACGCCACTGGTGACACCGGCTTCGATGACGGCCTCCAGCAAACGCCGCCAGCTCAGATCGCGGTAGATCACGGACGACACCACCGCGGCGTACAGCGTGGACAGCACCGCCACCTCGGTCGGCGTGGCAAAGCCAAAGCGCAACAGCACCACGATCAACACCGGCAACAGCAGGGCCGGGATCGAGTACACCAAGTCGCGCCGCACTTGTCCCAAGGAGGCTGCCGCTTCACCGCGGGGCAGCCCGCGGCGCTTGCCTGCCCACCAGCACACGGCCAAGAACCCGCCGGCCAACAGCAGCCCCGGCAACACGCCAGCCAGAAACAGCGTGGCGATCGAGGCATTGGCCGTCACGGCATACAGGATGAGCGGGATCGAAGGCGGGATGAGGATGCTGATGGTGGCCGACGAGGCCAACGCGGCCGCGGAAAACGCCGGCGGATAGCCCAGCCGACGCTGCCACGGCAGCAGCAAAGCGCCAATGGCCGTGGCATCGGCCACCGCCGAACCAGAAACCCCCCCGAACACCGTGGACGACAGCACGCTGACTTGCGCCGGCCCGCCGTGCCAACGCCCCACCAAGGCCGACAACAAGCCCACCAAGGCCTGCCCCAGCTTGCCCCCCATCATCAGCGAGCCGGTGAGCATGAAAAAGGGAATCGCGATGAGCGGAAAGCTCTGCACCTGGGCCACCATTTGCTGCACCAGCAGGTCCAGTGGTATGCGCTCATTGCTGGCCGCCGCTGCCAAGGCTGCGGCCAGCAGCGCATGACCGATCGGCATGGCCAGCGCCAGCGCAGCCAAAAACACGCACAGGATCAGCAGACTCATCGCGCGGCTCCAGCAGCATCGTCTGAAGCGGCTGCAGCGCGCCCGCCCCAGGCTTGCCAGGCCGATTGCACCGCCAGAAGCGCCATCAGCCACAAGCCGCCCATCACGCAGGCGTAGGTGACCGACCCTGGCACGCGCAGGATGGGTGAGCGTTCGTCATGCACGATGGGCAGCAACTGCCATGTGGCCACCCCGAGCGTGACATGCAGCCCGGCCACCGCCAGCCACACGCCAGAGCGCAGTGCTCGCAAGCCCCGCGCCGGTAGCACCTGGGTGAGAAAGTCGGTGGCGATGTGCGCGCCTCGGCGTGCAGCCAACACGATGCCGGCCATCACCAGCCAAGGGAACAGCAACTCCGGCACTTCATTGCCCCATGCCAAGCTGCTGCCGGTCAGATAGCGCAACACGGTGTTGGCGCACAGGATCACGAAGATCACGGCGGTGGCAGCAGCCAACACCGTCACACCCACCCCATCGACCAGACGGTCGAGCCACGTGCGGCCCTGGACATCCGCGTTCATCGCAACGGCTCCTGGAGCGGCTCAGTGCGCACGCGCGGCGGCCACGACCTTCTTGACGAACGGCCCGATCGGACCGTTGCTCCACTGTTCCGTCACCGCCGCGGTGGCGCGCTGGAAGGCTGCCGCATCGGCCGTGCTGACCTGCACGCCCTTGGACTTCAAGTCCTCCAGCAGCTTGGCATCGGCCTCGGCCGACAGGCGGCGCTGCAACGCGGTGGCCTCGGCGGCGGCTTGGCGCAACACCGTGCGGTCGGCTTCGGACAAGCGATCCCAACTGCGCTTGCTCATCAGGAACGGCGTCATCTCGTACTTGTGCCCGGTCAGCGCCAAGTGCTTTTGCACCTCGTAGAGCTTGCTGGCATGGATGTTCATCAAGGGGTTTTCCTGCCCATCGACCACGCCTTGCTGCAAGGCCACGTACAGCTCGCTGAACTTGATCTGCTGGGGCTCGGCGCCCAGGGATTTCATGATGTCCACCGTCACCGCATCCGGTGGGGTGCGCATCTTCAAGCCCTTGAGGTCTTCTGGCTTGGTGATCGGGCGCTTGCTGTTGGTCATGTGGCGGATGCCGTTGTCCCAATAGCCCAGCACGATCAGGCCCTTCTCTGCGCTTTTGTCGGCCAGCTCTTGACCCAAGGGCCCGTCCAGCAGCTTCCAAGCCGCCGGCAGATCGGCAAACAAGAACGGCATGCCAAAGGCCGCGTACTCGGGCACGACATTGGCCACCGCCCCCTGCGAGTTGGCGCTCAGATCCAAGGCGCCGCTGCGCAGCGCCGTGACCATGGCCGCGTCATCACCCAACTGGGCCGAAGGCGCCACCTGCACCTCGATGCGCCCGCCGGATTTGGCTTTGGCCACTTCGGCGAACTTCACCGCCGCCTCGTGCCGCGGGTTTCCCGGCGCTGCGCCGTGACCCAACATCAGCTTGATGCTTTGCGCCTGCGCCCAGCCGCAGCCCAGCAGCACCGCGGCGGTGAGGGTGGCTTTCAAAAACGTTTTGCGTTGCATGGTATGTCTCCTCGGGTGAACGATGGCGCGCCTGCACGGCGCGGCGTCAGTGAATCAACATGCCTCCGTTGACGTCGAGCGTCACGCCGGTCACGTACTTGGCCAAGTCGCTGGCCAAAAAGAGCACGCAGCCGGCCACATCGTTGGGCTCGCCGATGCGGTTGAGCGGGATTTGTTCCAAGATGCCCTTCATCCGGTCGTCGGGGATGAGCCCCTTGTTGATGTCGGTGGCAATCAGCCCCGGCGTGACGCTGTTGACCCGAATGCCTTCGATCCCATACTCGCGCGCCATCGCGCGCGCCAAGCCCAGCACCCCGGCCTTGGCGGCCGAATAGTGCGGCCCGCCCAAGATGCCGCCCCCACGCTGAGCACTGACGGAGGAGATGCAAACGATCGCACCGCCGCGCTGCGCCCGCATCGTCGGCAAGACGGCCTGCGACATGTACAAGGTGCCGCGCAGGTTCACGTCCAGCACGGCGTCATAGTCCTCGGGGCTGATGTCCAAGGTCTTGCGCGGTTGGGTGATCCCGGCGTTGTTCACCAGGATGTCGATGCGCCCGTAGCGCTCCAGTACGGCCTGCGCGGCGGCTTGGCAGGCGGCTTTGTCCGTCACATCGGCCACCACCCCCAGGTGGGCCTCCCCCAGGTGCGCGGCCGCGCGTTGCGGCTCGGCGCGCGCCAAATCGACCACCACCACACGCGCGCCGTGCTCGGCCATCGCCCGCGCGGTGGCAAAGCCCAGGCCATTGGGTCCGGCCGCACCGGTGATCACGGCCACTTTGTCTTTCAGCAGCATGCTCATGCTCTCCTCACATGGAACGCAAGGGGCCGCAGCAACTGCGGCGCGCCTCTTGCGGCACCCAACACGGGTCACCGCCGCATGGTGGCCGCGACGGTGAATGAAGACAAGCGATGTTTTTTCACTCTAAGATGACGAATCGTCATCTAACGTCCGGGGTAGCCCCGATGCCGCACCTGCCGCCCATCCACGCCCTTCAGGCCTTCGAGGCCGTGGCCCGCCGGCGCAGCTTCGCCTTGGCGGCCATGGAGTTGCATCTGACCCCTTCGGCCGTGAGCCATCAGATCGCGCGTCTGGAGGCCCAACTGGGCGTGCGGCTGCTGGAACGCAGCGCCCACGGCGTGCGCTTGAGCGCTGCCGGCGAGTCCTATTTGTCGCGCGTGGCCGGCGCCTTGGCCGCCATTGCCTCGGCCACCGATGACGTGCAGCACGGGGTGTCCAACAGCCTGTACGTGCACAGCACGCCCAGCCTGGCCATGCTGTGGCTGATGCCGCGGCTGCCCACCTTCGCGCAGGCGCACCCGGAGGTTTCGCTCAACTTATCGGCCGCCCACACGCACAGCGATTTCGCGCTCGGGCAGGCCGATCTGGACATCCGCTACGGCGTGCCAAACTGGGGCGATCTGGTGGTGGAACCCTTGTTCGAAGAACCCATCGTCCCCATGGCCAGCCCGACGTTCATCCGGGCGCACCGCCTCAAGCGCATCGAACAATTGCTCGACGTCCCGCTCATCCAGAGCAATGTCAGCGTGGTGCAATGGAGCGATTGGTTCGCTGCACACAGCCGCTTGCGCGCGCCGCAGCGCTTTGCCTTGCGCTTCGACCGCGCTCAAATGGCCATGGAGGCGGCCATCTTGGGCCTGGGGGTGGCGCTGGAAAGCGCCGTGCTGGCTCAACCCCATTTGCGCGAAGGTCGTTTGCGCATGGTGTTCGGGCTGGATCGCTGCGTGCGAGTCAAGGCGCATTTCGTCGTCTATCCCGCCCGACATGCGCGACGCGCCCCCGTGGAGGCGTTCTTGACCTGGATCCACCGCGAAGCCGCGCGTTGCGCTCTCGCACCGGCATGACCGGCGCCACGCCCCAGCCTGCCCCCCAGACGCCGCAATCTCGGCGTAGCATGTGGGCATGCGCACACTGGGCTGGATCACACTGGGGACCTTGGCCGCCGCCTTGCTTCTCGAACCTTGGGCCGTGGTGTCCGGGCTGATGCTGGGCCTGCTGTTACCCCGTCAGCGGCGCCCTGCCATGCGCGCGCCCCGGCCCACCCCCGGCCAGGCCACGGCGCCATTGACGCGCACGGCCGATGGGCGCTTTGCCGCGCTCCATGAAGACTGGGTGGGGCCACGGGTGTTGTCGATCGATGCGCCGCAAGTCCCCGGGTCGATCCGCCGCCATGCTGCACGCCTGCGACCGCCAGTGCATCACGTGATCGATCTGGGCGATGGCAGCTACCTGCTCTACGGCGCCCAAGGGCAGTGGCTCGACGCCTGCCATCTGCGGGTCCGTTGAGCCGCCGAGCAAGCACTCATGGGGTCGCCGATGGATGCCACGCCCTCGATGCGCGCCATGGTCTGGCAGGCCGCCGGGCAGGCTTTGCAGATGGAGGAGCGCCCTGTGCCCGAGCCAGGGCCCGGACAGTTGCGCCTGCGCGTGCTGGCCTGCGCGGTCTGCCGCACCGATGTGCACTTGATCGACGGCGAGCTGCCCTTCGCCCGGCCGCCGGTGGTGCCCGGCCATGAGATCGTCGGCCGCATCGAGGCGCTGGGGCCGCTCGTGCAAGCCGGCGTGGGGGGCTGGCGGCTCGGCCAACGCGTCGGGGTGCCCTGGCTAGGCCACACCTGCGGCCATTGCGACTACTGCGCAGCGGGGCAAGAAAACCTGTGCGACCACCCGGGCTGGACCGGTTGCACGCGCGACGGCGGCTTTGCCACCCATGTGCTGGCCGAGGCCGACTACGTGTTCGACCTGGACGACCTGCCGCTGGACGACGTGCATGCCGCTCCGCTGCTGTGTGCCGGGCTCATCGGTTATCGAGCCTATCGCCGGGCCGGCCGAGGCCAAAGGCTCGGGCTGTATGGCTTCGGTGCGGCGGCCCACTTGCTGGTCCAGCTGGCCCGCAGCGAAGGATGGCAGGTCTATGCCTTCACCCGCGCCGGCGACACCGCCGCCCAAGCCCACGCCCGTCGCCTGGGCGCGGTGTGGGCCGGCGCCTCGGAGGAACCCCCGCCGCACCTCTTGGATGCGGCCATTCTGTTCGCCCCGGTGGGGGCTTTGGTGCCGTTGGCCTTGCGAGCCGTGCGCAAGGGCGGCCGGGTGGTGTGCGCCGGCATCCAAATGAGCGACATCCCCGGCTTTCCCTACCGAGACCTATGGCAAGAGCGTCAACTCGTCTCGGTGGCCAACCTCACCCGGGCCGATGGCCAAGCCTACCTGCGCGCCGTGCGCCAAACGCCGCCGCAGGTGCACGTGCAGGTCTATCCGCTGGCGCAGGCCAACGAAGCCCTGGCCGACCTGCGTGCTGGCCGGGTGCTGGGGGCGGCGGTGCTGCGACCCTGAAGCCGCCCGGCCAGACTCAACCGAAGGCTTCCTCCACGGTGAGCACCCGCCCGGTCTCGGCCGCGTCATAGCCGGGCAAGGCGGCCACGCGACGGCGATACCCTGCCGAGCCCAGCACCTCCAGCACGGGGCGCAGGCGCGCGTCCTCCAGCGCTTGCACCGGGATGGCGAAGAAGTAGCGCTCCTTCAGCAAAGCAATGAAGTCCAGCCCGAAGCGTCGCGCGGCCGTCTCGACGCCCAGCCCCACATCGGCCATGCCGCTGGCCACATAGGCGGCCACCGCGGCATGGGTCAGCTCGGCATCGCCATGTCCGCTGAGCTGGGCCGGGGCGATGCCTTCGCGCTGCAACAGCAGGTCGATCAGGACCCGCGTGCCCGAACCTTCGGGGCGGTTGACGAAGCGCAAACCACGGCGTGCCACATCGGCCAGGCTGCCAATGCGGTGTGGATTGCCGCGCGCCACGAACAAGCCCTGGGTGCGCACGGCCAGCTGCACCAGCCGGTGCCGCTGCGGCTGCAGCCAGGGGCGGTAACGCTGCACCGCCGCAGCCTGGAACTCGCCCATGGGCACATGGAAGCCGGCCAAGTCGCAATCGCCTTGCGCCAGGGCGGCCACGGCTTCCAGGCTGCTGCGATAGCGCCATTGCAGCTCGATGCGCCGCGCCAGCAGCAGCTCGCGCAACGCCGCCACCGCAAAGCCATGGCTGGCCTGCAGCCGCGGCATGCTCGGTGCGCGGTGGCCGTTGCGGCCCAGGTCCGCTTCGATCTCGCTGGCCAACGACTCCAACAACGGCTGCAGGCGCGCGTTGCTGCGCGCTTGGGCCCAGATCAAACGGCGGGCCATGTCGGTGAGCCGCGAGCCGCGGCCGCGCCCACGCTGCAGCAACGGCTGGCCCAGCAGCGCCTCGCCTTGGCGCAGCAGGCCCCAGGCATGTCGGTAAGACCAGCCCAGCGCACGCGCGGCCTGGGCAATGCCGCCACCGTCTTGCACGGCCTCCAGCAAGGCCAGCAGCGGATCGGCCACGAAGCCGCCGTCGTTGGGGCCGAACTGCCATTGGAGCGAAACGCGCACCGACGTCATGGACACCTCGTCGCAACAAATATGCTAGCTCGTGCATATTAAAGGGCCCCGGACGCGCTAGGCTGCCTCTGCCCCCACGAACGAAGATCCCCGGCCATGGATGCCAAGATCATCCCCCTGCACCCCGAGGGTGCTCCCAGCCGCCAACGTCGTCGGCAAGCCCCCCGCGGACGGCCCGTGAGCCCCGAAGCGCTGCGCGAGGTGCAAGCCACGCTGCAGGGCGTGCTGCCGCGGCGCGACCAGCTCATCGAGGCCCTGCATGCGCTGCAAGACCGCTTTCATCAGCTGCGCACCGACCACCTCGCCGCGCTGGCGCAATGGATGCGGCTGTCGCAGGTCGAGGTGTATGAAGTGGCCAGCTTCTACCACCACTTCGACGTGGTGCGCGAGCGGCCCGATGGCAGCTTCGAAGCGCCGCCAGCGCTGACCGTGCGGGTGTGCGACAGCCTGTCGTGCGAGCTGGCCGGCGCGCATGAGCTGTTGCAACGGCTGCCGGGTCTGCTGGGGACGCACGTGCGCGTCGTCCCCGCCCCCTGCCTGGGCCGCTGCCATGAGGCGCCGGTGGCCCTGGTGCATCAACGCCCGATCGGGCGGGCCACCGCCGCAGCCGTGCAAGCCACCATCGCCCAGGGCCTGCATCACGAGGACATGCCCGCGGCCTTGGGCTTGGACGCCTACCGCGCCCAAGGCGGCTATGCCACGCTGCAGGCCTGCGTGAGCGGCCAGCGCCCGGTGGAAGCCGTGCTGCAGGCCCTGGACGACTCGGGCCTGCGTGGCCTGGGCGGCGCGGGGTTTGCGGCCGGGCGCAAATGGCGCATCGTGCGCGCGCAGCCAGCACCGCGGCTGATGGCCGTCAACATCGACGAAGGCGAGCCCGGCACGTTCAAAGACCGGCACTATCTGGAGCGCGACCCACACCGCTTCCTCGAAGGCATGCTGATCGCGGCCTGGGCCGTGGGGGTGGAAGCCATTTACATCTACCTGCGCGACGAATACCACGGCTGCCGCGCGATGCTGGCCCGTGAACTCGCCGCTTTGCAAGCCGCTGCCCCCGTGCCGCTGCCGCACATCGAGTTGCGCCGCGGCGCCGGCGCGTACATCTGCGGCGAAGAGTCGGCCATGATCGAATCCATCGAAGGCAAGCGGGGCCTGCCCCGGCTGCGCCCGCCGTATCTGGCCGAAGCGGGCTTGTTCGGTCGGCCCACGCTGGAGCACAACTTCGAGACGCTCTACTGGGTGCGCGACATCGTCGAGCGCGGGCCACAGTGGTTCGCCTCGCACGGCCGGCGCGGCCGCAAGGGCCTGCGCTCGTTTTCCGTGTCGGGCCGCGTGAAGCAGCCCGGCGTCAAGCTCGCCCCGGCGGGCATCACGCTGCGCGAGCTGATCGACGAGCATTGCGGCGGCATGCTCGACGGTCACCAGCTGTACGCCTACCTGCCCGGCGGGGCCTCGGGCGGCATTCTGCCGGCCCGCTTGGCCGACCTGCCGCTGGACTTCGACACCTTGCAGCCCTATGGAGCCTTCATCGGTTCGGCCGCCATCATCGTGCTGTCGCAACATGACCGCGCAGTGCAGGCCGCGCGCAACCTGATGCGCTTCTTCGAGGCCGAATCCTGTGGTCAGTGCACGCCCTGCCGCGTCGGCACGAGCAAGGCGCGTGCGCTGATCGAGCAGCCGCGCTGGGACACCGCCTTGCTGGCGGAGTTGTCGCAAGTGATGCGCGAGGCATCCATCTGCGGCTTGGGACAAGCCGCCCCCAACCCGGTGGACTGCGTGATCAAGTACTTTGCCGAGGAGCTCGCATGAATGCGGTGATGTCGCCCGAGGTCGTCATCGACTTCACCCTGAACGGGCAGCCGGTGCAAGCCCGTGCGGGCGAAACCCTGTGGACCGTGGCCCGGCGTCACGGCATCGAAATCCCCCACCTGTGTCATGACCAGGGCCTGCGCCCGGCCGGCAACTGCCGCGCCTGCGTGGTCGAGATCGAAGGCGAGCGGGTGCTGGCGCCCTCGTGCTGCCGCAGCCCCACGCCCGGCATGGTGGTGCGCAGCGACAGCGCACGTGCGGTGGCGGCGCAGAAGATGGTGATCGAGCTGCTGCTGTCGGACCAGCCGGCCACCCCGCGCACCGGTCGCAACGAGCTGACCGAATGGGCCGCCAAGCTCGGGGTGGGCCAGCCGCGCTTTGCCCCGCGCACGCAACCCGCACCCGATGTCTCGCACCCGGCCATCGCGGTGCACCTGGACGCCTGCATCCATTGCACCCGCTGCCTGCGCGCCTGCCGCGAGGTGCAAGTCAACGACGTGATCGGCCTGGCCGGCCGCGGCGCGCGCACCACCATCGTCTTCGACATGGGCGATGCGATGGGCGCCTCCACCTGCGTGGGCTGCGGTGAATGCGTGCAAGCCTGCCCCACCGGCGCCCTCAGCCCCGCGCAAGGCGCGGCCTTGCAGCAGGCCGATCGACGCGTGGAGTCGATCTGCCCCTACTGCGGCGTGGGCTGTCAGCTCACCTACCACATCAAGGACGAGCGCATCCTGCGCGTCGAAGGCCGCCACGGCCCGGCCAACCAGGGTCGTCTGTGCGTCAAAGGGCGCTATGGCTTCGACTACGTGCATCACCCCCAGCGCCTGACCGTGCCATTGCTGCGCCGCGAAGGCGTCCCCAAGCACACCCCGGTCGATCCCGAGCGCTGGCACGAAGTCTTCCGCGCAGCCAGCTGGGACGAGGCCCTGGCGCGCGCCAGCGAGGGCTTGCGCCGCATCCGCGACACGCTGGGGCCGCGCGCGCTGGCCGGCTTCGGCTCGGCCAAGGGCAGCAACGAGGAGGCCTACCTCTTTCAGAAGCTGGTGCGCACCGGCTTTCGCAGCCACAACGTCGATCATTGCACGCGTCTGTGTCATGCCTCGTCGGTGGCCGCGCTGCTCGAAGGCATTGGCTCCGGCGCGGTGTCCAACCCGGTGCGCGATGTCGCACAGGCCGAGTTCGTGCTCCTGATCGGCGCCAATCCCACGGTCAATCACCCGGTGGCCGCCACCTGGATCAAGAACGCGGTGCGGCAAGGCACCAAGCTCGTCGTGGCCGACCCGAGGCGCACCGAACTCGCCCGCCACGCCTGGCGCATGCTGCAGTTCCGCCCCGACACCGACGTGGCGCTGCTCAACGCGATGATGCACACGATCATCGCCGAAGACCTGATCGACTCCGCCTTCATCGAGGCGCGCACGACCGGTTTCGACGCCCTCAAGGCCCATCTCGCAGCCTACCGCCCCGAGGCCATGGCCCCGCTGTGCGGCATCGACGCCGACACGATCCGTGAAGTGGCGCGCGCCTATGCCACCGCGCGCGCCTCGATGATCCTGTGGGGCATGGGCATCAGCCAGCATGTCCATGGCACCGACAATGCCCGCTGCCTGATCGCGCTGGCGCTGATGACCGGCCAGATCGGCCGGCCCGGCACCGGGCTGCATCCCTTGCGCGGACAAAACAATGTGCAAGGCGCGTCGGACGCCGGCTTGATCCCGATGATGTTCCCGGACTACCAGCGCGTCACCGATGCGGCCGCGCGCGCCAAGTTCGAACGGCTCTGGGGCGTGCCGCTGGACGACCAGCCCGGCCTCACCGTGGTGGAAGTGATGGACGCCGCCTTGCGCGGCGAGGTGCGCGGCATGTACATCGTGGGCGAGAACCCGGCGATGAGCGACCCCGATGCCGAGCATGCGCGCCAAGCCTTGGCCGCGCTGGACCACCTGGTGGTGCAAGACATCTTCCTCACCGAAACCGCCGCGCTGGCCGACGTGGTGCTGCCGGCCTCGGCCTTCCCGGAGAAAACCGGCAGCTTCACCAACACCGACCGGCTCGTGCAGCTTGGCCGTCAAGCCCTGCAGCCGCCGGGTCAGGCGCGCCAGGACTGGGAGATCATCCAGTCCATCGCCCAAGGCCTGGGGCTGCCTTGGCACTACACCGACATTGGCCAGGTCTATGAAGAAATGCGTCAGTGCATGCCCAGCCTGGCCGGCCTGAGCTGGGCCCGCCTGCAACGCGAAGGCGCCGTCGTGCACCCCTGCCCGGATGAGGACGCGCCGGGGCAGGCCGTGGTGTTCACCGACCACTTCCCCACGCCCGACGGCCGCGGCCGCTTCGTGCCAGTCGATCTCGTGTCGGCCGACGAACGCCCCGATGCCGACCATCCCTTCGTGCTCATCACCGGCCGCCAGCTCGAACACTGGCACACCGGCAGCATGACCCGGCGCAGCCGGGTGCTCGATGCCCTGGAGCCAGACCCGGTGGGCCTGATGCACCCGCAAGACTTGCAACGCCTGGGCGTGGCCCCCGGGGGCCTGGTCACGCTGCGCTCGCGCCGTGGTGAAGTGGCTCTGTACGCCCGCGCCGACGAAGGCACCCCCGTGGGCACCGTCTTCGTGCCCTTCTGTTATGCCGAAGCCGCCATCAACAAACTCACCAACCCCGCGCTGGATCCCTACGGCAAGATCCCCGAGTTCAAGTACTGCGCCGTCAGCGTGCGCGCCGGCGGCTCGGTGCCCGGCCCCCATCCGACCCGCGG
The DNA here is from genome assembly GCF_000381125.1 of Caldimonas manganoxidans ATCC BAA-369. Classification (GTDB taxonomy): domain Bacteria; phylum Pseudomonadota; class Gammaproteobacteria; order Burkholderiales; family Burkholderiaceae_C; genus Caldimonas; species Caldimonas manganoxidans. The sequence continues at coordinate 18,130 of NZ_KB905958.1, forward strand.
CCCCACGAAGATGTGACCAGATGTAAGGCGAGCCCTCCTCGGGCGTCCCGTTTGCTTCGTCCAAGCCACGCCAGTGCCACGGCGTGCAGCCGCGCGGCAGAACCGCCACACCGTGACGTTTTCTGACACAGCGCGTCACACCGCGGGTGACACTTTGGCGCCCGACACCGGAGAGCTTGCCCTTGGACATCCGCCACCTGGACACGCCCCTGACGCGCGCGCGACGTCTGGCGCGGGGTGCCGCCTCATCGGCCGTGATGTGGGTGGCCTTGTTGGGCTTGGCCGCCTGTGGCGGCGGTGCGAGCGGCCCGAAGACCGGCTCGGAGCCGACCGCACCGCCGGCATCCAGCCTGCCCGACCAACCCACCACCCAGCGCGACGCCGTGCGTCTGGCCGATCAGGCCACCTTCGGCCCCACCGAAGCCTTGATTGCCACCATCCGCACCCAAGGCCCGGCCAAATGGATCGCCGAGCAAATGAACCTGCCCATGTCGCGCTACACCAGCGGCGGCACCGGCGCCGTGCACCAGCACACCGGCAGCGGCAACTTCTGCGACGGCCGCGGCGCGAACTGCTGGCGCGATTGGTGGTCTGCCACTCCGTTGGTGTGGGACTTCTACCGCAATGCCGTCCACAATCCCGACCAACTGCGCCAACGCGTGGCGCTGGCGCTGCAGCAAATCCTCGTGGTGTCCAACCTCGAGGTCGAAGGCACCTATGGCTTGCGCAACTACCACAACATGTTGCTGGAACAGGCCTTCGGCAACTACCGCGAGGTGCTGCGCAAAGTGAGCCTGTCGCCGGTGATGGGCGACTATCTGAACAATGCCAACAACGACCGCGCCGCGCCGAACGAGAACTTCGCGCGCGAACTGCTGCAACTCTTTTCGATCGGCACCTGCGAGCTCAACCCCGACGGCACGCTCAAAAGCGGCAAATGCATTCCCACCTACGACAATGACACCGTACGCGCCTACGCCTACGCCTTGACGGGCTGGACCTATCCCCCCGGTGGCGCCACCGCCTGGGGCTGCTGGCCGCAGGGCACCCACTGCCGCTATTACGGCGGCGACATGGTGCCCGCGGCGGCCTACCACGACACCGGTGCGCGCACGCTGCTGTCGGGGGTGAGCCTGGCCGCCGGCCACACGGCGCCCCAAGCCCTGGAGGCCGTGCTCGACAGCCTGATGAACCACCCCAACATCGGTCCGTTCATCGGCAAACAGCTCATCCAGCACCTGGTCACCAGCAACCCCTCTGCGGCCTATGTGCAAAGGGTCAGCACCGCCTTCAACACCGGCCGTTTCGACAGCTTCGGCACCGGTCAGCGCGGCGACCTGCGCGCCACCATCGCGGCCATCTTGCTCGACCCGGAAGCCCGCAACGCCAACCCCGGGCCCGAATTCGGCCGCCTGCGCGAGCCGGTGCAAGTCTTCACCGGCGTGTTGCGTGCGCTCAACGGCCTCACCGACGGCGATGCCCTGGGTTGGTGGTGGGGTGAACAGTTGCGACAGCACCTCTTCCGCGCCCCGTCGGTGTTCAATTTCTACCCCCCGGACTACCCCGTGGCCGGCACCGCGCTGGTGGGCCCGGCTTTCGGCATCCACAATGCCAACACCGCCTTGCAGCGCATCAATTACGTGAACTACTTGGTGTTTTGGGGCGGCTCGGCCCCGGCATCCCAAGTGCCCAATGCCGTGGGCACCCGTGTGGACCTCAGCGCCTTTGCATCCGATGCCGACGACCCCGCCAAGCTGGTCGATCGGCTGTCGATGCTGGTGCTGGGCGAGCAGCTACCGGCCGGCCCGCGCAGACTGGTGATCGACGCCGTCTCGGCCTTTGGCCCTGGCAGCAACGAGACCGTGCGACTGAACCGGGTGCGTCAAGCCGCCTACCTGATCTTTGCCTCGCCGCAATACCAGATCATCCGATGAGGCCGCCCATGAAACCACCCACTGCCGCCGAAGCCTGGGTCATGCCGCGCCGCCAATGGCTCAAGTTCACCGGCCGCACCCTGGCCGGCGCGCTGGGCCTGGGCGGCCTGGCGAGCTTGCTGCACACCCCCGTGCAAGCACAGTCCGGCTACAAAGCGCTGGTTTGCGTCTTTCTGTACGGTGGCAACGATGGGCTCAACACCATCGTGCCCACCGACGCCACGCGCTATCAACAATATGCCAGCGTGCGGGGCCCGCTGGCGCTGCCGCGCAGCGCGCTGATTCCCTTGGGTGGCAGCGATTACGGCCTGCACCCGGCCATGGCCGCGCTGGCACCGGTCTGGAGCCAAGGGCACCTGGCTGCGGTGTTCAACGTGGGCCCGCTGTACGCCCCCTTGACCAAAGCCGAATACCGCAATGCGCCGGCCAACTCGCCGCTCATCCCTGATGCGCTGTTCTCGCACTCCGACCAACAACTGCTGTGGGAAGCCGCCAGCACCAGCGCCATGGTGCGCACCGGCTGGGGCGGCCGCGCCGCCGACGCCCTGGCCACGGCCAACCCGGTGATCTCGGTAGGAGGCAACAGCCGCTTCGGCTTGTCCACACTGACCGCTCCCCTGGTGCTGCCCGGCCCTGGCGCCACCTTCGGGCTGGAAGGGCTGAGCGACACCTCCTGGGCACCGGTGGCCGCTCGCAAAGCCGCCGTTCAAGCCCTGTACGCCGGCAACCACCCCCATGCCCTGCTCGACGCCTACATGCGCCAACAGCGTGATGCGCTGGCCGTGTCCGAGCGACTGGGCGCCTTGGTGAAGACCACCCCGTCAGACCCCCAAGCCTCGACCGCGATCAACCAGGCCTTCGCCCCGCTGATCAGCGACGGCAACATCTCCTCCAGCCTCGGCCAGCAGCTCTACCAGGTGGCCAAGCTCATCGAAAGCCGAGCCACGGTGCAAGGCGAACGCCAGATCTTCTTCGCCTCGCTGGGCGGCTTCGACACCCACGGCAACCAAATCGGCAGCAGCAGCACCACCGGCGAGCATGCCCGCTTGCTCGGCATCCTTGCCCAAGCCCTGGCCTGTTTTCACCAAGCCATGCTCAACCTCGGCTTGGCCCAGAACGTCACGCTCTTCACCCAAAGCGACTTCGGCCGCACCTTCAAGCCCAACAACAGCGCCGGCACCGACCACGCCTGGGGCAACCACCATCTCGTGATGGGCGGCGCGGTGGCCGGCGGCACCTACGGCCGCTACCCCGAACTGGTGCTCGGCGGGCCGGACGACGTGGGCGTGCATGGCTGGGAACAGCACGGCCGCTGGATTCCGACCCTCTCGGTGGACCAATACGCCGCCACCTTGCTGCGATGGTTCGGCGCCAGCGATGCCCAGCTCGACACCATCTTGCCCAACCTGCGCCACTTCAGCCAGCGCCAGATCGGCTTCCTCTGAAGAATCCGACCTCGATCGCCGCACGCGGCTGCGAGCCCATGGTTTGACCGTGACACGGCGGCTTGCCCACAACCTGCCGGATGCACGCGTTCCGTCCCCGGCCCGGACCGCCTGCCTCCCCCTTCGGTACCCCCGATCAAGAGGAATGACCAGCGCTTACATCTTCTGGCAAGGTTTGGTGGCAAACCACCCGCCGGTTCGAGACGACCGTCGGCCACGGCACAGGCCCAAGCTCATCAGCCGCGTTCGCGGCTGCGGTCACTGCCGCTCGAGCGCCCACCGATCGACCGGCCGCAAGGTCAAAACAGCCGTCACTTCGACAATCAGACGCCGAAAAGCCGGTAGCGAAAATCGGAACCACTGCTTCAACGCCGCCCCGGCGCGGCCAGTGACGACGCAATGCACCACTGCGCCGCCCAATAGGTGGACAGCACCCACAACGATGCCTGCGGCAGCGGATCCAGGAACATGTTGATGGCCAACAGGGCGTCGGAGCACACGAAGAGCAAGCCCCCCAGCGCCGCGCAACCCGCCTCGCGCGAGGCCGGGGCCCCGGCCGCGTGCAGCCACCAGGTGGCCGCCTGCGCGGCCATGGCGGCCAAACAGATCACATAGGCCACCACCGGGAGCTGCAATGCCGCCGGCACGCCCGGCCACAACTGCGCCAGCAGGGCCACGCTGGCCACCCCATAAAACACCCAGGGCTGCCAGACCGCGGCCAGCCGCGTGGTGGACGTGAAGGCCACGAGATACGCCAGATGGGCCAGCAAGAAGGCCGCCAGCCCGGCCACAAAACCGCCCGGCCACATCAACGCGATGTCTCCGGCCAGCGAGAACACCAGCCCCACCAGCACCCCAGTGCGACGCCGCGGCCCATCGCCAGCCCGGGACCAGGCATACGCAATGATGAGCACGGTGGTCAGCGGCTTGAAGACGAAGCGCAACACCTCGGCATCGAGCGCATGCGGCCCGCTGAAGATGGCCAGCAGGGCGCTGGCCACCAGCACCCACGGCAGGGTGTAGCGCCAGGCGGTGGCCCAGGGGATGGCAGTGTGTGTCATGGGCGCCGATTGTGGGTGGCCCCCCCAGCGCCGTCATCGGGAGTGGCCCGGGGTCAGCCCTGCTGCCCCGCCCGCTGTGCGGCTCGCAGCGCAAATTCCGCGCGCAGGGCCTTGAGTTTCTCGCGTGGGTCTTCCTTCATGGTCTTTTCGTCCAGCTTCATCTCGCCGATGAAGCGGCTGGGAATGCCTGCCACGAACTCGCGGCCTTTCTTGCGGCGCTTGAGGGTGCTGACCACCAGCGTGGTGCGCGCGCGCGTGATGCCCACGTACATCAGCCGACGCTCCTCCTCCAAGCGCTGCGGGGTCATGTCCTCGTCTTCGCTCTTGAAGGGCAGCAAGCCCTCGTTCACCCCGGCGAGGAAGACATGCGGCCACTCCAGGCCCTTGGCGGCATGCAGCGTAGACAGCGTCACCACGTTGGTGTCGCCGCCGCGCTCGGCCAGGCTCAAGATGACCGAGATCGTCTGCGCCACGTCCAACACGCTGTGGCGCTCGGTCTCGGTGGTGACGCCCCCTTCGGTGTGCAGCTCGCCGCCACAGCGCCGCGCAATCCAGTCGATGAAGTCCAGCACGTTTTGCCAACGGCTGGCGGCGAGCTTTTCGTTGTCTTCCGCCTCGTAGAGATGCTGCTCGTAGCCGATGTCCTTGAGCCAGTCCATCAGCGCGGGCTTGGCCGCCTCGGCGCCCACGGCATGGCCGAAACGGTACGCCAGGTCGTTCACATAGCGGCCAAACTCATGCAGCGCGCCCACGGCGCGCGCGCTGACGGCGCTGCCCAGCGACTCGGCAAACAAGGCCTCGAACAGACTCACGCGCCACTTGCCGGCAAACTCGCCCAGCTGCGCCAGCGTCTGGTGACCGATGCCACGCTTGGGCGTGGTCACCGCGCGCAAAAAGGCAGGGTCGTCATCGTTGTTGACCAACAGGCGCAACCACGCGCACAGGTCTTTGATCTCGGCGCGGTCGAAGAAGCTTTGGCCGCCCGAGACTTTGTAGGGAATGTTGGCCTTGCGCAAGGCTTGCTCGAACACGCGCGCTTGGTGGTTGGCGCGGTAGAGTATGGCGAAGTCACTCCACTGAACCTGCCCCCCTTGGGCCCTGAGCCCCTGGATGCGGGCCACCGCGCGCTCGGCCTCGTGCTCCTCGTTGTCGCACTCCAGCACGCGCACCGGCTCGCCCTCGCCGAATTCGCTCCAGAGCTTCTTTTCGAAGATCTTGGGGTTGGCGGCGATCACGTGGTTGGCCGCGCGCAGGATGGCGCCGGTGGAGCGGTAGTTCTGCTCCAGTGGAATGACCTTGAGCTGCGGGTAGTCCTGCGGCAAGCGTTTGAGGTTTTCGATGGTGGCCCCGCGCCAGCCGTAGATGGACTGGTCGTCATCGCCCACGGCGGTGAACATGGCGCGCTCGCCCACCAGGGCCTTGAGCAGCTCGTACTGCACGGCATTGGTGTCTTGGTATTCGTCCACCAGCACGTAGCGCAGGGTGTCTTGCCACTTGGCGCGGGCCTCGGCGTCACGCTGCAGCAGCTTCAGCGGCAAGCCGATCAGGTCGTCGAAGTCCACCGCCTGGTAGGCCACCAAGCGTTCCTCATAGCGCTGCATCACGCGGGCGGCCACACGCTCGTCCTCGTCTTTGGCGGCCCGGGCGGCCTGCTGGCTGTCGAGCCCTTGGTTCTTCCACAGGCTGATGGTCCATTGCCAGCGCCGCGCCGTGGCCGCATCGGTGGTGCCGCCAGCCTCGCGCAGGATGGACAGCACATCGTCGCTGTCGAGGATGGAGAACTTTTCCTTCAGGCCCAGTCGGGGGCCATCGGCGCGCAAGATGCGCACCCCCAGGCTGTGGAAGGTGCTGATCACCAAGTGCTGCGCGGCCTTGGCGCCCACCAGGCCACGGGCGCGCTCGCGCATTTCCTCGGCCGCTTTGTTGGTGAAGGTGATGGCCGCGATCTGGCACGGGGCGTAGCCGGCCTGCAACAGCCGCGCGATTTTGTGGGTGATCACCCGGGTTTTGCCCGAGCCGGCGCCAGCCAGCACCAGGCAAGGCCCTTGCAGGTAATGAACGGCTTCGAGTTGCGCAGGATTGAGGGATGGAGGCTGGGTCGACACGGGGCGAGATGATACCGGCGGCGTTTTTCAGGCCGTCGTCAGGCAGAGTTCGCGCCGGCTTGCGATACTGCGCGCCGCATGCAAGCGATCTTTCAAGTCACTTTCCCGTTTTTCGCCTTGGTGCTGTGCGGCTATGTGGCAGCACGCCGGGGGCTGTTGCCCGAGTCGGCCATCCCCGGGCTGAACATGTTCGTGCTGTTCTTCGCCTTGCCTTGCATGTTGTTTCGCTTCGGGGCGAGCACGCCCTTTGCCCAGTTGGTCAACCCCGTGTGGCTGGGTCTGTACATCGCCTGCGCGCTGCTGATCGTCTTCGTCACCGTGGCGCATTCGCGGGCCCAGGGCATCAGTCTCAAGGACAGCGCCTTCGGCGCCTTGGTGGCCGCGTTTCCGAATACCGGCTTCATGGGCGTGCCGCTGATCGTGGCGTTGATGGGCGAGCGTGCAGCCGGGCCGGTGATCGTCACCATCTTGGCCGATCTGTTCGTGACCAGCTCGATATGCTTGGCCTTGGCGCAAAGTGGTGGCGGCCACTGGCGTGAGAGCCTGGGCAAGGCCCTGCGCGGTGCGTTGAGCAACCCGCTGCCCTGGTCGATTGCCGCCGGCGCGGCGGTTTCGCTGCTGCAAATGACCTTGCCCGGCCCGCTGGAGCGCATGATCGCGATGCTGGGCCAAGCCGCCTCGCCCGTGGCACTGTTCACCATCGGCGCGGTGCTGTGGCGCTCGCAAAAGAATCTGCAGCGGCCCACCCCGGTGTCGGACTACGCGCCCATCGTTTTCATCAAGCTGGTCGTGCACCCCCTGCTGGTGCTGGCCGCCGGCCTGGCGGCGCTACGCCTCGGGCTGCCGCTGGAGCCTCTGGCGCTCACCGCCTTGGTCTTGGCGGCAGCCTTGCCGTCGGCCAGCAATGTATCCCTGTTGGCAGAACGGTTTCAGGCCGACAACGGACGCATCGCGCGCATCATTTTGTGGTCGACCGCCTTGGCCTTTCTCAGCTTTTCCGGGGCGGTGCGCGTGTTCGGGATTGCCCCGACGGCTGCTTGAGCTCGATAGTCTTACGCTATCTGTCATATCGATAGGTTCCATTTCCCATCGTCCTCTCCAGCGCCTATCCTTTCATTGCCGATGCCTATCACTTGATCGGTATCGATAGAAAGGAGCCTGTCATGTTCGACGCCGTCCTGGAAGTTCTGGCTGCGTTGGCGCAGGCCATGTGAGCACGCGGGCCGCCCCTTTGGGTGCGACCGCCTCTCGTCGAACTCCAACCCCACTAGGAGAGATGCATGACCGCTGAAAGCAAATGCCCGTTCCACGCCGTCGCCGGCGCGGGCACGACGAACAAGGATTGGTGGCCCAACCAGCTGCGGCTGGACTTGTTGAGCCAGCACTCGGAAAAGTCCAATCCTTTGGGCAAGAACTTCAATTACCGAGAGGAGTTCAAGAAGCTCGACTATGCAGCGCTGAAGGCGGATCTCAAGAAGCTGATGACCGAGTCGCAAGACTGGTGGCCGGCTGACCATGGCAGTTATGCCGGCTTGATGATCCGCATGGCATGGCACAGCGCGGGCACCTATCGCATCGGGGATGGCCGCGGCGGTGGCGGGCGCGGGCAGCAGCGCTTTGCGCCGCTGAACTCCTGGCCGGACAACGTCAACCTCGACAAGGCCCGGCGCCTGCTGTGGCCGATCAAACAGAAATACGGCAAGAAGATCTCCTGGGCCGACTTGATGATTCTGGCCGGCAACGTGGCGCTGGAGTCCACCGGCTTCCGTACCTTTGGCTTCGGCGCCGGACGGGAGGACACCTGGGAACCCGACAATGACGTGTATTGGGGCCGCGAAACCACGTGGCTGTCCGACGACCAGCGCTACAGCGGCCAGCGCGAGCTGGAGAATCCGCTGGCGGCCGTGCAAATGGGCCTCATCTACGTCAACCCGGAAGGTCCCAATGGCAATGGCGATCCGGTGGCCGCTGCCAAGGACATCCGCGAGACCTTCACCCGCATGGGGATGAACGACGAGGAAACCGTCGCCCTGATCGCCGGCGGCCACACCCTGGGCAAGACGCATGGTGCTGGCCCGGCCTCGCATGTGGGCCCGGACCCCGAAGCCGCCCCGCTGCATGAGCAAGGCCTGGGCTGGACCAGCAGCTTCGGCTCCGGCAAAGGCAAGGATGCGATCACCTCGGGCCTGGAGGTGACCTGGACCACCACCCCGGCGCGCTGGAACAACGATTTCTTCGAAATCCTGTTCAAGTACGAATGGGAGCAAACCCGCTCGCCGGCCGGTGCCATCCAGTGGGTGGCCAAAGGCGCCGACGAGATCATCCCCGGGCCCACGCCGGATTCGCCCAAGCGCAAGCCGACGATGCTGACCACCGATTTGTCGCTGCGCTTCGACCCGGTGTACGAGAAGATCTCGCGCAAGTTCCTCAACGACCCGCAAGCCTTCGCCGATGCCTATGCGCGCGCCTGGTTCAAGCTGACCCACCGCGACATGGGGCCCAAGGCTCGCTACCTCGGCCCGGAAGTGCCGAAGGAAGACTTGATCTGGCAAGACCCGCTGCCTGCGCCGGTGCACAAGCCCACGGCGGCTGACATCGCCGACGTGAAGGCCAAGATCGCCGCCAGCGGCTTGTCGGTGGGCGAGCTGGTCACCACGGCCTGGGCGTCGGCCTCGACCTTCCGTGGCGGCGACAAGCGCGGCGGCGCCAATGGCGCGCGCATCCGGCTGGCGCCTCAGAACGACTGGCCGGTCAACAAGATTGCCATGCGCGTGCTGCCCAAGCTGGAAGCCATTCAGAAGGCCTCGGGCAAGATGTCGCTGGCCGACGTGATCGTACTGGCCGGCGGTGTGGGCATCGAAATGGCGGCCAAAGCCGCCGGCCTGAACGTGGAGGTGCCCTTCACGCCGGGTCGCGTGGATGCTGGCCCCGAGCACACCGACGTGGAAGGCTTCAAATACCTCGAACCGTTCGCCGACGGCTTCCGCAACTACCTGAAGGCCAAGTCGCAGGTGCCGGCCGAGCATTTGCTGGTGGACAAAGCCCAGCAACTGACGCTGACCGCGCCGGAGATGACCGCGCTCATCGGCGGGCTGCGGGTGCTGGGCGCCAACTACGACGGCAGCTCGCTGGGCGTGTTCACCCACCGCCCCGGCACCTTGACGAACGATTTCTTCGTCAATCTGCTGGACATGTCGGTGCAATGGCGGCCGGCCGGCGATGATTTCGAAGGCGTCGATCGCAAAACCGGCGTGGTGAAGTGGAAGGGCAGCCGGGTCGATCTGGTCTTCGGTTCGAACTCGGTGCTGCGGGCGCTGGCCGAGGTTTATGCCGAGTCCGACGGTCAAGAGAAGTTCGTGCAGGACTTCATCGCGGCCTGGGTGAAGGTGATGAACCTCGACCGCTTCGACTTGCTGTGAGCTTTTGCCCAGTGCAACGCGGGGCCTTTGCGGCCCTGCGTTGACAGCGGGCTCCTGCATCGCCAACACTTGACACCGATGTTCACCGCCACGACCACTTTGCTACTACTAGCCCTACTGGCCACCCCCGTGCTGGCTGGTATGGGTCGTGCCCGGTCCTTCGAGCCGCGTCGAGTCCGCATCCAGGACACTCCGCGCCGCTGAACATTCCGGTTCTCCTCCCACCTCCAGGCCAGCGTCCCCGCTGGCCTTTTTGTTTTCCGTCGATCGATCTGCCATTCGAGGCCCGTCATGCTCCAGCATCCCGAACGCAAATACCGCCCCTTCACCCCGGTGAACCTGCCCGACCGCACCTGGCCCAACCAGGTCATCACCCGGCCGCCCATCTGGATGAGCACCGACCTGCGCGACGGCAACCAAGCCCTGTTCGAGCCAATGAACGTGGCGACCAAGCTGCGGCTGTTCCAGCTGCTGGTGCGCATCGGCTTCAAGGAGATCGAGGTGGGCTTCCCCTCGGCTTCGCAGACCGACTTCGACTTCGTGCGCAAGCTCATCGAAGACGACCTCATTCCCGAGGACGTGACGATCGAAGTGCTCACCCAGGCGCGTGAAGACCTGATCGCGCGCACGTTCGAGTCGCTGCGCGGCGCGCGCCGCGCCATCGTCCACCTGTACAACGCCACGGCGCCGACATTTCGCCGCATCGTCTTTGACATGAGCGTGGACCAGGTGCGCGAACTGGCGGTCCACCATGCCCGACTGGTGCAGCAGTACGCCCAGCGGCAGCCGCAAACGCATTGGACCTTCCAATACAGCCCGGAAGTGTTCAGCGGCACCGAGCTGGAAGTGGCCAAAGACGTGGTCGATGCGGTCATGGACGTGTGGCAGCCCACGCCGCAGCACAAAGCCATCGTCAACCTGCCGGCCACGGTGGAGATGAGCACGCCCAATGTCTATGCCGACCAGATCGAGTGGATGCACCGGCACCTGAAGCGCCGCGACAGCCTCGTGCTGAGCGTGCACCCGCACAACGACCGTGGCACCGCCGTGGCCGCGGCCGAGCTGGCGGTGATGGCCGGCGCCGAGCGGGTGGAAGGCTGTCTGTTTGGCAACGGCGAGCGCACCGGCAACGTCGACCTGGTCACGCTGGCGCTCAATCTCTACAGCCAAGGCGTGCACCCGGGGCTGGACTTCTCGCAGATCAACGAAGTGGCTCGCACCGTGGAAGACTGCACCCAGCTGCCGATCCACCCGCGTCATCCTTACGTGGGCGACTTGGTCTTCACCGCGTTTTCCGGCTCCCACCAGGACGCCATCAAAAAAGGCTTTGCCGCCCAGCGACCCGATGCGATCTGGGAAGTGCCCTATCTGCCGATCGACCCGGCCGACCTGGGCCGCAGCTATGACTCGGTGGTGCGCGTCAACAGCCAATCCGGCAAAGGCGGCATCGCCTTCTTGCTGGAAACCGCCTACGGCCTGGTGCTGCCGCGGCGCGCGCAGATCGAGTTCAGCGCCGTGGTGCAAAAAGTGGCCGACGACACCGGCGGCGAGCTCAGCGCACAACAACTGTGGGAACTGTTCGAACGCGAATACCTGCGCCGCGAGCAGCCGCTGAAGCTGCTGGCCCACCATGGCATGGAAGACGGGGCGCGTGTGGGCCTGCAGCTCGAGGTGGAATTCCAAGGCCAACGCCTGCGCCTGGAAGGCTGGGGCAACGGCCCCTTGGATGCGGCCGTGCACGCCCTGGGCCTGCCGCTGCGGCTGGACAGCTACGAAGAACGCGCCATCGGCTCGGGGTCGGATGCCCGCGCGATCGCCTTCGTGGAGCTGGCCCATCCGGATGTCGCCGGCACCCGCTTCGGCGTGGGGCAAGACACCCACATCGTCACGGCCAGCCTGCGCGCGCTCATCAGTGCGCTCAATCGCATGCCCCTGCCGCTGGAGATGCTGAGCCGGGCTTGGCGCGGGGCCGCCGCTCAAGAACTGCTTCACGCCTGAGCCAGTCCGCAGGCTGAAAGATTCAAGGCATTGGCGCGCTGCGTGCCGGCCGCCGCGGCGCGAGGCTCTACACTGCGCGCTGCATGCGCGCAGGCTTGCGCGGGCCAGCCTGCCAGCGCATGCGCGAATTCGCGCCATGCCGATGCAGCCTGACGACCCCCTGTCCATCCAGCTCTACGACCAGCCCGGCCACCTGATCCGCCGGGCGCACCAGATCGCCGTGGCCCAATTCCACGAGGCCTTGGGCCGCGACATCACGCCCGTGCAGTACGCCGTGCTGCGCGTGCTGCACGAGCATCCCGGCATCGACCAGGTCACCGCAGCGCAGATGGTGGCCCTGGACACCTCCACCACCGCCGACATCGCCGCCCGACTGGAAGCCAAGGGCTGGATCGTGCGCGAGCTGCTGCCACGCCGCCAGCGGCGCTTGCTGCTCACCCCGGCCGGGCAAGCCCTGTTGGCCGACCTCACCCCCAAGATGCACCGCATGCAGCACACGCTGATGAGCCGCTTGGCCCCCGCCGAGCAGGCCGAATTCATGCGCCTGTTGCGCAAATTCGTGCACCTCGACGCCGACGATCCAGCACCGCGAACCTAGGTCAAACCCTCTCCCTCGGCCGCTCCTTCGAGGAGTAGTATCGCCTGACATTCAGCATACTGAATGTCAGATTTTATCCCCGCCAGAGGTCGCCCCATGTTCCTCAAAAACACCTGGTACGTCGCCTGCACTCCCGACGAGATCGCCGACAAGCCCCTGGGCCGCACCATCGCGGGCGAGCCGATGGTGATCTACCGCGCCGCCGACGGGGTGGCCGCCCTCGAAGACTTCTGCCCCCACCGCGGCGCGCCCTTGTCGCAGGGCCGCGTCTGCGAAGGTCGCCTGGTGTGCGGCTACCATGGCCTGGAAATGGGCCGCGACGGCAAAACCCTGGCCATGCCCAAGCAGCGCGTGGCCGGCTTTCCGGCCATCCGCGCCTACCCGGCCGTGGAGCGGCACGGCTTCATCTGGGTGTGGCCGGGCGACGCGGCCCGGGCCGATGCAGCCCTGATCCCTGACCTGCACTGGGCGAACCACCCCGACTGGGCCTATGGTGGCGGCCTCTACCACATCCGCTGCGATTACCGGCTGATGATCGACAACCTGATGGATCTGACGCATGAAACCTATGTGCATGCCAACAGCATCGGCCAGAAGGAGATCGACGAAGCCACGCCCGTGACCAAAGTGGACGGCGAACACGTGACCACCAGCCGCTTCATGCAGGGCATCATCGCCCCGCCGTTCTGGCAGATGGCCCTGCGCGGCCATGGCTTGCCGGTGGACCAGCCGGTGGACCGCTGGCAAATCTGCCACTTCACCCCGCCCAGCCATGTGATGATCGAAGTCGGCGTGGCCCTGGCTGGCCGGGGCGGTCTCCACGCCGACCCCAAAGACAAGGTCTATGCCATCGTGGTGGACTTCCTCACCCCCGAAACCGAAACCACCATGTGGTACTTCTGGGGCATGGCGCGGCATTTCCAGCCGCAGGATGCCGCCCTGACGGCCAAGATCCGTGAAGGCCAGGGCAAGATCTTCTCCGAGGACCTGGCCATGTTGGAAGGGCAGCAAGCCAACCTCTCGCGCCACCCGGGACGCAAGCTGCTGAGCCTCAACACCGATGCCGGCGGCGTGCAGGCGCGGCGCATCCTCGATCGCCTGATCGCCGCCGAACGCGGCGAGTCGGTGGCGGCGGCCGCGTGAGCACACGATGAGCACCGCCCCTGCGTCGCTGCGCGTGAGGGTCGCGCGCAAGGCCGTCGAGGCCGAAGGCATTTGCAGCTTCGAACTCGTGTCGGCCGACGGCCGCCCGCTGCCGGCGTTTTCCGCCGGCTCGCACATCGATGTGCACCTGAGCGGCGGCCTGGTGCGCCAGTACTCGCTGTGCAACGACCCGGCCGAGACCCATCGCTACCTCATCGCCGTGCTGAACGATCCGGCCAGCCGCGGCGGCTCGCGCGCCATGCACGAGCAGGTGGCCGAAGGCGACGAGCTCACCATCAGCCCGCCGCGCAACCACTTCGCGCTGGCGCATGACGCCAAACGCCACCTGCTGCTGGCCGGGGGCATCGGCGTGACCCCTCTGCTGTGCATGGCCGAGCGCCTGGCCGCCACCGGTGCGGCCTTCACGATGCACTACTGCACCCGTTCGCGCGCGCGCACGGCCTTCGCCTCGCGCATCGAAGCCTCGGCCTTCGCCGCGCAGGTGCAGTTCCACCACGACGATGGTCCGCCCGAACAGCAGTTCCAGCTCGACGCCGTGCTGGCAGGGGCCGACGAGCACACCCATCTCTATGTCTGCGGCCCGCAGGGCTTCATGGACGCGGTGCTGGGCGCAGCGCGGGCGCGCGGCTGGCCCGAATCACGGCTGCATTACGAGTTCTTCTCGGCCGAGCCGGTGTCCACCGAAGGCGACCGCCCTTTCGAAGTGGTGCTGGCCAGCAGCGGCCGCGTGGTGCCGGTGGCCGCCGGGCAGACGGTCGTGCAGGCCTTGGCCGCCTGCGGTGTGGACGTGATGGTCTCGTGCGAGCAAGGGGTGTGCGGCACGTGCCTGACCCGCGTGCTCGAAGGCGAGATCGACCACCGCGACGTCTATCTCACCCCCGAGGAGCAGGCTGCAGGCGACCAGTTCACGCCCTGCTGTTCCCGCGCGAAGTCGGCGAGGTTGGTGCTGGATCTGTGACATTGGACACATCCCGACCGGACGTTGCGATAACTGGGGGCCATCCTCCCCTTGATGGGCGCAAGCGGCAGCCATGCCGGCGGCACAATGCCAGCCGTGAAACTGTCGCTCAAACTCAAAGTGGCCTTGATCGCCACCACCGCCGTGGTGGCCTTGGCCGCGCTCGTGGGTTGGCAGCAGGATCGCCGGCTGGCCGAGGACTTCCGTGCGGTGTTGGCCGAGCAGCAAGACGCCCTGGCCGAATCGATGGCCGACCATTTGGGCGACAAACTCCATACCTATGTCACCGTGCTGGAGGCGGCCGCCACGCAACTGGACGACACGGTATTGGCCGATCCGGCGGCGCGACAAGCGTTTCTGTCCGGCCCTTCGCCCTTGAAGTCCTTGTTCGATGGGCTGGCCATCGTCGATCTGCACGGCGACTTGATCAGCAACGAGCCCCCGCTGCCCAGTGGGCGCCGCATCAACGTGGCCGACCGGGAGTATTTCCGCCGCGCGCTGGCCGAGCAACGCAGCCTGGTGTCCGAACCGGTGCAAGCCCGCACCGGTGCCGGCCCGGCCGTGCTGCTGGTGGTGCCCGTGAAAGACCGGCAGCAGCGTGTGCAAGCCTTGCTGGTGGGCGGCCTGCGCCTGCTGCGCTCGAATCTGCTGGGCCTGATGGCCCAGGCGCCGGTGGGGCGCACCGGGCATTTCGAGATCGTCACCCGCAGCGCACAGCCGGTGTACGTCATTCACCCCGATCCGGCACGCATCCTGCAGCCGGCCGACGCCTCGGCCTCGACGTCTGACGGCGCCGTGATCACCCGCAAGCTCATTGCCTTGGCCGACTGGGAACTGCGCGTGATCCTGCCCGGCTGGGAGGTGGCCGCGCCGGTGCGCGAAGCACAGCGCACCCTGTTGAAAGAACTGGGACTGTTCGCGCTGGGGGCCGCTGCCCTGAGCTGGCTGCTGCTGCGCTGGCTGCTGCAGCCCCTGACCACCCTGCACCGGGCCATCCACACGCTGCGGCGCGACCCGCAGGCCCAAGTCCGTCTGGACACCCGCAGCCGCGACGAACGCGGCGACCTGGCGCGCGATTTCAAAGCCTTGCTCGACGAGCTGCGCATGCGCCAGCAGGAACTGCACGTGCTGATGCAAGCCGCCCCGCTGGGCTTGTTCCGCGCCAACACGCAAGGCGACATCGTCTACGCCAATGAGGCCTATCTGCGCATCCATCGGCTGCAGGCGCAAGACATGGCCCGCGGCTGGCTGAGCCTGTTGCCCGAATCGCAGCGCGAAGCGGCCTGGACGGCTTGGCAGCGCATCGTCCAGGCGGCCCAGGCATGGCACATGGTGCGCACCCTGCAAGGGCCCGATGGCCGGCCGCTGATGTTGTCCGTGCATTGCGCGCCGCTGTTCGAGGATGGCCAGCCTGCGGGCATGGTGGGCACGGTGGAAGACATCACCGAGCAGGTGCAGGCCCAAGACGCCTTGCGCACGCTGACCTCGATTTTTGATCACACCGCCGACTACGTGCTGCAAACCAATCCGCAAGGGCAGATCACTTATGGAAACGCTGATCAAGTCCTGCGCCTGGCAGTAGTCCGTCTTGTCGCCCTGGTGATGGGCGGCGATGATTACGGTCATGAAGCAGATGACCTTGGCAGCGGCGGCCGATGCGTCCGCGGGATTCGAGCGTTTTCGCAAGCCC
>NZ_KB905959.1 GCF_000381125.1 Caldimonas manganoxidans ATCC BAA-369
AGTGAATGCGCAACATGCGTTCCAAGCCCACGGGAGGACGGCCATTGCCGGGCTTGGGGTAGTGCGGCTCGATCAACGCCACCAGCCGATTCCACGGCACGATCGTCTGCATCTCGGCCAAGAATGCGTCGCGCCGGGGGGGCTTGCGAAAACGCTCGAATCCCGCGGACGCATCGGCCGCCGCTGCCAAGGTCATCTGCTTCATGACCGTAATCATCGCCGCCCATCACCAGGGCGACAAGACGGACTACTGCCAGGCGCAGGACTTGATCAGCGTTTCCATAGGCGTCCTCTTCCATCGGGCAGCCCGGAAACCACACGTGAAAGCGCAACTGCCTGCTGGTTTTGTCCACCACCGGCAGGCCGATCTGGCGGCTCACCCCCGGCGGGGCGCCGTCCTGCCAACGGTATAGCGCGGGCAGCGGGTCGAACTCGCCCTTGATGGGCCAGTAGGCGCCGATGCGTGTCTCGCGCCGGCCCACCAGCCAGCTGCGCAGCACCGTTTGCAAGGCCACGGCCCGCTCGAGCCGATCCGGCAGCGCCTGGCGCGCCGCCAGCAAGCGCCGTCGCAATGCATCACGGTCTTGGTCCAACGCGCTCATCGAAGCTGTCTCCTGGGCCGCGGGCCCTCGCCACGGCCCAGGATTGTGCCCGCACATGGCCATCCCGCGTGCTCGGTCTTGCCCAACCCGGAAAGGCAGTCCGTGGCAGCATCGGGTCATGGACAGCGCGGTGATGAGGAGCTGGTTCGCGGACATGCCCTCGGTCCTCGGGCCCGGTGGGTGGGCCTCGCTCGCCCTGTGGCTGCTGGGCCTGTTGTTCATGGCTGCGGCCTTTCGCAGCCTGCTGCGCGCTCGCCCGCTGGGCCTGCTGGTCCACACACTCACCGGGATGGTGCTGCTGATCGGTGGGGTGGCCTTCAGCCTGGTCGGGCTGGGCATGCACGGCTACCGGGCCCTGACACAAGAGCAAGTGGCCGCACGCATCCGCATCGAACCCCTGGGGCCACAGCACTTCCGCGCCCACTTCACCCTGCCGGACGGTCGCCGCCAGTCCTTCGAGCTGCGTGGCGATGCCCTCTACGTGGACGCACACGTGCTGAAGTGGAAGCCATGGGCCCACCTGCTGGGTCTGCACACCGCCTATGAGCTGGACCGGGTGGCGGGCCGCTATCTCTCGCTCGAGCAAGAACGTGCCGAGCAGCGCACGGTCTACAGCCTGCGCCTGGACCGGCCGGTGGACCTGTTCAGCCTGCGAGAGCGCTTCGGCTGGCTCTCCGGTGTGCTCGACACCGACTATGGTTCGGCCACGTTCAAGGCCATCCATGGGACCGGTGAGATGGAATTGCGGGTGTCCGCCACCGGACTGCTGCTGCGGGCCGTCCCGCTCCAGGCGTCCTCCTCGGCCGACTGATCAAAGGCCCTCGGGGGGCACCGCCTCCTGAGCCAGCCGCGGTCTCCAATCATCCGATGTTCAGGTCGCTGTACGCCAGTTTTGGCGACAATGCCCTTTTACTGTCGCTTGCATGAACCTCTCGCAACTACGCGCCGTCTGGCGCCATCCCGAATTTCGCCTCGGCGCCCGTCACATGGTCAGCTTGGCGCTGGGCATCGCCGCCTGGGGGCTGGTCACTGGCGTGGCCATGGTCAAATCGGGCCTGTCGGTGCCGTTGGCGCTGTTCATGACCTTCTTCGTGTTCGCCGGCAGTGCCCAACTCACGGCCTTGCCGCTGATGGCCGCCGGCGCGCCGATGTGGGTGGTCTGGGCGGCAGCCACCTGCGTGAACCTGCGCTTCGTGATCTTCAGCGCCATGTGGCGGCCCTACTTTGCGCGCTTTCCTTTGCACCAGCGCTGCGTGCTGGGCTATTTCAGCGGGGACTTGAACTACGTGCTGTTCATGAAGCGCTTTCCAGAGCCCACGCACCGGGTGGACGATCAGATGCCCTACTACTGGGGCGGGGTGGCGACGAACTGGATCGCCTGGCAAAGCGCCTCGGTGCTGGGCATCGTGCTGGCCCATGCGATTCCGCCCGCGTGGGGGCTGGGTTTTGCCGGCGTGCTGGCGCTGCTGGGGGTGATGTGCTCGCTGTTGGGCGAGCGCGCCACCTGGGTGGCCGCGGCGGTGGCCAGTGCTGCCGCCGTGGCGGCCTATGCGCTGCCGCTGAAACTGAACATCGTGGTGGCCATTGCCGCTGCAGTGGCCGCCGGCCTGATGATGGAAACCGCCGAGCGGGCCTACAAGCGCATGCACCGGCGCGGAGCCGACACATGAATGGCTGGGAAGCCCTCCTGACGATCAGCGGGCTGGCCGTGATCACCGTGATCACGCGCAGCTTCTTTTTGTTGCCAAGCCGCGAGCTGCCCCTGCCTGGCTGGGTCAAGCGCGGGCTGAAGTACGCCCCTCTGGCGGCATTGGCGGCCGTGATCGCCCCCGAAGTGCTGATGACGCATGGGCAATTGATCACGACTTGGCGCGATGCGCGCCTGTTCGGCTTGGTCGCGGCCACGGCCTACTACTTCTGGCGCCGCGACATCCTGGGCACCATCCTGGTGGGCATGGCGCTGTACCTGCCGCTGCGGCTCGGACTGGGCTGGTGAGAACGCTCACGAAGCCCACGTGGCTTCGACCAGCAACAGCACGAACAACCCGAACAGGTAGCCGATCGAATAGCGAAACAGCGGCAACGCCACGCGCAGGTCGCGCTGCAACCTCCAGGCCATGGCGACGAAGCGCAGGCCCAGCAGCACCGCCCCGGCCAGGTAGAGCCAACCGCCCATGCCAAGGGCCACCGGCAACAGGCTGACCGGCACCAAGGCCAGTGCGTAGCCCAGCACCCGCCGCGCCGTGTAGGCCACGCCGTGCGTGACCGGCAGCATCGGCACCCCTGCGCGAGCATAGTCATCCCGCCGGTCGATGGCCAAGGCCCAGAAATGCGGCGGCGTCCAGATGAAAATGATGAGGAACAGCAGCCACGCGCCCGGCTCGACCTGCCCCGTGACGGCCACCCAGCCCAGCAGCGGCGGGGCTGCGCCAGCCGCTCCGCCGATCACGATGTTCTGTGGCGTGGCCTGCTTCAGGTACAGGCTGTACAGACCCGCATAGCCCACGAGCGAGGCCAGCGTGAGCACCGCGCACAGCGGGTTGGTACCCCACCACAGCACCGCCCAGCCGCCCAAGCCCAGCAGCAGCGCAAACATCATCACCTGCACGGCACCCAACTGTCCGCTGGGCAAAGGTCGCCGCCGGGTGCGTGCCATGCGTGCGTCCACATGGCGGTCCACCACATGGTTGATCGCCGCAGCGCTGGCGGCCATCAGACCGATGCCCAGCAGGCCGGCCAGCACGGTCCCGGGATCGGGATGCCGCGGTCGCGCCAGCCACATGCCGACCCAGGCGGTGAACAGCATCAACAGCACCACACGCGGTTTGGTCAGCGCCAGATAGGCCCGCCAAGGAAGGGCCGACGCAACGGCGGCCAGCCTCGGCCCGCGTGGCCGCACACGACCGATCGAAGGCCCGGCCATCGAACGACCTCTCAGCGGAAAAAGGCCAGTCTGGAGGCGAGCGTGTGGTCGGCCTCGGCCGCCATCAGGCCCACCAGCACCAGCAGCAACAGCGGCGGCAGCACGATGGCCGTGACCAGTGCCACACGCTCCCAAGCCAAGTGCATGAAGACCGCCATGATCAACCCGGCCTTCAGCAGCATGAAAATCAGGATCAGGCTCCACCGCCACAGGCCCTGAATCTGGAAGTAATCCACCAAGTACGACAGCGCACTGAGCACGAAGAGCAACCCCCAGATCTTGAGGTACAGGCTGATGGGGTGCTGTTGCGGATGTTCTTGGTCCATGAGCCCCTCACCACAAGTAGAAGAACGCGAAGATGAAGACCCACACCAGATCGACGAAGTGCCAGTACAGTCCGACGATCTCGACGATCTGGTAATTGCCGCGACGGTCGTAATCCCCACGCAGCAGCTTCCAGCTCACCACGAACAGCAGGATCACCCCACCCGTGACATGCAGGCCATGGAAACCGGTGATCATGAAAAAGCTGGCACCGAACTGGGCCGCGCCAAAAGGATTCTCCCAGGGCCGCACCCCCTCCAAGATGAGCTTGGACCATTCGAAGGCTTGCATCAGCACGAAGGTCTCGCCCAGCGCGGCGGTCAGCAGCATCAGGGCCGCGGCATTGACCTTGTCGCGTCGGTAGGCGCAGTTCACGGCCATGGCCATCGTGCCGCTGCTGGTGATCAGCACGAAGGTCATGATGGCGATCAGCAGCAGCGGCACGTCCGTCCCGCCCACGTGCAGCGAAAACACCTGGCTGACGTTGGGCCAGTCCACGGTGGTCGAGGCCCGTACCGTCATGTAGCCGGTCAGGAAAGAGCCGAAGACGAAGGTGTCGCTGAGCAGAAAGATCCACATCATCGCCTTGCCCCAGGACACCTGGAAGGCTTGGCAGTCGCTGGACCAATCGGCCACCAGCTCGCGCCAGCGGCCGGCTCCGGCACGGGCAGCGCCTGCCGGCGAGGACGGAGGCACTGGGATGCTGCTCATGTCGGGCTCCTCAGGCCGTGCCGCACAGGTAGGCCACGAGCTCGGGCGTGAGCCATCCCAACGCGGCCACGAGCACGATCCACACGGCCAGCAAGAAGTGCCAGTAGCGCGCGCACAGCCCGAGCCGCCAAGCCACCTCCTGGACCTGCGCTGCGTGGGTCAAGCCACGCAGCGCCACGCCCCAGCCCACCAAGCCACCCAGCACATGCAGGGCGTGCATGGCCGTGAGCAGGTAGAAAAAGCTGGCTGCCGGATTGCCCACCGGCATCACCTCGGCGCTACGTAACGCTGTCCAAGCCCAGGCTTGCGTGGCCAGAAACGCCAGCGCCAGCCACCCGCCCGCCCCCAGGGCTGCACGGGCGGCCGCACGCCGTCCGGCCGCCGCAGCGCCAGAGGCGCGCTGCAGCACGAGGCTGACCAGCACCAGCAGCGCGGTGCTCAGCCCCACCTGCCAAGGCAGGGCCACGGGCGCCCAGTCCCCGCCGTCCATGCGCATCACATAGGCCGCCAGGAACAGGCCGAACAGCGCACTGCCCACGCCGATCATCACCCACACCCCCAGGCCCAGGGCCTGCGGACGCGGCACCTCGGCCGCACGGTCCGACACCAAAGACATCGTGGTTGTATTCATGCGCGCACCCCCCGAATCTCGGCAGCGCCCGACGGTCGTTGTGGCTCCATCCCGCCGACCTCGGGCGGCTCGGTCTGAGCGATGTAGTCTCGCGGCGCTCCCGGCACGCTGTAGGCATAGGCCCAACGGTAGACCACGGGCAGCGACGGCCCCCAGTTGCCATGGCGCGGCGGTGTATCGGGCGTGTACCACTCCAGCGAAGCCGCGCGCCAGGGGTTGGGGTCGGCCCGCCGGCCTTTGAAGGCGCTCCACACCAAGTTGTACAGAAAGACGAGTTGCGCCACGCCCACGAAGATCGCCACCACCGTGATGAAGACGTTGAGCGCATCGGCCGACGGCGGGACGAAGTCGTAAATCTCGTAGGAGTAGTAGCGCCGCGGCATCCCCAGCACGCCCAGGTAGTGCATCGGAAAGTAAATCGCATAGGTGCCAAGAAAAGTCACCCAGAAATGCAGGTGGCCCAGCCGGTCATCCAGCATGCGCCCGGTGATCTTCGGGAACCAGTGATAGATGCCGCCAAACACCACCAGGATGGGCGCCACGCCCATCACCATGTGGAAGTGCGCCACGACGAAATAGGTGCCCGACAGCGGAATGTCGACGCTGACATTGCCCAGGAACAGCCCCGTGAGCCCGCCGATCACGAAGGTGCACAGGAAGGCCAGCGAGAACAGCATCGGCACCGACAGGTGGATGTCCCCACGCCACAGCGTGAGCACCCAGTTGTAGACCTTGATGGCCGTGGGCACCGCGATGATCAGCGTACTGGTGGCAAAGAAAAACCCGAAATAGGGATTCATGCCGCTGACGAACATGTGATGCGCCCACACGATGAAGCTCAGGCCGCCGATGATCACGATGGCCCACACCATCGTTCGGTATCCGAAGATGGCTTTGCGTGCGTGCACGCTGATCAGATCGGAAACGATGCCGAAGGCCGGCAGCGCCACGATGTAGACCTCGGGGTGCCCGAAGAACCAGAACAAGTGTTGGAACAGCAGCGGGCTGCCGCCTTTGTAGTCCGTGGCCTGACCCAGCGACACCAAGGCCGGCATGAAGAAGCTGGTGCCCACGGTCTTGTCCAGCAACATCATCACGCCGCTGACGAACAGCGCCGGAAAAGCCAGCAGTGCCAAGATGGTGGCCACGAAGATGCCCCACACCGTCAGCGGCATGCGCAGCAGGGTCATGCCTCGCGTGCGGGCCTGCAGTACGGTGGTGACATAGTTGAGGCCGCCCATGGTGGCTGCCACGATGAAGATCAGCAGCGACACCAGCATCAGGATGATGCCCCAGTCGTGCCCCGGCGTGCCTGGCAGGATGGCCTGCGGCGGATAAAGCGTCCAGCCCGCGCCAGTGGGTCCCCCTGGCACGAAGAAGCTGGCCAGCAGCACGATCACCGACAACAAGTACACCCAGTAGCTCAGCATGTTGAGGTAGGGGAAGACCATGTCGCGAGCCCCCACCATCAACGGAATCAGGTAATTGCCGAAGCCGCCGAGAAAGAGCGCGGTGAGCAGGTAGATCACCATGATCATCCCGTGCATCGTGACGAACTGGTAGTAACGCTCGGGATTGATGAACTCGAAACTGCCGGGAAAACCCAGTTGCAACCGCATCAGGTGCGACAACACCAACCCGACCAGACCGACGAAGATGGCGGTTGCGGCGTACTGGATCGCAATGACCTTGTGGTCTTGGCTCCAGACATAGCGGCGCCAGAAGCTGCGGGGCTCGTGCGCCTCATCCTGCATGTGGTGGACGGTGTCTTGCATGCTCATCGACCCCCCTCAGGGCGTGGCCAGGGACTTGATGTGCGCCACCAGCGCATCGAGCTCCGCCTCGCTGAGCTCGATGCGCGGCATCACCGGCGGGAAGCCCTGGATGCTCATGGCCTTGGGATCGCGGATGAAGTCGCGCAGGAATTGCTCGTCCACGCGCACTCGCCGGCCATCCTCGAGCGTCTCCAGCTTGCCGTACAAGCCTTTCCAAGTGGGCCCCACGCTGGGGCTTCCATCGCTGCTGTGACAGGCCACGCAGCCCTTGGACTGCGCCAACGCGCGCCCCAGGGCCACCGGGTCGCCCTCGGCGGCCGACGGTGGCGTTTGCGTGCGGGCGAAGCTGGGCTGCTGTGCCATCCAGGCTTGGAACTGCGAGGCCTCGGCCACCACCACGTGAGCGCGCATCGCCGAATGTCCCAGGCCACACAGCTGGGCACACATGGCCTCGTAACGCCCGGTGCGCGTGGGCGTGAACCAAAACGTGCTGACCTGCCCCGGCACCAAATTCATACGGGCCCGAAACTGGGGCACGTAAAAGTCGTGCAGCACATCGACCGAGCGCATCGTCACCTTGACCGGACGATCCACCGGCAACAGCACCTCGCCAGCGTCGATGATCACATCATCCTGGCCGGCCGGATCGCTCGGATCCAGGCCCAAGGGATTGGTCGGGCTGACGAAGCGCACATCGGTGCGGCCAAACTCGCCGCTGGGCCCAGGCATGCGGAAACGCCATTGCCACTGATAGCCCACCACCTCCAGCTGCAGCGCATCCGGTGGCGCGCGGACGTAGTCCGCATAGACCACCAGGCCCGGGGCCAGCAACCCGACGATGCCCACCGTCGTGATGCCGATCAACCAGCGCTCCAGGCGATGATTCTCCGGTTCGTAGGTCGCGCGATGCCCCTCACGATGGCGATAGCGCCATATCGCGTAGGCCACGAACAGATTGATCGCGATGAAAAAAATCCCCGTGATGACCACCGTGATGGTCAGGGTGTCGTCCATGCGCTGCCAATGGCTGGCCAAGGGCGTGGTCCACCAGGGCGTGAGCAGGTGGAAAGCCACCGACCCCACGACGATGACCAGCAGGACCGCCGCGATGACCATGCCGGCCTCCCACTCGAGCGCACCCCACGGCGATCAAGCGTCGGAGCGGCGCCGCGCGAGCTTCCAGTACAGCAGCGCAGCACAGATGCCGAACACCAGGTGCGCCATCAGAGTGGCCCCACCACGCAGGTCCAGGAACCACGGGAAGCCGTGCGCCAGCCCATGGAAATTGACCACGTAGAGCAACACCCCGAACGCAGCCCCGAGCGCCTCCATGCGGCCCAGCAGGCTGTCCAAGCGCCACCAGGACACCAGCGCCCCCAGGGCCAGGCCGAACAGCATCCCCAGGGCATAGTGCACCAGCAGTGCGGCGGCCACCACGCCGGCATGGAAGGCGTAGCCCTGCGCCGCGGCCGTCTCCAGCCAGTCGGCGCCCAAAACGAGAGCGGCCACCATGTGAGGCAGCCGCCAAGGTCCATCGCCGCCCATGCTGGCGGCCCAGAACAGTTCGAGCACCATCAGCACGGCCCCGGCAGCCAAGCCAGAGACGGCCGCAGCCATCCAATCCGGGCGGCTCGAGCCCGAGCGCCAGGTCGACAAATGCAGTTCCATGGTCTTGCCTCCTCAGACCCAAGCGAGGCGCCCCGGCCCAGCGCCGGGCCGCACGCCGCACATTCAGGGAAAGGCCGGGATGTTGGGTTCGACGCCTTCGAGATGGGCCTCCGGATGCAAAGCCTGCAGCCGGGCCTCGATCTCGGCCACCCGTGAGCGCGGCACATCGACCATCAGCAGGATCTGCCCTTGCTCGATGGCCGGCCGGAAACGCTCCAGACGGTGGCTGGGCGTGGAGATGCCGATCATGCTGGCCGCCCAGGCCCCGAACAATCCGCCCAGCACCGCCAGCACCGCGGCCACGCCCCATTGCGGCGAATCGCCGACGATGGGAAAGAAGATCGCCACGACCACACCCGCGACCGTGCCCACCACACCGCCGATCACCAGCCCGAGCTGGGCGGCGCGCAACACGTCGGAGGTCTGCAGCACGTTGGCGGCATGCAGGCCGCTCATGTCGATGTCATCCCGTGCCACGAAGTGGATGTGGGGCTCGGCGATGCGCGCCAGCAAAAGATCATCCATCGTCCGCCTGGCGCTGGCCAGGTCGGGCAGAAGCCAATAAATGCGTCTGCGCATGGTGCCCTCCTTACGTCACAAAGGAAGTGGACGAAGCGAGCATTGATCACCTTGTACACCCGAAATTGATGCATGACAAGCCGCCGGCCCCCAGCCTTAGGTAGGGAAGGCCCTTGCCCTGCCCCTCTAAAATCTCGGGTTCTCCTTTCCTGCCACTGCCCGCCCTTTGCCATGAACGTGCTTCGTTTTACCGATCTGATCGCCCAAGGCCAGGTGGCTGGGCGGCGTGTCTTCATTCGTGCCGATCTGAACGTGCCACTGGATGAGGCCGGACGCATCACGGAAGACACCCGCATTCGCGCGTCGGTGCCTTGCATCGAGATGGCTTTGAAGGCCGGCGCCGCGGTGATGGTGACCTCGCATCTGGGGCGCCCCACCGAAGGCCAATTCAAACCCGAAGATTCGCTCGCCCCGGTGGCACGGCGCTTGGGCGAGCTGCTCGGACGGGACGTGCCGCTGCGCACCGACTGGGTCGACGGCGTGGACGTGCAGCCCGGACAAGTCGTGCTGCTGGAGAACTGCCGCCTGAACAAAGGCGAAAAGAAAAACGACGAAACGCTGGCGCGCAAGATGGCGGCGCTGTGCGACATCTTCGTGCATGACGCCTTCGGCACCGCCCACCGCGCCGAGGCCTCCACTTACGGCATCGCGCAATTCGCGAAAGTGGCCTGCGCCGGCCCGCTGTTGGCTGCCGAAATCGATGCCATCACCCGCGCCTTGGCCGAGCCGAAGCGTCCGCTGGTGGCCATCGTGGCCGGCTCCAAGGTCAGCACCAAGCTCACCATCTTGCAAAGCCTGGCCAAGAAGGTCGACCAGCTCATCGTCGGCGGAGGCATCGCCAACACCTTCATGCAGGCCGCCGGCCTGCCCATCGGCAAGTCGCTGGCCGAGCCCGATCTGGTGGGTGAGGCCCGCGCCGTGATGGACGCCATGCAAGCCCGCGGCGCGGCCGTGCCGATCCCGGTCGATGTGGTCGTGGCCAAGGCATTCAAGGCCGATGCCACGGCCACCGTCAAGGCCGCCACCGACGTGGCCGAGGACGATTTGATCCTGGACATCGGCCCGCAGACTGCGGCAATGCTGGCCCAGCAGCTCCAAGCCGCCGGCACCATCGTCTGGAACGGGCCGGTGGGCGTGTTCGAGTTCGAGGCGTTTTCCAAGGGCACCGAGACGCTGGCCCGTGCCATCGCGGCCTCCAAGGCGTTTTCGATCGCCGGCGGCGGCGACACCCTGGCGGCCATTGCCAAATATGGCATCGAGAAGGACGTGGGCTACATCTCCACCGGCGGCGGCGCCTTCCTGGAAGTGCTCGAAGGCAAACAGCTGCCCGCCTTCGAGATCCTGGCCCGACGCGCGGCAGGTTGACGCGGCGTGCGGTCGGTCCCGCAAGGGGATGTAACTCCGCAGGCCTTCAGACGGCCCGCGAAATGGAATAAAGTTACATCCTCACCGGAGACAAGCCATCATGACCCGCGCCACCAAGATCGTCGCCACCCTCGGCCCTGCGTCGTCCACCCCCGAGATCCTGGAGCGCATGATCCGCGCCGGGGTCGATGTGGTGCGCTTGAATTTCTCGCACGGCACGGCGCAAGACCACATCGAGCGCGCCGCGCTGGTGCGCGAAGCCGCCCAGCGTGCCGGCAAGGAAGTCGCCATCATGGCCGACTTGCAAGGCCCCAAGATCCGGGTGGGCAAGTTCGAAGGCGGCAAGACCCTGCTGGAGGCCGGTCAGACCTTCATCCTGGATGCCAGCTGGTCGGAGCTGGGCAACAACGAACGCGTGGGCCTGGACTACAAGGAACTGCCGCGCGACGTGAAGCCGGGCGACACTTTGCTGCTCAATGACGGCTTGATCGTGCTCAACGTCGAGCGCGTGGTCGGCGATGCGGTGCACACCCGCGTGAAAATCGGCGGCGAGTTGTCCAACAACAAAGGCATCAACAAGCAAGGCGGCGGGCTCACCGCCCCGGCGCTGACGGCCAAGGACATGGAAGACATTCGCACCGCGATGAGTTTCCAGTGCGAATACCTGGCCGTCAGCTTCCCCAAGAGCGCCACCGACATGGAAATGGCACGCCAGCTGGCCAACGTGGCCGGTGAGCCATGGCGGCACAAGCCGGCCTTGATTGCCAAGATCGAACGCAGCGAGGCCATCCCGCAGCTGGAGGGCATCCTCAAAGCCAGCGACGGCATCATGGTCGCGCGAGGCGATCTGGCCGTGGAGGTGGGCAATGCCGCCGTGCCGGCGCTGCAAAAGCGCATGATCCGCTTGGCGCGCGAGATGGACAAGGTGGTCATCACCGCCACGCAGATGATGGAGTCGATGATCGTCAACCCCGTGCCCACGCGCGCCGAGGTCAGCGACGTGGCCAACGCGGTGCTCGACGGCACCGACGCCGTGATGCTCAGCGCCGAAACCGCCGCAGGCAAGTACCCGGTGGAAACCATCGAGCACATGGCGCTCATCGCCCTGGAAGCCGAGCGGGCCGAAGAGATCGCGCTGGACTCCGATTTCGTGAACAAGAAGTTCGGCCGCATCGATCAGGCCATCGCGATGGGGGCACTCTTCACCGCCCACCACCTGGGCTGCAAGGCCATCATCGCATTGACCGAGTCGGGCTCCACCGCGTTGTGGATGAGTCGGCACAAGATCCATGTGCCGATCTTCGGTCTGACCTCTCAGCTCGTCTCGCAGCGCAAGATGGCCTTGTACCGTAACGTGCGACCGCTGCTGATGCCCGCCTACCAAGACCGTGACGAAGCCTTGCACAAAGCCGAGGCCCTGCTGGTCGAGCGCGGCGTCCTCAAGCCGGGCGACACCTACGCCATCACTTGCGGCGAACCGATGGGCTACCCCGGCGGCACCAACATGCTCAAGATCTGTCGCGTCGGCGGCTGAGACTGGCCGGGCTCAATCCAGTCCGAGCGACACACCCGTCACGAACTGCGTGTCCGATTTGCTGAAGCCCGCACCGGGCTGGCTGTCGAAGCGGTGCGTGAGGCTGGCCGTCAAACTCAGGCGTTCATTGATCGCCACGTTCAAGCCGGCGGACAGCTCGGCGCGGAATTCACCGGCATCGCGCAGGCTGGGCAGCAGCCGCGCTTGCTGCTTCAGGCGCGCACCATCGGACAGGTAGATGGTGGACTCTTGCGCCAACACCAGCTCCAGACGGTCGCGGCTGCGACGGCTCTGTCCATCGATCACCGTGGGTGCCAGGAAGCGGTCACGCGAGTAGCCCAGGCCGGCGGACACGTCCCAATACCCGTCTGCGGTGCGACGCAGGTGATAGCCCAGCCCCGAAGCCACCGATGTGCGGGACTCGATGTTCGCCGCCTCGTCGTGCAGGCCCGCCACGCTGCCATACCCGAACCATTGCAAGGACAGATCGCGGTCGTACTGCGTCTTGAGTTCGGCACGCTGCGCGGCCGTGCTGCCTTCGGTGCGCGACTGCAAGGCGCTGCCGGCAAGCGACCACTTGTCCTCATACGTCAGTCGGACACTGTCGAGGGAGGCATTCAAACTGCTGGCCTTCGTGTTGCCCGAGGCCACGCTGGCGCCCAAGCCGATGAGATGGCGCCACTGGCCGTCGGGAATCTGGGTCACTTGGGCGCAAGCCCCCGTGACGGCCACCCACAGGCCCAGGGTCGAAACGATCGCCCCACGGCCGCAACGAGCCCAACCCGTAGAACACACGTCCCAGATGCTCCCCATGTTGGCAGGCAAGAATGGAAAGCGGCCGACTTTAAGATGCCCGGCCGGGGCGCGCCACCTCGGCCGCGCGGAAACCCCATGCTGCACTGCGACATTCGTCCCCACACCCCAGGGGGCCAGACCGTTCAGCGGCAATGGGGTCGGTAGAATTCCGAGCAATTACAGCGCGGTTTCATCTGTCGCCGGCCCAAGACCTGCGTCCATCCGCCCTAGGTCCATCCGCCCTCGATCCAACCGATTTCCTAGCGTTCCAAGAGGCCCCACCATGCCACTCGTCTCGATGCGCCAACTGCTGGACCATGCCGCCGAAAACAACTACGGCATCCCAGCCTTCAATGTCAACAACCTCGAACAAGTCCAGGCCGTGATGGCCGCGGCCGATGAAGTGGGCGCGCCCGTGATCCTGCAAGCCAGCGCAGGAGCGCGCAAGTATGCGGGCGAGAGCTTCATCAAGCACCTGATCCAGGCCGCCGTCGAAGCCTACCCGCACATCCCGCTGGT
This sequence comes from Caldimonas manganoxidans ATCC BAA-369, assembly GCF_000381125.1. Lineage (GTDB taxonomy): Bacteria > Pseudomonadota > Gammaproteobacteria > Burkholderiales > Burkholderiaceae_C > Caldimonas > Caldimonas manganoxidans. The sequence goes on from NZ_KB905959.1 coordinate 13,427, forward strand.
GATGCACCAAGACCACGGCACTTCCCCCAAGGTGTGCCAAGGGGCCATCGAACTGGGCTTTGGCTCGGTGATGATGGACGGCTCGCTGCTGGAAGACGGCAAGACCCCGGCCTCGTTCGAGTACAACGTCAGGGTCACGCGCGAAGTGGTCGAGATGGCGCACAAAGTGGGCGTCACCGTCGAAGGCGAGCTCGGCTGCCTGGGCTCGCTGGAAACCGGCATGGCCGGTGAAGAAGACGGCATCGGCGCCGAGGGCAAACTCGACCATTCCGCCTTGTTGACCGACCCGGAAGAAGCCGCCCGTTTCGTGCAAGCCACCCAGCTCGATGCGCTGGCCATTGCCATTGGCACCAGCCACGGCGCCTACAAATTCACCCGCAAGCCCACCGGAGACATCCTGGCGATTTCGCGCGTAAAGGAAATCCATGCCCGCATCCCCAACACGCATTTGGTGATGCATGGCTCGTCCTCGGTGCCGCAGGAGCTGCTGGCCATCATCAACCAGTACGGCGGCAAGATGAAGGAAACCTATGGCGTGCCCATCGAGGAGATTCAAGAAGCCATCAAGCACGGGGTGCGCAAGATCAACATCGACACCGACATCCGCCTGGCCATGACCGGTGCGGTCCGCAAGTTCATGGCCGAGAACCCCGACAAATTCGACATGCGCGAGTGGATGAAACCCGCGCGCGAAGCGGCCAAGCAGGTCTGCAAGGCGCGCTACCTGCAGTTCGGTTGCGAAGGTCAGGCCGGTAAAATCAAACCCATTCCCCTGTCCGAAATGGCGCGCCGCTATGCGGCCGGCGAGCTGGCCCAAGTGGTGCAGTGAACCCCGCGGCCCAGCCGCCCACGTCGAGCCCGCTGGACTGGCGGGCTTTTTTCTTTGCCGGAGAACCGTCGTGACCGTCGCCCTGCTGCACTCTTCGATCCACTCACTGCCCCTGCTGGCGCGCGGCAAGGTGCGTGACAACTACGCCGTGGGCAGCGACCGCATTCTGATGATCGCCACCGATCGCCTCTCGGCGTTCGACGTGGTGATGGGCGAGCCCATTCCCGGCAAAGGCGCCTTGCTCACCGAAGTGGCGCTGTTCTGGTTCGACAAGCTGGGTCACATCGTGCCCCACCATCTCACCGGCGAAGACCCGCAGCAGGTGGTCACCGAAGCCGAACGGGACCAGGTGCGCGGCCGCGCCATGCTGGTCAAACGCCTCAAGCCCCTGCCGGTGGAGGCCGTGGTGCGCGGCTACCTGGCCGGCAGCGGCTGGAAGGAATACCAGCAAAGCGGCGAGGTCTGCGGCGTGAAGCTGCCCGCCGGCCTGAAAAACGCCAGCCGGCTGCCCGAGCCCATCTTCACCCCGGCCACCAAAGCCGAGATCGGCCAGCATGACGAAAACATCTCCTTCGAGCGCATGAGCCAGATCATCGGAGGCGAGCTGGCCGAGCGCGTGCGCGCGGTGTCCATCGAGCTGTACCGCAGCGCCGCGGACTACGCGCTGTCACGCGGCATCATCATCGCCGACACCAAGTTCGAATTCGGCCTGGACGAGCACGGCACCCTCACGCTAATGGACGAAGTGCTCACCCCCGATTCCTCCCGCTTTTGGCCGGTCGAAGGCTATGCGGAAGGCACCAACCCGCCCAGCTTTGACAAGCAATTCGTGCGCGATTGGCTGGAGCAAGCCACGGTGGACGGCCGCCCGTGGAACAAGCAGCCTCCCGCTCCGGCGCTGCCGGCCGAGGTGATCGAGAAAACCGCCGCCAAGTACCGCGAAGCACGCGACCGGCTGCTGGGCGCCTGAGGCCGCCTCAAAACAGCGTCATCGACAGCTTGCGGCGGTATTGCTCGACGACCGGATCGGCCGGCGTCACCGCGGTCTTGCCGGTCAGCTCCAGCGTGCCCTTGACCTCGGTGGCCGCTGGCTTGGGCGCCGGCTTGCTCATCATCTCCAGGACGGCCACATAGGTCTTGCGCGCCAGACCATCCTTCCAGGCCTTGTCGCGCATCAAAATTTCGAGCAGCTCGTCCATGGCCTGCGTGAAGCGGCCGGCCGCAAAGTGCACCTGGGCCAGCTCGTAGCGGGCGTCGAAGTCGCGTTTGTTGGCCGCGATCGCCTCGGCCAGCGCCTGCGGCGAGCGGGCCTGCGCAGCTGCCTGGCAGGCCTCCAGGTACAGCCCGAGGGCGGCCAAGCGCGCATCCACCGCCGCCTTGGAAGCCACCGGCTCATAAGCCGCACGCGCCTCGGCCAGCTGGCCGCGTTCCAGCAACAGCTTCACATAATCGAAGCGCGCCGCATCATTGGCCGGATCGATGGCCACGGCCTGCTGCAGCTTCTCCAAAGCGGCGTCGGTATGGCCCTCGGCCGCCAATTCCAGCGCTTCTTCGGTCTCCTCCTCGGCTTGCAGCTCGGCCGGGCTGGGCACATGCTTGTCCAGGAATTGCTGGATCTGCGCCTGGGGCAAGGCGCCGACGAAACCATCGACGGGCTGGCCGTCACGAAACATCACGCAAAACGGGATGGAACGCACCCCGAACATCTGTGAGAGCTGGCCAGCGATCTCGGGCTGCTCGTCGGAATTGAGCTTGGCCAGCACGAAGCGGCCCCCGTATTGGGTTTCGAGCTTCTCGAGCAAGGGGCCCAAGGTGCGGCAGGGCCCGCACCAAGGAGCCCAAATGTCCAGCAGCACGGGGCGGGACATCGAGGCTTGGAGCACCTCGGTTTCAAAGTTCTGCAAAGTGATGTCGATCATGGCAACGCCGTTCTAAAGAGGCGAGGCAGCCTCACGGGCGACGCCGAGGACGGAACCTTCCGTTCTCAGCCCCGCCTAAAATCGCGATTTCTGCCCAGCCTGGAGCCGTCCTTGTCGAGTGCTTCGCCCCTCATCGGTGTGGTCATGGGTTCCAACAGCGATTGGGACGTCATGCAGCACGCTGCCCAGATTCTCGCCGACTTCGGCGTGCCTTACGAGGCACGGGTGGTTTCTGCCCACCGCATGCCCGACGACATGTTCCGTTATGCCGAGCAAGCCGCGCCCCGCGGCCTCAAAGCCCTCATCGCCGGCGCCGGCGGGGCCGCGCACCTGCCAGGCATGCTGGCGGCCAAAACGGTGGTGCCGGTGCTGGGCGTGCCGGTGCCCAGCAAGCACTTGCAAGGGGTCGATTCGCTGCACTCCATCGTGCAAATGCCCAAAGGCATCCCGGTGGCCACCTTCGCCATCGGGACGGCCGGCGCGGCCAATGCCGCCTTGTTCGCCGTGGCCCTGCTGGCCAACGAAGACGCCGCGCTGCGCGACAAGCTGCTGGACTTCCGCGCCCGGCAAACCGAGGCCGCGCGCGCCATGAGCCTGCCGCCGCCGGGAGCCGCCGCATGAGCACAACGGTGCTGCCTGGAGCCACCCTGGGGGTGATGGGCGGAGGTCAACTCGGCCGCATGTTCGTCCATGCCGCCCAGACCCTGGGCTATTTCACGGTCGTGCTCGACCCGGATGGGAACAGCCCGGCCGGGCTGGTGGCCCACCACCACATCCGAGCCGACTACCTGGACGAGCAAGGCCTGGCACAGCTGATGCAGCGCAGTGTGGCCATCACCACCGAATTCGAAAACGTGCCCTCGGCAGCACTGATGACGCTCCAAGCCCATCGCCCGGTCGCCCCCAGCGCCCAAGCGGTGGCCATCTGTCAGGACCGCGCCCTGGAAAAAGCCCATTTCCAGCGCTGTGGCGTGCCCTGCGCGCCCCATGCCGTGATCGACACCGCTGAACAGCTCGCCGCCGTCGATCCGGCCTTGCTGCCGGGCCTGCTCAAGACCGCCCGCCTGGGCTACGACGGCAAGGGCCAAGTCCTGGTGCAGACACCGCAAGACCTGGCCGCCGCCTGGGAGCAGCTCGGCCGCGTGCCTTGCGTGCTCGAGCAGCGCTTGGACCTGGCCTTCGAGCTGAGCGTGATCGTCGCCCGCAATGCCCAGGGCGAGGTGGTGCACTTCCCGGTACAGCGCAATCTGCATCGACGCGGGATTCTGGCCGTCACGACCGCCCCGGCGCCCGACGTGGGCCCCGAGCTGCAGGCCCAGGCCATCGGCGCGGCCGAACAGCTGGCCGCCTCGATGCACTATGTGGGCGTGCTGTGCGTGGAATTCTTCGTGCTGCGCGACGGCCGGCTACTGGCCAACGAAATGGCGCCGCGGCCCCACAACTCGGGCCATTACACGCTGGACGCCTGCGACGTGTCGCAATTCGAGCTGCAGGTGCGTGCGATGACCGGGCTGCCGCTGGTGGCCCCGCGCCAGCACTCCCCGGCCGTGATGCTCAACCTGTTGGGCGAGCTGTGGTTCGACGCGCAAGGGCGCGAGCGCGAACCCGCCTGGGCCGAGGTGCTGGCCTTGCCGGGGGTGCATCTGCACTTGTATGGAAAACTCACGGCGCGGCCGGGGCGCAAGATGGGCCACCTGACCGTGACGGCGCCCACCGCAGCCCAGGCCGACGACGTGGCGCGTCGCTGCGCCGAACGGCTGGGCATCGACCCGTGGTGAGGAACGGCATGGCACGCATCCTCGACGGCCCGCAAGCCGCCCAGTTGGACCAGGCCCTGGAGGCTCTGGCTGCAGGGCGCCTCGTGGCCTTTCCCACCGAAACGGTCTACGGCCTGGGCGCCGATGCCGGCCGCGACGAGGCCGTGCGGGGCATTTTCGCGGCCAAAGGCCGGCCTACGGATCATCCACTGATCGTGCATGTGTCCAATGCCGAAGCCGCCCTGCCGCTGGCCCGAGCCGTGCCGCCGGCCGCCCAGCGGCTGATGGATGCCTTCTGGCCCGGCCCCTTGACCGTGATCGTGCCCCGGCGCGACGGCGTGGCCACGGCCGCTGCCGGCGGCCAAGACACCATCGGCCTGCGCTGCCCGGCCCATCCACTGGCGCAGGCCCTGCTGCAAGCGGCCAGTCGGCGCGGCCTGCTCGGGCTGGCTGCGCCCAGCGCCAACCGCTTCGGCCGGGTCAGCCCGACCACCGCCGCCCATGTGGCCGCCGAATTCGGTGAGGACGTGCTGGTGCTCGACGGCGGCCCCTGCCCGGTGGGCATCGAATCGACCATCATCGACTGCTCACGGGGCCGCCCGGTGCTGTTGCGCCCCGGAACCCTCACCCGCGCGCAAATCGAAGCGGCTTTGGGCGAGCCCCTGCTCGACCGTGACGCGCAGGCCCCGCGGGCCCCGGGCACGCTGAAGGCCCACTACGCCCCTCGGGCCACGGTGCGTCTGATGAGCACCGACGTGCTGCGCACGGCTCTAAAGGTGTGGGCCGACTCGCCCGGCCCGGTGGCCTTGTATGCCCGCACGGTGCGCCCGGCCCCCGGCATGCTGTTTCGAGCCATGCCCGAGGATGCCGCCTCGGCCGCGCGGGAGCTGTTTGCGGCTTTGCGCGACTTCGACGCGCGCGGCGCGCGCATCATCTGGGTCGAGAGCCCGCCCCCAGGCCCTGAATGGGACGGCGTGCGCGACCGACTGATCCGCGCCGCCGCGGCCTGACCCCTTCCATGTTGACTGGAGTGTGCATGTCTTTGTCGTCTTTCGTCGCCGCTTGGCAGCGTCGAACACTGGCCGCCATGGCCGCCTTGACATTGGCCAGCTGTGGCGGCGATGTCTACAACCCTTTCCAACCGACCCGGCTGTTCTCCTTTGGCGATGGCCACAGCGCCATGGCCAGCGACGGACGCAAATACACCGTCAACGACCTGTCCAACTGCCAGTACACGCGCAGCTGGAATCAAATCGTGGCGGAAAACTATGGCTTTGCCTTCGCCGCCTGCAACCCCGGCGGACTGAGCGGCAACCGCATCGCGCAGCTCTATGCCGATGCCACGTGGAAGCTGGCCGACGTGCGGGCCCAGGTCGAAGCCCAGCTGCCCAACCTGGGCACCGGGGACATGGTGTTGATCCAAGTGGGCGCGCAAGACGTGTGGGAGCTGTACCAACAAAACCCCTCGGTCGTGCCGCCCGACTACCAAGATGAGGGCCTGTGCAGCCAAGGCAGTCTGCCGACCACGCTGCGCGAAGCCTGCGACCGCGGGGCCGACTTCGGCCGGCTGGTGCAGCAACTCGTGGATCGCGATGCGCGCGTGCTGGCCATCGACGTGGTCAACCAGGGCAAGACCCCGCGCGGGCTGGCCGAACCCGTCAGCGGGCGCACCTTGCTCAAGGCCTTGACCGACGCCTACAACTCTGGCTTCTACAACAGCTTCGGCAACAACAGCCGCAAAGCCGCCTACGCCCAGGTGAACAACCTGGTGCGTCTGGCCACCGGCGACAGCAACACCGGCTATCGCTTCACCCATGAAGGCACGGCGGCGTGCACCGTGACACCCGCCCTGGATTGCTCGACCTCGACCGTGCAGTCGGACTACAACACCAGCTTGAGTGCTTATGTGTACGTGTGGGCCGACGATCTGTACTTCAGCCCCCAGATGAACCGCCTGATCGGCAATCTGGCCTGGCAGCGCGCCGAGCGGCATCCCTATTGAGGCGACCGTCCCACGCCCAAGGGCCGGTCGTGCATGGCCCAGGCCACCAAGGCCTCCAACACCGGCCGGGCGGCCGCGGCCCTTGGGTGGTTGACGATGGCCACGAAGCTGTAACGCTGCCCGCTGTCGCCCAGCACATAGCCGGCCAGAGCGGCCACATCCCGCAGCGAGCCGGTCTTCAGATAGGCGCGGCCCGGCTCGATCCGGCTGCGCCGCAAGGTGCCGTCGCGGCCACTGGCGGGCAAAGAGGCGATGAACTCGGGCATCACCGGGTCGGCCCAGGCCGACTGCAGCAGCCGGGTGAAGAATGCCGCGCTGGCCCGCGCTTCGCGTGAAAGCCCGGCACCGTTGTCCAGCACCACGCTGGGATCGGGCCCGCCCAGCCGGCCGCGCAACCAGTCCTCGACCACGGCGCGCGAGGAGGCCAAGTCGCCCCGCCCGCGGCGCTCGCGCCCCAGGGTCAGAAACAGCTGGCGGGCCATCACGTTGTTGCTGAACTTGTTGATGTCGCGCACCACTTCGGCCAGCGGGGGCGAGGTGGCCGCCAGCACCGGCGTCAGCCCCTCGGGCACCCGACCCTCGCGCACGGTGCCCGACAACTGCCCGCCCAGGCTGAGCCACACACCCAGCACGGCCTGCGCGTTGTAGCGGCGCGCATCGGCATGGGCGATGGCCCATGAGTTCTCGCCACAGCGCGCCGGATAAGCCCCACGGAAGCGCAAGCGGCTGGGGTCGCCCAGCTCGGCCCGCAGCTGAGCGCGCCAGTCGGAGCATGCGGCGCCGAAGTCCAAAGGCACCCAAGGATCGACCGCAAAGCCGTGCAGCGGCGGCTCCACCGTGACCCAGGCCCGCCCGCGGGCCACATCGGGCACGAAGCCCAGCACGATGGACTTGTAGTTGATCAGCAACGCATCGGGCAGCACGTTGTACGGTCGCCAGGGCTCCTCGTCGAACGCGCCGGGATCCCCCGGCGGCACCTCGAATGCCGAGCCATCGAGAACGATGTCGCCCCGAATCTCGCGTATCCCCAACTGCTGCACCCGGCGCAGCAACAGCCACAGCCGCTCCACCACCAGCTTCGGATCGCCTTGGCCTTGCAGATACAGCGTGCCGTGCAACACACCGTCGCCGACCCGCCCCTCGACATACACCGGGGTGGACCAGGTGTAGGCCGGCCCGAGCAAGTCCAGCGCGGCATAGGTGGTGATGAGCTTCATCAGCGACGCCGGGTTGACCGGCGCCTCGGCCCGGTAGCTCAAACGAGGGCTGCTGCCGCCGAGCGGCACCACCTCGACCGACAAGGCCTGCGGCGGCAGCTGGGCCTGCGCCAGAGCCGCTTCCACGGCCGGCGGCAATGCTGGCGGCGCCGTCTGGGCCGGCACCGGCCCGTGCAGCAGCACCCAGCCCCAAGCCCACACGGCCCCACGCCAAACGCCCCAAGCACCGCTTCGCCCCCGAATGCGGCGCCACATCGATGACAACGCAGCAGCATGCATGCCCGGATTATCCCGGCAGCTACACTCTGGGCATGTCCACCCGTGCACACGACCCCTGCCTGCTGGCCATCGAGACGGCCACCGAGACCGTGCACCTGGGCCTGCGCTGCAACGGCCAGCAGCGCATCTACACCGGCCCAGGCGGCGCTCGAGCCTCGGCCACACTGCTGCCGGCCGTGCGAGGGCTGCTGCAGGAGGCCGCAATCGCCCCACGAGACCTCGATGCGATCGCCTTCGGCCGCGGCCCAGGCGCGTTCACCGGTTTGCGCACGGCCTGCTCGGTGGCGCAGGGCCTGGCGCTCGGTGCCGGCTGCCCTGTGATCCCGGTGGACACCTTGCTCGTGGTGGCCGAAGATGCGCGCCGCGCCCAGGGACACACCGAGATCTGGGCGGCACAAGATGCGCGCATGGGCCAGCTCTATGCCGCCCGCTACCAGCACGACGGCCAGCGCTGGCTCACCCTGAGCGCGCCGGCCTTGTACGACCCCGAGGATTTCAATGCCCTGCTGCGCGCCGATCCACAGGCCGCGCTGGCGGGCAATGCCCCCGCCGCGCTGGGGGGGCGGCTGGACGGCGGCGGCCGCGCCGTGCTGGCCACGGCCGTCCCCAGCGCACCGGCCTTGCTGGCGCTGGCGCTGGCGGCCTGGCAGCGCGGCGAGGCGATCGACGCGGCCCTGGCCCTGCCCCTGTACGTGCGCGACAAGGTGGCGCAAACCACCGCCGAGCGCGATGCCTTGCGCTGCGCCCTGACATGAACGCCGCGCTCCAATCCGCAGGCCGCCGCCTGGAACCCCTGCGCCTGGAAGACCTCGATGCCTTGCTGGCCATCGAGGTGCAGGCCTATGAATTTCCCTGGACCCGCGGCAATTTCATCGACTCCCTGGCTGCCGGCCATGCGGCATGGTGGCTGCGCGAGGGCGACGGCCCGATGATCGGCTACTTCCTGGCCATGCGGGGCGTGGAGGAAATGCACTTGCTCAACCTCACCGTGGCCCCGTCGCAGCAAGGACGCGGCCATGCCGTCTGGATGCTCGATCGCCTGTGCGAGATGGCACGCCGCGAAGGTGCCGCCCAACTGTGGCTGGAGGTGCGCCCAAGCAACCACCGGGCGCGGCGGCTGTATGAGCGCTATGGGTTCGCCGAGGTGGGGCTGCGCCGCGGCTACTATCCGGCCGCACGGGGCTTGCGCGAAGACGCGCTGCTGATGAGCCTGCCGCTGTGAGGATCTGCCCATGAGCCTGGACGATCGTCGAGTGGCCCTGTTGCGCGAAATGGGGCTCACGGCCTGGGTGCTGCGCCGAGCCGAAGCCGCCACGCTGCCGCCAGCGTTCCACGTGGCCGAGCCCACGGGGCCCGATCCGGCCTCTGAGGAGGCGCCCCGCGCGCCCGAGACCCCGCTGCCGCACGGCACCCGCCCCAGCGGGGTCGAACAGATGGATTGGCCCACCCTGCGCGCAGCCGTGGCCGGCTGCCGAGCCTGTGCGCTGTGCGAGAGCCGCCACCACACCGTGTTCGGCGTGGGGCATGAACAGGCGCACTGGATGATCGTCGGCGAAGCCCCCGGCGAACACGAAGATCGTCAGGGCGAGCCCTTCGTCGGCCAGGCCGGCCGCCTGCTGGACAACATGCTGCGCGCCATCGGCCTGACCCGCCAGCCAGCCCCGCCCGAGCAGCAGGTCTACATCTGCAACGTGCTCAAATGCCGGCCACCGGGCAACCGCAATCCCACGCCGCAGGAAGTGGCCCAATGCGAGCCGTTCCTGAAACGCCAAGTGGCCTTGGTCAAGCCGCGCATCATTCTGGCCATGGGGCGCTTTGCGGCGCAATCGCTGCTGCGCAGTGACGAGCCCATCGGCCGGCTGCGCGGGCGGGTGCACGACTACGAAGGCGTGCCGGTCATCGTCACCTACCACCCGGCGTATGTGCTGCGCAACCTGACCGAAAAAGCCAAGTCCTGGGAGGATCTCTGCCTGGCCCTGGACACACTGCAGACGCGGGCCTGAGGCGCAGGCTCAGGGCCGCGTGCCCAGGTAGCGCTTGCGCCAAAAGAACAGGCCCAAGCCCAGACCGATGGCGGCCATCAGACCCAAGGCGATCCACACCCCCGTGGCCTGGTGGATCAGCGGCATGCGGTCGAAGTTCATGCCGAAAATGCCGGTGATCAGGTTCAGCGGCAAGAAGATGGCCGTCAGCACGGTGAGCGTGCGCATGATGTCGTTGGTGCGGTTGCTCTGCGCCGAGAAGTGCATCTGCACCGCCGTCTCGGCCGAAGACTCCAGCCGACGCACATGGCTGAGCACGCGCTCGATGTGCTCGAGCACATCGCGTGAACGCAGCCGCAGCAGCTCGCGCTCGCGCCGCGCCTGCGGCGTGGTCTCGGGAGGCCACTCCTGCAAGGCATCGATCCACTCTTGGATCGCATTGCGCTGGTCTTCGCAAATGTCTTCCAGCAGATGCAAGGTATTGCGCGCATCGAGCAGCAACGGCCAGCTTCGGAACCGAGCCCGCGGATTGAACAACGCCTGTTGCAGCACGCCGAACTGGCGCGTCAGCAGCCGCCGCAGCTCCAGATAGCCATCCACGATGTGGTTGACCATGCGCAGCATCTGATCGGCCGGGCTGCTTGGCAGACGCACGGCCACCGGTCGGCCTTCGGCGCGGGGATCGGCCTGGCCTTGGGCGATCTGGGTGTAGCGCTGAGCAAAATGCTCCAGCACCAGACAATCGGCCGGATGCACGGTCAGCAGCACGCGGTCGAAGACCGCAAAACCCACCGGGCGGGTGTCGATCGCCTCCAGCGCGCGCCGCGCGCTTTGCAAATCGCCGCCGCCCGTCTCACCGAGGAACAGCTCGCTCGTGCCCGCACCGGCGGCCAAACGCCGGAACACCAGCACGTCATACCACGGCGTGTCCTCGAAGTGCGAGGGCAGCTGCGGGTTGAGCAAGTCGGAGACATGCAAGTCCACCAAGGGCCCGCCGGTCCAGGCTTGCAAGCAGGACTGCACCCGGGCGATGTCGGCCTCGAACTCGCTGCGCGTGAGCCCGAGCCAGAGGTAACCGCTCTCGGGCAGGGCCGCCGGCAGCGCCGACCGTTCTTCGAAGCCGTCGGGGCGGACGTGGAAGATGCGCATCAGGCCTTCAGTCGCGCTGCGGCCTCCAGCGCGAAGTAGCTCAGCACCCCATCGGCGCCGGCCCGCTTGAAGGCCAGCAACGACTCCATCATCACCGCGTCATGGTCCAGCCAGCCCTGGGCCGCGGCGGCCTTGAGCATCGCATACTCCCCGCTGACCTGGTAGGCAAAAGTAGGCATGCGAAATTCGTCCTTGACCCGGCGCACGATGTCCAGGTACGGCAGGCCGGGTTTGACCATCACCATGTCGGCGCCTTCGGCGATGTCCAGCGCCACCTCGCGCAACGCCTCGTCGCTGTTGGCCGGGTCCATCTGGTAGACCTTCTTGTCGCTCTTGCCCAGCTGGGCGGCCGAGCCCACGGCATCGCGAAAAGGGCCGTAGAACGCCGAAGCGTATTTGGCACTGTAAGCCATGATGCGGGTGTGGATGAACCCTTGCGCCTCCAGCGATTGGCGGATCGCGCCGATGCGTCCGTCCATCATGTCCGAAGGCGCCACGATGTCCACCCCGGCTTGCGCCTGCACCAAAGCCTGGCGCACCAGCACCTGCACCGTCTCGTCGTTCAGGATGTAGCCGGTGTCGTCCAACAGCCCGTCCTGGCCATGACTGGTGTACGGATCGAGCGCCACATCGGTCATCAGCAACAGCTCGGGGAAGCGGCGCTTGAGCTCGCGCACCACCCGCGGCACCAAGCCCTCGGGATTGAGGGCTTCGCGGCCATCGGGCGTTTTGAGCGCTGGCTCGACGACCGGGAACAGCGCCATGGCCGGCACGCCCAAAGCCAGGCAACGCTCGGCCAGTGGCAGCAGGCGGTCCAGGCTGAGGCGCTGCACGCCTGGCATCGAGGCCACCTCCTGGGCCTGCCCCTGTCCGTCGAGCACGAACACCGGCAAGATCAAATCGTCGGCCCGCAGGGCATGTTCGCGCACCAAGCGGCGCGTGGCATCGTCACGTCGCAGCCGGCGGGGGCGGGCCGCCGGGAAGGAAGCAGGGAAAGCCAAGGCTGTGTCCTAAGTAACAAGCGTTCGAAAGCGTGAAAAGCTGGTGTTTTCCATGCCCGAGTGGATTACTGGGGTCCTCCAGCCGGTCATCGATCTGTGATAAGCTCACATGTGAATGATACGTCGCAAGACGGTCATTCCCTGCTTTTCCTCCCTGAGCAGGTGCCTTACCGTGATGACAGCGATAAGGCTTTGAAGCCCCAGTCCCCGACTGGGGCTCTTTCTTTTTGGGCGACGCTTTGCGCCCGCCCGCGCTGCGGTCGGTCATCGCACCGACGCCCGGCCGGGGTGGCTATCATCCGGCGCATGCTCTACGCCGTGGTCAAATCCCTGCACATCGTCTTTGTCGTCGGCTGGTTTGCCGGTCTGTTCTACCTGCCGCGCATCTTCGTGAACCTGGCGCAGGTCAGCCCCGACAGCCATGCCGAGCGCGAGCGCCTGCTGCTGATGGCGCGCAAGCTCTATCGCTTCATGTCGCTGCTGATGCTGCCGGCCCTGGGCTTGGGCCTGTGGCTATGGCTGGGCTTTGGCATCGGGCGCGGTCCCGGCAGCGGCTGGATGCATGCCAAGCTCGCGCTGGTGCTGGGCCTCATCGGCTACCACCACGGGTGCCGTCGCCTGCTGCGCGGCTTCGAGCAGTCCCCGAACTCGTCCCGATCCCATGTGTGGTACCGCTGGTTCAATGAGGTGCCGGTGATCGTGCTGCTGGCCGTCGTGCTGCTGGTGGTGCTCAAGCCCTTCTGAGCGAGGTGCCGGTGCCGGCTCATCGCAGTTCGTTGGTGCCGCTGGCGCTGCTGTATGCCGCGCTCATCGTCTATGCGAGCCTGTACCCCTTCGGCGACTGGGTCACCCCCCATCAGCCGCTGTGGGCCTTCATGCTGGAGCCCTGGCCGCGCTGGTGGACCGGCTTCGACCTCATCTCCAATCTGCTGGGCTACCTGCCCTTGGGGATGGCCGTGGCCGGTGCGGCATTGCGCGGCGGCCGCTCGCGCGGCTGGGCCTTGGGCCTGGCCTTGGGCTGCGGCATGCTGCTGTCCGGCGCCATGGAGACGCTGCAAAACTTCCTGCCGCAGCGCGTGCCGTCCAACCTGGACTGGGCCCTCAACGCGCTGGGCACCGCTGCCGGCGCGCTGGCCATGCTGGCCTTACAGGCCATGGGCGCGCTGGGGCGCTGGCAGGCCTTGCGTGAGCGCTGGTTCATCGAGCGCAGCGCCGGCGGCTTGACGCTGTTGCTGCTGTGGCCCTCCGCCCTGCTGTTTCCCACCCCGGCGCCGCTGGGCGTGGGCCAAGTGGCCGACCGGGTGGACGATCTGGTGGCGCGCGCCTTGCAAGGCAGCGCCTTGGAAGGCTGGATCCAGGCCCCGGTGGCCAGCGCCGTGGCCAAGCTGCCCGCGGTCACCGAGCTGGTGGTGGTGGCCCTGGGCCTGCTGGCGCCGTGCCTGTTGGCCTTCTCGATCAGCCCGCCGCGCTGGCCGCGCTTGGTGTTGGTGGCCGGCGCGCTGGCGCTGGGCTTTGCCACGACCACCTTGTCCACCGCGCTGAGCTATGGCCCGCAGCATGCACTGGCCTGGATCACGCCAGCCACCCCGGTGGGGCTGACCGTGGGGACGGCCATCGCGCTGGCGCTCATCCCCGTGCCGACGCGCGCGGCCGCCGCGCTGGGCTTGGTGGCCATCACCGCCTTGGCCGGCTTCGTCAACGACGCGCCCGCCGATCCCTACTACGCCCAAAGCCTGGCAGCCTGGGAACAGGGCCGCTTCATCCGCTTCCATGGCCTGGCCCAATGGGTCGGCTGGCTGTGGCCATATGCCGTGCTGGTCTATCTGATCGGCCGCGCGGCCGCGCGGGAGCGCGCCCCTTAAAATCCTGCGATGAGTTATTACGAGCGCCACGTCTTCTTCTGCCTGAACCAGCGTGACAACGGCCAGTCCTGTTGCGCCGATCATGCCGCCGAGGCCGCCTTCGATCACTGCAAGTCCCGCGTCAAGGCCGCCGGCCTGGCCGGCCCAGGCCGGGTGCGGGTGAACCGGGCCGGCTGCCTGGATCGCTGCGCTGGCGGCCCGGTGGTGGTCGTCTATCCCGAAGCCACGTGGTACACCTATGTCGATCTCGCCGACATCGACGAGATCGTCGAGCGCCATTTGCAGCACGGTGAAATCGTCGAGCGGCTGCTGCTGCCTCCCGATGTCGGCCGATGAACGCCCAGACCGAAAAATTTCAGCTCCCCGGCCCAAGCGGTGAGCTCGAATGTGCCGTCGATACCCCCAGCAGCGGGCCCGCCTGCGGGCTGGCCGTGTTGGCGCACCCGCACCCCTTGCACGGGGGCACGATGGACAACAAAGTCGTGCAGACCCTGGCGCGCGCCTTCGTGCAGCGCGGCTGGCGCACGTTGCGCTTCAACTTCCGCGGCGTGGGACGATCGCAAGGCGGCTGGGACGCCGGCCGGGGCGAGATCGACGACATGATGGCCGTGATCGATCAGTGCCGGCAGAACGGGGAACCTTTGGCCCTGGGCGGATTCTCTTTCGGGGCTTATGTGGCCTCACACGCTGCTTGGCGACTGGGCGAGCCGGTGACCCACCTGGTGCTGGTCGGCCCGGCCACCGGCAATTTCCAAGTGGCGCCCGTGCCGGCCCACACGGTCGTGATCCATGGGGAACTCGACGAGGTGGTGCCTTTGCAGTCCACGCTGGACTGGGCTCGACCGCAGCACCTGCCCATCGTGGTCGTGCCCGGAGTGGGCCACTTTTTCCACGGGCAGCTGCCACTGCTGAAGACCTTGGTGCTGCGTGCCCTGGCCTGAGGCGGTGTGCGCACACACCGTCGGGTCCGCGCCCGCCGCACCTGAACCGACTCCACACCGATGAAACGACTGATTGCCTCCTTGCTGACCATTGCTTCACTGGCATGGGCCGCGCTGTCTTCCGCGCAGCCGCTACCGCCCCCAGACGTGGCGGCCAAGTCTTATGTGCTGCTGGACATGAACAGCAACCAAGTGCTGGCTGCCCGCGAGCCGGACACCCCCTCGGACCCGGCCTCACTGACCAAGCTGATGACCGCTTATGTGGTCTTCAGCGCGCTGCGCGACGAGCGCCTGTCGCTGGAACAAGAACTGCCGGTTTCGGTGCGCGCTTGGAACGAACGCAAGGGCGGCGCCTCGGTGATGTTCATCGAACCGCGCATGCGCGTGAAGGTGGAAGATCTGCTCAAGGGCATGATCGTGCAATCCGGCAACGACGCTTCGGTCGCCCTGGCCGAAGGCGTGGCCGGCAGCGTGGAGGCCTTCGTGGAGCTGATGAACCGCGAGGCCCAGCGCATGGGCCTGAAGAACACGCGCTTTGCCAACGTCACCGGCATGACCGAGCCCGGCCACCACAGCACTGCGCGCGATCTGTCGGTGCTGGCTTCACGGCTGATCACCGATTTTCCCGAGTACTATCCGATGTACTCGATTCGCGAGTTCCGCTTCAACAACATCACCCAGCCCAACCGCAACCTGCTGTTGCGCCGCGACCCCAGCGTGGATGGTCTCAAGACCGGCTACACCGAAGCCGCCGGCTACTGCCTGATTGCCTCGGCGCAGCGCGAATTCCCCAACGGCAAGCGTCGCCTGCTCAGCGTGGTGCTCAACACCACCTCGATGGAAGCGCGCGCCAACGAAAGCCAGCGCCTGCTCAACTGGGGCTTCCAGGCCTTCGACACGCTGCGCTTGTTCGACGGCGGCCAAGCCGTGGTCGAGCCGCCGGTGTGGAAGGGCAAGGCCCCCAAGGCCCGGCTGGGAGCGGCAGCCCCTCTGTTCGTGACCGTGCCGCGTGGTCAAGGGGACAAAATCACCACCAAAATCGAGCGCATCGACCCACTGGTGGCCCCGCTGCAACAAGGGCAGACGGTGGGCCGCATCAAGGTGCTGCTGGGCGACTCCGTGATCACCGAAACCCCTCTGGTGGTCCAGGATGCCGTGCCCGAGGCCGGTCTGCTCGGCCGCGCCTGGGATGCCATCCGGCTGTGGATCCAGTAATCTCTTACCCTCGTTCGCGCCGCACCGAAGGAGCCGATCATGCAAGCCTTGCCCGACACCCTGTGCTACCTCAATGGCGAGTACCTGCGCCTGTGCGATGCCAAGGTGTCCGTCTTGGACCGTGGCTTCATCTTCGGCGACGGCTGCTATGAGGTCGTGCCGGTGTACGGGCAGCGTCTGTTCCGCTTCGAGGAGCACATGGCGCGACTGGAACGCTCGCTGGCCAAGCTGCGCATCCCCAATCCGCACTCGCGCATGGAGTGGCTGCAGCGCATGCGCAAGCTCATCGCGGCGCATGCCGAGCAGGAAGGCGCCCGCGATCAGCTCGTCTACCTGCAGCTGACCCGCGGCGTGGCCCTGCGCGACCATGTGATGCCGCCGGACATCGCGCCCACCGTCTTCATGATGGTCAGCACGATGAAGCCCGCCACCCCCGAGCAACGCCATGCCGGTGTGGCCTGCACCACCGCGCGTGACTTCCGCTGGGAGCGCGGCGACATCAAGTCGATTTCCTTGCTCGGCAATGTGCTGGCGCGCCAAATGTCGGCCGATCAAGGAGCTGCCGAGACCATCCTGTTCCGCAACGGCCACCTCACCGAAGCCTCGGCCAGCAATGTGTGGATCGTGCAAGAAGGCGCCGTGCTGGGCCCGCCCAAGAGCGAGCATGTGCTCGAAGGCATTCGCTATGGCTTGATCGCCGAGCTGTGCGAAGAACTGGGCATTGGCTTCAACCTGCGCCCCATCAGCGAGGCCGAGGTGTTTGCCGCCGACGAAATCATGCTGTCCTCGGCCACCAAGGAAGTGCTGCCGGTCACGCGCCTGGATGGCCAGCCCGTGGGACACGGCGCCGGCAAAGGCAAGCCCGGGCCGGTCTATGCCCGCCTGTACGAAGCCTATCAGCGCGCCAAGGCCGAACAATCGATATGAGCCCCGACCGCTCCCTGATCGAATACCCCAGCGCCTTCCCCATCAAGGTGATGGGCCCCAATGTCGATGGATTCGCCGCGGCCATGGTCGAGGTGGCTTTGCGCTTCGACCCGAGTTTCGACCCGGCGACGATCGAAATGCGCCCCAGCCGCAGCGCGAACTACCTGGGCCTGACCCTGACGGTGACGGCCACCAGCCGCGAACAGCTCGATGGGTTGTACCAGGCGCTGAGCTCGCATCCGATGGTCAAAGTGGTGCTGTAACACGCCTCCAAGCACGCGCCTCAAAGCGCCCGCCCGCGCAACAGCGCGTCCATTTCCTCGACTTTGTACGGCGCGATCTCATCCCCGCTCGCAGCAGCCGCCTCGTACCAATCACGCGCCTGGCGGACATCCTTGGGCACGCCCAGGCCCTTTTCGTACATCGACGCCAGCAAGTACTGCGCCGCCATGTCGCCTTGCCATGCCGCACGGCGATACCACTGCGCCGCCTGGGCCCAGTCCTGGGGCACGCCACGCCCCAAGTAGTAGGCCGTGCCAACGGCCACTTGGGCCTCCACATGCCCGCGAGCTGCCGCCTTCGAGTACCACTGCACCGAGCGCGCATGGTCGGCCCGGCCGGTCAGGCCGCGCTCATAAATCTCGCCCAAGGCATGTTCGGAGCGCACGAAGCCTTGGGCCGCCGAGGCTTCCAGCAGCGCGATCGCCTTGCCGATGTCGGGCCGGGCCGTCTCGCCGCGCACATGCATCATCGCCAAGTTGTAGCGGCCCACCGGGCTGCCCTGCTCGGCCAAGGCAGTGAAGCGGCGCTCGGCCTGCGCCCAGCGCCCGGCCTGGTGATCGGCAAGGGCCTCGAAGATCTCGCGCCGATCCTGCACGCCGCGCGGCGGGCTCGGCGACCTCACGCCGCCATCGGCCCCGAAAACCGGCGGGACCCAGACCGCTTGCAGCAGCACCAAGCCACAGGCCAGCGCCAAGGTCTTCAGGGCCGGCATCCGGCCGCTGCGCATCCGTGTTGGCTGGGTCCACCTCATGGCCGTCTCCTGCCGGGGGCATGGTCCCCGCACCTTGAGCACGGTACCCCAAAGGCGATGACCCGGCCAGCCGCGTGGATGCCCAGCCGCTCGTGCCAGGCCGATAGACTCTCGACCATGGAGATCCGTTGGCTCGGGCGCGTCGAATATCTGCCCACCGTCGAGGCCATGCAGGCCTACACCGAATCACGCACCGCGGACAGCCCCGACGAGCTGTGGCTGTGCGAGCATCCGCCAGTCTTTACCCTGGGGTTGGCCGGCAAGACCGAGCATCTGCTCGCCCCGGGACACATCCCGGTGGTGTCCACCAACCGAGGCGGCCAGGTGACCTACCACGGCCCCGGCCAAGTGGTCGCTTACCCTCTGGTCGATTTGCGCCGATTGGGCCTCTACGTGAAGGAGTATGTCCACCGGCTCGAGCAGGCCGTGATCCAGACGCTCGACAGCTTCGGCGTGACCGGCCATCGCGTCAGCGGCGCGCCGGGCGTCTATGTGAATCTGGCCGACCCCTTCGGTCACGCACGCCTGCGGCCCGACCGGCCCGACCCCTTCGCCGGTCTGGGCAAGATCGCCGCGTTGGGCCTCAAAATCAGCCAACACCGCAGCTACCACGGCCTGGCCCTGAACGTGGCAATGGACCTGAGCCCCTACGAACGCATCCACCCTTGCGGCTACGCCGGCCTGCGCAGCATCGACTTGGCTACACTTGGGGTTTCCACCGACTGGGACACGGTGGCCAGCCGCCTGAGCGAACGCCTGCAGGCCCATTTGAGTCCCTGACACCGCAGCCGGCCGGCTGCGACGGAGCACCCCGCGCATGTCCACCTCCAACGTCGTCCACCAGGTCCAGCCCAGCGGCACCTACGACGCCACGGCCAAGCAAAAGGCCCAGGCCAAGACCGCGCGCATCCCCATCAAGATCGTGCCGGCCGCCCCCCTCAAAAAGCCCGACTGGATCCGCGTCAAGGCCGGCTCGCCCAGCACGCGCTTTTACGAAATCAAGCAGATCCTGCGCGAGCACAAGCTGCACACCGTGTGCGAGGAAGCCTCCTGCCCCAACATCGGGGAGTGCTTTGGCAAAGGCACGGCCACCTTCATGATCATGGGCGACAAGTGCACCCGCCGCTGCCCCTTTTGCGATGTGGGCCACGGCCGCCCCGACCCGCTGGACCCCGACGAGCCGATCAACCTGGCCAAAACGATTGCCGCACTCAAGCTCAAGTACGTGGTGATCACCAGTGTGGACCGCGACGACCTGCGCGACGGCGGCGCCGCCCATTTCGTGGAGTGCATCCGCCGCACGCGCGAACTCTCCCCCCACACCAAGATCGAGATCCTCACGCCCGACTTCCGCGGCCGCATGGACCGTGCGCTCGAGATCCTCAAGGCCGCGCCGCCCGACGTGATGAACCACAACCTCGAGACGGTGCCGCGGCTGTACAAGGAAGCCCGTCCGGGCTCAGACTATCAGTACAGCCTGAACCTGCTCAAGCGCTTCAAGGAATTCGCCCCCCATGTGCCGACCAAAAGCGGCCTGATGGTCGGTCTGGGCGAGACCGACGAAGAAATCCTCCAGGTGATGCGTGACATGCGCGAACACGGCATCGACATGCTCACCATCGGCCAATATCTGGCCCCCTCGAACCACCACTTGCCGGTGCGTCGCTATGTGCACCCCGAGGTGTTCAAGATGTTCGAGCAAAAGGCCTACGAGATGGGCTTCACCCATGCCGCCGTGGGCGCGCTGGTGCGCTCCAGTTACCACGCCGATCAGCAAGCGCACCAAGCGGGCGTGGCCGACGCCGTCTGAGCATGGAGGCGGTCGCCCGCCTGAGTCGGCGCCAGTACGGCGAATCGAAGGGCAGCCATGCCCACGATCATTTCCAGCTCCTGTGGGGCTGGCATGGCGCTTTGGAGCTGGAGATCGAAGGCCGCGGCACGCGCGTGGTGGCCGGCCGCCTGGCGGTCATCGCCCCCGGCCAGCGGCATGACTTCTGGTCCGCCAGCGGCAGCACCTGCTTCGTGCTCGATGCCAACGACAGCGCCCATCCGGCACTTGCGGCCCTGGCCGGTCGCGTGCTGCCCCTGGACGGGACGGCCTTGCATCTGCTGCGTTTCCTGGGGCTCTTCGTCATTTCGTGTGGAACCCAACAGTCACAATGACTCCTGGTCGTCGCGCCCGGTGGGCATGTGTGCAGGCCGCTGGCCGGCCTGTGCACATGTCCACGAGGCGTGTTTGATCAGGAGGATGAGTCCATGGGCATTGCCGTAGAAGCTCTGTTCACCAGCGCGCTGGGCTTGCAGCCGCCGTGGGTCGTCGATGACGTCAGGCTCGACACCGC
>NZ_KB905960.1 GCF_000381125.1 Caldimonas manganoxidans ATCC BAA-369
AGCCTGCTGGTGTGGCAGCCGATCTCGAAGTCGATACGCCGCTTGGCGGTGTCGAGCCTGACGTCATCGACGACCCACGGCGGCTGCAAGCCCAGCGCGCTGGTGAACAGAGCTTCTACGGCAATGCCCATGGACTCATCCTCCTGATCAAACACGCCTCGTGGACATGTGCACAGGCCGGCCAGCGGCCTGCACACATGCCCACCGGGCGCGACGACCAGGAGTCATTGTGACTGTTGGGTTCCACACGAAATGACGAAGAGCCCCCAGGGCACGACGAGCCGCGGCTCATCGGCGCCTACGATCATTACCATCCGATCGGGCCGCTGCTGTGGATGCTGGCGCTGCATGGCAGCCGCGCCGAGCTGCTGCCCGAAATCGCCGGCAGCGCGTGCTATCGCACCACTCCCGGGCTGGATCTGCGCAGCCTGCCGGTGGACGGGGTGCACCGCGCGGTGATCCGTCGCATGCGCGATCAGCCGCTGTCGGTGCGCGACATCGTCGACTTCAGCGGTCTGCGCCCGGAAGCCGTGGCGCGCCTGCTCAATGCGTTGTACCTCCAGTCCGGGCTGATCGTCAGCCGCACCTTGCCGCGCCCGAGCGATTCCTGGCTGGCCGGGCTGGGACTGCGGCGGCGCGACGGATAGCGCGCGCTGCCCGTCAGCGCGCGCTCAGCGCCTCCCAGCGCTCGAGCGCCTCCATCAGCAAGGCCTCGATCTGCTCGTAGCGTGCCTGCACCTGCGCCACCCGCTGCGGGGCTTCGGTGTAGAGGTTCGGACTGGCCAAGAGCTCGCCCAGTTCTTTCTGCTCGGCTTCCAGCGCCTCGATGCGCGCGGGCAGTTCATCGAGTTCACGCTGCTCTTTGTACGAGAGCTTGCGCGAGGGCCTGCCCGCCTGCGCGGGGGCCGGTGCGGGCGCGGGCTTCGGAGCGGGCGCCGGCGGCGGAGCCTGCAGGGCCCGACGGCGTGCACGCTGTTGCACCCAGTCTTCGTAGCCGCCCTCGTACTCGCGCCACTGGCCCGGGGACTCGTCGCCCTCCCAGGCGATGGTGCTGGTCACCACATGGTCGAGGAAGCGCCGGTCGTGGCTGACCAGGAACACGGTGCCCTCGTAGTCCTGCAGCAGCTCTTCCAGCAGCTCCAGCGTGTCGATGTCGAGGTCGTTGGTGGGTTCGTCCAGCACCAGCACGTTGGCCGGCCGCGCGAACAGGCGGGCCAGCAACAGCCGGTTGCGCTCGCCGCCGGAGAGCGACTTCACCGGCGAGTTGGCCCGCTCGGGCGGGAACAGGAAGTCCCCGAGATAGCTCATCACATGCTTGCGTGTGGAACCAATCTGGATCCATTCGCTGCCCGGGCTGATGGTGTCGGCCAGGCTGCGTTCGAGGTCCAGGGCCTCGCGCATCTGGTCGAAATAGGCCACCTGCAGCCGGGTGCCCAGGCGCACCGTGCCGGCATCGGGCGCCAGCTCGCCCAGGATGAGCTTCAGCAGCGTGGTCTTGCCCGCGCCATTGGGGCCGATCAGGCCGATCTTGTCGCCACGCAAAATGGTGGCCGAAAAGTCGCGCACGATGGGCCGGCCGTCATAGGCCTTGCCGACATGCTGCAACTGCGCCACCAGCTTGCCGCTGCGCTGG
Source organism: Caldimonas manganoxidans ATCC BAA-369 (assembly GCF_000381125.1). Taxonomy (GTDB): domain Bacteria; phylum Pseudomonadota; class Gammaproteobacteria; order Burkholderiales; family Burkholderiaceae_C; genus Caldimonas; species Caldimonas manganoxidans. The sequence goes on from NZ_KB905960.1 coordinate 1,634, forward strand.
CCGGCGTCCACGTCCAGGCGCACGCGACCGACGGCCTCGCGGCGCTGCGCCCGCTGCTGGCGCAATCGCTCCAGCCGTGCGATGCGGGCCGCACTGCGGGTGCGACGGGCTTCCACGCCTTTGCGAATCCAGGCTTCCTCCTGGGCCAGCAGCTTGTCCGCGCGCGCATGGGCCAAGGCTTCATCGGCCAGCTGTTGGGCCTTGAGTTGCTCGTAAGCCGTGAAGTGGCCGGGGTAGCTGCGCAGCACGCCGCGGTCGAGCTCGACGATGCGCGTGGCCACCGCATCGAGAAACGCCCGATCGTGGGTGATCAACACCACGGCACCGCGGAAGCCACGCAGCAGGTCTTCCAGCCAGGCGATGGCCTCGAGGTCGAGGTGGTTGGTGGGCTCGTCCAGCAACAGCACGTCGGGCTGGGCCACCAGGGCCTGCGCCAGCGCCACGCGCTTGCGATTGCCCCCCGACAGGCGATCGACATCGGCCTGCGGCGCCAAGCGCAGACGGTGCAGCGTCTCTTCGACGCGCTGCTCCCAGGTCCAGCCGTCCAGGGCCTCGATGCGGGTTTGCAAGGCGTCCAGGTCCTCACCGGGCGCATGCGCCTCGTAGCGCTGGCGCAACGCGCGCACCTCGGCCAGCCCTTCGCTGACCGCATCGAAGACACGAAGCCCCGGGGCGAACACCGGCTCTTGCGCCACATAGGCCATGCGCAACCCCTGCTGCACTTGCAGCAAGCCATCGTCGGGCTTGTCCAGCCCGGCCAAGATCCTCAGCAGCGAGGACTTGCCGGTGCCGTTGCGGCCGATCAGGCCGATGCGCTCGGCAGATTCGATCGACAGGCTGGCGCCGTCGAGCAAGGCCACGTGACCATAGGCCAGGTGGGCGTTGGTAAGAGTGATCAAGGCCATGATGCGGATGGATTATCCTGCGTGCCACGCCTGCAGAATCCGCCTTGATGCCCACAGGAATCGAACCCATGCCCTTCCATCGTTCCGTGCGCGGCAATGCCGCATTCGTCGTGTTGATCGTGCTGCTGGCCGCCGCGGCGGCCTGGTGGTGGAACCAGCGCCCTCATGCCTCGGCAGCGGTCGCGCCGGCCGAGCCGCGCGCCGTCACGGCCCGCGGTGATCTGGCCGCCGACGAACGCAACAACATCGAAGTCTTCCAGGCGGTCTCGCCTTCGGTGGTGCACATCACCACCTTGCAAACCGCCACCAGCCTGTTCTCGCTGGACGCCATGCAAGTGCCCAGCGGCACGGGAACGGGCTTCGTGTGGGACGAGCGTGGTCACGTGGTGACCAACTTCCACGTCATCCATGGCGGCAATGCCGCCCGCGTGACCCTGGCCGATCAAAGCAGCTACCCGGCGGCTTTGGTGGGCGCGTTCCCCGACCGGGACTTGGCCGTGCTGCGCATCGATGCGCCGCGCGAAAAGCTCAAACCCATCGCGTTGGGCGAGAGCGCCAGTTTGCAAGTGGGACAGAAGGTCTACGCGATCGGCAATCCCTTCGGGCTGGACCAGACGCTGACCACCGGCATCGTCAGCGCGCTCAACCGCGAGATCGAATCGGTGACGCGCCGGCCCATTCGCGGGGTGATCCAGACCGATGCGGCCATCAACCCGGGCAACTCCGGCGGGCCACTGTTGGACTCGGCCGGCCGACTCATCGGTGTCAATACGGCGATCTATAGCCCCTCGGGGGCGAGCGCGGGCATCGGTTTTGCCATTCCGGTGGACGAGGTCAACCGCGTGGTGCCGCGGCTGATCCGCGATGGGCGCTTCATCCGGCCCTCGCTGGGCATCTCGGCCGCTCCGGATCGCTTCGGGCAGGCCTTGGGTCTGCCCGCCGGCGTGGTGGTGGTCGATGTGGCTGCCGACAGCCCGGCCGCGCAAGCCGGGCTGCGGCCGTTTGCCCGGGCCAGTGACGGCAGCCTGGTGGCCGGCGATGTGATCCTCGCCCTGGGGGGGCAAGCAACCCCCACGCTAGACCGTCTGCTCGAAGCGCTGGAGCAGCACCAAGTCGGCGACACCGTCACGCTCAAGCTGTGGCGCGCGGGCCAGGAACGCGAGGTGCAGGTGCGCTTGGGCCTGGGGTCCTAGGGCTTGGCGCCGCTCAGGCGGAACAGGCTCGCTCCAGGGCATCGACGAACACCCGTGCCACCGGGTAGCCGGTTTGTTGTTCGATCTCCTGGAAACAGGTGGGGCTGGTCACGTTGATCTCGGTGACGTGCTGGCCGATGATGTCCAGGCCGACGAGCAACAGACCGCGGGCGCTGAGCACGCGGCCGATGTCACGGGCGGTTTGGCGGTCGCGGTCGTTCAGCGGCTGGGCCACCCCCTTGCCGCCGGCGGCCAGGTTGCCGCGCACCTCACGGCCCTGGGGAATGCGTGCCAGCACATAGGGGACCGGTTCGCCGTCGATGATCAACACCCGTTTGTCGCCAGCGACGATCTCGGGAATGAAGCGCTGGACCATCACCGTGCGCTGGCCATGGGCGTTCAAGGTCTCGATGATGCTGCCCAGGTTCAACGCATCGGGCCCGACGCGGAAGATGCCCATGCCCCCCATGCCATCCAGCGGCTTGAGGATGATCTGGCCATGCTCGGCATGGAAGCGGTGGATGTCCTGCGCATCCCGCGTCACCAGGGTGGGCGCAACGAACTGCGGAAACTCCATCACCGCCAGCTTCTCCGGGTGATCGCGCAATGCCCGTGGGCTGTTGAAGACGCGCGCGCCCTCGCGCTGGGCTTGCTCCAGCAGATGGGTGGCGTAGAAGTATTCGCTGTCGAAGGGCGGGTCCTTGCGCATCAGCACCGCGTCGAAGTCGGCCAGCGCAGCCGGTGCGGGCGCCTCGGCCGCGTACCAGGGCGCACCGGCATCGCCCACTTGACCCGTCAGGCGCAGCCAGCGCACCTGCGCCATCACACGGCCACCACTGCGCCAGGACAGGTGGCGCGGCTCGCAGGCCGCCAGCCGGTGCCCGCGCGCGGCCGCCTCGCGCATCATGGCATAGGTGCTGTCCTTGTAGGTCTTGAACTGGTCGAGCGGATCGGCAACGAAAAGCAGGTTCATCACGGGTGTCAGGATCGGGGGACGCCAGTCCGGTAGTGTTGCACCATCAGCGCCAACGTGCCGGCCACCACGCCCCAAAAGGCCGACCCCACGCCCCACAGCGTCACGCCCGACAGGGTGACCAAGAAGGTGACCAGCGCGGCCTCACGATGGGATTCGTCTTTGACGGCGGTGGCCAGTCCGGCACCGATGGTGCCCAGCAGGGCCAGGCCGGCCAAGGCCCACACCAGCTCCCGTGGCACCGCGGCCAGCAGGCCGACGACCGCGCCGGCCACACAGGCCACCCCCAGATAAAACACCCCGGCCATCACGCTGGCCATGTAGCGCCGCTGGGGGTCGGCATGGGCCTCGGGGCTCATGCACAGGGCTGCGGTGATGGCCGCCAGATTCAAGGCGTAGGCGCCAAAAGGCGCCAGCACCAAGGTGGCCAGACCGGTCCAGGTGATGAGCGGCGACACCGGTGTGTGGTAGCCCGCCGCCCGGATGGCCGCCACCCCAGGCAGGTTCTGTGAGGCCATGGTCACGACGAACAGCGGCAGGGCCACGCCGATGAAGCCCTCCAGCGTGAACTGTGGCGTGGTCCACACCGGCCAGGCCAGCGACCACTGCACGGCCGAGCCGTGCAGCTCGCCCAGCATCCACGCGCCGATCAGGCCCACGGCCAGCACGCCCGGCACGGCATAGCGGGGCCAGCAGCGACGGCCCAGCAGGTAGACAAGGAACATGGCCAGCACCAGTCCGAACTGGGACTGCAGGGCAAGAAATGCCTCCATGCCAAAACGCGCCAGCACCCCGGCCAGCAAGGCCGAGGCCATGGCCGCGGGGATGCGGTTCATCGCTCGCTCGAACAGGCCGCTCAGGCCCGACAGGGTGATCAGCACGCCACAGGCGATGAAGGCGCCCGTGGCTTCGGCCATGCCCAGGCCGCCGGCGCCGGCCGAGGCCGCCAGCACGGCCGCCCCCGGCGTGGACCAGGCCGTCAGCACCGGCTGTCGATACCGCAGCGACAGCGCGATGCTGGTCAGCCCCGTGCCCAGCCCCAGCGCCCAGATCCAGGAAGTGGTCTGCGCGGGCGTCGCCCCCAAGGCCGAGGCGGCCTGGAACACCAGGGCCACCGAACTGGTAAAGCCCACCAGCACGGCCACGAAACCGGCGACCGCAGCCGACAACGATCCGTCTTGCAAGACACGCATGACTCTGTCTGCCTCATCACGAAAAGCGCAAGCCCGGGCGTCGGCGGTGCGGCGCGCAAGCTCAACGTCAAAGCGCCACCTTGGCGCCCAGCTCCACGACGCGATTGGCCGGCAGATGCAGGAAATCGGCCGCGGCCGAGGCGTTGCGATGCAGGCTGGCAAACAGCTTGTCGCGCCAGCCGGCCATGCCCGAGCCCAGCGAGGGCACGACGATTTCGCGCGACAGGAAGTAGCTGGTGTTCATGTCGTCGAGCTGCACCCCCAGCGGCTTGAGCAACGCCAGCGCCTCGGGCACGTCGGGTTCGTTCTTGAAGCCAAAGTGCAGCACCACTTGCCAGCAATTGCGCCCCAGCGGCTGCACCTCGACGCGCCGGTCGAACCCGATCCAGGGCACCTCGTGGTGGCGCACGGTCACGAAGAGGTTGGTCTCGTGCAACACCTTGTTGTGCTTGAGGTTGTGCAGCAGCGCATTGGGCGTGACCCCGGTCTCGGCGCTGAGAAAGACGGCCGTGCCCTCCACACGGGTGGGCGGGCTGGCGAAAACGGCCTCCAGAAAGGCCGGCAGCTCGATGGCCTCGCTGCGCAAGCGCTGGGCCAGCAGGCAGCGGCCGCGCTGCCAGGTGGTCATCACGGTGAACATCACCAACCCGATGGCCACTGGGAACCAGCCGCCGTCGAACAACTTGAGCGCCGTGGCCGAGAAGAACAGGACGTCCACCGCGAAGAACAAGGCCGTGGCCCCCACACACAACCACCAGGGATAGTGCCAGGCATAGCGAATCACGAAGAAGGTCATCACCGTGGTGATGAGCATGTCGATCGTCACGGCGATGCCATACGCGGCGGCCAGCTCGCCGCTGGAGCCAAAGCCGATCACGGCCGTCAGGATGCATAGATACAGGCCCCAGTTGACCGCCGGCACGTAAATCTGCCCGACCGCACGGGCCGAGGTATGCAGGATGCGCAGCCGCGGCAGAAAACCCAGCTGGACGACTTGTTTGGTGACCGAAAAGGCCGCCGAGATCAGCGCCTGCGAGGCGATGACGGTGGCGCACGTGGCCAGCAGGATCAGCGGCAGCAGCGCCCAGCGCGGGGCCATGCCATAGAACGGGTTGCTCACCAGCTCGGGCTGGCTGAGCAACAAGGCGCCTTGCCCGAAGTAGTTGAGGACCAGCGCGGGCATGACCAGGCCGAACCACGCCAGCCGGATCGGCCGCCGCCCGAAATGGCCCATGTCGGCATACAGCGCCTCGGCGCCGGTCACACACAGCACGATGGCCCCCAAGGCCAGAAAGGCCGCATCGGCATGGTGCAGCATGAAGCCCACGGCATGGTGGGGACTCAAGGCCCACAGCACCTCAGGCTGGCGCACCAGCTGCGACAACCCCAGCCCGGCCAGCACCAAAAACCACAGCACGGTCAAAGGACCGAACCAACGCCCCACGGCCCCCGTGCCATGCCGCTGCAACGCGAACAAGGCCGTCAACACCAGCAGCGTCACCGGCACGACATAAGGGTGCAAGCCCGGTGCCAGCACTTCCAGGCCCTCGACGGCCGACAGCACCGAAATGGCCGGCGTGATCACCCCATCGCCGAAGAAGATGGCCGTGCCGAAGATGCCCACCAGCAGCAAACCGCGACGCAGCCGGGGCCGATCCTTGACCGCCTGGGATGCCAGCGCCAACAAGGCCACCAGGCCGCCCTCACCGTGGTTGTCGGCCCGCAAGATCAAGGTCACGTACTTCAAGGAGACGATCACGGTGATCGTCCAGAACATCAGCGACAAGATGCCCAGCACGTTGTCGGGCGTGACCTCCAGCCGCCCGTGGGTGAAGGTTTCTTTCAGGGCATACAAGGGGCTGGTGCCAATGTCACCATAGACCACGCCGATGGCACCCAAGGTCAAGCCTGCCAGGCCGACCTGCTTGGAGGAATGGGAAGGAGACGACACGGGCGTTCGTCGCAGAACGAGGCTGGAGGCGGATTGTGCGCCGCCGCTGGCGCAGCGTCACCGAGGCATGTTGCGGCGCAGCAACGATGCGGCCGTCGCAGAGGCTTCAGTCATAGGTCTCGGCATTGGGGTCGGTGGCCTCCAGTTCATAGCTGGCCGCCAGCATGGCCAGCCGGGCGATGACGCCGTACATGTAGAAGCGGTTGGGCGCACTGGCGCCGGGCTTCTCCCCCGGGCGCGGCAAGTGGGACGACTCGGCAAAGGCCAGCGGCACGAAACTGGCCCCTGGTGAGTTGAGGTTCTCATCGATGCCGCGCTCGGCATGCACGCGATAGAAGCCGCCCACCACGTAACGGTCGATCATGTAGACCACAGGTTCGGCCACGGCCTCGTTGATGCGTTCGTAGGTGGGCACGCCTTCCTGGATGAGCACTTCGGTGACGGACTGGCCGTCCTTGATGACGCTCATCTTGTTGCGTGTCTTGCGGTTCAGCTCGGTGAGGTCCTTGGCGTCGCGCACCGTCATGATGCCCATGCCATAGGTGCCGGCATCGGCCTTGACGATCAGGAAGGGCTTCTCCTGGATGCCGTATTCCTTGTACTTGCGGCGGATCTTGCCCAGCAACGCATCGGCATGGCTTTGCAGGCAGTCCAGGCCCTCACCCTCGTGGAAATTGACCTTGCCGCACTGGGCGTACATCGGGTTGATCAGCCAAGGGTCCATGCCCAGCAGCTTGGCGAACTTCTTGGCCACCTCTTCATAGGCGTTGAAGTGGTTGGACTTGCGCCGCACCGCCCAGCCCGCATGCAGCGGCGGCAACAGGTATTGTTCATGCAAGCCTTCGAGCACCGGCGGCAGCCCCGCCGACAGGTCGTTGTTGAGCAAAATGGTGCAAGGGTCGAAGTCCTTCAGGCCCAAACGACGCTTGGTGCGCACCAGCGGCTCCAGCGTGAGGGTGCTGCCATCGGGCAGGTTCAGCGTGGTGGGCTTTTGGATGGATTCGTCCAGCGTGCCCAGGCGCACGTTCAAGCCGGCCTGGGTGAAGATCTGCATCAGCCGCTGGACGGCCATCAGATAGAAGGTGTTGCGGGTGTGCTTTTCGGGCAGCAGCAACAGGTTCTTGGCCTCGGGGCAGATCTTCTCGATGGCCGCCATGGCCGCTTGAACCGCCAGGGGCAGCATCTCCTCGGTGAGGTTGTTCCAGCCGGCCGGAAAGAGATTGGTGTCCACCGGCGCCAGCTTGAAGCCGGCGTTGCGCACGTCCACCGAGGTGTAGAACGGCGGCGTGTGCTCCATCCACTCCAGGCGGAACCAGCGCTCGATCGCCGGCATGGACTCCAGGATGCGTTGCTCCAGCTCGTTGATGGGGCCGGTAAGCGCCGTGATGAGATGCGGGACCATGGGTGCAAAGCCTGTCGGAAGTCCTGGAAAGCGGCCAAGATTGGGATTCTACGAGGGCGGCCGATTCGGCGCCGGCTCGCTGCGGCGCTCAGCGTGCTCCCACGGCCGGCGCCATGGGGTCGGGGCCGGCGCTCTCCAAGTCGATGCGCGGCAGCACGATCTTCGGCGCACGCGCCACTGCGAGCCGCCTTGCGACAGCACCGGGGTCTCGAACAGCCCCGGAAAATCCGGGGCCGCCGCGTTTTGCATTGATGTCGCCATGCACCACACGCACGCTGCGGTCGGGCTCGGCCCATGGGTCTCGTAGAGATGAAACCGCGGTGTCAGCAAATTGGTCAGATGCACCCGCAAGCAATGCCCTGCTTGCAGCCGCAGAACCTCACACGCCGTTGAAAAAAAACGCCACCTGCAGTGACGGTGGCGTCGTGGCGCTGGGGCCGGCGCCTGCGTGCCGCAGGGGCACGCAGGCGCGCAGGCCGCAGAGATCATTTGCTGTAGGCCGTCTCGCCGTGCGAAGCGATGTCCAGGCCCTCGCGCTCGTCCTCTTCGGACACGCGCAGGCCAATGACCAGATCGACGATCTTGTAGGCGATGAGCGACACCACGCCGGACCACACGATGGTCAGCAGCACGCCCTTGGCTTGAATCCACACTTGCGAAGCGATGGAGAAGTCGGCCGCGCCAACACCCCCCAGGCCGGGCGCCGCGAACACACCGGTGAGCAAAGCGCCGACGATGCCGCCCACGCCATGCACACCGAACACGTCCAGCGCGTCGTCGGCGCCGAGCATGCGCTTCAGACCATTGACCCCCCACAAGCAGATGAAGCCAGCGGCCAAACCGATGACGATGGCGCCCATCGGGCCGACCAAGCCCGCCGCCGGGGTGATGCCCACCAGGCCAGACACCGCACCCGAGGCCGCCCCGAGCATCGAGGCCTTGCCCTTGGCCAGACCTTCACCGATGCACCAGGCCAGGGTGGCCGCGCCCGTGGCCACGATGGTGTTGATGAAGGCCAGCGAGGCTTGGGCATTGGCTTCCAGCGCCGAGCCGGCATTGAAGCCAAACCAGCCCACCCACAGCAGCGAGGCGCCCACCATGGTCAGCGTCAGCGAGTGCGGCGGCATGGCCTCCTTGCCGAAGCCAATGCGCTTGCCCACCATGTAGGCGCCCACCAGCGCGGCCACCCCCGCGTTGATGTGCACCACCGTGCCGCCGGCGAAGTCCAGCGCGCCGTCCTTGAACAGCAGCCCCTCGGAGAACCACACCATGTGGGCGATGGGCAGGTAGCTGAACGTAAACCACAGCACCGTGAACAGCAGCACCGCCGAGAACTTGATGCGCTCGGCAAAGGCGCCAATGATCAGCGCACAGGTGATGGCCGCGAACGTGGCCTGGAAGGCGATGAACACGTACTCGGGCAGCTTGGCCTGCGGCGAGAAGGTGTCGGCCAGCGACTCCTGCGTCACGCCCATCAGGAAGACCTTGTCCAGCGTGCCGATGAAGGCACCGCCGCCGCCGAAAGCCAGGCTGTAGCCGTAGAGCACCCACAGCACGGTCACCAACGAGAAGATCACGAACACCTGCATCAGCACCGACAGCATGTTCTTGGCTCGCACCAGGCCGCCGTAAAACAGCGCCAGGCCGGGAATGGTCATCAGGATGACCAACAGGGTGGCCGTCAACATCCAGGCCACGTCGCCCTTGTTCACCGTGGGCGTTGGGGCCTCTGCGGCAGCCGCCGGTGCGGTATCGGCGGCAGCAGCAGCGGCAGGCGCGGCCGCTTCGCTGAGCGCAGGCGCCGAGGCCGCAGCGTCTTGAGCGAAGGCGAGATCCACGACCCCGAGGGTCGACAGACCAAACGCCAAGATGGCTAGCAATTTCTTCATGGGTTGTCTCTCTGGGTCGATGGAATCACAGGGCGTCCTTGCCCGTCTCGCCGGTGCGGATGCGCACCACCTGTTCGAGCGCGGACACGAAGATCTTGCCGTCACCGATCTTGCCGGTGCGGGCCGAGCCCTCGATGGCCTCGATGACGCGATCGACGATGGCATCGTCCACCGCCGCCTCGATCTTCACCTTGGGCAGGAAGTCGACGACATACTCCGCCCCCCGGTACAGCTCGGTGTGGCCCTTCTGGCGGCCAAAGCCTTTGACTTCGGTCACCGTGATCCCTTGTACCCCGATGGCACTGAGGGCTTCACGCACTTCGTCCAGCTTGAAGGGCTTGACGATGGCAGTCACCATCTTCATGGCTTGCTCCTTTGAAAGTGAAAGAAGGTGCCCGCTGCCGACCGGGCACCCGCGGTCTTACATGGCCTTGGTCAGCGTGAGGATGAAGCGCGCTTTGTTGATGTCGCCGTAATAGTTCTTTTTGTTGGCCCCCACCACATGGCCTCCCAGCGAGAAGCCCGAGCCCAAGTCATAGGTGGCGCCCAGCTTGTAGTCGTAGTAGTCGGGCGGGGCTGCATCGCTGGCCCACAGCGTGTAGCCCAGCCCGGCATTGAGCGTGAGCTTGTCGATCAGCGGCAGGTTGGCCGACAGCGCAAAGTAGCCGGTGTTGCGGCTGTCGGGCACGGCGAAGTACTCGTCGGAGACCGTGTGCGAATACTTGAGCGCGAACGGGCCGTAGCTCAGACCGCCGTAAATTTCCGTGGTGTTGGCATCGGACAGTCCGGGATAGAGGTACTGCAGCACGCCGATGTCGTAGCCCAGGTCGGCCACTTCCCCTTTGTAGCCGCCATAGACATCCATCTCGATGCCATTGGCGAAGTTGATGCTGGAGTTCCAGTTGCCGACGTAGAAGCCCCCGAGGCTGTAGTCGAAGCCGCCTTGGACGGCCGGTTTGTTGCCGGTCTGGTCCTGGCCGCGGAATTTGTAATTGGTGGTCAGGCTGAAGTTGGTGGCCACGCCTTCGGCCATCGCCGGAGCGGCGAGCACGGCAGAGGCCAAGGCGAGCGCGAGCAGGGTCTTGCGAGGCATGGACAAACTCCTGAAGGGGTGAAGGAATGAACCCGCAGCTGGAACTGCAGGAAACATGCCATCGCCAAGCCGGCCCAGATCGCCCCAGGACGGCACATCGCGAGCCCATATCGGCACCTCGACGCACGACCTCGGTGCATTCGAGGCCGCTGCACCAGACCTGTGCCCCCACAGCCACGGGGACTGCGGCAAGGCCTCGGAGCCGGCAGCAGCCGCCACAATGCAGGCTTGGGCACCTTGGCGTGCCCAGCAAAACAACCATGTTCAGGAGGACTCCCGTCCATGTCGCTGGCCGTGATCCACAGCCGGGCGCTGGCCGCCTTGCAGGCCCCGCCCGTCACCGTCGAGGTGCATCTGGCCAACGGCCTGCCCAGCTTCACGCTGGTGGGCCTGGCCGACACCGAAGTCAAGGAAGCCCGTGAGCGTGTGCGCGCTGCGCTGATCAACAGCGGGCTGGACTTCCCTCACAACAAACGCATCACCGTCAACCTGGCCCCTGCCGATCTGCCCAAGGAAACCGGCCGCTTCGACCTGCCCATTGCGCTGGGCATCCTGGCCGCGCAAGGCCAGATTCCCGCCGCCGCCTTGGACGGCTACGAGTTCGCCGGCGAGTTGTCGCTGGCCGGCGATTTGCGGGCCGTGCGCGGCGCCTTGGCCATGAGCCTGGCGCTGCGTCGCCAAGGCGCCGCGCGCGCGATGGTGCTGCCCCTGGACAGCGCCCGCGAAGCCTCCCTGGTCGAAGGCACGACCGTCTATGGCGCGCGGCATTTGTTGGACGTGGTGCAGTCGCTGCTGCCGCCGCGCGCAGGCGAGCCACCCCCCCACGGCTGGGTGCGGGTGTGCGAGCGTCCTCAAGCCCAAGCTGTCGCTGGCCCCGATCTGCGCGAAGTCAAGGGCCAAGCCGGCCCGAAGCGGGCGCTGGAGATCGCCGCCGCCGGGGGCCACAGCGTGCTGATGGTGGGCCCGCCAGGCACGGGCAAGTCCATGCTCGCGCAGCGCTTTGCCGGCTTACTGCCTGCGCTGGACACCGAAGCGGCCCTGGAGTCGGCGGCCGTGCTCAGCCTGGTGGGCGCTTTCGATCCAGCGCGCTGGGGTCAGCGCGTGCTGCGCGCCCCGCACCACAGCGCCTCGCCGGTGGCGCTGGCCGGTGGGGGCTCGCCTCCGCGACCGGGCGAAATCTCGCTGGCCCACCAAGGCGTGCTCTTTCTGGACGAGCTGCCCGAGTTCCCGCGCGCGGCGCTCGAAGTCCTGCGTGAGCCTTTGGAGACCGGCCAGATCACCATCGCGCGCGCAGCGCACCATGTCGAGTTTCCGGCGCGCTTTCAACTGATCGCTGCGATGAACCCCTGTCCCTGCGGCTACCTGGGCTCGCGAGTGCGCGCCTGCCGCTGCAGCCCCGAGGCCGTGGCACGATACCAAGGCCGGCTCAGCGGACCACTGCTGGACCGCATCGACATCCAGGTCGAAGTCAACAGCGTGCCGCACGAGGAATTGCTGCGGCTGCCCGAAGGCGAGCCCAGCGCCGCCGTGGCCGAGCGTGTGGCTCGGGCCCGGCAACGGCAGCTGGCCCGCCAGGGATGCACGAACGCCCAGCTCCAAGGGGCGCAGCTCGATGCCCACTGTGGGCTCCATGACGATGCGCAGCGCTTCTTGCAGGCCGCAGCCAGCCGGCTGGGCTGGTCGGCACGCAGCCTGCACCGGGTGCTCAAAATCGCCCGCAGCATCGCCGACCTGGCCGGCGCCGACTTGCTGGCCATGGCCCATGTGGCCGAAGCGATCCAGCTGCGGCGTGTCCTGGTCGCGTCGTGAAGACCCTGGCGCGCCCACGCGCGCTCAGCCGTCGATGTGCCAGCGATGGCCGCATCGCTGGCATTGCACCTGCAGCCGCTGGCCGCCCTGGTCCTCGTCGATCAGACTCCAACGAGCATAGGCGTGACATGCCGGGCATTGCGCTTGATGGGCCACGTGCTCGGCATGCATCAGCAAAGCGAGATAGCGCCGCAGCGCCCACAGCCCGATGGCTGCACTGGCCGCAGCGCACAGGCCAACCCATGCCTGCACCAGCAGTGGGGCCCCACGCTCATAAGCCTCGGCGCTGCCCAGCAGGCCCACCAGGGACAGCACCAACAGCACGAGGTGCAGGTGGCTGAGGACGAGTTCACGCTCGTACCATTTGCGAAAGCCGTGCTGGCGGATCATTTGTGCCATCGTCATCGCACCCTCCTGCCGCCCCACGGCGCCTGGCCCGAAGGCTCATGATCGCACCGGCGCAGCCCGCCCGGCAAGCCCCCATCGGAACGATGGGCTCGGCTGGGTCCTCACAAGGCTTGGGCCACGGCCGCGACACGGGCCTCGTGGATGAGCGTGGCAATGCGAGGCCCGCTCAGGCCGCGGGCCTGGGCCTGTCGGGCGATCTCGCCAGCGTCCACCCCTTGCGCGGCGCGCAAGGCGCGGCGCAGCCGCTGGCCCTGCGGATAGTCCTGCTCGCCCAGACCGAGCCGGCCCCGGGCATCGCATTCACAGGCCAGCAAGATCTCCTCGAAGCGCTCGGGCTTGCGAAACGCATCGCAACGCTCCAGCAGGCGCACCAGGGCCGCGGCCGTCCACTCGCCGGCGCGGTGGATGTTGCCGTGTTCGCGCGCCACCACTTCGGCGATCTCGCGGCAGTCGCTGGGCACACGCAGACGCACGCACAGCTGGCGCAACAAGCCCACGCTGCGCTGCTCGTGCCCGATGTGACGCGGCCACAGCTGCGGCGGCGTGGTGCCCTTGCCCAGATCGTGCGTCAAACAAGCAAACCGCACAGGCAAAGACGCCTTCAGCCGCGCGGCCATGTCCAGCACCAGCATCAGGTGCATGCCCGTATCCACCTCGGGGTGGTATTCGGCCCGCTGCGGCACGCCCCACAGCCGATCCACCTCGGGCAGCAGGCGTGCCAGGGCGCCACACTCGCGCAGCACCTCGAACATGCGTGAGGGCTTCTTCTCCATCAGCCCACGCGACAGCTCCTGCCACACGCGCTCGGGCACCAAGTGATCGACCTCGCCGTGCTCGACCATCTGGCGCATCAGCATCAGCGTCTCGGCCGCCACGCTGAACTCGGTGAAGCGCGCCGCAAAGCGGGCCACGCGCAGGATGCGCACCGGATCCTCGGCAAACGCCGGTGAGACATGCCGCAGCACCTGGTCCTGCAGATCGCGCACACCGCCGAAAGGGTCGATCAGGCGGCCGTCTTCGTCCTCGGCGATGGCATTGATCGTCAGGTCGCGGCGCTGGAGGTCTTGCTCCAGGGTCACGTCCGGCGCCGCATGGAAGACAAAGCCATGGTAGCCGTGGCCCGTCTTGCGCTCGGTGCGCGCCAGCGCATATTCCTCATGCGTCTGAGGATGCAAGAACACCGGGAAATCGCGCCCCACCGGCGTGAAGCCCGAGGCGATCATGGCCTCGGGGGTGGCGCCCACGACCACCCAGTCGCGGTCGCTGACCGGCAGGCCGAGCAGCCGGTCGCGCACGGCACCCCCGACCATGTAGACCTTCATGGCCAGCAAGTGTAGCGGGCCGGCTTCAGCCGGTGCGCCCCCGCTCAGCCGCGACGGGCAAAAGCCCGGTACTGCAGGTAGCGGCTGCGCGGCTCGCGCCCACCCAGATAGCCCGCAGCCACCGAAGGCAGGTCCACCGGGGCAATCCCCAGAGCCTGCAGGCCCGGCAGCCGACCGCTGGCCACGTTGGGCACGCGCATCGACGCGATGTTGTCGCGGCTCATCAAAGGCTCGCCCGGCAGGCACTCAAACACCAGCGCCTGCAGCCAGCCCAGGACCTCGGGCAGGGGCACGATGGGCCGGGGATGGCCCGACAGCTCGCCGGCCAGGCGCACCAACTCGGCCAGGGTGTAGACCTGCGGTCCGGCGCATTCGTAGGTCTGGCCGATCGAGTCGGGGCGGTCCAAGGCGTGGACCAGGGCCTGGGCCACATCGCCCACCCACACCGGCTGGAAGCGGGCCCGCGCACCGGCCAGCGGCAGCACGGGAAAGACACGCTGCAACGCCGCAAAGAGGTTGAGAAAGCGGTCTTCGGCCCCAAAGATCACCGACGGTCGCAGCACCGTGAGATCGAGCCCGGACTGCGCTCGCAGCACGGCCTCGCCCTCGGTCTTGCTGCGCAAGTAATGCGAGGGGGCACCTTCGCCCACGCCCAATGCGCTGACATGCAGCAAGCGGCGCACGCCTTGCTCGGCACACACCTGGGCCAGCTGGCGCGGCAGCGCCACGTGCACGCGCTCGAAGTCGGCGGCTCGGCCATGCAGGATGGCCACGAGATTGATGACCGCATCGCAGCCGGCCACTAGGCGGCGCAACTGGGCCGGATCGTGCACATCGGCCTGGACCAGCTCCACCGTGGGCAACATCTGGATGTGCTTGGCCCGCGCGGGCCGTCGGCTGGGCACACGGATGATGCCTCCGCCACCGCCGTTGCGTTCGACCAGGCGTTCGCACAGATGGCGGCCCACGAAGCCGGTGCCGCCAAGGACGAGGATCTTGTTCATGAGGTGTCCACCAAACAGGGCCATCAGGGCAAATCGGCGCGGGGCGCTGGTGCATCCGGGGCGCGTGGCCCGATGCGGGGCTCCAGGCGATCACGCAGCCGAGGCACCCGCCCATGCAACAGCGCGTCGTAGTACGTGGCGTTGGACAACACTTTCTTCACGTAGTCCCGCGTCTCGTTGAATGGAATATTTTCGATCCACACGGCGGCTTCCAGCACCGGCCCCTCGCGCCAGCGGCGCGGCCGACCCGGTCCGGCGTTGTAGGCCGCCGCCCCCAGCGCCAGCGAGCCCTGGTCCTCGATCACGAGCTTCAGATAGCTCATCCCCAACAACAGGTTGATCTCGCGATCATTGAGCATCGAGGGCTGATACTTCAGGCCGATTTGGCGCGCCGTCCAGCGGGCGGTGGCCGGCATCAGCTGCATCAGCCCAGAGGCCCCCACGTGTGAGCGCGCATCCAGGATGAACCGAGATTCCTGACGAATCAGCCCATAGACGACGGCCGGGTCCACGCCCACCTCACGCGCCTTGAGAATCACCTCGCGCCGAAAAGGCATGGGGAAGCGCTGCTCGAAACTCACCTCGGCCTGGGTGCGCTCGCTGGTGTTGATGCAGCGGTCCCACACCTGCAGATCGCAGGCCAACTGGGCGGCGGCCAGCAGGTCGCGGTCGCCCATGCGTCCAGGGCCGCCGAAGCTCAGGGTCCAGTTCCATTCGCGCACGCCCTCGTTGCGCAAGCCCAGCTCGATGAGTCGCAGCGCCCGCTGCAAGCCGGGGTTGGCCTGCGCCCGGGCCCGTTCCTCGGCGGTCAACGGCGCTGGCGCAGGTGGCAGCAGATGCGGCCGGTCCAAGGCCTCGGCCGCCAATTGACCGTAGAAATGGTATTGGCCGGCCAAGGTCTCCAGCAGCGCCTGGGCCTGGGCGCGCAAGCTTTCGGCTTGGGCCGACTCCCGGGCCACCTCGCGCAAGGCACGTGCCTTCCAGTACATCCAGGCCGGCTCGCGCTGTTCGGCGCCCGACAAGGCCTCGATGCCCTGCAACACCTGCGACCAGCGGCCCGCACGCAGGGCTGCACGCACCTTCCAAACCAGCATTTCGTCCGACCACGAGCCCACATCGGCCTTGCGCGCCGCATACTGGTAGTACTCGACCGCCTCGGGCATCAGCCGAAGGGCCGCTTGGCGGCCGATGCTGGCCCACACCCAGGACGCCAGCTCGTCGGGCAGCCAGGCCGCCCAGCGGTCACGCATCTGAGTGGCAGCCAACTGCGGATCGTTGGCCGCCAGACGGATCAGGGCCAGCGCGGTCAGCTCGGCCGCCTCGCGCCGGTCGGTGCGGCCGGCGCGCACCACGTAGCGGGCCGGGTTCTCCAGCAGCTCGTTGAAATTGATGACGACCGAGGCTCCCAGCAATTCCAAGGCCTGACGCGCCGCCCGCGGGCGGTTCTGCTCGAGGGCCAGCCGGGCCTTGCGCCAGACATCGTCGGCCGTGAGCACGCCAGCCGCGTAAAGCTGTGAGGCCATCGCCGCGCAGCCCACGTCGGCGTCGCGCTGGGCATACCAAGCCGCCCGGGCCGCCTGGCGCAGCGCCTCTAGCGCATGACCGTCGCGGTGACGCAGGATCTGCTCATAGCAGTGGAGCTCGCGGTCATCGCGCATGCGGAACTTCGGCAGCTCGACGGCCATCTGCGCCCAGTCGCCGCGGCGGCCCAGCTCGAGCAGCCAGTCGTTGCGCAGCCTGTCTTCCACATAAGTGCCGCCCCAGCGCGCGTAAAACTCGGCCAGCTCGCCCGCGCTGGCTTCGCTCAGACGCAGGTTGAGCGCCCAATAATCGATCCAAGGCGTCAAGGGATGGTTCTGCGCTCGGGCCTCGCGCAGCAGGCTTTGCAACCGAGCCGCGTCCTTGCGTGCATAGGCGTCACGCGCCTGCACCGCCAAGTCGGCCACCTGCTGCGCGCGCAAGGGCCCCCAGGCGCAGCCGGTCAGCAGCGCGGCCACCACCACGCTCAAGGCGCGCCGATAATCGAATCCTTTGGGAAAAAATCTCATCGAGCAGATGCCTTGGATCTCGGAGTCGGAGTCCCTGGAGCGGGCCGCGTTGCGTCAGCAACTGCTCCAAGCGCGCGAGCGCTTCGTGGCCTCCCCTGCAGGTGCGGCGGCCCATCAGACCCTGGGGCGGCGGCTGCGCGACGTGCTCGTCACTCTGGAGCCGCAGGTGCTGGGGCTGTACTGGCCGGTCCACGGGGAATTTAACGCAGTGTCAGCCTGGGGCGACGACATGCCCGAGCTCGCCGCAGGGCTGGCCTTGCCTTTTGCCCGCCGTCGTCCCGCGGCGATGGTCTACCGGCACTGGGACGGCCGCAGCCCGCCCGAGCTGCTCGATGACTGCGGCATCCCCAGCACGGCAGGCGCCGAGGTCGTGCCCGATGTGGTGCTGGTGCCTTGCGTGGGCTTCAGCCGCGCGGGCTACCGGCTGGGCTATGGCGGCGGCTACTTCGACCGCTGGCTGGCCGCGCACCCGGGCGTGACCGCCGTGGGCGTGGCCTATGCCGACAGCCAGATCGCCCTCGAACCCCAGGACCATGACCGCCCACTGACGATCGTGGTCACCGAACACGAGGTGCTCGCCCCGTAGCGGCGGGAAAAGAGTCGCTCGATCGGCCTCACTGCCCCCCTGAAGCGGGCGGGGTGCGACGCGCGAGCGCCTCAGTGTTCGGCGGGCGTGCCTTCGGCCGGCGCCAGCAAACGGGCCTGACGCGGATTGGGCAGCTGGGGCGGCACTTCCGAAAGCTTGTTCTCGGTCATGTAGTCGTTCATCTCGCGCCAGCCGGCGAAGATGGCCGCCTTGTCGGCCTTGGGATTGAGCGTGAAACAGTCCTCGATGGCCCGGCCGGCATGGCGGCAGGCCGCACCCAGTGCACGCCCTTCGGCCTCACGCCGCTCGGCCACGGCCTGCGCCGACTCGATGCCAAGCTGGTCGCAGCCCGCCAGCACCAGCAGGCCGGGCAGCAGCAAAAGGGCAATCAGGGCACGCATGGCAAGGCAGCAAATGGTCCGTTCTCACCGGTATCGGCCACCGGCAAGCCGACTTGAGCCCCTCCAGCGCTCAACGGTACACGCCGCTGCGGGCCATCTCCAGCAGGCGCGCCACCCGATCTTCGGTGGACGGATGGGTCGAAAACAGCCCGCTCAGCCCCCCACCGGACAGCGGGTTCATGATCATCATCTGCGCCGTCTCCGGGTGGCGCTCGGCCGCCTCCAGCGGAATGCCCTGCGCGTAGCGCTGGATCTTTTGCAAGGCACTGGCCAGGGCTTGCGGGTCGCCGCAGATCTCGGCGCCGCCGCGGTCGGCCTCGAACTCGCGCGCACGGCTGATGGCCATCTGGATCAGGCTGGCGGCCAGCGGCGCCAGAATCATCACCAGCAAGCCCACGATGGGATTGGCCGGCCGACCTTCGCTGTCGCGCCCCCCGAACAACATCGCGAAATTGGCCAGCATCGAAATTGCACCGGCCATGGTGGCGCTGATGGTGGAAATCAGGATGTCGCGGTGCTTCACATGGGCCAGCTCATGGGCCATCACGCCGCGCAACTCACGCTCATTGAGGATACGCATCAGCCCGGTGGTGGCCGCCACGGCGGCGTTGTGCGGGTTGCGCCCGGTGGCAAAAGCATTGGGCGCCTCCTCGTGGATCAGGTAGACCCGCGGCATGGGCAGCCCCGCCCGGCCGGCCAGCTCGCGCACCATCGCGTAAAACTGGGGCGCCGTGGTCTCGTCGACCTCCTGGGCGTTGTACATCTTCAGCACCAGTTTGTCGGAAAACCAGTAGCTGAAGAAATTCATCCCCAGCGCCACCAAGAGCGCCAGCATCATGCCCTGCTGCCCGCCCAACACGGAGCCGATGGCCATGAACAGTCCGGTGATGGCCGCCATCAGGACGGCGGTCTTCAGCATATTGAACATGGATGCGTTCCTTTCAATGGCGTGGAATCTCGACCCCCCATCTGGGGACGAACCGGGAGGAACTCAAGTCGGCGGCCCCAGGACCATGCCCGGCGCCACCGGGTGGCCGCTCAGGAACTCCCTGCCGCTCAAGCGCCGGCCGCCGGGCTTTTGCAACTGGGTCAGGCACAGCGCCTGCTCGCCGCAGGCCACGACCGGCCCGGCCTCGTCCAGGCGCAGCACCTCGCCGGGCCGCCCCTGACCGACAGCCAGCCGGGCCGCCCAGATCTTCAAGGGCTGCTGCGCGAGCCGCGCCGCCCCCCCGGGAAACGGGTCGAAGGCCCGCAGCCTGCGCTCGATCACCACCGCCGGCTGCGTCCAATCGATCGCCGCTTCGGCCTTGTCGATTTTGCGCGCGTAGGTCGCGCCCTCCTCGGGCTGCTTCACAGGACGCAAGCCGCCACGGGCCGCCAAGGCCAAGGCCTCGACGATCAGCCGGGCGCCCAGTGCGGCCAGCCGGTCGTGCAGTGACGCGGCGGTGTCGTCCGGGCGGATCGGCTCGGGCGCGCTCAGCAGCATGTCGCCGGTGTCCAGCCCCTCATCCATTTGCATGATCGTGACGCCGGTGTGCGCGTCGCCGGCCTCGATGGCCCGTTGGATGGGAGCCGCCCCCCGCCAGCGCGGCAGCAACGAGGCATGGATGTTCAGGCATCCCAGGCGCGGCAGCTGCAGCACCCAAGACGGCAGGATCAGTCCGTAGGCCGCTACCACCATGGCTTCGGGCTGCAAGGCCCGCAAGCGCTCCTGCACCGCCCGCGCGTCCTGCCCATAGCGGCCGTCCAGGCGCAGGCTGCGGGGCTGGGCCACCTCCACACCATGGGATTGGGCCCATTGTTTGACCGCACTGGGCAGGAGCTTCATCCCCCGGCCGGCCGGCCGATCCGGCTGGGTCAACACCAGCACGATCTCGAAGCCGGCGGCCTCCAGCGCGGCCAAGGCCGTCTGTGCGAACTCGGGCGTCCCGGCAAAAGCGATGCGCATGGCCCGGCTTCAGCGCGCCGCTTCCTTGGCGCGCTTTTGCAGCTTGGTCTTGATGCGGTTGCGCTTCAGCGGTGAGAGGTACTCGACGAAGACCTTGCCCATCAGATGGTCCATTTCGTGCTGCACGCACACCGCCAGCAAGCCCTCGGCATCGAATTCATAGGGCTGGCCATCGCGGTCCAGCGCACGCACGCGCACGCGGGCATGGCGCTCGACCTTGTCGTAGATGGCCGGCACCGACAGGCAGCCCTCTTCCCAGACGATTTTTTCTTCGCTCTTGTCGATCAACTCGGGGTTGATCAGCACCCGGGGATCGTCACGTTCGTCGGAGACGTCGATCACGATCACCCGTTCGTGTACATCCACCTGGGTGGCCGCCAATCCAATGCCTTGGGCGGCATACATGGTCTCCAGCATGTCGTCCACCAGGCGCCGGATGCGATCGTCCACCTGAGCCACGGGCTGAGCCACCTTGTGCAGGCGGGGGTCGGGATAACGCAGAATGTTCAACAGGGCCATGGGTGCGGGGCCGCCCGCCAAGGGCGGCAGGTGTGGATGACTTGCAACGCCGCTTTTCGTGAACCAATGCCGTCGCACCAGTAACGTCCGGCAAAATTCATTGCGGCATCAAGGGTTTATGGGCAGAATCTCCGAAACTATGTGAGGATTTTCGCCGATCTGTCGTCCCCGGGCGGAACAACAACTCATTAACCATACGGCGTCATGGCCCCCAACACCAGGCCATGCCGGTACGCGGAGACCCCTGCATGACTGTTCAGCTCACGCCGCAAGCCCGTCCGACGCAAGCCCCCGCGCGGGCGCGCCGCGGGGCCCACGCTTTGGTCGCTTTGACCCTGGCCACCGCCGCCGCGGCGGCCTGGGCGGTCAATTATCCGATCACCCCGCAGCAGCGCGCCACGGCCCAACAAGTCGCCCAGGCCGGGGTGCCGCTGTCCGAGCTGGCCCCCAACGCGCCCGACGTCTACACCGTCAAGCGTGGCGACACCCTGTGGGACATCTCCAGCCTGTTCCTGCGCAGCCCCTGGCGGTGGCCCGAGCTGTGGGGCATGAACCTCGATCAGATCCGCAACCCCCATTTGATCTTCCCCGGCCAGATCCTGGTGCTGGAAAAGCGCGATGGTCGCGCCCAACTGCGTGTGGCGCAGGCCGTCAGCGGCGACACGGTGCGCCTGTCCCCGCGGGTGCGCAGCACCGAACTGATCGACGGCATCGCCTCGGTACCGCTGCACCTGATCGAGCCTTTCCTGAACGAAGCCGTCATCTTCAACAGCGACGAACTCGAAACCGCCCCGCGCGTGGTGGCCGCGCAGGAAGGCCGCGTGCTGATGTCGCGCGGCGACCGGGCCTACGTGCGCGGCGAGCTGGGCAACCAGCGTGACTGGCGCGTCTTCCGCAACCCCAAAGCGTTGGTCGATCCCGACACCCGGGAGGTGCTGGGCTATGAAGCCGCCTACGTGGGAGCGGCCACCTATGTGCGGCCGGGGGGTAGCACGGCCCAGGGCGAGATCGTGCCGGCCACCGTGGAAGTGCAATCGGTGCGCCTGGAAATGGGGGTGGGCGACCGCCTGGCCCCGCAGCCGCCCCGCGAGTTCATCAATTACGTGCCCCATGCGCCGCAACAACCGGTCGAAGGCCGCATCGTCTCGATCTACGGCGAAGGTGCCACGGCCGGTCAAAATCAGGTCGTCGCCCTCAACAAGGGCAAGCGCGACGGCCTGGAGCGCGGCCATGTGCTGGCCCTGTGGTCGGCTGGCCGTGTGGTCCGGGACACCACCTCGCCGGACAAGGCCACGCTGCGCTTGCCCGACGAGCGCCACGGCCTGCTGTTCGTCTTCCGGGTGTTCGATCGCATGTCCTACGCCCTGATCCTGAACGTCAGGAACCCGGTGGTGGTCGGCGACCGCTTCACCCAGCCCTGAACCAGACGGGGCAAGCCGGCCGGCGCCTCCCTGCCCGGCTGGGCCCCGAATCGCCGCAGCACCCTGGCCCGGGCCGGGCCCCTTTCCGGATGGCTGCTTCCTCTTCCCTGTCTGCCGATGAACTGGCCGCTTGGTTGCGGCTGCTGGAAACCCCAGGGCTGGGCCGCCAGGCCGTGCGACGGCTGCTGGCCGCCTTCGGCTCGCCCCAGGCCGCCTGCGCGGCCGCGCCACAGGCGCGGCGCCACCTGCTCTCGGCTCCAGCGGCCCAGGCCCTGGAGCACGAGCCGCCGCAGTTGGCTGGCTTGGTGGCGCGGACCCTGGAGTGGCTACAGGCCGATGCGCGCCATCATGTGCTGACCCTCGGGGACCCAGCCTATCCCCCGTGGCTGTTGGCCACCGCCGACCCGCCAGTCTTGCTCTATGCCTGCGGCGATCTGGCCTGGTTGCAAGCCCCCTGCCTGGCCATCGTGGGCACCCGCCATCCCACCCGGCAAGGGCAAGAGAATGCACGCGCCTTCGCCCACCACCTCAGCCAGGCCGGCTGGACCATCGTCTCCGGGCTGGCCCTGGGCATCGACGCGGCCGCCCATGAAGGCGGCCTCAGCGGGCCCGGACGCACCATCGCCGTGGTCGGCACCGGCTTGGACCAGGTCTATCCCCGCCGCCACCGCGCCTTGGCGGAACGCATTGCCGCCGAAGGTTTGCTCCTGAGTGAGTACCCGCTCGGCACCCCACCCTTGCCGCAGCATTTTCCGCAACGCAACCGGCTGATCGCCGGCTTGAGCCGCGGCACCTTGGTGGTGGAGGCCGCGCTGCAATCCGGCTCGCTGATCACCGCGCGCTTGGCGGCGGAACAGGGCCGGGAGGTGTTCGCGATTCCCGGCTCCATCCATGCCCCGCAATCGCGCGGCTGCCATGCCTTGATCAAGCAAGGCGCCAAGCTGGTGGAGTCGGCACAGGACATTCTGGAGGACTTGCTCGGGCCCGAGGTGCGTCCCCCGACCGAGGCGGCCCCCTCGGCCTGCAGCCCCGACGAGACCGAGGACCCGCTGCTCATGGCCCTGGGCCATGATCCAGCCTCGCTGGACGCGCTGCAAGCCCGCTGTGGCTGGCCCACCGACCAGCTCAATGCCCGCTTGCTGGAACTGGAACTCGAAGGCCGCGTCGAGCGGCTGCCCGGCGGTCTGTACCAGCGTTGCCACCGGGCCTGAGTTCCGTAGGATGAAACGGGCGATACCCCGGTGGATGACAGCGGTATTGCGCGCTTGCCGCCCCGTTCGCCTCGGGTATAGTCCCAGCATGTTCGACGTGCTCGTGTACCTCTACGAAAACTACTGGCGCCCCGACGCCTGCCCGGACCACGACCAGTTGGCCCGCAAACTGTCGGCCGTGGGTTTCGAGAACGAGGAAATTCAAGAGGCCCTCAACTGGTTGGACGGATTGGCCGTCTCGGCCCAGATCCATGCCAAGGCCCAGAGCGCTTCGGGGGTGCGGGTGTACACCCCGGCCGAGCAAGAGCATTTCGGGCCCGACTGCCTGGGGTTCATCAGCTTCCTGGAATCGGCAGGCGTCCTGCCCGCGCCGATGCGCGAAATGGTGATCGACCGTGCCATGGCCATCCCCGGCGGCCCGGTGGCCCTGGAGGATCTGAAGATCATCGTGCTGATGGTCTTCTGGAGCCTGGGCGAAGAGCCCGACGCGCTGATCCTCGACGAACTCTTCGTGGACGCCAAGGACCGGCTGATTCACTGAGGGCTCGGCCTCCAGCGACGGGCCGCGCGCCACGCCGCACTTGCGCGGTGCGGGCGCCGAGTCAGTTCAGCAATCGGCTGGGGTCGGCGTCGAGCTTGGCCAGCGCATCGCGGGTGGCTCGCACCGTCAGCGCTTCTTCCTCGGCGGGCACGAGCAAGCCGGCCTGGAGGAAGGCCGCCAGGCGGTGCTGCTGGAACAGCACGCAGCGCCCGGTGGGCGCGACGAACAAACTGAGCTGTTTGCGCAAGCCCTGCCAGGCCAATTGCACGGCCTCGTTGCGCCCGCGGTAGTCCAGCTTGAACCAAGCGCCCACCTGTAGCCCCCGCGCCCAAGCGACCATGGCCGGGCTGGGCATCGAGCCGCCCTCGGCCACCACCTCCAGGTCTGCCGTTTCATGGCCGGACAGGTCGAGCACCATCGACTCGTCGATCTCGACCTCGGTATCGGGCAGGATTTCTTCCAACGTTTCCAGCCGCAACATCAGCTCGTTGAGCCGCTCGGGCGGAATGGCCGCCGTCTTGGCGGTAAAGGCCGCAGCCAGCGAGTTGTTGAGCGTCTGGATGTGCTCGTCCTGCTTGTCGGGCGGCACGCCGGCGCTGGCCATGCCATCGCGCAGGGTCTTGAGCAGCGGCGGCAGGCGGCGGATGACCTCGGCGCGCTCCTCGCGCGAGACCTTGGCGCTGGCCGACCAGATCAGGTCAGCCGCCGCCCGCTTCATCGCTTTGGTCTGCTCGCTTTGCGGACCATGTTTGACCGCGGTCATCGCCAGCACGTCGGCCCAAATCTGGAACAAGAAGTCGCGCACGCCCTCCTGCACCGGCACCTCGTTGAGCATCTTGCGCAGCTCGATGGTGTACTGGATGGCCAGAATCTCCCGCTGCTCGACCTGCTGCGCCAGCGACACCCCGCGCCGCGAGGGCTCGTGCTCGTTGCGGAAATAGTGCTCGAGGAATTTTTCGAATTCCACCAGCACGGTCTGGAACACACGACGGCCGGTGTCGGGATAGGCCTCGACCACCTGCACCACGCGCTTGATCTCCTTCTCCAGCGCCTCGCTGGCCCCGGCAGTGGCATCGTCGAAGCCCATCACACAGGCGCCCATGCGGTCGATCAACTTGCGCGCCGGATGGTCGATGGTGGCGAAGAAATCGGGTTCGCTGATGGCCACACGCAGCACCGGCATTTGCAACCGGGCGAACCACACCCGCACCGAGGCAGGCAGGCGTTCTTCCATCAACAAGCTTTGAAACAGCAGCGCCACGATCTCGATGGTGGCTCGCTCGATCGGCGACTCGGCCGCCTGCTTGAGCACCTGTTTGCGCTCTTGCAGGCCTCGTGCCAGTGCTGCGGGCTGGACCTCCAGGCCTGCCTGGGCGCTGGCTTGGAACTGCCGCGCCAGCTCGCGCTCGGCATGGACCATGGCCTCGGACAGCCGCGGCGAGGCCGGACGCACTTGGGCGGTGGTTTCGAACTCGGGCACCTGCCGCCCCACCAGCCGGTTCAGTCGTCCCAGCACTGCCTGCGCCTGCTCGGAGGCGCGCAGCAACTGAGACGCGCGCGTCATCAAGCGCGTCTCGTCGCCCCCCCCGTGGAAACTGCCCGGCGTCGAGCCGCCCAGCCCCCCTCCGGTGGACCCGCCGGGGGCTGCCGCCCCACCGGCCAAAGCCGCCGCCGCACGTCCTGTGGAAGCCACGCCGGCGTCGCGAGCCCGCCGGATCAACGGGCGCAAGTCGATCTCGGGCAGCACCCCATGGGCAATGAGCCACTTGTTGGTTTCGTGGTAGGCCAGCACGATCAGGTGGCCCATTTCTTCATGCAGCACCGGCTGCAGGCAGCGCCATGCCTCCAGCCCCAGCCCGGCATTGCGCCAGGTGCGCAGGATCAGCCCCCCCATCGCCTGTGGACGCAGCAAGTCCGAGGGCGGCAATTCATCCCGGCGCTCCAGCGCGAGAATGCGCGAGCGCAGGTCGGTGAACTCGGAACTGGCCTGATCCATCGCCGCCAAGGCCAAGCGCGAACTCAGGATCTCGTGCTCGATGGTGGCATCGTCCACCAGCGACAGTTCGGCGCTGCGCGACAGACCGGCCATCGCCGTGGGGCTGGCCCCGGTGGACGACAGCGTCCCCTGCCAGGACTGAATCTGCTCGGCCAGCTGCTGACGCCAAGCCTCGCGCAGGCGCTGCACATCGGCCCAGGCTTCGCGGCGTCGCAGCAAGAGTTCGGGCGGCGCCGGCTGCGTGGCCAAGAGCTTGGCCCCCTCTTCCACCGCGGCCATCGCATGGGCTGCGCCATAGAGCACCACGTTCAGGAACGTCCTGCGGGCCTGGGCAGCGAGCGCCTTGGGGTCGGCAGGGGTGGTCATGGTCAACGAAATCGGGCCGGCGTCGGCAAAGTGGTTTCGCCGAACTCTACACCACGGCACCGGCGTTCGGGTCGTTCGGATCGGTCTCCTTGCGCGTGGGGGAAATCAAGTCTTCGCGCTTGACCCCCAGCCACATCGCCGTGGCCGCAGCGACGAACACCGAAGAGTAGATGCCAAAGCAAATGCCAATCGTCAACGCCAACGCGAAATAGTGCAACGTGGGGCCACCGAAGATCAGCATCGACAGCACCATGATCTGCGTGGAGCCGTGCGTGATGATGGTGCGGCTCATGGTGCGCGTGATCGCATTGTCCATGATCTGCGCCGTCGTCATCTTGCGGTACTTGCGGAAGGACTCGCGAATGCGATCGAAGATCACCACCGACTCATTGACCGAATAGCCCAGCACGGCCAGCACCGCCGCCAGCACCGACAGCGAAAACTCCCACTGGAAAAAGGCAAAGAAGCCCAAGATGATGATCACGTCGTGCAAATTGGCGACGATGGCAGCCACCGAGAACTTCCACTCGAAGCGGAAGGCCAGGTAGATCATGATGCCCACGATCGTCATCGCCAGCGCGATGGCGCCATCGCGGGCCAGTTCGGCGCCCACCTGCGGGCCGACGAACTCGCTGCGCTGCAGCCGCAACGGCTCGCTGCCAGCGGCTTCGCACACCTGGCGGCTGACCGCCTCGCCTTGGGGGGTGACTTCCTGACGCTGCGCCAGACGTCCGTCCTCGGCACGACACAGCGCTTCCATGACCCGGGACACCACCTCCGACTGGGCCACCTCACCGCGCAGCGGCACGCGGATCAACACATCGCGCGAGGTGCCGAAGTTTTGCACCTGCACCTCACCGAGGCCCAGCGATTCGATCTGGCTGCGCACGCGGCCCACGTCGGCCGCCTGCGCGTACTGCACCTCCAGGACGGTGCCGCCCGTGAACTCGATCGACAAGTGCAGCCCGCGGGTGATGAGGAAAAACACCGCCGCGACGAACAACGCCACCGACACCATGTTGAGCACCAGCGCGTGGCGCATGAACGGGATGTCGCGCTTGATCCGGAACAGTTCCATGTGCGTGCTTCCTGTGCGTGGGCCGCCGTCAGGCCTTGGGGGCGCGCTCGGCGCCGGGGATCCACACTTGGCCGATGGAGATGGACTTGAGCTTCTTGCGCCGCCCGTACCACAGGTTCACCAAGCCCCGCGAGAACAGCACGGCCGAGAACATCGAGGTCAGGATGCCCAGGCAGTGCACCACGGCAAAGCCGCGCACCGGCCCCGAGCCGAAGGCGAGCAAGGCCACGCCGGCGATCAGCGTGGTGACGTTGGAGTCGAGGATGGTGGCCCAGGCCCGTTCATAGCCTGCGTGGATGGCCGCCTGCGGCGAGGCGCCATTGCGCAGTTCCTCACGCACGCGCTCGTTGATGAGCACGTTGGCATCGATGGCCATGCCCAAGGTCAGCGCGATCGCCGCAATGCCCGGCAGCGTCAGCGTGGCCTGCAGCATCGACAGCAGGGCAATGAGCAGCAGCAGGTTGACCGCCAACGCCAGGCTCGAGAACACGCCAAAGAGCATGTAGTAAGCCACCATGAACACCATGATGGCCACGAAGCCCCAGACCACACTGTTGAAGCCCTTGGCGATATTCTCGGCGCCCAGAGCCGGGCCGATGGTGCGCTCTTCGATAATCTCCATGGGCGCCGCCAGCGAACCCGCGCGCAGCAACAGCGCCACGTCGTTGGCCTCCTGCGTGGTCATGCGCCCGGAGATCTGGACGCGCCCGCCGCCGATTTCGGTGCGGATGACCGGCGCGGTGACGACCTCGCCCTTGCCCTTCTCGAACAGCAAGATGGCCATTCGGCGGCCGACGTTCTCGCGCGTGACGTCGCGGAAGATGCGCGCCCCCTTGGCATCGAGCGTCAGGTGCACCGCCGGCTGCTGATGCTCGTCGAACCCCGCCTGAGCGTCGGTGAGGTTTTCGCCGGTGAGGATGACCTGGCGCTTGACGATCAGCGGCGCGCCGCCGCGTTCGACATAACGCTCGGTGCCGAAAGGCACCGGCCCGCTGCCGGCCAAGGCCGCCATGGCTTCGGCGCTGTCGTCCACCAGTCGCACCTCCAAGGTGGCCGTGCGCCCGATGATGTCCTTGGCCCGCGCGGTGTCCTGCACGCCGGGCAGTTGCACCACCACCCGGTCCAAGCCCTGCTGCTGGATCACCGGCTCACTGGTGCCCAGCTCATTGACACGGTTGTGCAGCGTGGTGATGTTTTGCTTGATCGCCTGGTCTTGAATGCGGCGCGCGGCCTCGGGCTTGAGCGTGCCAAGCAACCGCAGATCCGCCCCCTCGGTCGACTCCACCCATGCCAGGTCGGCCAGTTGCTCGGCCAGCACCTGGCGGGCCTGCTGCAAGGTGGCCGCATCGCGAAAACGCAGTTCGATCTGCTGGCCCTGTCGGTTGATGCCGGCATGGCGGAGGTTGCGATCACGCAGCAAGGTGCGCGCATCCCCGGCGTAGGCTTCGATGCGGCGCGTCAGCGCGGCCTCCATGTCCACCTGCATCAAGAAGTGCACCCCGCCGCGCAGGTCCAGGCCGAGATACATCGGCAGCGCATGGATCGAGGCCAGCCACTGGGGCGAGCGCGACACCAGGTTCAGTGCCACCACGTAGGACCGGTCCGAGGCATCCGGATTGAGCGCACGGTCGATCACGTCGCGGGCGCGAATCTGGGTGTCCGTGTCGGCGAAGCGGGCGCGCACCGAATGACCCTCGAGCTGCACGAACTCCGCCGCCACGCCAGCGGCGCTCAGGGCCTGACGGACCCGTTCGGCCACGCTCTCGTCCACACGCACCGTGGCCTTGCCGCTGGAGACCTGCACCGCTGGCGCCTCGCCATAAAAATTCGGCAAGGTATAGATGAAGCCCACGATCACCGCGATCACCAAGATCGCGTACTTCCACAGGGGGTAGCGGTTCATGACAGCTCTTTCATGCCCAGGATGACGGCTCCGCCCCGCTCGCCAAACCACAGGGGCAGCCGCCGGGCCTCACGGAATGAAGGGCGCCGCATCGGCGCCCTTCCCGGTCCCGGCTCAAGCCGGGTCTGAGGCGGAAATTACTTGATCGTTCCCTTGGGCAACACCTGCACCACGGCCGTGCGCTGAATTTGGATCTGCACGCCATCGGCCACCTCGACATGCAAGTAAGTGTCGCCGAGCTTGGCGATCTTGCCCAACAGCCCGCCGGCGGTGACCACCTCGTCGCCCTTGGCCAGCGCCTCGATCATGGCCTTGTGCTCTTTCTGGCGCTTCATCTGCGGGCGGATCATGATGAAGTAGAGCACCACGAACATCAGCACCAGCGGCAGCAGGCTCAGCAGCGTCGATTCAGTGCCGCCTTGCGCGGCCGGGGCCGCCTGAGCGAATGCGTCAGAGATGAACACGGGACGTCTCCGGGATGAGTCGATACAAACGGACGATTGTATGCCGGAGCGCTAGCGATCCATGCGCGCAAGGCCACCCGGGCCTCACACCCACCCGGGCGTTTCGTTGCCTATACTCCCCCGAGAGGCACCGACCCTGCGGCCCTTGGGGCGGCAATCCCCGGCGGTTTTGCTTGCCTTACTTTTGACGTTCCCGTACCGCGTACCCATGCAACGCTGGCTGATCCTGGTGGGTATCGTCTTCGTGCTGCTCGGGCTGCTGTGGCCCTGGCTATCCAAGCTGCCCTTGGGACGCCTGCCCGGCGACCTGCATCTCGAGCGCGAAGGCTTCAGCTTTCACTTTCCGCTGACGACCTCGGTGCTGATCTCACTGCTGCTGAGCCTGCTGCTGTGGTGGTGGCGCAAGTAGTCAGCCCCGCAAAACGACCTCGAGCCGCATGGACGCTGAGTGGGTGAGGCGATGTTGCTGCGGGGTTGGAACACCCGAAGATAAAACCGCTCGATGCGATGTCCCGGGAGCTTGGGAACGGATTTCGATGAGTGCGCCGGACGTTTTCCGCGCCCGACTGGACCAGATGATCGACCTGCGGCACCTGCTGGCGCGCCGGGACCGGCGCGGGCGCAGCATCGGGCGCTCAAGCGCCAGCGCGCCCCGTGCTTGGGCGCGTGCTGCGCGACATGCAGCCGCAGCCAGCAGCATTGGCTGAACTGGCCTCGGGCGGTCGAGCCGGCCATCGGGCCTGCCAAGCACCATCACCGCATGAAGCGCTGCTGGCGCAAGGGCGCCGAGGGCGATGCACGGCAAGCGGTGTTGTGCGCCGCCGGCATCAACATCCGTTGACTGCTGCGGGCCATCGAACGCACCCAAACCCTGCCACGCGACGAGAACGGCCGCGTGCCCTCCCCCATCCTCATCACCTTCCGGCCCAAAGACTGACCCCCCCCTCATTCGAGGGGCCTGCTTGGGGTCATGGGCGGCGCGGTGGGCTTGTTGAGGTGCGCCTGTCACACCCTGTTTCCAAAACCTGCTGGCCCGGGTGGGCTGGGGCTTGCTAGCATCCGGCGGCCGTTGTTGAGGGCCAGACGACAAGACAGGGGGGGGGTGCATGTCCGAGCCGATGGATGTGGCGGCGCTGGCGGCGGGCTGGATGGGCTGGTGCGAAGACGCGGGCCGGCTGCACCGCGTGCAAGGGCCGCGCCTGGGGGGTGTGCTGCTGGAGCACTTCGTGGGCTGGGAGGCGCTCAACGAGCCCTACGCATACCACGTGCACGTGCTGTCGCTGCGGGCCGATCACGTGCTGGAAGACTGGCTGGACAGCCGAGCCGAGTTGGTGACGGTGGGCTCGCAGGGGCAGTGCTACCGTGTCAGCGGCCACATTGCGCAGGCGCGCGCGGTGGGCTACAACGGGGCGCTGGCGCGCTACGAACTGCTGATCGTGCCGTGGCTGTGGCGGCTGCGGCTGGGCGGGCGCCAGCGCGCCTGGCAGCATTGCAGCCTGCGCCAAATCATCGACGACGTCTTTGCCCAGTACCAGCCCCAGGCGGCCTGGCGCTGGAGCCCCGAAGTCCAAGCCCACCTCCAAGCCCTGGGCCCGTGGGACTATGTGGTCCAAGGCCGAGAAAGCGACCTGGCTTTTGTGCAGCGGCTGCTGGGGCGCGCTGGGCTGGGGCTGCGCTTCGAAGAAGTCG
>NZ_KB905961.1:0-6216 GCF_000381125.1 Caldimonas manganoxidans ATCC BAA-369
TTCGACGCGGTGGTGCGCGGCATGGTCGATCACCGCAGCAACGCCTTCGTCGAGGCGATGAACGGGCTGCTGCAGCAGGCCAAGCGCGCCGCGCGCGGCTTCAGGACGAGCCAGAACTTCATCGCCATCGCCTACCTACGCATGTCCAAGCTCAAGCACCTACCGGCCAGTCCGTTCGCGCCGGCGATGCCCCAGTGACGGTGTTGCTTTCCACACGAAACGACATGGAGCCGCCGGCGGGACCTTTTGGGTGGACGAAAAGACATTCCGCAGCCTCAAGAGTCGAGCCGAGTGGCGGGAGAAGTTGGCGGTAAAACCGGAATGGAACCAGAACGGGCAGTACGTGGTGTACGAAATCCCTGCGGGAGAAACTGTTCACGTCTGGCGCGGGCCAGCGGCGTCGCAGAAGTTGGATGGCACGCCCTACCACATGGCAGGCGGAGCGGAACAGATCGTCTTCTATCCCAGCCCGGACAAGTTTGCGGCGACGCGGCCGCGCGTCGATCCGCAAACGGGTAGCGACCTGCCGGGACGCGGCGGATCGGACACCCGGGTCGAGTGGACCGATGTGACGGGTCGCCCGGTGGCAGCACCGATCCGGGACAAGCCGACCGATCCCCATGAGAGAGGCCCATTCGAAACCAACTGGGGATTCTCGGACTGGACAGCCGACGAGGCCAAGAAGATCATCCTTGCACTGCCGGACGACATTCAATGAGCGAGCCGATCCTTCTCCCGTACAACGTACCGCGCAACCTTGACCGGGACGCATGGTTTCTGTACGAAACGACCTCCATTCCGTACTACGAGTTGTGCGCGCGGCTTTGCGAGGAATTCGCGCACTTCTTCAACAAGCTGATCAGCGGCCACCAAGCCCACGGCCTGGGGCGTGTCGACTATTGGGTTTCGCGCTACCTGACGCACGCCGAGAACATCCGGCGGGGCATCGAGTTCGTGAGAACGGCAGGCGACTACATGCCCATGCTCGACTTCCTTGGAGCAGCGTCGTCGGACTATCGGGGGTTGATCGAGAACGCATTCGGCTATGAAACGCGAGACGAGTGGCAGGAGCGGTTCGGTCGACTGAACTATGCATGTGGAACAGGCGCGGACGTGTTGCGCAACAACCAATGGAAGGGCTTGAACTGGCTGAATCGCGAATCGCTGAGCGAGCAGGATCGGAGGCTGCTGGATAACGGCCACGTGGTTGGCGATAGATCAACGGCAATCCAACACCTGACCGAATACCAACTGGCCGCGATCCCGGCGGCATTTCCTACCCATCCCATAGACCGTAGCGTCCAAGCCAAACCTGGTGATCGTTGCCCGCGGTCCGGCGTCTGGGTGCCCGCCCAATGGGCCGACGAAGGGGCAGGCGATTTCAGCTTGGCGTTCTGCATCGAAGGACGTGCGATGCAGCCCGCCTACAGAATCACGGGCCGCGAGGTCGAAGACATCTGGGAAGACTACGACCGCAAGCTCGGAATTGAGCACGAAGCGCCGGACTTCACGGAGGTTGCGGGGACGCTGAAGACCGTGGCCGTGGACACGACTTGGTACTTCTTGGAGAAGGCGGACATGAACGCCGGCGTACAGCGGACGCCTGAAACCTCGCTCCGGCTGCGCTGCGAAGCCAACCAACCCTGCCCACGCGAAGGCTGGTGGTTTACCCCCGCCAAACAAGGCGGCCGCCGCCGCTTTCAGCAAGGCGAGCTGATGCCTGATTTCAGGAGCGACTACGGCCTGACCATCTGGCAGTGGGACGAGCGGCAGGACACGTGACACTTCGCCGCGTCTTGTGCGCATCGGGATGGCGCGGAGCTCCTGGTTCGTCCCCACATGCCGATCTTCACTGCACGGGACAGCGCTTGATGAGCGAGCAAATCCTTCTGCCCTACGACGTGCCGCGCAACCTCGACCGGGACGCGTGGTTCCTGTACGAAACGACTTCCATTCCGTACTACGAGTTGTGCGCGCGGCTTTGCGAGGAGTTCGCGCACTTCTTCAACAAGCTGGTCACCGGCCACCAAGCGCACGGCATGGGACGTGTCGACTATTGGGTGTCGCGCTACCTGACCCACGCCGAGAATATCCGGCGGGGCATCGAGTTCGTGAGAACGGCAGGCGACTACATGCCCATGCTCGACTTCCTGTCGTCGGCGTCTTCCGACTACCGAGGCTTGATCGAGAACGCCTTTGGCTATGAGACGCGAGACGAATGGGAAAAAGAGTTCGAACGCATGAGCTACGCCTGTGGCACGGGAGCTGCCGTACTGAGGAACAACAAGTGGAAAGGCTTGAACTGGCTGAATCGCGAATCGCTGAACGAGCAGGATCGCAGGCTGCTGGATAACAGCAACGTGGTTGGCGATAAATCAACGGCAATTCAACACCTGACCGAATACCAACTCGCCGCGATCCCGGCGGCATTTCCTACCCATCCCATCGACCGTAGCGTCCAAGCCAAACCTGGTGACCGTTGCCCGCGGTCCGGCGTCTGGGTGCCCGCCCAATGGGCCGACGAAGGGGCAGGCGATTTCAGCTTGGCCTTCTGCGTTGAAGGCCGACCCATGCCACCCGCGTATCAGATCCTCGGCCTCGAAAAGCATGTCATCAGTGAAGCAGAGCCGGAGCACGGACTGCCAGAATTCGCCTCCTACTCCCCGAAGACGAAGGCCGTAGACACCACCTGGTACTTCGTGCACAAGCCGGACGTGCGTGGCGGCGAACAGCCGAACCCGCAATCTCCGCTTCGCCTGCGCTGTGAAGCGAACAAGCCCTGCCCGCGCGAGGGGTGGTGGTTCACGCCTGCGAAAGCGGACAGCCGGCGCCACTTCAAGCAGGGTGAGGTGATGCCCGAATTCAGCACGGACTACGGCCTGACCATCTGGCAGTGGGACACGAACCAGCAAGACTGACCGTTCACCTGGCCGAGGGGGGTCTGGGCCATCTGATCCGGCAGGTGCCGGGCAGCGCGCACCGTGGTGCGGTGCGAGGGGCCGGCTTCGAGGCCGGCACGCAAGGCTGGGCCACGCTGCGCGCGGGGCAGGGCATGCTCGTGACGACCAGCCTGCGCGCGGGCACCTACGGCAGCGCCGAGTCCACCCAGATGGACCAGGCCGAGGCGGTGGCGCAGCTGCACGCCGCGCAGGACCTGGCCGAGCGGCTCGGCCAGGCGGCCGTTCATGCCCGCGCGCTGGGGCTCACCCCCCACGCCGAGGCCACGCGCGAGCTGCTGCGGCATCTGGACCCTGCCGAGGACGGGGCCTACGCCGGGCCCGTGCATGGCCAGGACGCGCACAAGCTCGACGCCCAGCGCCAGCCGGGGGACCCGGTGGAGCGGCCGGCGGCGCCGACCATCACCTTCGATACCCCCTGCACGCTGGCCCAGCTGAGCGAGGCGTCCATCGTCCACTATGCCGCCGAGGACCAGGCCTGGGTCGCGCAAGGCGATTGGCACGAGGCGGCGGCCCACACCGCCAGCCTCGTGGCCGGCGGCACCGCGAGCTGGTACACGCACGAAGGCGGCATCCAGCTCAAGGCCGCCCACGGCCCGGTGAGCGTGCGCGCGCACACCGACCGGCTGGAGATCCTGGCCGACCAGGACGTGCAGATCCTGAGCGTCAACGACGAGATCGTCGTGCAGGCCCAGCAGCGCATCGAACTGGTGGGCGGCGACAGCGCGGTGGTGCTGGACGGCGCCCACATCGACTTCATCACGCCGGGCAGCTTTACCGTCGAGGCCACCACCCATGAGTGGGGTGGGGGCAGCAGTGCGCCGGCAGAGCTGCCGCATTTGCCTGAGGGGGTGCTCGATCGCCCCCCCAATTGGATCGCCATTCGCCACTCGGGGCCGGACGGTGAACCCATGGCGGGGCAGGGCTACAAGATCTTCTTCGAGGGCCATGTCGTCGTCAGCGGCCAGCTCGATGCACAAGGCCACGCACGGCACGAGAACGTGCCTGCGCAGGCGCTGCACGTGGAGTACGAGCCTCGCCAGCCGCAACCCGAGAAGCCATGGCCCGCGCTGAGCGACGTGGTGGCAGCGGCACAGGCCAAGCTCGGAGGCCGGCCATGAGCGCCACCTGGGAGGATCTGGAAAACGCGCTGGGATGGTTCCGGTCCGCGCCGGGACGGTGGCTGCAAAGCGCCCGGCAAGACCTCGGGGCCGCCGCCGAATGGATCTGGGTGGTGCTGCAAGGCGATTTTGCCGAGGACCAGACCACGGCCCAGGTGGTCACTGGGACAGTGATATCGATGATCCCTCTGGTGGATCAGGTCTGCGACGTGCGTGACCTCATCGCCAACTGCAAGAAGATCAACGAGGACAGCACCAACAAATGGGCCTGGGTGGCCTTGGTGCTCACCCTGATCGGCCTGTTCCCGACCCTGGGCAGCCTGGCCAAGGGATGCCTGAAGATCCTGTTTGCGTATGGGCGCAAGGCGGTCTTCAACGCCGGCCGCCAGGCGCTGGACAGCGACATGTGGCAAGCCACGCGGCCCTACGTCGAACATGGCATTGCCAAGCTCAACGACCACCTCGCCCGCCCTGAGGTGCGCCGGGCACTCTCTGTCCTGCGCATCGATCAGCCTTACCGCTACCTGGCCGAGCAAACGCGCAACGTCGCAGCCCAACTGCAGGTGAGCCGACTGACGGCCGCCATGGACAGC
Source organism: Caldimonas manganoxidans ATCC BAA-369 (assembly GCF_000381125.1). Classification (GTDB taxonomy): domain Bacteria; phylum Pseudomonadota; class Gammaproteobacteria; order Burkholderiales; family Burkholderiaceae_C; genus Caldimonas; species Caldimonas manganoxidans. The sequence continues at coordinate 4,672 of NZ_KB905961.1, forward strand.
GCGTTGGGCCCCGCGCGCCAATTGTTGGGGATGGTCAAGCGATGGGGTGGCACAGATCTGGCTCGCCGCGCCCAGCAGACCCTGCAGATGCTCGATGGAGTGCGCCGCCAGGCCGACCGCGCCCTGGCCCAGGCGGTCCAGCCGGTACAGAACTGGCTCAACCGCCTGGCGCAAAGGTTGGATGTTGAGCATCGCCTGAACTACCGGGCGCAGACCAACGCCGTCAATCCGCACCACTTCCACCGCTTCAGCCTGGATGCCGAGATCGAGGCGTTGCGCAAGAGCCGGCCAAAGTGGGTGACGGTGGGGAAGGCAGCCAAACATAAAGCGTTGAAAAAGGCACCGCAAGTGCCGCCGGGGCATTTCGATATCAGCGAGAACGCGCCTCCGCCCTTGACCAATGCGCTCAAAACCTTCCACACCGTGCGCCCCGATGTGCTGCCTCCGGGCACGGTGCTGTACCGGGTGCTGGACCCCAAGAGCAACGACAACAGCCTGTGCTGGATGACCCGCGAAGAATTCGACAAGCTGCTCAGCAAGCCCGAGTGGCGCCAGCGCTTCGCCGTGTGGCGCCACTGGAACCACAATGGCGAGTTTGTGACCTACACCGTGCCGCCCGGCGAGGGCTTGCGGGTGTGGCGGGGGACCACGGCATCCCAACATCTGAACGACGAGCAAGGCCGCCCGGTATTGGCCAACGATCAAGGTGATATGTTCTGGCTCGACGGCGGGGCCGAGCAGATCGTGGTGAACCCGGCCGATCTGAAGCGCGAGCACCTGGGCCCGCGCCAGTTCACCGGCTGGGGCTATGACGAGGGCGACATCCAGGTCGATCTGGTGGGCGTGCCCATCTTGCAACACAACTGGTATGAGGCTCGGTGATGACCATCCCGTTGATTCCACAAGAGATCTATCTGCTGGAGCGCTACAGCTCACTCGACTACTTCGGCCAAATGCGCGACCACTTCGCCCAGTGTGTCAAGGCCGCCGAAGACGCGCTGGCCGAGTTCATGCGGCACCTCCCGCCGGACTACCGCAGCCGACCGTTGCACCAGCAGCCCGATGCGGTGTGGGGCGAGCGGGTGATTCCAAACATGCAGTGGGCGCTCAAGACGCTCAACGGGGCCTACATCAACCTATCGCATGGCGACCTGTGGGGGCTGGGTTGTGCGGGCAATGTGGAAACCACCTTTGCTTCCATCAACCGCGACTATGACATCTACTGGATGGCGCAGCCGTATCAGGATCGCTACATAGCGGCCCTACGTGCCTCCTGGAAAATGGCTTTCAACATTTCCATTACGGAGCAAGGGAGTTGGGATTTTGGGGATTTGAGTTTCGCGTACCACGAACCGTCCCGCGGCCCGCTGAACCCGCCGGCCAGTTGGCCGGTGTATCGGATCAACGAGGCGGTCCAGGTGCGCACTGGCCAGAAGGTGCCCAAGACGGGCATCTACCTGCCGGCTCATGGCCCGGCCGCTGCTGCTTTACTGATCGAAGGCCAGAAGGCCATCCAAGCCGAGGTGTGCACCAACGCCGAGGACT